>JBBDKM010000042.1:0-27571 GCA_040879385.1 Thermoanaerobaculia bacterium | reverse complement strand
ATCGAGGTCGGCAAAGCCCTGGCCGCGCGCGAGGACATCGTGCTGCTCGGGGCCGCCGATCCCGCGCCGGACAAAGCCAGGAAACCGTTGGCCGGCCTCCTCGACGGGGCCTTCCCCGACGTGACGGTGGCGGCCAGCGCCGCCGGGCTCTACGCCGCCAGCGCGTCTTCGCGCGGCCGGGGCGACGTCGCGGTTCTGTGCACGGGGTCGCGGCTCCACTCGATGCTGCCCCAGATCGAGGAAGCGATCGCGGCCGGCCTTCACATCGTTTCCACCTGCGAGGAGCTTGCGTATCCGGAGCTGCGACACGCCCCGATGGCGCGGCAGATCGACCGGAAGGCGAAGGAGAAAGGTGTGGCGGTCCTCGGCACGGGCGTGAACCCCGGCCTCGTGATGGACCGTCTCGTGCTCGCGGTGGCCGGGGCGTGCGTCCGGGTCGACTCGGTGAAAGTCACGCGCGTCGTCGACGCGGCCAAGCGGCGGGGGCCTCTGCGCGCCAAGGTCGGCGCCGGCCTCACGCGCCAGGAGTTCGTCGACGGGGTGGCGGCGAAGAAGCTCGGGCACGTCGGTCTCTCCGAGTCGGCGGCCCTGATCGCCCTCGGGCTCGGGCTACCGATCGACGAGATCACCGAGACGATCGAGCCCGTCCTCGCGGATCAGGAGACCGACGGAGTGCCGGCCGGCCGCGTCCTCGGCCTCCGCCAGGTCGCCCTCGTCCGGGCGGGCGACGAGATCAAGGTCGCGCTGGACCTCACGATGGCCGTGGGCGCACCGGATCCCGCCGACCGCATCGACATCGAGGGCGATCCCCCTCTGCACGTGGTCGCCGAGGGCGGCTTCCACGGCGATCGCTCCACGATCGGCACCGTGGTCAACGCCGTGCCCTTCATCATCCACGCCCCGCCGGGGCTGCACAACGTGGTGACCCTGCCGCTCTTCGGCCTCAAGCCTCTGTAAAAAAAGGCGGCCCCGACTTATTTTGTGTCGGGGCCGGGAAGGAAGGTATCGCGTGCTGGCCTGATCAACACAGGCTGCAGGGGAATTATTTCGCCGCGTAAGTGTTGAAGCGTCGAGACTTATTCGCGCACGATTTCGAAGCCCGCCCCGGCGAGCGCCTCATCCGCGACCACCTCGACACGGATGTCGAGGCCCGACTCCGCATCGGCAAGAATCCCCGGATCCTCCTCCGTCAGCAGGCGGGCGATCCCCGGCCGCGCGCGCACGCGCACCGTCTCGCCCGGCGTAAAGAGGTTGGGGGGCGCGAGCAGGGCGCGGCGCAGGTCGAGCGCCACCGTTCGATCCGACTTCACGCGGCCGCTGCCCGAGCAGGCCGGACATCCCCGCGTCAGGACCCGCTCGAGGTTTCCCCGCGAGCGCTGGCGCGTAATCTCGATCAACCCGAACTCGGAGATCTGGAGGATGCGGGTGCGGGCGCGGTCCTTCGCCAGCTCCTCCTCGAAGCGCTCGAAGATCCGCTGCCGGTGCGCGGCATCCTCCATGTCGATGAAGTCGACGACGAGAAGGCCCCCGAGGTCTCGCAGGCGGATCTGCCGCGCCACTTCGGGCACGGCCTCGAGGTTGACGGCGAAGACCGTCTCCTCGAGCGCGTCCTTCCCGACGAAACGGGCCGTGTTCACGTCGATCGCCACGAGGGCCTCGGTCTGGTGGATGACGACCGATCCGCCCGAGGGAAGGCCGACGCGGCTCTTCAGCGCGTTCTCGATCTCGGCCTCCACGCCATACCGGTCGAACAACGGTACGGATCCGCCGTAGAGCTCCAGAAGCGGGGACAGGGCCGGCGCGACCCCGTCGATAAACTCCTTCATGCGGCCGTGCGCGGCCTCGTCGTCGACCCGGATGGCGGCGCAGTCGTCGCCGACGACGTCCCGCACGCTCCGCAGGGCCAGGTCGAGCTCCCGGTGCAGGAGCGCCGGCGGCGCCGCGCTGTCCCGGCGTCTCCGGATGCGCGTGTCGAGCTCGGTCAGATACCGGTGGTCCGAGGCGAGCTCCGCCGCCGAGCGGCCGCGCGCGGCCGTCCGCGCGATGAAACCTCCGTCTCCCGGCAACCCCTCGAGGATCGTCCGCAGCCGCTCGCGTTCGGCGTCGTCCGTGAGCCGTCGCGACACCCCGATCTCCCGCGGCCCCGGGAGGTAGACGAGCGTCCGGCCGGCCAGCGAGATGCCGGCGGTGACGCGCGGCCCCTTGCCCCCGATCGGGTCCTTGGTGACCTGAACCACGATCTCCTGTCCCTCCTTGACGAGATCGTCGATGCGCGGCCTGCCGGCGGCTTCGACGCCGTCGAGGCCTTCGGGCTCCGCTTCCTCCTCGCCGAAGTCGAACTCGGAGGGACGCGAGGCCAGGTCCTCGACGTAGAGGAACGCGTCGCGGTCGAGGCCGATCGACACGAACGCCGCCTGCATCCCCGGCAGCACGCGGTGCACGCGGCCGAGATAGATGTTTCCGACGAGCGCGTGCCGGCTCCGGCGCTCGTGGAACACCTCGACCAGGCGGCCGTCCTCCGTCAGCGCCACGCGCGTTTCGGGAGGCGTCGCGTTGACGAGAAGCTCTTTCCTCACGCGTTGGCGAACCGGCGGAAGTCGACCCCGAGGATCAGCCCGATGCCGAGAAAGGTCGTCGCGACCGAGGACCCGCCGTAGGAAACGAGAGGCAGCGGGATCCCCGTCGTCGGCGCGAGCCCGATCATCATCGACGCGTTGAGGACGACCGAGAAGACCATCATGGCCGTCAGGCACAGCACGAGGAACACGCCTCCCCGATCCCGCGCGGTCTGCGCGAGCTTCAACGCCCGGAGCAGAAGCGCGGCGAAAAGGCCCAGGACCAGGATGATGCCGAGGAACCCCCACTCCTCGGCGATGACGGCCAGAATGAAGTCCGTGTGCTGCACCGGCAGGAAGCGCAGCTGGCTCTGCGTGCCGCTGCGGAATCCCTTGCCCGAAAAGCCGCCCGACCCGACGGCGATCTTGGACTGGCGCACCTGGTACCCGGAGCCGAGGACGTCGCTGTCGGGATTCAGGAAGGTCCCGATGCGCGCCTTCTGGTAGTCCTTGAGCAGAAACCAGGCCCCTCCGGCCAGCAGCACGACGATGACGGCGATCGCGGCCCAGCCGCGGGCCGGCAGGCCTCCGAAGTAGAGGCCCACGAACAGCAGCGGCAGGAAGGTGATCGCGAGTCCCATGTCCGGCTGCAGGAAGACGAGCAGGATCGGCAGGCCCACGATCGCCGCCAGCTTCATCACGGTCGAGGCGTGGAGCCGTGCGTCGTCCTCGTTCTCGAAGAGATACGCGACGAGCAGCGCCGTCGCGATCTTCGCAAGCTCCGCCGGCTGGAACTGGAAGTGCCCGATGCGAATCCAGGACCGGACGTTGGCAATCGTGTCGCCGAAGAGCAGCAGGTACACGAGGGGCAGCAGGCAGACGCAGTAGATCGCGAACGAGAACTTCAGGAGCATCCGGTAGTCGAAGAGGATCGCGGCTCCCATGGCGCCCACGCCCACGGCGAGCCAGATCGCCTGACGGCTGGCGAGCCCCTCGAAGCGAGTGCCGGTCGTGGCCGAGGCGACGAACAGGACCCCCAGGACGGCGAGCGACAACGCGCAGCCGAGCACGACGAGGTCGAGCCGCCGGGAGCCGGGAAGGACGCCGCCGATCACCGCGCCTCCCGATCGGCCGCCGGTCGGAGGCGGCCCGGCGGAGGCGGCGCCGACGCCTGCACGGCGGTATTCGCGGGCTGCGGGACCGCCAGACCGAACCGCGCCTCGAACAGCGCCTTGGCCAGCGGCGCGGCGGCGAGATTGCCGTGGCCGCCGTTCTCGACGAACACGACCACGACCATCTTGGGATCCTCCACGGGTCCGAACCCGACGAACCAGGCGTGGTCCTGGAGCTTCGAGGGGTCCGCGCCGGCGCGCACCGTCGCCCCCCGTCCGATGACCTGGACGGTGCCGGTCTTGCCGCCCATTGCGATTCCCTCGACCCGGGATCCGTACGCCGTGCCCCCCGGCTCGTTGACGACCGCCCACAGGGCGTTCCGGACGAGCTGGAGCTTCTCCGGCGAGATCTCGAGGCCCTCGCGGAACTCCGCCTTGTAGGCGAGCGGCGCCCCGGTGCCCGGCGCCTGCGACGAGAAGAAGAGGTGCGGCGTGGGAAGCCGCCCGCCCTCGAGCAAGCCCGCCATCGCCCGCGCCATCTGCATGGGTGTCACGAGCACCGGGCCCTGGCCGATCGAAACGGAGATCGTTTCGCTCGGATACCAGCGCGCGCCGCGCTTGGTGCGCGCCCACTCTTCCGACGGCACGAGCCCGGACTTCTCGAAGGCGATGTCGACGCCCGTCGGCCGCCCGAATCCAAAGGCGGTCGCGATCTCGTTGATGCGATCGATGCCGAGCCGGCGCCCGAGGTTGTAGAAGTACACGTCGCAGGACACCTTGATCGCGTCGCGCAGGTCGACCCAGCCGTGCCCGCCCCTCTTGTGACACCGGAACTCGCGCCCGTAGAAGGCCGCGTGGCCCGGGCAGAAGACCCGTCCCTCCGGATCGACGAGACCCTGCGCGAGCGCGCCGTATGCGAGGAAGGGCTTGAAGACCGATCCGGGGGAGTACATGTTCTGGATGGCGCGGTTCTGCAGCGGGCGGTCGGGGTTCTCGAGAAGGCCGTTCCACTCGGCCGGGGTCACGCGGCGGGTGAACCAATTCGGGTCGTAGGACGGCGAGGACACGAGCGCGAGGATCTCGCCGGTCTCCGGATCGAGCGCGACGGCCGCGCCGACGAGTTCGCGGAAGTACTCCTCGGCGACCGACTGGAGCTCGAGGTCGAGCGTCAGGAAGAGGTTCTGTCCGGGGCTCGCCTCCAGGCGGTTGGCCTCGGAGACCTCGCGGCCGTGCGAATCGACGATCACCCGGCGCTCGCCGTTGGCCCCCGCGAGCAGCCGCTCGTAGGCCCCCTCGATCCCCTTCTGCCCGATCCAGTCTCCCACCCGGTAGACGCTGCCCGCGCTCTTGATCTGCTCCGGGGTCGCCTCCGACAGGTAGCCCAGGGCGTGCGCGGCGGAGCCGGCGTGCTTGTAGAGGCGCCGCTGCGAGACCGTGACGGCGAACTCCGGGTGCTCGACCGCGCGCACCTGGACCGCGGCGACTTCCTCGATCCCGAGGTTCTCGGCGATCGGAATCGGCACGAACTCCGGCTCGCGGCGTCCCCGCTCGACGCGGGAACGCACCTGGTCCGGGCTCAGGCCGAGGAGTTCGACGATGAAGGCGATCGAGCCTTCCAGGTCCCGGGCTTCCCGCCGGTAGAGGTGCAGGGTATAGGCGGGCTGGTTCTCGACGAGAATCGCGCCGTTGCGGTCGAGCACGTAGCCGCGCGGGGCCGTGATCTTGACGGCGCGGATGCGGTTGTTCTCCGACAGCGAGAAGTAGTGCTCGCCGCGGACGATCTGGACGAACCAGTACGCGACCGCCAGAAACGACAGCAGCGCGCCGACCCCGACCCGCGAGATCTCGATGCGCCGCGCCAGCGCCTGCCGGTCCTCTCGGATCTTCAGCACCGCGGTCTCCTGCCGACGGGGGGCCTGGTCATCGCAGCCTCCTCAGCCGCCGCCGCTTCCACCACTCTCCCCACGGAAACGCCCAGGCGGCCTCGAGGGCTCCTCCGGCGATCCCGGTCGCCGCGGCGCGCCAGAGCGCGTCCCGCGACACGACGACCATGGGCGAGCCCATCAGCAGCGCCGAGAGCGCCGCCACGATGGCCTCGTTGGCGAGCGAGGCGGCGGCCAGCGCCGCTCCGACCGCCAGCGCTCCCCCGAAGACCACGCGCACGGAGACGAGGGTCAGCGCGAAGCCGAGGATCGCCTTGGCGAAGGCGTTTGCCCCCAGAAGCGGCTGCGAAAGAGCGTCCTCGAGGAAGCCCGCCGCGGCGCCCGCCAGCACCGCGCGGACGAAGTCGCCGTTGCGCGCCACCGCGGCCGTCGCGAGGAGAAACCAGTCCACGGGCAGCAGGGACCGGTGGGACGAGCCTCCGACGAAGAACTCGAGGAGGACGGCGCCGGCCAGCAGCAGCGCGATCCGGCTGATCTTCATCGCGCGGCACCCTGGGAGCCCTCCGGGCTTTCCTTCGCCGCGGGCGAAGGGGAAAGCAGCAGCACATCCGTCAACCGCGCGAAGTCCGCCGAGGGGGCGACGCGCACCTCCAGGAAGAGCTTGCTTCCCCGCAAGACCGACTCCACACGGCCGATCGGGACGCCGCGCGGATAGATCCCGTCGATGCCGGCCGACTCGACGAGGTCGCCGCTGGCGACCGACGAGGTCGTCGCGATGTTGTTGAGCGTCAGGCTCCCCCGCCCGTCGCCGCGCACGACTCCGAGCTCGCCCGTCCGCACGATCCGGGCGCCGGCGGCCGCCGATGCGTCGAGCAAGAGCTGCGCGCGGGAGATGCCCCGGCCCACCGTCACGACCCGGCCGACGAGCCCCGCCGGAACGGCCAGCGGAGAGCCCGGCACCACGCCATCCGACGCGCCGGCACCGATCAACGCGCTGTGAACTCCCGACCGCCGCTCCACGAGCAGGACGGGAACGCTGCCGATCACCCCCGGCAGCACGGCGCCGGCCGATTCCAGCCGCCGGGCCTCGCCGAGCTGGCGCATCTCGGCCCTCAGCCGGAAGAGCTCACGGTCCCGGGCGTCGAGCTCGCGCCGCAGCCGCTCGTTCTGCGAGCGCGCACTGAAAAGCTCCGTCGTCGAGTCGAGCGTGCCCGAGAACCCCTGCGAGACCGAGCTCACGGCCGACGCGAGCGGCGCGGAGGCGCTCAGGATCCACGACTGGAGCACTGTGCCCCGCCCGCCGCGCGCCGGGGCCTGGGCCGATAGGATCAGAACGCACGCCACGAGAACGGTCACGAGAACGGCGCCCCCGCGGCGCGGATTGACCGCCGTGATCTCGACGTGAGGGTTCTGGGGTCTCAAGGTGCGCAAGCCGTCTGCCGAAGGCTCGGACATGGAAGAAGGCGCGGCTCACGGTTCACGGCTTACGGCTCACGGCCCGGGTTGCTACGTAATCGAAATCTTCCGCAAGAGATCCATGTCCGTCAGCATCGCCCCCGTGCCCAGCGCGACGGAGGCGAGCGGGTCCTCGGCGTAGGAGATCGGCAGGCCCGTTTCCTGCGCGAGCCGCCGGTCGAGGTTGCGCAGCAGGGAGCCTCCTCCGGTGAGGATGATGCCCTTGTCCATGATGTCGGCGGACAGCTCCGGAGGCGTGCGCTCGAGTGCCACGCGCACGGTCTCGACGATCGCCGCGACGACCTCGGAGAGCGCCTCGCGGACCTCCTCGTCGGTCAGGACCAGCGTTTTGGGCACGCCCTCGACGAGGTCGCGGCCCTTGACTTCCATCGTCAGCGGCTCGTCGAGCGGATGCGCGGATCCGATCTCGATCTTGATCTGCTCGGCCGTGCGCTCTCCGATCAACAGGTTGTACTTGCGCTTCAGGTACTGGATCAGCGCCTCGTCCATCTCGTTGGAGGCCGTGCGGACGGAGCGGCTGTACACGATGCCCGCGAGCGAGATCACCGCGACGTCCGTGGTGCCGCCGCCGATGTCGACGATCATGTTCCCGGTGGGCTCGGTGATCGGGAGCCCGGAGCCGATCGCCGCCGCCATCGCCTGCTCGATGATGAACACTTCCGACGCCCCGGCGCGCAGCGCCGAGTCCTGCACGGCGCGCTTCTCCACCTGCGTGATGCCCGACGGCACCGAGACGACGATGCGCGGCCTCACGAAGAGCGAGCGCCCGTGCGCCTTCTTGATGAAGTGGTCGAGCATCTTCTCGGTCACTTCGAAATCCGCGATGACGCCGTCCTTCATGGGGCGGATCGCGACGATGTTGCCCGGGGTGCGGCCCAGCATCTCCTTGGCGGCGGTGCCCACCGCCTCGACGCGGTTGGTGTTCGTGTTGACGGCCACGATCGAGGGCTCCCGAACGACGATGCCCTTGCCGCGGGCGAAAACGAGCGTGTTGGCGGTGCCGAGGTCGATCGCCAGGTCGTTCGAGAAGATCGAGAAAATGGATTTCCAGGCCAAAGGACAACCTCCTACTCGAGAACCGGGGATCGAAGTTCGGCGACCCGGATCATAAGGACTCCACGAACACTCTCACACGTTTCACGATTTCGTTGCCCGCGGAGTCGACGGACTTGACGACGAGCATCGCGGCGCCGTCGCGCTCGACGGTGATCGTCTTCTTGAAGGCGCCGTCCGGCTCGACGTCGGCGGGCTCCGCGTTGACCGTCACGATGGCGCCCGGCTCCGTCTTGCCGTAGATGAGGAACAGGTTGCCCATCTGCTGCGGGGGGAACACGGTCAGATCCGGCGGTGCGGAGTCGCCGCCGCCCGACGTCGGGGGCTCGGTCGCCATCTTGAAGCGCCGCACCAGGCTCCAGTCCGACGTCACGTTGGTCGTGTCGATCGCGGCCACCCGCCAGAAGTACGACCCCTCCTTGGAGACCTTCACCCGGGCGCTCGTCTGCACCCGGTCGTCCAGGTCCACTTCCGTCGCGTCGGGCACGAAGAGCCGCGAACGCGAGATCTGGAGCCGATACCGCGCGGCCTCGGGCACCCTGGTCCACTTCAGGTCCACCTGGTCGCCCGTCTTCAGGTCATAGATCCGGTTGTCGGCCGGAACGGTCGGCTGCGGAGAGTCCGGCAGGGTGACCTTTGCGGAGATCACGCGCGTCGACGCGGACGCATCGACCTTTTCGCGGCCCTCCAGAACGACGGTTTCCTTGCCGGTCGAGACCGTGGTCCGCCCGCGGAAGCTCACGACCTCCGTCCTGTCGCCCGGAACCACGTCGACCGTGACGCGGGAGTCGCGGTCGATGGCGGCTGTGGCGGAGTCCGTGTCGACCGTCGAGGTGGCGCTCGAGGTGTAGACGTTGACCGCGCCCGAGACCATCTTGATCTGACTGCCGCTGACCTCCGAGGCCACGGGCCGCCGGCACTCGAAGAGCGAGCCGGGCCGAATCGTGTACAGCGTGCCGTCGAAGAACATGATCTCCGCCGAGCCCGCTTTGCCCGCCTTCACGAAGTCGCCTTCGAAGAGCGGCTGTCGTTGCCGCGCCGCCTCGAAGGTCGAGCGCCCCGCCCGCTGGAGCGAGACGTCTCCCTCCACGAAGATGAAGGACGCGTCTCCCTGTTCGCCCGACGCCGTGGCTCCGAGCGCCCGGCGCGCGTAGGACTGGGACTCGACGGCCAGCCGGAACGCCTCCTCGTACCGCGTGCCGGAGAACGACTCGTGCGCGTCGCGCAGAAAGTCGCGCGCCTGCGCGACGTTGGATCCGGGCCGGATGACCCCCGCGGCGCGGGTGGCCCGGGCGAGCTGCGTCTCGGCCTCGGCGATCTCGATTCGCGCCCGTTCCTGGGGCGAGCGGCGGCTCCGGCTGTAGAGCGCGTAGCCAATACCTCCGGCCACGAGCAGAAGGAGGGCGACGATCCCCCATTGGCGGATCCGTTGGATGGGGATCACGAACCAGTCGAGATCCGTCCCCGCCGGCTGACCGGACTTCCGTTTTCGCATAAACTCCCGAAACTGCGGGACTTACCATCGTCGCTTATAGCACATTTGCGTTCCGGAACGCTGTGCGAACGCTCGGCCGGAGCCGTCCTTGGGCAGCCCGCGCGCGGCATCCGGCCGCCTTCGGATTCGGGAAGGCCCTGCTATAGTCGCGCGTTCTCGAACAGGCTGCTGAAGGAGTTTTCATGCTCAAGACGATGCGTAACAGCTTTCACCACCTCAAGTGGACGCTGTTTGGCGTGATCGGCGTGTTCATCCTCGGTTTCGTGTTCTGGTCCGGCGACGGCGCCGAGCAGAACCCGGCGGCGCAGGTCGTGGCGCAGGTCGGCCAAGAGCGGATCACCGCCGTCGAGTTCGACCGGCAGTACCGCGCCCAGGTCGAGCGTTACCGTCAGATGTATCAGGGCAACTTCTCCCCCGAGCTCGAGCGCGCACTCGACCTGCCCCGCAACGTGCTCGACTCGATGATCGAGCGGATCCTGCGCCTCGAGGCGGCCCGCCGCATGGACCTCCGCGTCTCCGACGAGGAGCTCGCCGCGAAGATCGTCTCGCTGCCGTTCTTCCAGGAGAACAACCAGTTCATCGGCCGCGAGAAGTACGAGAAGATGCTGCGTTCGAAGGGCATCCCGCCGGATCGCTTCGAGGACGAGATGCGCGAGGACATGCTGCTCCAGAAGCACGCCGACCTCGTCAAGGCCTCCGTCGCTGTCCCCGACGCCGAGCTCCTGCGCGAGTACGCGGCCCGCAACGACAAGGCGACGATCGAGTACATCCTCATCCCCGCCAGCCGTCTCGAGACCGCCGCGCAGCCGTCGGACACCGACCTCCAGCAGTACCTCGACAAGCACAAGGACCGGTATCGCGCTCCGGTGCAGAGGAAGATCAAGTACCTCCTGGTCGACCGCGCGAAGGTCCGCGCGAAGATCAAGCCCGCCGATGCCGAGATCGCCGCAGAGTACGAGAAGCGCAAGGACACCTTCAACGTCCCGGAGCAGGTCACGAGCGCGCACATCCTGGTGGCGGTCAAGCCCGACGGGGGCGAGAATGCCGACGCCGTCGCGAAGGCGAAGGCCGAGAACCTGGCGGCGCGCGTCGAGCTCCCCGGCGCCGACTTCGCGAAGCTCGCCAACGAGAACACGGACGACCCCAGCGGCAAGGGCAGCGGCGGGCAGCTGCCGCCCTTCTCGCGCGGCCAGATGGTCCCCGAGTTCGAGGAGGCCGCCTTCGGCATGCAGCCCGGCGAGGTGCGCGGCCCCGTCAAGACCCAGTTCGGTTACCACATCATCAAGCTGGCGGGAAAGACGCCGGCGCGCATCCGTCCGCTCGAGGAGGCGCGCCCGGCGCTCACGGCCGAGATCGCGGAGCGGCAGGCCACGGCGCAGGCCGACCGCATCGCCAGAGAGCTTTCCGAGAAGCTCAAGAGCAGTGCCTCGGCGTCCGACGACGAGCTGCGCAAGCTCCAGACGGACATCGTCACCTACAACACGACCGAGTGGTCGGCCAAGGGCGACCCCATCCCGGGCATCGGGTCGAACCAGAGGTTCTCGGATGAGGCCTGGGCGCTGCTCGTCGGGAAGATCTCTTCCACTCCCATCACGACGCCCCGCGGCATCGCCTTCGTGCGGCCCTCCGAAGAGCGGGCGGCCGGGCTGGCGCCCTTTACGGAGCTGAAGCCGCGCCTCGAGCAGGACTGGAAGATCGAGCGGCGCGAGAAAGACGCCCTGGCGCAGCTCGATCCGGCGGCGATGGAGCTCGCCTCGGGCGCGACGCTCGTCTCCATGGCAGAGCGTTACGGCACCGAGGTCAAGACGTCGACCGAGTTCGGCCCCGCCGGGCCGGTTCCCGAGGTCGGGGTGGCGCCGGCGCTGGCCGCCGCCGTCTTTCAGACGCCGCAGGGTCAGGCCGGACCTCCCGTCGCCGTGCCCAACGGGTTCGTGCTCTTCCGCGTGCTGACGCGCAACGAGGCCAGCCGCGAGGCGTTTGAGAAGCAGAAGGACGAGCTCCGGGAGTCCATTCGCACCCGCGAGGCCGATCGCCTGACGCGCTCCTACCTGCAGCAGATGCGCGCCGAGCGCAAGGTCGAGGTCAACGACCAGGCGCTCGCGTCGTTCATGCGCGACACCGGCAACGGGCGGCGGAGCTGACGGGGTCAGGTCTTCATTTTTCGGATTTCAGGACCACTGTCTCTGAGGTAACGAAGGGGAAGAAATCCGAAAAATGAAGACCTGACCCCTACGGCTACAATCGCCGCATGATTGGCCGCCTTACCGGCCGCCTCGCGGGCAAGGCGCCGGACCAGATCCTCCTCGACGTCGCGGGCGTCGGTTACCTGGTCCACATACCGCTCTCGACGTTTTACGAGCTTCCGGATCAGGAAAGTCCGGCCTCGCTCTGGATCCACACGCACGTGCGGGAAGACGCGCTCGCGCTCTATGGATTCCTGACCGAGAGGGAGCGCACGCTCTTCCTGCTGCTCCTCGGCGTAACGGGCATCGGCCCGAGGGTCGCGCTGACGGTGCTCTCGGGCATCCCCCCCGCCGAGCTCGTGGAGGCGCTTCGCCAGCAGGACGTCCGCCGTCTCGTCGCGGTCCCCGGAGTGGGCAAGAAGACGGCCGAGCGGATGGTCCTCGAGCTCGCCGAGAAGGTCGCCAGTCTGCCCGGCGAGACGCCCGCTAAGGCGCCGGCGGCCATCGCGGCCGACGACGTCATTTCCGCCCTCGTCAACCTGGGCTACCGGAAGGCCGAAGCCGAGCGCGCCGTGGACTCCACCGCCCGCGCCGGCGCGCCGAAGGAGTTCGGGGATTTCCTCAAGGAGGCGCTGCGGCGGCTGACGGCGGGGTGACGACGGCGCCTGAACGATAGACTTGCCTCAGTGACCGAAGATCGCACTCTGCTCGCCGGGACCGCCCTCGAGGAAGATGCCGCCGTCGAACCGAAGCTGCGGCCGCAGACCCTCGGCGAGTACATCGGTCAGAACAAGGTCCGCGAGAACCTCTCGGTGTTCCTGGCCGCCGCGCGCGGGCGCGGCGAGCCCCTCGACCACGTCTTGCTGACGGGACCTCCCGGCCTCGGCAAGACGACGCTGGCCCACATCGTGGCGCGCGAGATGTCCGCCGGCCTGCGCCTGACTTCGGGCCCCATGATCGCCCGCGCGGGCGACCTCGCCGGGATCCTCACCAACCTTCAACCCAAAGACGTCCTCTTCGTGGACGAGATCCACCGCCTCAATCCGGCCGTCGAGGAGGTCCTCTATCCCGCCATGGAAGACTTCCGGCTCGACATCATGATCGGCGAGGGCCCGATGGCGCGGACCATGAAGGTCGACCTGCCGCCCTTTACGCTGATCGGCGCCACGACGCGGCCGGGCCTGCTCTCGCAGCCGCTCCACGGGCGCTTCGGGATCACGCTGCGCCTGGACTTCTACGACGTCGCCTCCCTGGCGAAAATCGTGGACCGGTCCGCGAACATTCTCTCGATCCGAATCACGCCCGAGGCCGCGCGGGAGATCGGCAGCCGCGCCCGCGGCACGCCGCGCATTGCCAATCGCCTCCTGCGGCGCCTCCGGGACTTCGCGGAGGTGGCGGGCCGCGACACGATCGACCTGGACACCGCGCGCCAGGCCCTCGCGCGCCTGGAGGTGGACGAGCACGGCTTCGACGAGCTCGACCGGCGCATTCTGTCCACGATCATCGAGAAGTTCGGCGGCGGCCCGGTCGGCGTCGGCGCGATCGCCGCCTCCCTCGGCGAGGACCGCGGCACGCTCGAGGATCTCTACGAGCCGTACCTCCTCCAGGCGGGATTCCTGCAGCGCACGCCGCGCGGTCGCGTGGCCTCGCCGGCGGCCTACCGGCACCTGGGAATCGTCGCGCCGAAGCGGGATGGGGAGCTCTTCTGAGAAGAGTCGACAGTCGACAGTGGAGCGCGCTCAAAAACTGTCAACTGTGAACCGTTGACTGTCAACTCGCGATGAAACGCGGCATTCTCGTCTACAACCCCACGGCCGGCCAGCGCGACCTGCGCCGGCCGATGAACGCGCTGATCGACCGACTGCGCCGCCGGGGCCTCGAACTCGTCAACGCGCCCACCTCCGGCCCGGGCGACGCGACCGAGATCGTCCGAACGTTTCTGACCCGGGGCATCGATCTGGTCGCCGTGTGCGGCGGCGACGGCACGATCTCGGAAGCCGCGGCAGGGCTCGGCGGCTCGCCCGTGCCTCTGGGAGTGCTCCCGGGAGGAACCTCCAACGTCCTGGCGGTCGAGCTCGGGATCCCTCTCGAGCTGCGGCGCGCGGAGGAGGTCCTCCTCGCGGGCGTGCCCGTGTCGCTGCGGCTCGGACGCGCCGACGGCCGGCCTTTCCTCCTGTGGGCGGGCGTCGGGCTCGACGCCCGCGTCATGCGAAAGATGAACCTGACCCTCAAGCGCTGGTTCGGGCGTCCGGGAATCTCGCCGACCGCCGGCTCGCAGTTCCTGCGCTACGAGTTCCCGCGCCTCGAGGTCGAGATCGACGGCGCCCGCCACGAAGCCACCTTCGCCGTCGTCAGCCGCGCGCGCCACTACGGAGGCAACTGGATCATCGCGCCGGAGGCCCGGACGGATGCCGATACGCTCGACGTTCTCCTCTTCGCGCACCGCGACCGCTGGAAGCTTTTCCGGCTGTTCCAGGAGATGAAGCGCGGCCAGTCCGGCCACCTGACCAACGGCCTTGCCCGCATCGTCCGGGGCCGGGAGGTCTCGATCCGCTCCCTCGAAAGCTATCCGGTGGACGTCCAGGTCGACGGCGACTGCGTCCTCGAGACCCCCGTCGCCTGCTCCGTGGGAGAAGAGAGGGTGCGAATTCTGGTGCCTGGAGGGAAGTCGACAATGGACGGTTAACAGTTCTGTCGCCTGTCGACTGTGAACTGTCAACTCTTCGCTACTTCCGTCCGGCCTGTACCGCCTTCTCGACGTCCGCGATTTCCTTGGGCGCGCCGCACGTCAGACACTCGACGCCGTCCTTCGTCACGAGGACCGTGTCCTCGATCCGCACCCCGATGTTCGACCACTTCGGATCCACCCCCGCCATGCCGGCGGAAAGGTAGATGCCGGGCTCGATCGTGAAGACCATGCCGGGCTCGAGCACCCGCGACTTGGCGCCGGCAGCGCCGCCGTAGGCCCCGACGTCGTGCACGTCGAGGCCGACCCAGTGGGCCACGCCGTGCAGCGTGAAGCGGCGGTGCCCGAAGCTCTTGACGACCTCCTCCGGGCTTCCGGTCAAGAGCCCGAGCTTCACGAGCCCCGCGGATTGGACTTCGGCCGCCTTCTTCTCGACGTCGCCGATCGTGGCCCCCGGCCGGGCTACCTCCATCGCCTTCTTCTGCGCGTCCAGGACGATCTCGTAGATCGCCCGCTGCTCGGGCGAGAAACGGCCGTTGACCGGATACGTGCGGGTGATGTCGGTGGCGTAGTTGCCATACTCGGCGCCGGAGTCGTTCAGGAGCACCTCGCCGTCCTTCATCTGGCGGCTGCTCAGATCGTAGTGGAGGATGCAGGAGTTGGGTCCCGAGCCCGCGATCGACGGATACGCCATCCGGCGCGCGCCGTTGGCGTAGCAGTGCCCATCCAGGGCGTGCTGCACCTCGAACTCGTACCTGCCGGGAGCGGCCGCCGCCATGGCGAGCGTGTGGCCCTTCGCGGACATCTCGGCCGCGCGGCGGAGAAAAAGCAGGTCCTCCGCGTCCTTGACCAGACGCATCTCGTGGATCAGGCCCCGGGCGTCGACCTGAGAGACGGGCCCCTGGTCGCGCCCGCGCACGGCCTCGTACTCCTTGCGAAACTGCTCGGCCCAGACCTGGTCGCCGCCGTCGGAGAGATAGAGCTTCTCGGCGGAGGGTAGGTAGCCGCTCGTCCTGTAGGTGTTGCGGTCAAACTCGGCGAGCTTGCTCGAAAAGTCCTTCAGCGGAAACGCCGCCTCGGCCCCGTACGCCGTCGGCGCCTCGTCCGGCCCGACTCGAACCCCGGCCCAGGCTTCGCGGCGCAGGTCGCGCGGGCGCACGAAGAGGATGTAGCGCTTCCCGTCGGCGGCGTCGGGCCGCAGGACCGCGGTGACGTCCTCCTGCTCGATGCCCGTCAGGTAGTAGAAGTTGGAATCCTGCCGGTAGAGGTACTCGACGTCGTTCGACATCATGCGCATCGGCGCCGAGCGCAGAATCGCGATCGAACGGGGCGCCATCTGCGCCATGAACTTTTCGCGGCGAGCCGCGAAGGCCGCCGGGTCGGGGGTCAGAGGCGGATGGTCGAGCGCGAGGGCGGGGAGGGTGAGGAGAGAGAGAAGGACGGGAAGGAGAAATTTCGGATTTCGGATTTCGGATTTCGGGCTCGCGAACAAGCGGCCTCCTCTTTTCAACGCTTCGAGATGAAGGACCAGGGCGCGGGCGTGGCGGCGGGCCGAACGGCCTGCGGACGTACGACGGCGGCAATGCGATCGCGATGGGTCCGGAGGAGGCGCCGGACCGGAACGCCCGAGGCGGCCTCCTCGAGGATGTCGGCGCCGGACTCGTCCACCTTCGCCAGGAACGCCTCCCAGACCGCCTCGCCGACGGGCATCCCGCGGAACACGACGTTCGGGATCTTCGTGAGCTCGCGCTGCAGGAATCCGAGCTTCTCCTTCAAGGAGTCTTCGTCGCGCAGGGGCTCGTCCTCGTAGGGCGTGTGGGGCTTGGGGATGAAGGCGTTGACGGACGGCACGATCTCGGCGACGCGCCCGAAGCGCCGGCCCTCCTCGACCGCGATCTCGTGGAGCTCCTCGACCAGCCGCACGATGTCGCGGACGTCCTCGTCGGACTCCGACGGAAGCCCCACCTGCAGGTAGAGCTTCAGGCGCGTGAAGCCGCGTGCGAAGACGAGACGGACCTTCTCGAGGAGCATCTGGTCGGAGACCTTTTTGTTGATGAAGCGGCGCAGCCGCTCGTTGCCGGCCTCGGGAGCGATCGAGAGCGCCCGCTCGCCCTGTCGCGCCAGGATCTCGAGGATCGGGTCCTCGATCGCGTCGATCTTGATCGAGGAAAGCGCGATGTGATACCCGAGGCCGGCGAGCCCCTCGAGGATGGGAATGATCTCGGGATGGTCGCAGACGGCCGTCGCGATGAGGCCCGTGCGATCTGTCAGCGGGCGCGCCTCGCGCGCGACCTTCAGGATGGAGGAGGCGGGATACTGCTTGACGGGCGCCATTGCGTAGGCCGCCCAGCAGAAGCGGCACATCTCGGTGCAGCCCCGGGAGATCTCGATCAGGAGCTTGTCGGCGAGTTCCGTGCCCGGCGTCAGGATCGTCGTGTGAGGCACCTCGAACTCCGACGTGATCTCCTTGCGCGACATCGGCTGCTGCACGACGACGCGCGCGCTGTCGGCGGCCTCGGCGCGGGCGCCCTGTACGGCCGGCACGAAAAACCCCGGCAGCGCCGCCGCGGCCGCGAGAAAGGCGTCCCGGTCGAGCCCCGACGGGAGCAGCTCGGCAATCCGCGGGACCAGCCGCTCCCCGTCGCCGAGCGCGAAGACGTCCACGAACGGGGAGAGCGCCGCGGGGTTCATGCGCGCGATGTCCCCGCCGACGAGAAGAAGGGGGTGCCGCTCGTCGCGCCGCTCTCGCCGGGCCGGAATGCCGGCGGTCGACAGCGTGCGCAGGATGTTGACGATGTCCATCTCCCAGGACAGCGACCAGGCGAGCAGCCCGAACTCCGCAAGCGCGGTCCCCGTCTCGAAGGTGACGGCCGGCTGCCCCTCCTCGTAGAAAAAGCGCTCGCAGGAAAGGTCCGGCACGCGGTTGAAGAGGCGGTAGACCCACTGGAAGCCGAGGTTCGACATCCCGACCTCGTAGGAGTTCGGGAAACCGAGCGCGAGGCGGTAGGCCCCGAAGCGCCGGGGCTCCTCGGTGAAGCGCTCCAGCGCGGCGCGCTCACGGCTGAGAGAGGTCGGCGGCATGCGGAACCGGGGATTATACGGGGACGGCCTTGAGCCGGAAGCGGACCTTCAGCGGTTCGCGGACCTTGACCAGGCCAAAGGAGGGGTCGGCGAGCCCGAACTGCTTCCAGGCCAAGGGGAAGGACCCCTGCAGGATGACGTGACCCGGGCGCACGAAAACGTCCACCGGAAGCTTCACGCTGACGCTTTTGCCGTGGACGCAGAGGTCTCCCGTCACCTCGACCGTGAAGTGCTCGTCCCTGGGGAACCGCGCCAGGTCCGCACCCACGTGCCGGGCGTCGAACACGATTTCGGGGAACCTGGCGGCTTCCAGGACCTTCTCGCGCATCTTCTGGTCGCGGGACGCGCTGCCGGTCGCCATCGCCGCGGCGGCCACTTCAATGCGGGCCCGGATCCGCCACTCGCCGCCGATGCCCGGCTCCGCGTCCACAGTGCCGGAGAGCTGCGGCGCGACCCCGTGCACGGTGTGGAGCGTCGCCGGCAGATCCCAGCGCAGGTCGGAGCCCGCCGCCACGATCTTGTAGTGGATTCCGGAGCGCTCGTGGGCGAGAGCCGAGGCGGCGAGAAAGAGCAGTATGGCGACGGCCGGGCGTCCCGTGCGCATGGCTCACATTCTAGCGTCGGAAGACGAAGACCCAGTCGCCGACGTTCCCCCCGGTCGGTCCCGTGACGAACAGCCCCCCGAGCCGCGCGAAGAGACGCCGCG
The DNA here is from genome assembly GCA_040879385.1 of Thermoanaerobaculia bacterium. GTDB lineage: Bacteria > Acidobacteriota > Thermoanaerobaculia > UBA5066 > Gp7-AA6 > DAHUXD01. Next base: position 9,341 of record JBBDKM010000042.1, on the reverse strand, counting down.
TGTCGTGACGTTCCAGAATGTCCTCCAGCTCGAGCCGTTCGCGCCGCGCGCGGTCCGCCGTCACCCCATCGGCGAACGCGCCGGCGGCGCCCGAGCTGCCGTCCCGGCCGTCGGAGCCCGCCGCGAGCACGGTGATCCCCGAAGAGCCCGCCAGCTCTCTCGCCGCTCCCGCCGCGATCTCCAGGCAGCGGCCCCCGCGCCCGAGCGCCGATCCGAGCGTGACGACCGTTTCTCCCCCCGCGAGAAGGAGCGTTCCCGGCGCAAGCCCTCGTGCCCGCCGCGCCAGCCGCCGTCCGGCCGCGGCCGACTCGCCGGCCAGGCGCGCCCCTTCGCGCACGACCGCGAGACCGCCGCGCCGCGCCTCTCGCGCCGCCGCCGCGAGTCCAGCCGCGTTCGAGGCGACGATCGAGACCAGATCTCCCCGGGCACCGCGTACCGTCGGGCCCGATCCCACCGCCGCCGCTCGATCGCCGGGCACGTCGGACAGCGCGAGCGTGATCAGGCGCGCGCGCGTCGAGCGGCCGAGCCGGCCGGCCTTGACCGCCGAGAGCGAGGCGCGCAGCAAGTTGACGGCGAGAATCGAGGCGCCGGAGTCGCTGAGCGCGCGCACGGCGCGCCGCTTTGCGGCGAGCGTGAGTCCGGGCCGCGGCAGCGCCAGAAGCGACGAAGCGCCGCCCGAGATCAGGCACAGGATCGCGTCCCCCTCCCCGAAGCGTGCGAAGAACCTCAGGGCCCGGCGCGCCGCCGCGACGCTCGAGACGTCGGGCTCGGGGTGTGCGGCGAAGGCAACGGCGCTGCGCGCGAGCCCGCGCGCGGGATGCCCGCGCGGCAGAACCGCGAGGAAAGGAACCGGGCCGAGCGCGGCGAGGGCCGCGCGGGCCATACCCGCGGCCGCCTTGCCCGCCGCGAAGGCTCCGACCCGCCGCGCGCCCGCCAGCGCCCGCTCTATCCGCGCCTCCCCGAGCGCCCGCAAAACGGCCGCTTCCGGGTCCGCACCCGCGAGCGCCGCGCGATAAAGCCGCTCGAGAAGCCGGCGCTCACTTCCAGAGGCCATTCGGCCCCGAGCTTAGCCCCTGTGTGAGAATAGGGAGGCCGTTTCGGGGGTTTCCCCCGGTGGCAAATCGTGATGAGCGCCAACCTCACCGCCCGCATCCCCCGCCCGGACGAGATCGCGCCCGGCGAGCACTACTGGACGAAGGTCTCCCGGGACCTCCGCCACCGTCTCAACAGGGCTGTCCCCCACGATCTATTGAAGGAGCTCCACCGCAAGAGCCCGGCGCGGCACATGGCGATCGCCGCGCGGCAGTTTCTCATTCTCATTGCGGCGTCGGCTCTCGCCTGGCAGTTCCCGCTGCCGTGGATCTGGATCCCCGCGGCTGCGGTCTCCGGCTGGACCGTCTTCAACTTCACCGTGCTCCTGCACGAGGCGCTCCACCACGCCGTCTTCAACGGCCCGCACCCGCGGGGCGACCGATTTCTTTCGCTCCTCTACGCCATCCCTTCCGGGATCGCGGCGTCGCAGTTCACGCGCTGGCACCTGACGCACCACGCGGAGCTGGGCGACGCGGAGGCGGATCCCAAGCGCCACTACCTGTCGCCGAAGATCAACACACCGTGGTTCAAGCTCCTCTACTTCACGCCGGCGCTCTTCCCGATCTACTTTCGCGCGGCCCGCCGCGAGACGGCGACGTATCCCGAGGTGGTGCGCCGGAAAATCGCGTGGGAGCGCCGGGCGACGCTCCTCTTCCACGTCGGGGTCATGGCGGCGATCTACGCCTTCGGCGGCCTGGCCGTCCTCGGACGCGTCTACCTGGCTCCGGTGTTCCTCGTCTTTCCGGTGGCCTTCGCCCTGAACCGGCTCGGCCAGCACTACGCCATCGACCCGCGGGACCCGGCCAAGTGGGGCTCGATCCTGAAGCCTTCGCGGTTCTGGGACTTCTGGTACCTCTTCTCCGCCTACCACCTCGAGCACCACTTCTTCACGGGCGTTCCGTTCTACAACCTGCGGCGCCTCCACTTCGCGCTCCGGCCGTTCTTCGACGAGATCGGCTGGAAGCCGACGACCTACGGCCGGCTCTTCCGCGCCTGGATCTTCGAGAACAAGGCGCCGCACACGGACTGGCACCTGGCCGGCTAGCCGGCGCTCAACCGTCAGGTCTCGGTCGGGCCCGCAACCACTTTTCAGCAGCCTGCTACACCTCTCGCCGGAAGAGCACCTTCGTCAGGACCCCGCACACCAGCGTGAAGGTGGCCAGGAAGACCCAGTCGGCGTAGACGGCTTCGGGGCCCGTGCCCCGCAGCAGCAGATTCCGCAGAGCGCGCACGCCGTAGGTCAGGGGGTCCGCGGCCGAGATCGTGGCGAGCCAACCGGGATAGGACTCCACGGGATAGAGCGCGCCCGAGGGGAAGAACAGCAGCACGTTGATGATGCCGAACATGCCGCGTAGAACGCTCGTGCTGCGCGCCCGCGCGAAGAGCAGGAACCACAGCGCCGCGATCGACAGGGCCGTGAGAAACACCGTCACGCCCGCGGCGGCCAGGCGTGACCCGCTCGCCAGCGGGAGCGGCGTCAGAAACACGATGCACGCGAGCACGAGTCCGCCGGCGAGCGAGGCCACGATCGCGCCCGCCAGGATGTTGCCCGCGACGAGAGTTCCCGTCGTGATCGGGGTGACGAGGTACCCCTCGTGGTACCCGTACATGCGGTCCTCGAGAACCTGGAGCCCGCCCGACACCATCGAGCCCATGAAGATCGCCAGGCACACGACCGCCGGCCCGAGGTAGGTCAGGTAGTCCAGATACGGGTAGGCCTCGAGCCGCACCGGGGACGCCGCCGGGGGCGCGTCCCGAGGGGCCGAAACCTCCCGCCAGATCTGCGAGAGCGCGGACTCGAGCGTCTCGAAGGAGAACCGGTCGGTGTTGTCGCCGATGAACGAGGGCGCCGGGCCGGAGGGAGAAAGCCCGAAGGGCAGCACCCACACGCCGCGGTACCGCCCGTGCCGCAGCCCGTCGAGCGCCGTCGCGCGATCGCCGACGAAGGTCGCCGCGACCAGGCCCCGGCCGGTCTCCAGGGCGAGGACTCCCCGGCGGCATTCGGCCGAGTACGCGTTGCCGGCTTCATCGACGACGGCCAGCGGCACGTCCTCGAGCGGGCGGTTCATGGCGTTTCCGAGGATCACCAGGTAGATCACCGGAAAGGCCATCGTCGAGATCAGGAGCACGGGCTGCCGCCAGAGGGTCAGGAACGCGCGCTGCCCGATCGCCGCGATGCCGAGAAGCGCCAACCGCAGCCCCCGCGCGGAAGGCCGGGGCTGCGGCGCCTTGTCCGCGCGGCCGCTCATGCGTCCCGCAACGCCCGTCCGGTGTAGGTGAAGAAGACGTCCTCGAGGGTCGGGAGCACGATCCTCAGGTGCACGATGTGATAGCCGCGCTCTTCCAGAGTCCGCGCCGCGGTCCGGCCCATTCCTTCGCCCGGACGCGCGTAGAAGTGCACGAGGGAGGGCGAGAGATACCGGGCGCGCGCGATCCCCGCCTCGGCCAGCACCGCCCGGTCCGGCCCCGCGATCTCGCGGTCGGTGCCGAGCTCGACCTTCTCGCCGGTCTCGAGGCCGTGTTTCAGGGCCTGCGGGGTGTTCTCACAGAGGATCTTGCCGCGGTCCATGATCGCCAACCGGTCGCACAGGAAGTCGGCCTCCTCCATGGCGTGGGTCGTCAGGATGATGGCAAGCTCGGGGTCGTGATCGCGCAGGTCGTCGAACATGTCCCAGATTGCGCGCCGGCTCTGCGGATCCAGGCCCGACGTCGGCTCGTCGAGAAACAGGACGCGCGGAAAGTGGAGCACGCCGCGCGCGATCTCGAGCCGGCGGCGCATGCCGCCGGACAGCTGCCGGCTCACCTGGTGGCGGCGGTCCCAGAGGCCGACCTGCCGCAGGCGCAGCTCGATCCGCGCCTTCAGCGCCCCGCCGGCGAGGCCGTACATCTTGCCCTGGATCGACAGGTTCTCGCGGACCGTCAGGTTCTCGTCGGTGGTCTGCGCCTGGGACACCGTCCCGATCGCGCGCCGCACGGCCGAGCGTTCGGAGACGATGTCGTGGCCCTCGACCCGCCCGGTCCCCGAGGTCGGCGGCAGTAGCGTCGTCAGCATCCGGATCAGGGTCGTCTTGCCCGCGCCGTTGGGGCCGAGGAGGCCGAAGATCTCTCCCGCCCGGACCGTGAAGGAGACGGCGTCGTTCGCGACGAACTCGCCGAACCGTTTCGTGAGTTTGTCGACCTCGATCGGCTGCGTCACGCCCGCGGCGGCTCGCTGCCCGCCTCGACGACGAAGGTCTGGCCCGAGACGACCGACCCGTTGAGAGGCTGGAGGCGGACGGAGAACGTCTGGAGATCGCGGCTGTGCAGGCCCCAATTCTTGCGGGTGGCGAACTCCGAGCGCGGCTTGATCGAGACGACCTTCGCCTGAAAGCGGGCGTCGGGGCGGGCCTGCGGCCACACGCTCACCGTCTTGCCCACGGCGAAGGCCGAGAGACGCTCCTCCGGAACTTCCACGCGGAGGTACGGGGCCTCGATCTGGAGCGTCACGACGGGCTGTCCCGGCTCGACCCATTCGCCCCTCCGGCGGTGCCGCGTCAGGACCGAGCCGGCCGACGGGGAGTGGAGGACTCCTTCCTTCTCGAACACGCGGACCTTCTCGAGCCGCACGCCCAAAGCCTGCTCCTCGGCGTCGAGCTCCCCCTTCTCCGACTCCCGCCCCCGGATCTCCGCCGCGAGGGCCTCGCGCTGGTGCTGGAGGCTCTCGAGGCTCGCGGCCGGGGAAACGCCTTCCTTGACCAGGCGCCCGATGCGCCGCTCGTCGGAGGACACCGACGCGTACTGCGCCCGGAGCTTTTCGATCTCCTGGAGCCGCGTGCGGTCCCGGGCGTGGATCTGGGAGATCTGCCGGTCGATGTCGGAGGCGTCCTCGGCCAGACCCGGCTCCTCGATCCTCGCGACCTCCTGGCCGGCGGCGATCGTTTCGCCCTCCTCGGGCACCTGCGTGATCAGTCTCCCCTTGCGGGAGAAGGACAGGGCGAGGCTCTGCTCCTCGGCGACGGCCAGAAGGCGCAGGGGCGCGCCCGTGTCGTTCTCGCGCCGCACGAGCTCTCCGTAGCCCCACGCCCCGGCCAGGGCGATCCCCACCGCCAGGAACACCCAGAGGGCTTTTTTCACCACTCTCAAGCTTAAACCCGAAAGGGACCGGGGGTGAGCCCCTGCTCCAGGCGGTCGAGCACCTCCTCGGCCCGTCCCGAAACGGCCAGGTCGACGGACCCCGAGGCGGGCGTCGCTTCGGGATTGATCTCGACCGTGAGAGCTCCGTGCGCGGCCGCCTCCGTCAGGAGGGCCGCCGCGGGATAGACGACGGCCGAGGTGCCGACGGCGAGGAAGACGTCGCAGTCCGTCGCGGCGGCCGCCGCGGCCCGCACTTCCGGGTCGAGCGGCTCGCCGAACCAGATCACGCCGGGCCGCGCGAGGCCGCCGCAATGCGGGCAGCGCGGCGGGAGCTCCGGGAGGTCGATCGCCTCCTCGCGCCAGCGAGCCGGAGCGTCCGAGCACCGGTCCCGGCACGCGAGATCCCAGAGGGAGCCGTGCAAGCGGATGACGTTCGCCGTCCCGGCGCGCTCGTGCAGGCCGTCGACGTTCTGGGTGATCAGCGCGAAGCCCGGATACCGCCGGCTCCAGGCGGCCAGGACGTGGTGAGCCCGGTTGGGTGCGGCTTGCGCCACCAGCCGCCGGCGCCACGCGTACCATTCCCAGACGAGCTGCGGGTCGCGCGCGAAGGCTTCGGGCGTGGCGAGCTCCTCGGGCCGGAAGTTGCGCCACAGCCCGCCGGGGCCGCGAAACGTCGGGATCCCGCTCGCCGCCGAGACTCCCGCTCCCGTCAGGACCGTGATCCGGCCCCCCGCCCGGAGGCGATCGGCGAGGAGGCGGACGGAGTCCTCCGGCGACATCAGGGTCGATGATAAGGTGTCGTGCTCGCCGGCCTCGACCGGCAGATGAGCCAGGCGGAGACGAAAAGAGGCATGGCGGAGAAAACTCCCATAACGGTCGCCCGGGGCGACGGCATCGGCCCCGAGATCATGGCGGCCGCCCTCCACATCCTCGAGGCCGCCGGCGCGCGGCTCGCCATCGAAGAGATCGAGATCGGCGAGAAGGTCTACCTCGCCGGGAACACCTCGGGCATCGCGCCGTCCGCCTGGGAGTCGCTGTGGCGCACCCGCGTGTTTCTCAAGGCCCCCATCACGACGCCGCAGGGCGGAGGCTTCAAGAGCCTGAACGTCACGATTCGCAAGACGCTCGGCCTCTATGCCAACGTGCGGCCCTGCGTCTCGTACCACCCGTTCGTCGCGACCAAGCATCCCGTCATGGACCTCGTGATCGTGCGTGAGAACGAGGAAGACCTCTATGCCGGCATGGAGTACCGCCTCACGCCCGACGTCTACCAGTGCCTGAAGCTCGTCACGCGTCCCGGCTCGGAGAGGATCGTCCGCTACGCCTTCGAGTACGCGGGCCGCAACAACCGGAAGAAGGTCACCTGCTTCACGAAAGACAACATCATGAAGATGACCGACGGCCTCTTCCACAAGGTCTTCGACGAGATCGGCGCCCAGTACCCCGATCGCGAGCGGGAGCACTGGATCGTGGACATCGGCGCCGCCAAGCTCGCCGACTCCCCCGAGGTCTTCGACGTCATCGTCATGCCGAACCTCTACGGCGACATCCTGTCGGACGTGGCCGCCCAGATCGCGGGCTCGGTCGGGCTCGCGGGCTCCGCAAACATCGGCGGACGCTACGCCATGTTCGAGGCGATTCACGGCTCCGCTCCGCGCCGGGCCGGGCAGAACCTCGCGAACCCGTCCGGCCTGCTCCTCGGCGCCGTCATGATGCTGGTCCACATCGACCAGCCAGACGTCGCCGAACGCGTCCACAACGCGTGGCTGAAGACGCTGGAGGACGGCGTCCACACCTACGACGTCTATGACGAAAGCGTCAGCAGGCAGAAGGTCGGCACGAAGGAGTTCGCCGACGCCGTCGTCGCGCGCGTCGGGCAGGAGCCGCAAACGCTGAAGACCGTCCGCTACGCCTCCGCGCCGAAGCAGACCCCGGCGGCGGCGCCCTCGACGGCCCGCGTCATTCCCATCCAGACGGGCGTGGGCGTCGACGTGTTCGTCGGCTGGAACAACCCCGACACCGACGCGCTCGCCGCCCGCCTGCAGCCGCTCGCGGGGCCGGAGTTTCGCCTCAGCCTGATGACCGCGCGGGGGATGAAGGTCTGGCCCGAAGGGAGCCCCGAGACGGCGCGCGCGGACCAGACCCGGTGCCGTTTCCTCGCCGCAAAGGACGGCGCCGTCTCCAACGCCGACGTGATCGCGCTGCTCGGGCGCATCGCGGAGTCCGGTCTGCTGTTCGTCAAGACGGAAGGGTTGTTCGACTTCGACGGCGAGCGCGGGTACTCGCTCGGCCAGGGGGAGTGAGGATGGACAAGCCCCTCGTGGGGATCCTGATGGGCTCCAAGTCCGACTGGGAGACGATGCGGCACGTCTCCGAAACGCTCGAGAGGTTCGGCGTCTCGAGCGAGAGTCGCGTGCTGTCCGCGCACCGGACGCCGAAGGAGACCGCCGAGTACGTCGGGGCGGCGGCCACCCGCGGCCTCGAGGTCCTCGTGGCCGGAGCGGGCGGCGCGGCGCACCTGGCCGGCATGGCCGCGGCCCACACGACGCTGCCTGTCCTCGGCGTGCCGATGGAGAGCGCCTCGCTGAAGGGCCTCGACTCGCTGTTGGCGACCGTGCAGATGCCCGGCGGCATCCCCGTCGCGACCTTCGCGATCGGCAAGCCCGGGGCGGTCAACGCCGCGCTCTTCGCCGTCGCGATCCTCGCCGGCAAGCGTCCGGAGCTCTCGAAGAAGCTCGAGCAGTTCCGCGCCGACCAGGCGGCGAAGGTCCTCAACGAGACGCTGCCCTAGGACGGGCCCGGGTTTCGAGCCAGATGTCCTCCGACGTTTCTCTCCCGCTCGTCGGACTTCTCCTCGGCGCCTCGGCCGCCTCGGGGCTCCGGCTCTACGCGACGATCGCGGTCCTGGGGTTCCTCGGCCGGTCGGGCGCCCTCGCGCTGCCTCCGGGCCTGCAGGTGCTGACCAACCAGTGGGTCATCCTCGTCGCGGCGTCCCTCTACCTCGTCGAGTTCCTGGCCGACAAGATCCCCCTGGTGGATTCGACCTGGGACCTCGTGCACACGTTCATCCGGGCTCCCGCCGCGGCGCTGCTCGCGTGGGCCGCTCTTTCCACAGTCGCCGAGGAATGGCGCGTCGTCGCGGCGCTCGTCTGCGGCGTTGTGGCCCTCTCGGCCCACGGACTCAAATCGAGCACGCGTGCGGTCATCAACACCAGCCCCGAGCCGGTCACCAACTGGGCCGCGTCGCTCGCGGAGGACGGCCTCACGGCTTTCCTGTTGTTCCTGGCCGTCCAGTACCCGCTCGCGGCCGCGCTCGCGGCGGCGGCCATCGTCGTCCTCGCCGCCGCCCTCGGAACCTGGATGTGGCGAGCTCTTCGCCGGTTCCGCGGCAGCCGCCGCCTTCACCGCGACGGCGCAGGCCTCCCGAGCAGCGCTCCTTCGGACCGGGCGTTGTTCTAAGATAGTGCATCGCCGTTGCCCGGCGAAGGAGGCCTTCCATGGATCTCGAGGAGTACTCGGAGGAAGAACTGCTCGAAGCCGGCCGGGATGCGATCAAGCGCGACCAGTGGCCGCGGGCTCTGACCTTCCTCTCCGCCTATTTCAACCGGTACAACGCGCGCGGCGAGACCGTGCCCGCGTCGGGCCTGGCGACCTACGCGCTTTGCCTGGGGCACAGCCGCGAGCTCTCCCGCGGCCTCGAGCTGTGCAAACGAGCCCAGAATGCCGATCCGCGCAACGCCCACATCTACTGGTGCCTCGCGCAGCTCCACCTGCTCGACGGATCGCGCAAGGACGCGATCGAGGCCGTCGACCGGGGGCTGCGGGCCGTGCCGGACAATTTCATGCTGCTGCGCATGCGCAAGAAGCTCGGCGTCCGCCAGCCGCCGCCGCTGCCGTTCCTCGACCGCAAGCACGGGCTCAACGTGAAGCTCGGCCGGCTGATGCACCGGTTCAAGGGACACCCGGCCGTGATGCTGCCGGCGTAAGGCGAGGTACCACCAGGTGCGTCGAGTGTGGGATGAACGCCGTGCTTCACACGGCGTTGCCTACTGTCGAGGGCCTGCCTCTGGTGGTCGGCTGTCTCCCTGCGCTCGGGATGACGGTGAAAGAGCGCGGGGCCAGAGCCGTCATCCTGA
>JBBDKM010000041.1:0-27709 GCA_040879385.1 Thermoanaerobaculia bacterium | reverse complement strand
TCGCCGCACCAATCTCGACGGTCAATCCGACGTTTGTCGTCCAACGAGTTGATGCCACCAGCGACGCAGGGGCCTACATCCCGTTCGAGTTTGCGGTGGAGAAACCGTCGGGCACGGGGTTCATGTACGCCTTGCACAGCTACGTCCATGTGACCTCTCCGACCCTCACCGACGCAGTCGCGACGACCGGCTCGATCGTGATGGAACCGACGAGCACGCCAGGAGCTACTCAGACCGGCTTTGGAATGTGGGGCCGGGCCGAGCGGTATGCGACTGGGACGAGAATCGCAAGTGTGGAGTTTGACTGCATCAATAGCTCCGGGTCGGACGCACCTGCACCGTTTGCCGGCGACGTCAACAACATTACGCTGGGAGTGCAGATCGTCGGGGCGGGAAACGCAAAGAACTCGATGGCACTCGAGATCGCGGCCGTCGGAGGTCAGTGGTGGTCAGGCATCGTCTTCGACCCGGGCTCTATCGCGAACTTCGGCTATGCGATCGATCTCAGCAAGGTCGGCGTTAGCGCCACGCCGATTCGACTCGGTAACAACACCTACATGCAAGCGCGCAACGCGGCCGACACCGCCGATATCAAGCTTCTCGGTCTGGGGGGAGACAACACTCTTAGACTTGGAGCCGACGACATCCTCGTCGGTACAAACTTTCTGATCAGCCCGGGCGCACCGTTCGGTACCAAGAACGTTGCGATCGGAACCACAGCGCCTACGGCCGACTCAGCTCTTGAGGTCAACGGCGGTACGACAAAAGGCCTCCGCCTTACACCAAGGACGACAGCAGGAGCGCCCGTCGGGGGCACCTGGAGCAAGGGGACCCTGGTCGTCGACTCTAACGGAGTTCTCTGGATTCGACTCGCTGCGTCGTGGCAGAAAGTCGGCGCCCAACTGTGAGCTTGTTTCATCTACGACTCCTTCCTGCGCTGCTCCTCGCCGCGCAAGTAGCCGGACCTCCACCCACCCCGACGCCGAAAGGTAAAGCACCGGCTGCCGCTCGGCAACCGGTCGCCGTTCCAGCGGAGAGGGCGAAGGAACTCAAGGCGGCGTACGACAGCGCGATTAAGGCGAACCAGACGTTTCTGCTTGCTCAAAAAGACTGGGAGTCGAAGTACAACGCTTGGATGGCCGCAGAATACAAGACCCGCTACGAGTTGAACGTGCCCCAGGATTTCGTCCTAAATCTCGAACTTGGAGTTTTCGAACCCAAAGAAGCATCCGGACCTTTGAACCCCGCGTCGGCTCCGAAGTAGGACTACACTCGGTTCGGGGCGCCGACGGCGCCCCGAGCCCCACCTGCAGTTAGCGTCCTCGTCGGGGCAACAAAAGGTTGTCCGCGCCGCGGCACCCGACAAGCCCTCGCCGCCCTTCGCCTACCGCGCGGCTCCGGCGCCGGGAGAGTGAACGGGCTTCCGTTTCCACTCCCGAAACGGGAGCTCGGGTGGGATACTGATCCATAACGGTGTCCCTCCCGATGACAAGCCCGGCCGCTGTTTCGCTGGCGAAGCGAAGCGTACTGCTCGTCGGAGCCCTCGCCCTGCTCACCTACTGGCCGGTGCTGTTCGGAAAGGTCCCGTTCCCGGCGGACCTCGTCACGCAGTTTCCACCCTGGGAGTCCGTGCGGGGCCCGGACTTCCGCCCGCCCGCGCACGCGGAGATGGGAGATCTCGTAACGGAGTTGTATCCGTGGAAGGCGTTCACCCGGCGGGCGATCGCCGGCGGAGCGATGCCGCTCTGGAACCCGCACCTGCTCCTGGGCGCTCCGTTCGCGGGGGATCTTCAAACCGGCCTTTTCTATCCACCCAACCTCATCTACTTTTTTCTGCCGACTGCCCTCGCCTGGTCACTCTCCTTCATCTTGAGAACCGTGCTGGCGGGGGTATTGGCCACACTGCTGGCGAAGGCGCTCGGCGCGACGCGGAGCGCCGCGCTCACGGCTGGTGTCCTCTTTGCCTTCTGCGGCTGGGTGACGGCCTTCCAGACACGGCCGCACCTGGACACTTCGCTGTGGCTGCCGCTCGTCTTTCTCGGCGTCGAACGTCTTCGGCGGAGGCTCGACGGTTGCTCCGTGGCTCTGACCGCGCTGGCCTTCGCGCTGCCGGTCCTGGCGGGCCAGCCGGAGAACGCCGCCCACGTCACGGCCGTCGGCCTGGTCTTCTTTCTCTATCGTCTGGCCCTGCCCCCTCAGCAGGGCGCGCCCCCCGCGGGACGGCTGCGCTTTGCGGCGCTCTTCGCGGCGGCCGGGCTGCTCGCCCTCGGACTCGCGGCCGTTCAAATGCTGCCGGGGCTCGAGTTCATCGGACAGCTCGAGCGAGGCTTCCACCTTTTCTGGGGCCCGAAGCCGCTGCACGAGATCGGCGCGTTTCTCTCCCGCGACCTGGGCGCCACTCCGAACTCGGCGGACGTGGCGATCCCGGAGAGCGCCGCCTATACCGGGATGCTGACCCTGCTCGTGGCTCCGCTCGCCATACTCCACCGCAATCGCCGCGACGCGATCCTCTTTGCCGCGCTCGTCGCGTGCGTTCTGCAAATCGTCTATGGGAGAGGGCCGATTTACTGGGTTTTTGAGCACGTCCCCATCCTGAACAGCATTCCCAACGGCAGACTGCTGGTCGTCGCTGATCTGAGCCTCGCCGTGCTCGCGGCGCTGGGCATCTCCGCGCTCGAGGAGGAGCTCGGCGCCGGCCGCCGCCTGCACCCCAGGTGGTGGCTCCTGCCGGCCGCCGCCCTGACGGCGAGCGGCGTTGGGGTTGCGGTGATCCTGGCGCGCGCCAATCCCGTCCCGCATCGGGATGGGCTCCTCTCGCTGTGGACTTTCCGTCAGCCGCTGTCGTCTGCGGCCTTTCTGCTCGCGGCGGCCGTGCTGCTTGGACTGGCGCTCGCGGGCCGGATTCGCCGCGGCCGCTTCGCAGCGCTCGCCCTGGCCTTCTGCGCCGTCGACCTCGTCACGGCGAGCTACCGGTTCATCCCGTTCGTGAGGCCCACGGAGATCTTTCCTCCAGCGCCGACGTTCCGCTTCATGAAGGAAGACCCCGCGCCGCACCGCGTCGCCTCCGTCGACATGACGTACGGATCCAGCTTCGAGCTGATGTACGGCCTGGACTCCGCGACCGGGTACACGGTCGTGCTGCGTCGAACCACCGAGTTGCTCTCGAGTCTGGGCTTCAAGGGCGACGCCCCCGGGCTGATTTCGGAGCGGATCGTCCAGTCTCGCAACCGTCTGCTCGACCTCATGAACGTCAAGTACCTCGCCGCAACCACCTGGAACCGCAGTGCCGCGGAGCTGGCGTCGGTGCCGGAGCACTTCCGGCTCGTGTTCGCGGACGGGAGCGTACGGGTATTCGAGAACCTCCTGGTTCTTCCTCGGGCGTTCCTCGTTCCCGTGTCGGGCGCGCTCATTCTTCCGGACGAGGACGCCCAGCTCGCTCACCTCCGCGCTCCCGACTTCGATCCGGTCAAGTCGGTGATCCTCTCCGAAAGGCCGCCCACGCCGCGTCGCGACGGCGCCGGCTCCGGCGACCGCCCAGCCGTATCCGAAGTGAGCGCGGTCGAGCAGCGGATCAACGACGTTAGCCTGCGGGTCAAAGCGGCGGAGCCCGGCATCCTCGTGCTGAGCCAGATGCACTACCCGGGCTGGAAAGCGCTCGTCGACGGCAACGAGACACCACTCCTGCGGGTCGATTACGGCTTCCTCGGCGCGGCTCTGGGGCCGGGCACCCACACGGTCCGCTTCGTCTACAGGCCTGAATCGCTTCGCATCGGGGCCCTCCTCTCCGCTGCCGCTTTCCTGATCTGCCTCGCCCTTTGGGGCGTAAGGCGCCCGGCTCCTACCGCGGCGCCACGAGCCCGACGACAGACGTCGACACCGGACCGCCCGGAATCTTGAACTTCTCCTGGGGCTCGGTGGCCGGAAAACCCGCGTACTCCATCATTTCCCGCAGAGCCTTGGTGGTGAAAGTCCAGTAAGTGCACTTCTCGCCGGTGACCCTCTCGAAATCGCGAGCGAGCTACGTCGCCGCAGCCTTCGGCTTCGCCGTGTCTCTTCTTGGTTCGCTCTTCTATTACGGATCGCTATACGGGGTCGCGACGGAATCGACACCGACGACGCTGGAAGCCCTGCAGGGCGATCCGACGTGGAACCATGTCCGGTTCAATGCTCGTCTGCTCGAGGTCTGGCTCAAGCGCCGGAATGGGGCCGCTTCCGCGCCCGAGTACGTGAAGCGCCCCCGCGCCTGGGACTTCCGAGATCCGCGGAGGGCGCCGCCCTGGAAGGACTTCGACCTCAGGCCGCTGGCGCAGTCACAGCCTTTCGTGCTTCGTTCGTTTCGGCCCGATTCGACGCGTGCCGACCGCGTCCTCCGTTACGCTTGCGCTCTCAGTCTCATCGCCGGCGTTGCCCTCATGGCCTCTCTGGGTCTCGCGACACGCAGGAGACATGAGACACGAGGAGGGAGCGTTCGAGATTGAATGGGATCTGCGGCGGCCGCCCTACTCCGCCCCCACCTTCGACGCGACGGCCTCGACGCCCGGGCGCGGAGCGTGCTTCTTCCACTCGACGCCGAACTTCTTCTCGAAGTAGGCCTGGTTCTTCTTCCAGAGCGCGTCGTACTCCTCGGGCGAGAGCTTGCGGAACGCCCCCTGGCCGACGTGGTGGACGTAGGCGTCCTCGGCGCAGGCGACGCGGTAGCCTTTCGCGCGCATGCGGACCGCGAAATCGTCATCCTCGAACATGCCGACGCCATAGGCCTCGTCGAGCGGCCCGACCTCGTCGAGCACGGCGCGGCGCGCAGCAACGCAATACATCGCCGCGACGCCGATGTCGAAGACGCGGCCGCGGTGCTCGCGGGCGCGGCGGGCGGCGTAGGCCGGCAGGCCGGCGATGTCCGTGTAGTCGGGCTCGACGCGGGCCTCGTTGCCGCAGAAGTTGGTCGTCGGGCAGAGAAGCCCGATCGAGGCGTCGGTCTGGAGGTGCGCGACGAGGCGGCCCACGAGTCCCGGCGGCACGACCGTGTCGTTGTTGAGGAGCACGGCGATCTCGCCGCTCGAGGCCGCGATCCCCTGGTTGTTGGCCGCGGCGAAGCCCCGGTTCTCCCGGTTCAACACGACGCGCACGCGCGGATCGCGGGCGGCGACGGTCTCGAGATACTCGGGGGTCCCGTCGGAGGAGGCGTTGTCGACGACGATCACGTCGAGGCGCGGCCAGGTCTCGCGCTCGAGGAGCGAATCGAGGCAGGCGCGCGTCAGCTCCAGTCCGCCGTAGGTCACGATCACGACGGAGACGAGCGGATGCGCCTCGGAGACTCCCGCGTCGATCGCCGCGTAGCGGTGCGCCCAGTCGTTCTCCTCGGCGACCCGCCGGCGCTCGGCGCGCCGCGGATCGTCCTTCGGCTCGGCCAGCGCCCGGTCGAGCTGCGCGAGGAACTCCTCGTGACCGCGCGCCAGATACGCCAGCTCGGCGTACGGCAGGAGCTCGGTCAAAGCCGGAGCGACCACGGGCTTGCCGCCGTAAAGGTATTCGTAGAACTTGACCGGGTTCGTGGCCTCGGTGATGTCGTTGACGAGAAACGGAATGACGCAGACGTCGAAGCTCCAGAGCAGCTGCGGCATCTCGTCGTACGGGCGCTGGCCGAGCAGGCGCACGTTGGGGCGCGAGGCGACGGAGGACAGGTCGACGTCGAACTGACCGCCCGCGAGGACGATCGTCGCGTCCGGGTATTTTGCCGCGATCTTTTCGAGCAGCGGCACGTCGACCCAGGAGGCGAGCGCGCCGTAGTAGCCGATGACGGGATGGCGGACGCTGCCGAGAAGCGTGTTGGCGCCGTAGCGCGCCCGGTAGTGCTCGGCGTCGATGCCGTTTCTGGCGAGGATGAGGCGAGGCGCGGCGCCCTTCCACTTCTCGAGCAGGCGGTCGGCGGACACGATGGTCGCGTCGGCGCCGCGCACCAGCTTCTCCTCGAGCGCCAGGACGCTCTCTCCGAACCCCGGGAAGTTCGTCCACTCGTCCATGCAGTCGTACACGACGCGCCAGTTGAGGCGCCGGCGGAGGCGCTCGGCGAGCGGCGCCCAGAAGGGGATCTGGACGAAGGCCACCGCGTCGCCGATCGCGAGGTCGGCCGCGAGGGCTTCCAGGGACTCGACGAGAACGTCGAGATCGGCGGCCTCGAGAAGGCCGCGGTAGATGTTCGGCGCCTTGCGCGAGCGGAGGCGAAGCTCTGCCACACGCTCGGCTTTCCGCGTCAGGTCCCAGGCCGGGCCGCCGGGAGCGAGGAACTGCGTCGTCGAGAGGTAGAAGGTCCGGTGGCCGTGGCGGCCGAACTGTGTGGCGAGCTGCTGCGGCCGCTGGAACCGGAAGTCCCAGTCGATGATCGAGAAGACGATCGCGTCGTAGCGGCCGGCCGGCGCCATGGGCAGGGCGTCGGTCGAGCGGAGCGCGAAGCCGGTCGGGGCCGCCTCGAGCCGGACCAGCCGGTCCGGCTGGGCGACCGGCGCGGCATGGCGGCGCAGCCACCGGGCGAGCGGGCGGGGGATGAGCCGGGAGCCCGCAGAAAAGAGCGGTGTCCCCGGGGCGGTCGCGCGCCCGGCGGCGCCCCGGAGGACCTGGAGTCGCCGCCGCATGCGGCCCAGGCGGGATCCCTCCCACCGGTCGAGCTCGGCGATCGCTGTTTCCAGGTGCTGGCGGCGCGCCTCGGACTGCTCTTCCGAGCGCGCCAGCCCGGAGAGGAGCTCGTCGATCCGGCCCGATAGCTGGCGCTCGCGCTCCGCCAGTGTCCGCTCCCGCACGGCCACCTCGCCGCGAAGGAAATCGATGCCCTCGGCCTGGTCGCGCACCTTCGCGTCGAGACGCCGGATCTCCCGGACCCGGGCGGCGATCGCCTCGCCGGCCCCGGCGTGCGCCGCGGGCGAGTCGGCGCGCGGAGCGGGCCGTGGAGTCGCCTCGAGCCGAGTGCGTAGCTCCCGGTACCGGATCTGCCAGGTGTTCCCACGCGCGATCTCGCGGCGGCGCGCGGCGAGGCCCTCCTCCGGGCTCTCGCGCACCGCCGTCTCGAGCGCTGCGACGAGCTCGTCGGGGGTGTCGTAGAGCGCCACGACGTCCGAGAACGGCTCGAGCTCGGGCAAGCGCCGCGCGACCACCGGCTTCCCGGTCGCCAGGTATTCGTAGAGCTTGACGGGATTGGTCGCCTCGGTCAGCGGCGTGCGCCGAAAGGGGATCGTGCAGACGTCGAAGCCCGCGACGTACTCCGTGAGGCGGGCGTAGGGCACCTCTCCGAGGAAGTGGACGTTGGGACGCCCTTCGAGGGCTCCGAGCGAGGCTCCGCGCGTGTCGCCCACGAAGGCGAAGGACCAATCAGGATGGCGCCGGGCGGCGTGCGCGACCGCTTCGTCGTCGAACCACGCCGCGATCGCGCCGTAGTAGCCGACGACGGGGCGCGCGAGCTTCGCCAGCGGGCTCGCGTTTCGCGGCGGGAGCGAGCCGAAGCGATCCGCGTCGGCGGCGTTGGGCAGCCGCAGGGCGTCCGGGCGCCGCCGGCGGACTCGTTTGAGAAGCGCCTGCGACGTCACCAGCACGAGGTCGCTCTCCGCGAGGAGCCGCTCCTCGTCGCGCGCGGTCTGCGGCCCGTGCGTGCCGAATCCCGTGTGCTCGTCGAGGCAGTCGTAGACGAGCCTCCAGCCGTGGCGCTCCCTCAGCCGCCGCGCCAGCGGCTCCCAGGAGGGGTACTGGACCAGGAGCACCACGTCCGAGAGTCCCTGCAGCGAAACGAGCGCCCCGATCGCCTGCTCCGTCTGGGCGAGCGTCTCTCCGTCCAAGGCGCCGCCGTACAGGTTGAAGTCGTGCTCTCCCGGCAGCGCGACCTCGTAGACGCGCTCGGCCAGCGGCCGGACCTCCGGCTCGCGATCGAGACCGAGGAACCCGGTCTTCAGGTAGAAGACCCGGTGCCCGTCATCGGCGAATCGCGACAGGAGCTGCTGCGGCCGCTGGAACCGGAAGCCCCACTCGATGATGGGCAGGCAGAGGACGTCGAATGGGGTCAATCGTGTATTCCTGTATTCCGCACGGCCGCAGTATAGAGAGGCTCAACCGCTCCTTCCGGGTTTCTCGCAGCCCCGAGCGGCTCGGGGGCGCGACGACGAGACCCCCCGGGGCGCAGACGAGTGCGCGATCAGCACAGACTCGGGAGCCCCGGACCGCGGCGCCGGAGCCCGAACTTCGGAAAATTGGAGGCTCGGAGCCTCAACGCCGATGGCCCGCGAGCGCCGGAGAAGCGCCGGGACGAATTTCCTCGGAAAATTCTCGGGGCGCCCCGCGGATCAGCGCGCCGCGACGGTCCCTGCGCGTCGCGGTACCGGCCGTTCGCGGCGCTCGAGGCGTTTCGCGATGACGGCGTCGAGCGAGAGAGGGCCCGCACCGTAGGCGCCCAGCCAGAGCAGGATCACGATGTAGAGGTACTCGGAGAGCCCGAAGAGGTCGGACGCCGAGTGGATTTCTGCACGCAGGGCGGTCAGCAGCGCGACGATCATCGTGCCGATCAGCGGCAGGCTGGCCACCCGCGTGAAGAGGCCGGCCAGCAGCAGCGCGCCGCAGACGAACTCGGCCGTGGCCGCCAGCGGCGCCTGGAACTGCGGCGCCGGTATGCCGAGGTCGGAGAAGAAGGCCACGACCTTGGGCAGGTCGTTCAGCTTTCCCCAACCCGACTGGAGAAAGATCCAGCCGACGGTGATGCGCGCGACCGTAGGCGGCAGCCACTGCAGGCCGCTCGAGACGGAGTGCACGAGGCGGCGAAGCCGCGAGGCGTGATCGACGAGCGTGGGCATGTCGGCTCCTTCCGGAGAGGCGTGTCCAGTAGTGGGGTCAGGTCTTCATTTTTCGGATTTTGAGGAGCGCCACGTCTGACGGGAAACAAACCCAAAATCCGAAAAATGAAGACCTGACCCCACGTCAGAACCTGACGAACGTCGTGAAGGAGGCCGAGATGCCCGGCGCGAGCACGGCGCGGGGGTCGGGGCTGACGAGGTAGGCCTTGTCGAGCACGTTGCGCACGTAGGCCTGGAGCTCCACGAGCTCGCCGAACTTGTAACCGCCGCCGAGGTCGAGCAGACCGTATCCCGGCCGCGCGCGCTCCGTCGGCCCGGGGTCGGCGTCGCCGGCGTAGACCGCGCCGCGCGCTTGGACGAACGCGGGCCCGAAGGTCTTTCGCAGCTGGAGCGTCAGCGACTCCGGCGGAATGTCGTCGATCGGCGCGTCGTCGTCGACCGTGACGCCGCGCTCGATCTGCGCCGCCAGCGCCAGCGTCAGACCCGCGGCCAGGTCCGCCTGCACCTCGAGCTCCAGGCCCCGCAGCCTGGCCTCCCCGCGGTTGCGGAAGAGGAAATCGTCGGGGAGCGCGCCCGGATAGCGCTCGATCAGGTTCCGGATGCGGTACTCGTAGGCGTAGAAAGCGGTGCGGAACCCGGGCCACGCGTAGCGCAGGGCGACATCGAACTGGCCGCTCGTCTCGGGAGCCAGGTCCGGGTTGCCGGTGATGAAGCCCCGCCCCGACGGGCCCCGGAAGTACCGGTCCGAGAGCACCGGATCGCGGAAGCCGTGCGCGTACTGGGCGGCTGCGGAAAAGCCACCGAACGAGCCGGCCGACAGCGCGACGAACCCCGAGGCGTCCGCGTTGGAGGTGGAAAGGTCGCCGAAATAGCCGCCCTGGTTCCGCGTGGTCACGCCGTCGCCGCGCACGCCTCCGGAAAGCGTAAGCTGCGGCAGAAGCCCGGCTTCGGCCGTCAGGTAGCCGCCGACGTCCGTGCGGTGTGCCTTGTTGACCGAGACGTTGACGCTCTCGACGATCGGATCTGCATAGCGGACCGCCACGTCGAGGGCGTGCAGGCCGTAACGGCCGTTGACGTCTACGCCGACTTCGACGCGGACGGGCCCGAAGAACCGTTCCGCGAAGCCGCGGAACTGGAAGTCGTTGGCCGTCACGTCGGCCCGCTCGAGGGAGGCCACGCTCGTCGAGGTCGCGAAGCGGTACTGGTCGGTGATGAGGCCGTAGGAGCCGAGGAATCCCGACACGCCCAGGCGCGCGAAGCCGGCGACCCCCTCGGTCTCGTACGAGAGCGTGAACCGGCTCGAGTTCTCCTCGGGGTAGAAGAAGCGCACCGTCTCCGAGTCGTTCCGCGGCCGGTCGATGTCCCGCCCGTAGTCGCCTTCCCAGCCGGCGGTCAGCGTTCCGGGGCCGAGCCGATAGACCGCGCGCAGCAGGACGCCGCTGTCCCGGAAGCCGGAGTTGAGCACTTCGCCCTCGGGGCTGTCCCAGTCGCCGTACGAGCGATAGTGGCCCGAAACGAGGAAGCCGCCGGCTTCCCCGATCGGCGCGGAGACGGCGACGCCGACGCGCCCTCCCGGGATTCCCACGCCGTACTCGCCGGTCGCCTCGACGCGCAGCGGCGCGCCGGGCGCGACGCTGCGGGTCCGCGCCGAGATCACCCCGCCGAACGCGTCCGAACCGTAGGCGACGGAGCCGGGTCCGCGCGAGACCTCGACTCCGTCGAGCAGAAAAGGATCCAGGTACGTGGCGCTCGCCCCGACCCGCCGCTCGGAGGAGACCCGGGCGCCGTCGACGAGAATGAGGCTGCGTCCGCGCGCGAGGCCGCGAACGGCCGGAACCCCCGTCTGGCCTTCCGAGACCTGCGCCACGCCCGCGACGTTCTCCAGGGCCTGCGCGAGGTTGACCGGCTGGCGCGACTCGATGTCCGTCTTCGGCACGATGGTCGTTGCATTCGCGGGCGCCGACTCGATCATCGGCGCGGCGCCGGCGGTCACGGTGACGGCCTCCTCGGCCAGGGGCTTGACCGCAATGACGACCGGCCCGGATTCGGGCAGCGCCGCGACCGCGAACGGCTTCATGTAGCGGCCGCCGGGAAGGACGACGAGCACCTCGAAGGGCGGCGCGGGACTCGGCTGCCAGGTGAAGCGGCCGTCCGCGTCGGTGCGCTGCGTGCCGGTCCAGCCGAGAATGGAGACCTCGGCGCCGGCCACCGGAGCGCCCGACGGCAGGACGACGCGGCCCTCGAATGCAGATGCCGCGGCGGCCGCCAGGAACATCAAAAGAAGGAGGGCGGACCGTCGAGCCATCGCCGGCTTCTTCATGCCGGCCGATGGAGCACCTCGACGGCGAGCAGCCAGCCGAACGTCAGGAGCTGTACGGCCGCGACCCGCCATGCGGGGCGGGATTATAGGGGAGATTCGGGAGTCGGGATTCGGGAGCGGGAGAATACTTAAGCGATCACTTATACGTTCAAACGGGTGAACATCCCCTCGGCCACCCAGTCGCGCAGCCACCGGAAGAGCTGCTCGCCGGCCGCGCCCTGAAGGCCCCGGGCGGCGTCGGCCACTGCCTTGCCGAACAAACGCCCTTTCGCCAAAGCCCGGAGGAAGTCGTACTGCGGCTTCGAGAGGTTCAGCCGCCAGACCTCGTAGTTCTTGCGCCACACCGCCGTCCAAGTCGCCTGGCGCGCGGTCGAGGGATGGTCGTGGTTCTCTTCCTTGACAGACTGCAGGTAGGCGTTGACCGGGTAGCCGAAGGCTCCCAGCCGGAAGGCCGCGATCGGCTCGAGCCGCGCCGCCGGCCACGCCTCTTCCGGGACTCGCGCGATCTCGCCGGCCGGCCATGCCGGCGACTGCGACGCGTCGAAGACCTCGGTCACCAGGAGCTCCAGACGCGCCAGGTCCGCGACGAATCCGCGGTTGCCGACGGCCTTCGAATCGCGGAGGAACTCGGGAAACCGGGCGCCGAGGCGATTGAACGTGTAGCTGACGGAGGGGTGCGCCTGAACGTAGCGCGTGACGACCTCCGAGAAGCCCTCGGCGCCGAGGAAGTGCGCGACGGCCGGATAGTCACCCTCGAGCGCCTCGACCATACGCAGCAGGTACATGCCCTGGTAGACGCCGACCCGCTCGACGGAGGTCAGCGTCTTCGAAGGACGGATCACGCGCTCGATCTCGGCGGGATCCAGGGCCGCGCGCGCGGCCGGCGCCTCGACCGCCTCGTCCACCGTGCCGGGATGCTCGATGACGGCCTGCATCCAGCCCTGCAGGGACGGCAGCGTCAGATCAAGAGGCGGCCGCAACGGCTTTCTCCTCGAGGCGGAACGCGCGCGACTTCAGGGCTTCCGCGTGCACGACCTCGAACTCCGGGATGTCGGCGTCCCACTCGAGGAGCGTCGAAACATTCCCGGTCCGCGCCACGGAGTGCCTGTAGAGGTCCCACACGGGGTCGATGACGTGGTCGTTGTGCGTGTCCACGATGTGCGTGCCCTTGTTGGTGTGCCCCGCCAGGTGGTACTGCGCCACGCGCGAGGGATCGATCGCGTCCAGGTACGCCTTCGGGTCGAACCCGTGGTTGAACGCGCTGACGTACACGTTGTTGACGTCGAGCAGCATGCCGCAGTCGGCTGCCTCCATGAGGCGGCCGAAGAACTCCCACTCGGGCATCGTCGAGGACGCGAACTCCGCGTAGGTGGAGGCGTTCTCGAGAATCAGCGGCCGCTCGAGGACGTCGGAGACGGCTTTCACGCGTGCGACGACGTGGCGAAGCGCCTCCTCGGACAAGGGCATCGGGAGCAGGTCGTGCGTGTTGCGCCCCGCCACTCCGGTCCAGCAGAGGTGATCGGAGACCCAGAGGGCGCGCGTGCGCGCGGCCAGAGATTTCAGTTTGTGGAGATGCTCGCGGTCGAGCGGGTCGGTCGACCCGATGTTCATCGAGACGCCATGGAGGACGATCGGGTAGCGCTCTGCCACCTGCTCGAGGACCCGGAGCGGCCGGCCGCCCGTGTCCATGTAGTTCTCGGACAGCACCTCGAAGAAGTCGACCTCGGGCTGCTTCTCGAGGATGTGGGCGTAGTGCGCAGTTCGCAGGCCCACGCCGACGCCCAGGTCGGGGAAGCTCCAACGATTGCGGGAGAGGGGTTTCATGTTTGGCGTTTCGGGTGGAAAGAACCCCGGGGCCGCGGTATCGCCGCCGGCCCCGGGGCAATCGAATGCGATCGAGTTAGGCCGCCATGTGGACTGGATCCACCGGAACCCCGCAGCCGCCCTTGCCCTTGCAGGAGTTCTTGCCGGCGCAGGTGGCATCGCCGCTCTTGCAGCCGCCCTGGCCCTTGCACGCGTTCATGCCCTTGCAGGAGTGCTTCGTGTCGGCCGACGCGCAGCCGCCCTTGCCCTTGCAGGAGTTCTTTCCGGCGCAGCCGGCGTCGCCGCTCTTACAGTTGCCGTGGCCCTTACACGCGTTCATGCCCTTGCAGACGTGCTTGTCGGACGCGGCCTGCTTCTTGTCCTTGGCGCCCTTCTCGTCGGCCGCTTTCTTCTCGTCGCCGGTGGCCTTGCCCGGAAGCGCCATCGCCAGACCCGAGCCCGCGAGCACGCCCGCGACTGCCAGTCCGATCGCCTTCGTCGTCAGATCACCCTTCCTCATCCCGTTCTCCTTTCGTTACCCCCGAGGGGTCCCGTGAGCCATCGGTCGAGCCGACATGGCTCCACCGTGTTACTCGCTTCTTCGTGGTTCGCCCACCCTCCAGAACCGGCGGTTGTGTCGCGCGGAATCCTATCCTTTCCGCGTGACCGGGGCGCCAGACCCCCGCTCTCGAAGCGACCCCGGGATCGTGAAGGACACGCGCGGCCCCCGCCTGTCACCCGCGTAGTACGCGGAAACGGCCAGGGTCGGATCTCGCTCGGGAGAACGGGCGAGCAGGTCGAAGAGACTCCGGCTTCGGGGGCCCCCGGGGCGGCCAAAACTGTGGACGGTCATGCCCCTTGGATGCCGCCGCCTCGTCGGCGTTACGGAGAAGCCGAGTTTCAAGAAGAGGTTAATACGGTGGGAGACTGGCCGCCGCCGCCCTGTCCGCGAGCCAGATCAGGTCTCCCGACTCGGGGCGGATGAGCTGACACGGGAGGGCGTCGGCGGGCCCGTTCGGGTCGAAGACCATCCGCAGGATCGCCGCCTTGTCCTCTCCAGAGATCAGGAAGAGGACCGCCGCGGCCCGGGCGAAGACCGGCAGCGTCAGGGTGATGCGGAAGGCGTTCAACTTGGGGACCCAGTTCTCGACCACCCGCTTATCCCGGACCTGGAGCGCCGTCGTGCCCGGAAAGAGCGACGCCGTGTGTCCCTCCGGACCGATGCCGAGGAGCATGAGGTCGAACCGGGCAAACTCCGCGGACCCCAGAGCAAAGAAACGGGCGAGCTCGGCGTCGTATCGCGCGGCGGCCTCGGACGCCTCCGGGAGCTCGGCCTCGATGCGGTGGACGTTCCCCGCGGGGATCGGGACGCGCGAGATCAACTCCTCGCGAACCATCCGGTAGTTGCTCCGAGGATCCTCCGGCGGCACGTGCCGCTCGTCGCCCCAGAAGAGGTGGACCCGATCCCACGGAATCGCGGCGCGAAACGGGGCGGCCGGATCCGCGAGCAGCGCGTAGAGCCGCCGGGGCGTCGAGCCGCCCGACAGCGCGACGGCGAACCAGCCGCGCGCCGCGACCGCCTCTTTGGCCCGGCGCTCGAACTCCCGCGCGGCTTCCCGCGCCAGCGCGCCGGCATCGGCCACGACAACGGCGCGGCCGGGAGTCTCCCTCATGGTCGCAACCCGTTACGCGCGGCCGGCGTCGACGTCTTTCAGAAAGCGGAGGAGGTGGCGGAAATACGCCTCCTGGTCGTCCCACATCGCGAGGTGGCTGCCGTTCTCGCAGATCGCGACGCGGGAGCGCGGGATCGCGCGCCCCATCTTCTTGATGTCTTCGGGGTCCATCTCGTCGTGGCGCGCGCCGATGACGAGCGTGGGCACCGCGATTTTCGGCAGATCCGCCCAGCGGTCCCAGCTCTTGAAGGTGCCGGTGACGACGAACTCGTTGGGGCCCTGCATCGTTCCGTAGACCTGGGGGTTCAGGTGCTTGAAGGCCCGCGCGACCGGGTCGGGCCACGGGTCGATCCGGCAGACGTGGCGCCCGTAGACTCCCCGGAACATCGCCTCCTGGTACTCGGGCGACTCGTACTCCCCCGTCGCCTCGTACTTCGCCAGGACCGCCTGAATCTCCGCAGGCAGCGCGGCGCGGAGCTTGGCGACGTACGCCACGTACGACGGGATCGACGCCGTCATGCTCGAGAGGACGAGGCCTTTGAGATGCTTCTGGTACTCGAGCGCGTACTCGATCCCGAGCATGCTTCCCCAGGACTGACCGTAGAGGTAGAAGTTCTCGAGCCCCAGGGCCTGGCGCACCTGCTCGACCTCTTCCCGAAAGCGTTCGATCGTCCAGAGGCTCTTGTCGTCCGGCTGATCCGAATAAGAGGAGCCGAGCTGGTCGTAGTAATAGAACTCGATTCCCGCCTGCGGCAGGAAGTCCTCGAAGCACTCGAAGTACTCGTGCGTGATGCCGGGCCCGCCGTGGAGGGTCAGCACCTTGATCTTCCCGGCCCCGAGTTTCTTGGTCCAGACCTTGTACTTGCCGTCGACGGGGATGAGGCGGATCCCCGCCGTCTTGATCTCCTTCGGCGGGGAGGCCTTCGGGGTTTCCGGGGCGGCGCGCGCGAACCGCGCCTGCAGGAGAGACGCCGCGCCGAGGGTCAGGAGGGATCGCCGATCGAGAGGATTCATGGGCGAATCCTATGCTTTCTCGGAGCGCCCGCCGCGGGCGCCCGGCCTCCAAAACCACTCACAAATCGACTCCCGCGGCTCGGATGCCGGTAGCCCATCCGGTTTCGCGCCGGGTCTCCCCCGCCGTCCGCCCCCGGAACTTCCGCCGCCGGTCGTTTTTGACATAATCAGGCCAGTCTATGAACCTCGAAACACGCGACGACGGCGGCGTGACGATCATCACGGTCACCGGGGATCTCGTCATCGGCGATGCGGAAACAGCCTTCAAGAAAACGGTCACGCGCCTCCTGGAGGAGGGCCGCATCAACCTTCTGGTGGATCTCTCCGCGGTCGGGTTTCTCGACAGCTCGGGGCTCGGAGCCCTCGTCCGCGCTCTCACCCTGTCGCAGAGGGAGGGCGGGCACGCCAAGCTCCTCCACGCCGGCCCTCAGGTCCGCAAGCTCCTGCAGATGACCAAGCTCGACTCGGTGTTCGAGATCCACGACGACATGGAGGCGGCTGTCTCCAGTTTCTAGGTCCACATTGGTCGAAACCGCACGCCGAAGGAGACCATGGCGGACGAACCCGAAGAACCGGAAGACGAGGCCCTCGAATCCGGGGAGCAGGAGGACCACGACGCGGAGGTGTCGGCCCTCGCCGAGCTCGCGCTCTGCGAGAACCTCGCCCAGACGTCCGGCTGGGCCGCCCGCTGGAGCGTCCCGATGGCGGGCGCCGACGCCGCGCTCCTTTGGGCACCGGACACCTTGCATCCCATTTTTCTCTGCATCGGCGCTTCCGGCGAGGGCGTCGAGGGTCTCCAGCGCCGCTCGGCGCCCCGCGAGACCGGCTTCATCCACGACCTCGTCCGCGACCGCCAGGCGATCGTCCTCGCCGGCGAGGAGCTCGCCTCCAACGATCCTTTCGTGCGCGGCGTGTCGCCGACGCTCCGAGCCTGCCTGGCGATCCCGCTCGAGGCCGAGGGTCTTGTGGTCGGACTGCTGGCCCTGTTCTTCACCCGGATGCCCAACGCCGACGAGGCGCTGGGGCGAACCGAGCGATTCCTCGAGCAGGCGGCGCCGGCGCTCGGGCGGGCGCTACGCTCCGAGCGCAAGACCGTCGGGATGCTCCATGCGATCGAGCGGCTGACCAACCTCTACGACCTGTCGAAGGCGTTTGGCTCGACGATCGACACGGACGAGCTCTCCGAGCTGATCGTCCGCAAGGCCGCCGACTTCGTGACGGCCGAGGTCGCGTCGCTCTGGATGCTGGACCCCCACGAAGGCGAGGTCACCCTCGGCGCCACGGCCGCCAACGAGAACTACGACGTCGAGGGGATGCCGGAGGCCGTCGGCGGCTCGATCGTGGGCGACATCGTCGCGGACCAGGCGCCGGTCCGCCGCAACCGGATCCCGGAGGGGGATCCCGTCGCCTCCGAGAGCCCCGGATACCAGATCCGTTCCGTGCTGGCGGTCCCGCTCGTCGAGGAAGAGGCCGTCATCGGCGCCCTGGTGCTGACCAACAAGCGGGGCCGGCACCCCGAGTTCTCGGCCGAGGACGAGGAGCTGCTCCAGGACCTGTCCCGCCAGGCCGTACGCGCCCTGCGCAACGCCCGCCAGCACGAGGCCGAGAAGAAGGTCGAGGAGCTCGACGCGCTGCTCGCGGTCAGCCGGGAGATCACGGCGACTCTCGACCTCGACAAGGTCATGCAGACGATCGTCAACGCGACCTCGGCGCTCATCACCTACGACCGGTGCGCCATCGCGATCCAGCAGAAGGGAAAGCTGCGGCTGGGGGCCGTTTCGGGGTCGGCGGAAGTGGACCGCAAGAACCCGGAGGTCCGCCAAATGGAGGAGCTCCTGCAATGGGTGTTCCTCTCGGGGACGGACACGGTCGTCACGCAGACCCCCGACGGCGAGATCACCGCCGACCGGCCGGAGACCGAGGAGAAGTTCCGCGCGCTCTTTCAGGAAACAGGCCTGCGCTCCTTCTTCGCCGTGCTCCTGAAAGACGAGGAGGGAAAGCTCGGTGTTCTCGGTTTCGAAAGCAAGGAGACGCTCGCCTTCGACGAGGGCACCCGGGACCTGCTCTCGATCCTGGTCAACCAGGCCACCGTGGCCGTCCGCAACGCGCAGCTGTATCAGCAGGTTCCGCTGGCCGGGTTCCTGAAGCCGCTGTTGGAGAAACGCCGGAAGCTCGCGCACATCCCGACGCGACGGAAACGCACGTGGGCGATCGGGGCGCTGGTCGCGGCCGTGGTGCTCTTCGTCGTGCCGTGGCCCCTGCGGGTCGCGGGGCCCGCGCGCGTGCTCCCCGGCCGGCGCGCGGCCGTGACGTCGCTGGTGGACGGGGTCGTCGCCGCGGTGCACCGCCGCGAGGGCGACCGCGTGAAGGCCGGTGACGTGATCGCCACGCTCAAGTCCGAGCCCTTCGAAGCCGCCCTGGCCCAGGCCCGCTCCGCGCTGACGATCGCCGAAAGCGACGTCGCCCAGGCGCGCCAGAACGCC
This sequence comes from Thermoanaerobaculia bacterium, assembly GCA_040879385.1. GTDB lineage: Bacteria > Acidobacteriota > Thermoanaerobaculia > UBA5066 > Gp7-AA6 > DAHUXD01. The sequence goes on along the minus strand of JBBDKM010000041.1, from coordinate 9,594 downwards.
GACGCCGCCGCGGTCTTCGACGGGGAGTCGAGGCAGCGGGAGGCCGCGGCGCAGATCGCCCTCGCGAACGACCGCCTCGCGCGGACCCGCCTGACGGCTCCGGCATCCGGCGTCATCGTGACGCCCCGCATCGAGGAGCGGGTCGGGCAGTTCCTCCCCCGGGGAGCGGAGCTCTGTGTCGTGGCCGACGAGCGCAGCGTGACCGCGGAGGTCGCGGTGCCCGAGTCCGACGCCGCCCTGGTTGAGAAGGGCCAGAAGGCCGCGCTCAAGTTCAACCCCTATCCCGGCCGGCTCTTCCGCGGCTCCGTCGACCGCGTCGCGGCCCGCATCCGGCAGGAGGGCGAGGAGCGCTTCCTGATCGCCGAGGTCGCGATCCCCAACCCGGACGGCCTGCTGAAGACCGGCATGCTCGGCACCGGCAAAGTGTCGCTCGGCACGCGCCGGGTCATCACAGCGCTGTTTCGCCGACCCGCGCGCTACCTCTGGAACAAGATCTGGCCCCTGCTGCCGTGAGCAGCGTCGCGCGCCCCGGCAAGCTCATCGCGGCCGCGCGGCCCGAGGAGGGTGCCGCGGCGCTGGCCGCCCGCCACGGCCCGGCCGCCGACCGGCCCGCCCTCCGCAAGGACCTCGTCATCCGCCGCCTCGTGCAGATGGGCGAGGTGAAGTGGGTGGTCAAGGATCCGGTCGAGACCGCCTACTACAACTTCGACGATGCCCAATGGGGCTTGCTCCAGCTCTTCGACGGAACTCGGACCGTGCGCGAGATCCACGAGGCCTATCAGGAAATGTTCCCCGGCGAACCGATCGACCGCGCCCTTATCGTCGAGCACGAAGAGCTGCTCCGGAGCATCGACTTCATCGAAAAGTCGGTGGCGGAGAAGAACCTCGCGTTGCTGGCCCACTCCCGGTCGGCCCGCCAACGCGCCGCCGACGAGAAGTCCGAAGGGTTCAACCCCTTCTTCATGCTCTTTCACGTCGTGGACCCCGACTGGTTCCTCGGCAAGACCCTCAAGTACGTACGCTGGCTGTGGACTCCCCCGGTCGTGGCGGGCGCCTGCGTCTTTTTCGCGTGGACGGTCGGCGTCATCGTCGTGCACTGGAGCGAGGTCTGGCACGGCACCAAGGTGCTCTACGCGCTCGGAGACAAGCCGTTCCTGGAGCTGATGCAGTTCATCCTGATCATCACCTTCCTCGGCGCGATCCACGAGTCCTCGCACGGCTACGTCACGAAGCTGTACGGGGGCGAGGTCCACGACATCGGCATCGCGCTCGTGTACGCCACGCCGGCTTTCTATTGCAACACGACCGATTCGCTCCTGTTCGAGAACAAGTGGCACGAGATGTGGGTGACGACCGCGGGCATCTACGTCGAGGCCTGGATCTGTTCCCTGGCGACGCTCTGCTGGACCCTCTCCTATCCCGACACGTTCCTGCACGAGTTCGCCTTCAAGACGATGCTCTATACCGGCGTGTCCACCATCTTTCTCAACATCAATCCGCTCATCAAGATCGACGGCTACTACGCGCTGACGACCCTGGTGGAGATCCCCGAATTGCGCGAGGAGTCCTTCCGCTACCTCGGCGCCGCGTTCCAGAGAAATATCTTGCGGCTCCCGGTCGAGGTTCCGGCCGTCTCGCGGCGGAAGCGCCGGATCTACTGGATCTACGGCACTCTGGCCCTGGCCTGGATCCTGGTCGTCATGCGGTTCATCGCCGGCCTCTTCTACAACCTCTACAATCATTACTTCCCGAACTGGGCGATCGTCCTGTTGCTCATCACGCTCTACGCCCTGTTCCGGAAGCGCCTGCGCCTCCTCACGCGCACCGTCCGCCTTCTGTATCTCGACAAGAAGGAGCTCATCATGTCGCTCCGATTCCGGAAGCCGATGTACGTCGCCGCAACCGTTCTGGCGCTCCTGCTGTTCGTGCCGTGGAGCCGGCGCACGCTCCGGACGCCCGCGACTCTTCGACCTCTGGCGACCGTGCGGCTGGAGGCTCCGGAGGACGCCGTCGTGGCCCGGGTGCTCGCGCAGGAAGGCGACCGCATTGAGGCCGGCCAGCCGATCTTTCAGCTGATGAGCCCGGCGAGCGCCGAGGAGCGCATCCGCCTCGCGGCCGAGCGAGAACGCCTGCAGCGCGCGGCCAGCCGCGGCCGACAGGACGCCGAGGCCCAGGAGGTGTTCGAGTCCGAGACCCGCGGCGCCTCCCTGGACGCCGCGCTCGCGAGCGGCCGCGTGCGCGAGGAGCGGCTCGTAGTTCGGAGCCCGATCGCGGGCCGTATCCTGACCCCGTACCTCCGGGACCTCGAGGGACGCGCGGTTCCGGAGGGCTCCCTGCTCGCGGAGGTCGGCGAGGACAAGCAGCTCGCTGTCGACCTGCCCGTTTCCGAGCGGCTCTTCGACGATCTCGAGCGCCAGGCGTCGGTCTCGGCCCTTTTCCGGGGACATCTCCGGCCGGTCAAAGGCACGGTCGTCTCGGTCGCCCCGGCCGCGCTGGCGCAGCCTGCGACGGCCTCCGCCGGGACGGATCCGGCCGCGCCCCGGCAGCATCCCGAGCAGTTCGTCGCGCTCGCCGTTTTCGACAACGCGGACGGCAGCCTCGTCGCCGGCATGGCGGGCAGGGCCAAGATTCAGGGCCGCCGCGCGTCGTACGGCTCGCGGATGTGGCGGGTCCTCAAGCGCTGGGCCCAGTCGACGATCTGGTAATCGCGGCGGCCCTAAAAAAAACGCCCCGCCGAAGCGGGGCGCTCGAAGCTCGGAGTCAGAGCCGGAGCCGTTAGACCGAGGCCTTGAAGTTGGAGCGCATGGCCGCCTTCGTGGCAGCCTTCGTCCCGGCGCGCATCGAAGCCTTGGTCGCGGCCTTCGTCCCGGCCCGGAGGGAAGCCTTCGTCGCAGCCTTCGTTCCGGCGCGCAGCGAGGCCTTCGTCGCGGCCTTCGTTCCGGCGCGCAGCGAGGCCTTCGTCGCAGCCTTCGTCCCGGCGCGCAGCGAGGCCTTCGTCGCAGCCTTCGTCCCGGCGCGCATCGCAGCCCTCGTCACGGAGCGGTTCGACGCCCGAGTGCTCGCGACGTGGCCCGAGAGAGCCGGAGAGCTGCCGAACGACTCGACACGAATCTCCGGGAGGTCCTTGCCCGTGGCTTCCTTGATCTTGGCCTTCTGAGCGTCCGTGAGCTTGATCTTCACTTCGTTACTCATTTTGATTCCTCCTCTTCAGCCCCATACAGAGGGCAAGACCCGGGCCAGTTCTGAAACGCGCCTGGTTCCTGGAAGCTCTTATTCATCAGTCCTTTGAGTTTTGCGAGTTGGGGCGGCCATACAGGAAGGTTGAAACTTTACTCGCCACCAGGTTGACTTTCTCAACTCCCGACTCCGACTCCCGACTCTCCTTTACAGCCCGTACTTCCGGCACAAGTACTTGATCTGGTTGCCGTCCAACCCCAGCCGCCGCGCCGCCTCCGCCTTGACTCCGTTCGATGCCGCAATCGCGTCGGTCAGGAGCCGCCGCTCGAGCTCCTCGACAGCCGCGGCGAAGCCTTTCGGCGGAGAGGGCGCCCCGCCCGCGGGAGCCGCCGGCTCGCGCAGCGCCCGCGGCAGGTCCTCCTCCCGGACCTCCTCGCCTTCGGAGAAGAGAACCAGCATCTCGACGGCATGCTGGAGCTCCCGGACGTTGCCTCTCCAGGGATGCGCCTTCAGGCGCTCCAGGACCCCGGCCGACAGCCGCTTTCCCGGCTTGCCGTGCCGCGCGCAGAAACGCGAAAGGAAGTGCTCGACGAGAAGCGGGATGTCGTCGACCCGCTCGCGCAGCGGCGGGATCACGATCGGAACCGTGTGGATCCGGTAGAAGAGGTCCTCGCGGAAGGTCCCGGCGGCGACCCGGGCCTCCAGGTTTACGTTGGTCGCCGAGATGAGGCGAAAGTCGACCGGGATCGTCCGGCGGCCGCCGACGCGCTCGATCTCGCGGCTCTCGAGGGCGCGCAGAAGCTTGGACTGGACCGCCAGTGACAGGGTGCCGATCTCGTCGAGAAAGAGCGTCCCCCCGTGGGCCAGCTCGAACCGGCCCGGCCGCGAAGCAATCGCGCCGGTAAAGGCGCCTTTCTCGTGCCCGAAGAGCTCCGCTTCGGCGAGCGACTCGGGCAGCGCCGAGGCGTTGACGGCGATGAAGGCCCGGTCGCGCCGGGGGCTCCCGTCGTGGATCGAGCGCGCCACGAGCTCCTTGCCCGTTCCGCTCTCTCCCGAGATGAGCACCGTCGCGTCGCTGGCCGCGACCTTCTGGATATCCTGAAACAGCCGCCGCATCGGGGCGCTCTTTCCCACCATCTGCTCGAAGCCGGGCGCCCCCCGCGCGACCTGGCGCAGCTCCCGGTTTTCCGCGACGAGCCGCCGCCGCTCCAGCGCCCGCTGCAGGATCACCAGCAGCTCGGCCGTGTCCATCGGCTTCTGAAAAAAGTCGAAGGCGCCGAGCGCCAGCGCTTTCAACGCGTGCTCCCTCTCCCCTTCTCCCGACATCATCACGACCGTCGCTTCGGGGTCCCGGCGCCGCGCGTGGCGGAGAAGCTCGAGCCCTTCCTCGAGCTCGTTCGAGGGGGGCAGACGCATGTCGAAGAGATACAGGTCCGGCTCCGATTCGCAGAGCGCCCGGCCCTGCGCGGCGTCGCGCGCGGAGGAGACGGCGAAGCGCCCCTTGAGCGCCCAGGTGAGCTGCTCGAGGAGGAAGGGGTCGTCTTCGACGATGACGATCCGGCCGAGCGCCTTCTCCGGCCCGGTCATGCCTGGCCCTCCGCGATCGCCGGCAACGAGACCCGCACCATCGTGCCGCCCCCCGGTTGCGACAGCACGCGAAGCGAGCCATGGTGGAAGCGCACGATCTGCTGGGCCGTCGCCAGACCCAGCCCGACGCCCTGCGGCTTGGTCGTCGCGAAGGGCTCGAAGAGGCGGTCCCGGAGAAACTCCGCGGTCATGCCGGCGCCGTTGTCGATGATCTCGACGACGGTTCGCGGCCGGCGCGCCGTGCCGCCGGCGAAGCTCCGCACGAGGACCTTTCCGCCCGGAGCCGCGGCCTCCGACGCGTTTTCGATGAGGCTGGAGAGCGCGTCCCCCAGGTAGAAGGGGTCGGCCCAGATCCGGGGCACCTCGCCGAGCGCGAGCGAGATCGCCGGCCCGCCCGCCGGTCGGGCGCGACGCGAGGGGCGCACTGCGATCTCCCGGAGAAGCCCGTTCACGTCGAGAGACACCTTGATGAGGACCGCTTCCTCCTGCACTCCGAATCGCCCGGCGATCCCCTCCAGGCGCTCGACCGTGGAGGCGAGCAGCTCGTGGACGGTCCGGCGAAAGTCCGGGTCCTCCCAGTGCTCGTCGAGGTTCGAGAGCAGCAGGCGCAGCCGGAAGGACATGTTCTTGACGTCGTGCGCCAATACCCGGTCCAGGGTCGAGCGCAGGCGGGCCGGGCGGCGGGACGGTTTGTCGGGCATCGCCCTCTGCCGCGCCGGGCTATCGGGTCCCGGAGCGGACGAATCGCACTTTCACGGCCACTCCGGGCCGGAGCACGGTCCGTGCGGGCTCGCGGCGCACCCGCACGACGACCTGAAAGGTCCCGCTGGCCGGGTCGACGGAGGGGCTGATGAACCGAACGTCTCCGGTGGTGCGCGCGTCCGGGAACCGGTCGGGCACGACTTCGACGCGGTCGCCGAGACGCAGGCGCAGGAGCTCCTCTTCGGGCACGTAGATGCGGGCGAGGAGCGGCTCCACGGCCGTGATCTTGAACAGCGGCTCGCTGCCATCCTCGATGACCTTCTGGCCCACCCGCGCGTATTTCTCCGCGACGATGCCCGCGAAAGGCGCTCGGATGAGCGCGTAGTCCCGAAGCGTCTTCGCCTTTTCCCAGCGCGCGACCGCGACCTGGTACCGGGCTTTCTTCTCGTCCAGGTCGGAGGCGCTCGTGATCCTGGATTTTGCCAGCGCCTCGGCCCGGCCGAACTCGGCCTTCCGCAGCTCCATCTCCTCCCGCGCCTCGCGCACGTCGGCGTCGAGCGAGCGGGGGTCGAGCGACGCCAGCACCTGCCCCTGCGACACGGCCGCGCCGCGCTCGACGGCGACCGACTCGATGATCCCGGTCATCCGGGCGGAGACGACGACCTCCTGGTCGACCATCAGGTGCGACGCGTACACCTTCTCGCCGGCGGCCCGGGCGTCGGGAGATCCGCCGGGGTAGAGCAGCAGGCCCGCGAGAAGAGCGCTTTTCATCGTATGGATCCGGTCGGGGGATGCTATCTTTTGTGGCGGTTCATGTCGATCTCGCTTGCCCAGGACGAGCCCGCCATCGAGCAGAAGGGCCTTCGCGCCAACTTCTGCTGGATCATGACCGAGCCCTGGGACGAGCGCCGTCTGGCGGCCTTCCTGATGACCAAACACCGGCGCAGCGACTCCGACTGGACGCGGCGCCCCTCGCCCTTCTTCGCCTCCCTCGGACAGTCGATCATCGAATGCTCGGTGCCGGTGGCCCGCCCCGAGGCGCTGCCGGAGCTGGCCCTGATCCTGACCTCGGAGCTCAAAGGGATTCTGACCGGAGCCGGGCGGATCCACGAGCAAATGATGGCCGGGCAGGACTGGAAGTCGGTTTCGCCGCCATAGGCGGGCGCGCGAGGCGCGGCCCCAAGAGCTCACCCCCCCGAATCCCGGCGTCCGATGACTGATTTCTCCTGGGTCCAACGGACCGGCAGCCGGTATACCCTGTCCCCCGCCCCGGACCGGGCGAGGGCCTGGCCGGACGACCGCGGGCATCCAGGGTAGGAGGTGGCGATGATCTCGGTTCCCTCGCTCCGGCTCAATCAGTTCGGCGTGCGGTTCTACGAAGCCCTGCTGTCGGGGGCGGACCTCCAATCCCTGGTCGGTTTCGAGATCCTCTCGTTCGGCCCGGGCAGCGAGACCACCCGCGGCAAGTCGAAGGCCGCCCCCGGACGGGTCAACTGGGAGTTCCTGGAGAAGAAGATCGCCGCCTCAGAGCAGGCCTTCCAGCGCCCGATCATCAAGAAGAAGATCGACGAGCTCGTCGCCTACTACCTCCAGTGCGCCGACTCGGGGACCCTCCCGGCGATCCCGGGCAGCGTCCTTCTGGTGTCCGAGAAGCGCCTCGAGTTCGCCCCCTCGAGCGGCCGCGCGGACGCCGGCTCGCTCAAGCTGCCTGAGGAATCGGGCATCCTCCGGGCCCTCGACGGCCAGCACCGGCTCCTCGCCCTCCACCAGCTCGCCGAAAAACACAGCCTGCGCGACTTCCAGGTGCCGGCGGTCGTGTTCGACAACCTCACGCCCGACCAGGTCGTCGAGCTCTTCGTCACGATCAACAGCAAGCACACGAAGCTGAACCCTTCCCACCTGATCTCGCTCTCGGGCCGGCGCCTCTATCGCGACGACAACCTGGCCGCCGCGCACGACGTGATCCGGACCCTGAACGAGGACGAGGGCTCGCCGCTGAAGGGCACGATCAAAGTCCTCGGCATCGGGAAGGGGACGGTCACGCAGGCCTCTCTCGCCGACGAGCTGCGGGACGTTTTCGCGGCGATCGACGCGGCCGGCGGCCGGATCGCCCGCGAGTTCCGGGAGAACGCGCGCCGCTTCTTCCTGAACTATTTCAAGGCGGCGGGCCGAGCGTTCCCCGTGGCGTTCGCCGGACGCAAGTACTCGATCAAGAGCTCGACGTCGCTGCGGGCCTTCATCCGGATCGTCCCCTACGTGATCGCCATGATCCGCAAGCGGGGCGGGGACGTCTGGTCCGCGGGCGAGCTCGACGCGGCGCTGCGCCCCTGGGCCGAGTCGATCGGCGACCGGCGCTTCGAGACAGAAACCGTCTGGAAGGAGAAGCTGACCGGCGGGACCCGGTCGGCGGTGGAGATCCTCGCGCGGGAGCTGCGCCAGGGCTTGAACGCGTAGCGGCTCTTGACGGCCACGGGATAAACTCTCCTGCCAGAAGCTCGTAACTCTTGGTGAAGGGAACACAAACGCGATGGGTGTAATCGGCGGCTGTCTGCTCGTCCTGGTGATCCTCGGCGTCTTCTGCGCGATCTGGGCCATCTGGCGCTACAACAACCTGGTCTCGCTGCGCAACCAGGTCGTCAACGGCTGGAAACAGATCGACGTGCAGCTCAAGCGGCGGCACGACCTGATCCCCAACCTCGTCGCCGCAGTGAAGGGCGAGATGCAGTTCGAGCAGGATACGCTCGAGAAGGTCATCCAGGCGCGCAACTCCGCGGTCGCGGCTCGAGGCGTGGCCGACGCGGCCGACAAGGAGAACGCGCTGACCCAGACGCTGGGGCGCCTCTTCGCGCTGGCGGAGAACTACCCGAACCTGAAGGCCAACGAGAGCGTGAAGTCGCTGATGGAAGAGCTCTCCTCGACGGAGAACCGGATCGGCTTCGCGCGCCAGTTCTACAACGACATCGCGATGCGCTTCAACACGGCCCAGCAGATCTTCCCCGACAGCTTCATCGCGCAGGCCTTCAAGTTCCAGCCCGTCGAGCTCTACGAGATCAAGGACGAGGCAGAGCGCGCGGTGCCCAAGGTGGACCTGAACCTGCGGCCGCAGGGATGACCTCGACCAACCTCTACGACCAGCAGAAGCGCAACATCACCAACACCCGGCTCTTCATCGCCGGGTTCATCCTGCTGCTCGTCCTTCTGGGCCTCGGAGCCGACGGGATGCTCTACGCCGGCGGCTTCTCGCCGGGGCTCCCGCTGGCGACGCTCGGCGCTCTCTGCGCGGGCGGCTTCTCGGCGTGGTGGTCGCTGCACGGCGGGGACAAGGCCGTGCTCGAGTCCACGCGCGCCGCTCGACTCGACCCGTCCGATCCGAAGCAGCGCGTGCTCGAGAACGTGGTCGAGGAGATGGCGATCGCGGGCGGGCTCCCGAAGCCGGCGCTCTACGTCATCCCCGATCCGGACCCCAACGCGTTCGCGACGGGCACGGGCCCCGAAAAGGCCTCGATCGCGGTCACGCGCGGGCTCCTCGAGAAGCTCAGCCGGGACGAGCTACAGGGGGTCATCGCCCACGAGATGTCGCACGTCAAGAACTACGACGTGCGGTTGATGACCGTCGTCGCGGCGCTGGCCGGAGCGATCCTCCTGATCTCGGACTGGAGCCGCCGGGGGCTGTCCCTTGGAGGCCGCCGCCGGGACTCCGACCGCGGGAGCGGCGGCCTCGGCATCCTGTTCGTCGCCCTGTGGGTGGTGTCGATCGTGCTGGCGCCGATCATCGCGCAGATCGTCTCCCTCGCCGTCTCGCGGCAGCGCGAGTACCTGGCCGACGCGTCGGGCGCGGAGCTGACGCGCAACCCCCTGGCGCTCGCCTCCGCGCTCGAGAAGATCGCCGCCTCGATCGCTCCCACGCCCTCGATCAAGCAGGGCATCGCGCACCTGTGCATCGAGGATCCGCGCGGCCGCGCGGTCAACGAAAGGGAGGGATGGTGGGCGGGCCTGCTCTCGACCCACCCTCCGCTGACGCGCCGGATCGCCCTGCTTCGCGAGATGGCGTACCAGAACGCGCCCGGCTCGCCTCAGAGGTAGCGGCGCCCCTCGAAGACGAGACGGAGGTAGCCGAAATAGCGCGTC
>JBBDKM010000040.1:0-28539 GCA_040879385.1 Thermoanaerobaculia bacterium | reverse complement strand
TAATGGCATTTCGGGAGTCTGGTACAACGCTCTCCCAAAAGAATAGTCCCTTCGTATGCCAGGTCGACGTCGAAACGGCCGGCTGTCTCTATAATCAAAACGCTCTTCAACAGACTCTTGACCAGCTCGAGAAAGTCCGCGGGTCGCCCAAGCGTTATCCATCAGTCGATGCTCGGCTTCGCTGGCTGCGTGGCCTGGTGTTGCTTCTACGAGGCCACCCGCGAGAATCTCTCAACGACTACCAGATTTCTTTAGCGACCTTCGGCCGCATCGGCGAGATTGAGAACACTGGTGTCCTGCATGCTCTCACAGCAGAGTGCCTTACGTATCTCAACCGACGTGATGAGGCCTGGCTCCATCGCCAGCAGGCTCTTCGCCTCCTCGACGCAGATATTGATTGGCGTCCGCTTGCCCTGGGCGATGCCGCCCGCGCAGCCCTCACCGAAGGTAACCCTCATCTCTCTATCGCTTTCCTAGATGAACAGGTTCGCCTCGCGAGAACTAGCTCAAATTCTCCGCTCGAAGCCGAAGCACTCAGAACGAGGGGCGCTGCCCAGCTTGAGATTCGAGATTTCGCGGCAGCGACGCGAGACCTCGACGAGGCCACGCAGGCCGCTGGCCGGATCGGGGATGACCTCATCCGCGAGCGCGCGACGGCCGATCTGCTCGAGGTGCGGGGACGCGCATGCCTCGCGAAGGCGCCAACAGTCTGCGCCAACTCGTTGACCGGCGCGCTAAGGTTCTTTCAGAAAGCAGGAAATCATTTCCGAATTGCCCGCCTATGCCTCGCGCGCGGGGACCATTACAGGAGCATTCAGCGCCTTGACCTCGCCCGCGCGGATTATGAGCTCGGCGTCGATGAGATCGAGATGCAGAGAGAGCGCCTTCCCGACGAAGACGAGCGACTGTCCTACTTCGAAACCTCGGCCGCTCTCTTTGACCGGCTGATCGAATTGCTTGCACGCGCCCGCGAGGTTGCCCCTTCACTCAACATGGCCGAGCGCGCGCGGGCACGAGTACTGCTGGATGCGATTACCGACCCGGCGTATTTGCAGTTAGGGCTCGCCCGACCTCTCCGGTTCCAGGATTTTGCGTCCCGGCTACCGAGGGAGGTGACGATTGTTGCGTTTCACGTGTTGCCTTCTGCGCTCTGTGTCTGGATTGCGACCCCAAACCACCTGTCCCTCAGTCTGACCGAGATCTCCTCAGCCGCACTGGAGCACGAAGCCAAAGAGTTTCGCCGAGCCCTCGAGAACCCCGTTGCAGATTTCGGCTCGCTCCTCCGGCTGTCCCGAACACTGATCGGGCCCGTACTCGAACACATCAGGCCGGATCGGATGATCGTATTCGTACCGGATCGCTTTCTGAACACGGTTCCATTTACAGCGCTCATAGATCCCCGGGACAAGCGACATCTCATTGAGACGCATGCGATAAGCGTTGCTCCCAGTATCTCCGTATTGAGCCGTCTCTTCGAGAAGAGCGGCTCGGCCGAAGATTGGCGACACCAGTCCGTTCTGGCAATTGGTAATCCAAAAACCGACGAGACGCTTTTCCCGCGACTTGCCTCTCTTCCCGCCGCCGAGGCCGAGGCAAGAGAGAGTGCCACTCGGTACCCTGGCTCCCAACTTCTCATAGGGTCCAGAGCCACAAAGAGCGCTGTCCTGGCACTGGCGGGCCGGCATCAGATCATCCATTTCGCCGGCCACGCCATCGCAGACGGTCTCGGGCCCGGCCGTGCAGCATTGATCCTCGCGCCGGACTCAACGACGGGCGACTCGGGGATCTTCTATGCCGACGAAATAGCAAGCGAACGCTTCGAGCGCCTGCACCTGGTCGTGCTTTCTGGCTGCCGAACGGGTGTCGGATCTGTTCGTGAGAATGAGGGTGTCATGAGCGTCGCCCGAGGTTTTCTGGCGGCGGGGGCTCCTCGAGTCTTGGCGACCTTATGGGACGTCTCGGAGACTAGTGCTTCGTCATTCAGCCGGATCTTTCTGCGCTGCCTTTCAGAAGGTATGCCGCCGGATGCGTCGCTCAGGCTCGCCGTCAAGACGCTCCGGTCGCGCGCTTCCCCCGGAGGCGCTGCTGATTGGGCAGCGTTTCAGCTGGTGGGCCTGCCGACAACGCGCTCGACCCAATTGCCCGGTCAGACCGAGAGATCTTAGACGCACGCATCAAAGGAGGCTAGAGATGCCGCTTGTCATTTTCCTCATCGCCATGTTTTTCGCTCGCCCCGCACACGCTGAAGGTCCTGGGTTCCTCAAGTATCTTCCCAGCAATACAGTCGCCTGCGAAACCCAGCCCTGTGTCCAGCTCGTCGCCCTCGGCGCCTACGACCTCGTGGTCGACAGCTTCAACGACCCCAAGTACGCATACATCCTTCTGACGGAATCCAACGCGACAGCCGTTTGCGGGCATACCGTACCCGTTCACGAGCGATATGCCGTGTGGGCAAAGGACGACGAGATGAGCCATGGCGCAGGCGTCAGCTGTGACCAAAAGTACTGTTGGACTCTCCTAGGAAACGGCAAGATCTATTTGGCGAACCGGTACGGCAACCCCGATATCGTGAGCGGGGCTGGGCTTCATCGGGACCCCAATTCCAATAACTCGCTCGAGCATCTCCCGTTTCTTAGTCAGTTAGTTGACAAATACACCTTGAAGAATCCCGTCAAACCCTGCGAAGGCGACTTGCCCGCTGGCTGCTACTATTCGAAGACCGGTCGGCTCGGTGCGCTGGTTGACGAGGACGCAAAGAAGACTTGGCACTGGGAGCCCGCCCAGCCGGCCACCGTGGCAACGAAACGCCCTCTGCCTAGCCGTCCGGCTCGGGGGATTTACCTCGACCAGCCGCTAAGCAAGCAGGATGGTGTCGTGAGCCTTTGGACGAGCAAGGGGTCGTTGGCAAAGTTCGACTATCGAGCCCACCCGCAGATCCGAGTCTGGATAGCAAGCGTCAGACAGGGGGAAGCTCACCTCTTGAAAAAGGGAGAACCAGACTACGATTTTCTGCTGCACTACCAGCTTTTGAAGATCAAACCGACTCATTGCCCTGTGCCGGTTCCTGATTTCGAGGTGACTAGAAGCGCTGGCGGCTCGGACTGTTTTGGAGGCGGGCACCACACGTCGCCCTACGTCGATAGCAAGAACGTCACGAAGCCGAAACGCTAGGACGCCGCGAGGATCGTCACCAGATGGTGGGGTTCCATCCCGCGACGAGTCTCGCGCCGGGTGGTTCGCTCAGCGCGTCGCGACGCGGGTCGACTGCGGGGACGCCGCAGGGGCTTCGGTAGCCCCCTCCTGCGGCGTCATCCCCTCCTCGAGGAACGCGAACTCGCCATCGAGGAGGCGGCGCGCGGTCCGGTATTTGGCGACGTCGTCGTTGTCTGCGATCCCGCGGAAGAGCTCGGCGATGCGGCGCTCCGTGCCGCGGCAGAAGATGTCGGCGAGCTCTGCAGCCTGCGGGGCCTCGGCGGCGTGCGCCCGGCGGAGCTGGTCGGCGCGAGAGAGCGCGGCGGTCATCGCGAAGAGGTCCGCGCCGATGTCGACCGCGCGGAAGAGCAGGGCCTGGCGCTTCTCGAGCTTGGGCCCGTGCCGCAGCATCAGGTGGAAGATGGTCCGCGCGAGACGGCGGGTCGTACGGTCGACGTAACGGACGTGGCCGGCGAGCGGACCGAACTCGGAGAAGCTGGGCCACGCCCCCCAGCCGAGCCAGCGCGAGGGATACCACCCGGCGTAGAACGCCGCCATCTTCGGGAGCGCAGCGAGTCTCTTTCCGAGCGGCGCCTTCGGGCTCGCGAAGTCGCCGGCAACGGCGAGGTGCGTATCGACGGCCTCGCGCGCGATGAAGAGGCGCATGATCTCCGACGACCCCTCGAAGATGAGGTTGATCCGGAAGTCGCGGAGCATGCGCTCGACGGGGATGGGCGCCTCGCCCCGGGCGCGCAGCGAATCGGCCGTCTCGTAGCCGCGGCCGCCGCGAATCTGGAGCGTGCGGTCGACGATCTTCCAGCCCTCCTCGGAGTTCCACATCTTCGCGACCGCGGCCTCGAGGCGAATGTCGCGGTCCGGCATGTCGGCCATGGACGAGGCGAGATCGCTGACGGCCTCCATCGCGAAGGTGGTAGCCGCCATTTCCGCGAGAAGCTGGGCGATTGCGTCGTGCCGACCGACGGGCTGGCCCCACTGGACGCGCTCGTTCGACCACTCGCGGCAGATCTCGAGACAGCGCTTCGCTCCCGCGGCGCACGAGGCGGGCAGCGTCAGCCGGCCGGTGTTCAGCGTGACCAGCGCGAGCTTGAGGCCCCGGCCCTCGCCCCAGAGGAGATTCTCCTTCGGGACGCGCACGTTCGTGAACCGGATGACCCCGTTCTCGATGGCCTTGAGCCCCATGAAGTGGCAGCGGATCACGACCTCGACGCCGGGCCACGACTTCTCGACGATGAAGGCGGAGATCTTCTTCGTGTCGGGGTGCCGCGCCATCACGACGAAGAGCTCCGCAATCGTCCCGTTGGTGCACCAGAGCTTCTCGCCGTCGAGGATGTAGTCGCCCTCGGGCGTGCGGATCGCGGTCGTCGCGAGGTTGGCGGGGTCCGAGCCCACCTGCGCCTCGGTCAGCGCGAAGGCGGAGACGGCACCGCGCGCCAGGCGGGGCAGGTACTTCTTCTTCTGCTCCGGCGTGCCGAAGAGCTTCAAGGGCTGCGGCACCCCGATCGACTGGTGCGCAGACAGGAGCGTCACGAGGTTGCCGTCGCGGCTCGTGATCAGCTTCATCGCGTCGCCGTACTCGCGCTGCGTGAAACCGAGGCCGCCGTACTCCTTCGGGATCTTCATGCCGAAGGCGCCGAGCTCGGCCAAGCCCGCGATGACGGCCAGCGGGATCTTGCCGTCGCGGTCGATCGCGTCGGGGTCGACTTTCTCCACCAGGAAACGCCCGAGGCTCTCGAGAAACGCGCGAAACTCCGGCCGTTCCGGCGGCGCTTCCGGGAAGGGGTGAACGAGGTCGAGGCGGAAGTTCCCAAGGAAGATCTGTTTCAGGAAGGAGGGCGCCTTCCACTCGCTCTCGCGCGCCTCTTCCGCGACCTTCCGGGCTTCGTCGGCGCTGACCGGTTTCGGGGCTCGCTCAGCCATTGGACTGGAAACTTTACAACAGGTCCGGACCGGAGAGGCGGATCGTAGTCAGGGCCGCGAGAGTAGAATGAAGCCATGGCCTTGCGCTTCGAAACACTCCTCGAGTCGGCGCTCGAATTGCCGACCGGGGATCGCGCGCGCATCGCCACGGAGCTGATTGCGAGCCTCGATGGCCAGGCCGAGGCCGGCGTCGAAGCGGCATGGATCGCCGAAGTCGATCGCCGCATCGTTCAGGTCGAGCGCGGAGAGGCCCAGCGACTCGATCGTGACATCGTAAGCGCCGAGATCCGCGAAAGCCTCCGCCGAAAGTAGCCGTGCGGATCCGGTTCCATCCGGCCGCCCGCGATGAGTTGCGGGAGGCCGCAGCCTGGTACGAACGCGCGATGCCGGGCCTCGGAGATTGCCCAAGGTCGGCGGCGGCCCTATTACTGGCGGGGCCGTCTTTAGGCGCACGGTGACCAACAAGTACCTCTCCTACGACGAGAAGCGGGCGCCAAAGGTCCGCGAGATGTTCTCGAGCCTGGCCTGGAAGTACGACCTCGTCAACGACGTGATGAGCTTCGGGATGCACCGGCGCTGGAAGCGGGAGGCCGTGCGCCTCGCCCTGCGCGGGCTCGTGCCGAAAGCCCGGGTCTTGGACCTCTGCTGTGGCAGCGGCGACCTCTGTTTCCTCGCCGAGGAGATGGGCGCCGACCCTGTGACCGGGGCCGACTTCACGCTCCCGATGCTCGCGGTCGCGCGGCGGCGCCGCTCCGCCGCGAAGAGCCGGGCCGCCTTCACCCAAGCCGACGCGCTCGAGCTTCCGTTCCCGGACGGCGCCTTCGACGCGGTCACAGTCAGCTACGGCCTGCGCAACGTCGCCGAGCCCGAGGCGGCGCTTCGGGAGATCCGGCGGGTGCTCGCGCCCGGGGGCCGCGCCGTCGTCCTCGACTTCGGGAAACCCGACAACCGGCTAGCGGCCGCGCTCTATCGCGGTTATCTGCGCACCATGATGCCGGCCGTCGGCTGGCTCTTTCACGGCGACCCGGAGACCTACCTCTACATCCCCGAGTCGCTGAAGCGCTTTCCCGCGCAGCGCGGCGTCGAGCGCATGATGCAGGCGGCGGGATTCGCCAACGTGCGTTACGAGAATCGCCTGCTCGGCACGATGGGGATCAACGTGGGAGAAGCTCCTCCCGACGCCTGACTCGCGCCTCTCGACTCGTATAGACTCCCCCGCCCTATGGCACACCAGTACATCTACACGATGGTCAATCTGCGGAAGGTCGTCCCTCCGCAGCGCGAGATTCTGAAGGGCATCTATCTCTCGTTTCTGCCGGGCGCCAAGATCGGGGTTCTCGGCTTAAACGGCGCTGGAAAGTCCACTCTCCTCAAGATCATGGCCGGCGTCGAGAAGGACTTCGCGGGCGAGGCGTTTCCCGCCGAGGGCACGCGCGTCGGCTTCCTGCCGCAGGACCCGCGGCTCGATGCGTCCAAGGACGTTCTCGGCAACGTGGAGGAGGGCGTCGCCAAGACGCGCGGGCTCCTGAAGCGATTCGAGGAGCTCAACGAAAAGCTCGCCGAGGACCTCTCCGAAGCCGAGAGCGACAAGGTCATGGCGGAGTACCAGCGGGTGCAGGACGCGATCGAGGCCTCCAACGCCTGGGAGCTCGACCGCCAACTCGAGATCGCGATGGACGCGCTGCGGCTGCCGCCTCCCGACGCGGACGTCACGAAGATCTCGGGCGGCGAGAAGCGCCGCGTGGCGCTCTGCAAGATTCTGCTCGACCGGCCGGACCTGCTGCTCTTGGACGAGCCCACCAATCACCTCGACGCCGAGTCGGTGGCCTGGCTCGAGCGGCACCTCGCGGAGTATCCCGGCACCGTCGTCGCCGTCACGCACGACCGCTACTTCCTCGACAACGTCGCCGGCTGGATTCTGGAGCTCGACCGCGGCGCGGGGATCCCCTGGAAGGGCAACTATTCGAGCTGGCTCGAGCAGAAGGAAGGCCGGCTCGAGCTCGAAGAGAAGGCGGAGACGGCCAAGCGCCGCACGCTGCAGCGCGAGCTCGAGTGGATCAAGATGTCGCCCCGCGCGCGGCACGCCAAGAGCCGCGCCCGCATCGACCGCTACGAGGCGCTCTTAAACGACACGGGCCCAGAGACGCGCGGCGAGACGCAGGAGCTGTTCATCCCGGCGGGCCCCCGCCTGGGCGACGTCGTCGTGCGCGCCGAGGGCGTGCGAAAGGCGTACGGCGATCGCCTGCTCATGGAGGACCTCTCCTTCGACCTGCCGCGCGGCGGTATCGTCGGCGTCATCGGCGCGAATGGCGCCGGCAAGACGACGCTCTTCAAGATGATCGTGGGCCAGGAGAAGCCGGACGCCGGCAAGCTCGTCGTGGGCGACACGGTCGTCCCCTCCTACGTCGACCAGGACCGAGACCGCCCGGACCCGTCGAAGTCCGTGCACGACGAGATCTCGGGGGGGCTCGACAAGATGATCCTCGGAAAGCGCGAGATCTCCTCGCGCGCGTACGTCTCCATGTATAACTTCAAGGGTCAGGACCAGCAGAAGCGGATCGGCGACCTTTCGGGCGGCGAGATGAACCGGCTCCACCTGGCGCGCACGCTGAAGAAGTGCGGCAACGTCCTGCTGCTCGACGAGCCGACCAACGACCTCGACATCGACACCCTTCGGTCGCTCGAGGAGGCGCTGCTGAACTTCGGCGGCTGCGCCGTCGTCATCAGCCACGACCGCTGGTTCCTCGACCGCGTGGCCACCCACATCCTCGCTTTCGAGGGCGACAGCCAGACCGTCTGGTTCGAAGGCAACTACCAGGAGTACGAGGCGGACCGGAAGCGCCGCCTCGGCATGGACGCGGACCAGCCGCACCGGATCAAGTACAAGAAGCTCGCGGCGAGGTAGGGGCTTCTTGGGGTCAGGTCTTCAAATTTCGGATTTTCTGGAAAAGCCGAAGAATGAAGACCTGACCCCTTATTTTCTGCCGACCAGGGCGACGCCGACGCCGACGATCGCCAGGATCCCGAGGGCGTGCACGAGGCGGAAACGCCGGCGGCGGGGGCGCACCCGCCCCATCCAGTCCTCCGCGAGCGACGAGCCCTTTTCGCTGAGCGTCTCGAGAAGCTCCGCGCCGTGCTTGCGCACGTCCTCGTAGAGGTCGCCGCCGCGCTCGGAAAGGTCTTCCTTCAGATCCTCGAGTTCCGGACGGCTCTTCTTGAAGCCCTTCGCGAGGCCTTCCTTGGCCTCCGCGTAGAACCGGTCGGTGTCGAACTTGCCGCCGCGGCGGAGGCTCTCGATGGCGATCGGCAGGGCTACCTTGGTGATCAGGGGAACGAGCAGGGGGCCGAGCGCCTGGGCGGTCGAGCGGGACAAACTCTTGCGGGTCATAAAGGTGCCTCCGTGAGACAGTCTACTTCGAGAGCAAGGAGCGTTTCGCTTTGCCCCTGGCTGCGTTTCTCATCACTCTCCTGTCAATGCAAGGACCGGGCCTCGAGGCCGTGGTCCTCGGCATCGCCCAGGACGGCGGCGTGCCCCACGCGGGCTGCCGCCAGCCCCTCTGCGTCGAGGCGCGGCGCGCGCCGGCCAAGCGCGTCCTCGTCGCATCGCTCGGCCTGATCGACCCGGCCGCGGGCAAGCGCTTCCTCGTGGACGCAACACCCGACTTCGCCGCACAGATGGACCGGCTCGGGGGTCCGCCCGACGGCATTCTCCTGACCCATGCCCACATCGGACACTACCTGGGGCTGGCGCAGCTCGGCCGCGAGGTCCTCGGCGCGCGCGGGATCCCGGTGTACTGCACGCCGTCGATGGCGCGGTTCCTGCGCGACAACCTCCCGTGGAGCCGGCTCGTCGCGCAGGGCAACATCGCCATTCGGGAGCTCGAGCCCGGGGTCGAGGTCGCGCTGACGCCCGCCCTGCGCGTCGCGGCGATCCCCGTCCCGCACCGCGACGAGGACTCGGACACGGTGGCCTTTCTGATCCGCGGCCCGGACCGGAAGATCCTCTGGCTCCCGGACATCGACAAGTGGGAGAGGTGGGACCGCCGGCTGGAGGACTATCTCGCCGATCCCGCGCTGACGGCGTTCGTGGACGGCACGTTCTTCTCGGCCGACGAGATTCCCGGCCGCTCGATCGCCGACATCCCTCATCCGCTGGTTCCCGAGACGATCGAGCGGCTGTCGCCGGTCGCGGGCGCACGAGGCCGCGTCTTCTTCGTGCATCTGAACCACACGAACCGCCTCCTGTGGGACGCGGGCGCCGCGGAGGCCCTCTCGACGAAAGGATTCGGTGTGGCCGCGGGAGGGACAGAGGATCGGGCTCTCCCGGGCCGGGAGTAAGATCGGGCCTCCATGGCGGCCCCGGAAAAAGAGCCCCATCCCGTCCTTCCCTGGCGCGGCTCGACCGCCCGTCACAACGCCGGGTGGCCTCAGGGGTACTGGCGCACCGTCGTCTGGCGCGGCCTCCGCCTGCGCTGCCCCGTGTGCGGACAGGGCCGGCTCTTCCGGACCTACTTTCGCATGTACGACAACTGCTCCGTGTGCGGCGTCGGCTTCGCGCGCGAGCACGGGCAGTGGGTCGGCTCGCTCGACATCAACACGTTCGTCGTCGCCTTCGGCCTGATGATCGGCACGGCCTTCTCGCCCGCGTGGTCGCTGCCGGTCAGCCTCGCGGTGTGGGGCGCGGCGGCGATCGTCGTCCCACTGGCGACGTTTCGATTCAGCCGCGGCCTGTGGACCGCGATCGTCCACCTGACGGGCGGCGTGCACTAGCGGGAGGGTCCGGGAATGCTCCCGCCATCCCGCCTGTTAGCGCCGCACGTGCGAGCGAGACCAGGAAAAGGAAGCCCCGAGATGAAGCAGAAACCCCTTTCGAAAACCGAGGCCGCCCGGCGCGCGGAAGAAGAGCGGCGCGCGGAAAAGCGCCGCGCGGAGAAGCGCCGCGCCCACGATCGGTTCGTGCCCGGCAAGACCGACCGAAACGACCGCCGGCGCGAGGGCGAACGCCGCCGCAAGACCTAGGAGCCCGTCCGAGTAATGTCCGTCGCGAGCGCGGCGAGGCTGAAGCGAGAGCGGGAGCGCAGAAAAACCGCGCGGAGGCGTAGCAGAGCTACGCCGCACAAGCGGTTTTTCGGGCATTCCGCTCGCACCGAGAGAATCGCCGGCGCGTAGCAGGACATTAGTGAGGACGGGCTCCTAGCCCGGCAGCGCCTCGTACGCCGCGGTCAACCGCGCCGCGATGTCCCGCGCCGACCGGCCCTCGATCTCCTGCCTCTGGAGGAGAAAGCGCAGATGTCCCCCCTCGAGGATCGCCACCTGCGGCGAGGAGGGCGGGTTGCCCGCGAAATAGCTGCGGGCCCGCGCCGTCGCTTCGATGTCCTGGCCCGCGAACACCGTCGTGAGGGTCTTCGGAGCCTTCGGATGGGACAACGACATCAGAATTCCCGGGCGCGCGATTCCGGCGGCGCAGCCGCAGATGGAGTTGACGACGAGGAGCACCGGGCCCTCCGACGACTCGACCGCGCCGTCCACCTCGTCGCTCGTCGTGAGCTCGCGAAACCCCGCGCGCGTCAGCTCCTCGCGCATCGGGGCAGTCAGCCTCGGGTCGTATGGCATACGGTCCTCCCCGCCCACGTTATACCGACTCGGGAAACGAGTATCCTACGCGCCGCGATGAGGGGGGCACGCGCATGCGCCTGACACGACGCCGCTGGATGGCTGCGGCCGGCGTTGCCGCCGCCTCCGCCGCGCTCCCGCCCTCCTCCCGTGGAGCCGCCTCCCCCGCCCCTGCGCTGCCGCCTGCCTTGAAGCCCGAGGTCTTCCGGGAGCGGCAGGCGAAGCTCCGCACCGCCGCGAAGGCCCGCGGGCTCGACGCGCTCTTCGTGACGCCGTCGACCAACCTCGCCTACGCGGCGAACCTCGCCATGGGGCGCAGCGAGCGGCTCACCGCCCTCCTCCTCTTCGCCGACGGGCCCGCCGTGCTCATCACCCCCTTCTTCGAGGCGGAGAACCACGGGCGTGACGCGCTCGTCGACGAGGTCCTCACCTGGAAGGAGGAGGAGGACCCGATTCCGCTGGCGGCGAAGGCGCTCGGCAGGGCCAGGACCCTCGGCATCGAAGGCACGACCGCGTACGGCACGGCCGCCCGGCTGCTCTCCGCGGCTGCGCTCGAGGCCCGGGATGCCACGGACCTGTTCGACGCGCTCCGGATGATCAAGACCGACGAGGAGCAGGCCCTCATCCGCGAGGCGGCGCGCCGCACGAACCTCGCGATCGCGGCCACGCACGGCAAGCTCGCTCGCGGCATCAGCGAGAGCGAGGTCGTCACACTCCTCGAAGCGGAGTTCCAGAAGCTCGGCGTCCACGGCGGCGGCCTCGTCCAGTTCGGCCCCTCGGCCGCGCTGCCCCACGGCGGGCCGGGGGACCGAAAGCTCGCCTCGGGCGACGTGGTTCTGATCGACGCCGGCTGCAAGGTGCGCGGCTACACGTCCGACCTCACGCGCACCGTCGCCTTCGGCTCGCCCTCGGACGAGGTTCGCAAGGTCTACTCCGCCGTCGACCGGGCCCAGGTCGCCGGCATCGGGGCGCTTACAGCCGGAGCCACCGGCGAGGAGGTCGACCGCGCCGCCCGCAGGGTCCTCGAGGAGGCCGGCTACGGCTCCTCCTTCACGCACCGGCTCGGGCACGGCCTCGGGATGGATGGACACGAGCATCCCTATCTCGTGCGCGGGAACACGACGCCGCTCTCGGCGGGCAACACCGTGACGGTCGAGCCCGGGATCTACCTGCCGGGCAAGCTCGGAGTCCGCATCGAGGACGACTACGGCGTCCGGGCGTCCTCGCCGCCCGCGAGCCTCTCGACACGGCCCGGCGACCTGACGATCATTTCCCCCTGACCTGGAGGATTTATCCATGCTCCATCTCGCGATCACGACACTCCTGGCGATGCAGACGGCCTCGGGCTCCCCCTACGTCGCGCCCGGCACACCCGCCCCCGGCGAGGCCCCGCAGGAGACTCCCGCCGCGTCGACGCCCGCCCCGACGCCGCGCTCGCGGCCGACGCCCCGGCGCTCGCCGACGCCCGGCCCGAAGGCCTCGAACGATCTTCTCGTCGTCGTGAACAAGTCGGACAACGCGGTCTCGATCCTGGACGCCTCGACCGGGAAGCTGCGCTTCACCGTTCCCGCCGAGAAGGGGCCGCACGAGGTCGAGGTGCTCGCCGACGGCAAGATGGCCGCGGTCAGCGACTACGGAAAGTCGGGAGATCCCGGGCGGCTGGTGCTGCTGATCGACCTCGCGACGGGGAAGGTCGTCTCGCGCGTCGATATCGGCGAGGGTTCCCGCCCGCACGGCCTGAAGGCGCTCAAGGACGGCCGCCTGCTCGTCACGGCGGAGGGAACGCGCGAGCTCGTCGTCGTCGATCCGAAGGCGGCGAAAGTCACGCAGCGCATCTCGACCGGCCGCGACGTCTCCCACATGGTCGCCGCCTCGCCGGACGGCCGCCGCGCCTACGTCTCGTCGCTCGCCAACGGCGTCGTCACCGTGATCGACCTGAAGGCCGGCAAGGTCCTCACCCACGTCGCGACCGGGAAGGGCGCCGAGGGCATCGACGTCACGCCCGACGGACGCGAGGTCTGGGTTTCCAACCGGGACGCCAACACGATCTCGATCATCGACACCGGCCTGCTGCAGGCCGTCTTCACGATCCGCGCCGCCGAGTTCCCGATCCGCGTCAAGATCACGCCGGATGGCCGGCGCGCGCTCGTGTCGTTCACCGGATCCGGAGACGTCGGCGTCTTCGACGTCGCGACCCGCGCGGAGGTCAAGCGAATCCCGATCGGGCGCGACGCGGTCGAGGGCACGCAGTCGCGCGTGTTCCAGAAGCGTTTCGGCACGAGCCCAGCGCCCGTCGGCCTCGTCGTCTCCTCGGACGGAACCCGCGCCTGGGTTTCCGCCACGCACGCGGACGTCGTCGCAGTGATCGACCTGGCGAATCTTCGCATCGACGACGCCTGGGTCGCCGGCCGCGAGCCCGACGGCCTGGCGGGGCGGTTCGGGCGGCGGTGACGCGCGACGCGCGCTGGCGCCTTCGCGCGTCATCCTGAGCGAAGCGAAGGATCCCGGACTTCGCAAGCCATCGGAACGAAAGTGGATTCGCAGACGCGCCTCGAGTCCGTCGACGCCCTGCGGGGAATCACGATCGCGGGCATGATCGTCGTCAACGACCCGGGAACCTGGTCCGCCGTCTACCCGCAGCTCCTCCACGCGGAATGGAACGGCTGGACCTATACCGACACGATCTTTCCGTTCTTTCTGTTCGTGGCGGGCGTGTCGATGGCGCTCTCCTTCGGCAGGCGCCGTGCGGAGGGCGCGTCGACCGCCGAGCTTCTGCGTCACACCGCCGTTCGCGCCGCGATCCTCGTCGCGATCGGCCTCGCGCTCAACCTCGCCGGCTTCCTGGCCTTTCACCGGGAACACTTGCGCATCCCCGGCGTGCTCCAGCGCATCGGGCTCTGCGTCCTCGCGGCCGGGGGAATCCGCCTGCTCGGCGGCACGCGAGCGGCCGCGTGGTCGGCGGGGGCGCTGCTTCTCGGGTACTGGGCGCTGCTGTCGGCCGGCCCTCTCGATCCGCAAGGGAACCTCGCGGCGCGAATCGACCACACCGTTTTCGGTTCCCACACCTGGAAGCCAGGCTTCGACCCCGAGGGCCTGCTCTCCACACTCCCCGCGATCGCCACGACGCTCCTCGGCGTGCTCGCGGGAGAACGCCTTCGCTGGAAAGCCCCCCTGTCGCGGAAGGCCGGGGAGCTTCTGGGCGCCGGCGCGGCCGCCGCGGCGGTGGGGCTCGTCTGGGGCAACGTCTTTCCGATCAACAAGAACCTCTGGACGTCGTCGTACGCGCTGCTGATGTCGGGGCTCGCGTGCGCGAGCCTCGCTCTTTGCGTCTACGCCATCGACCTGCGGGGCTGGAAACGCTGGGCGGCGCCGTTCTTGTGGCTCGGGCGCAACGCGATCGCGGCGTTCACGCTCTCGGCGCTCGGCGCGATCGCGCTGATCGCCGTCCAGGTCGCCGGCCCGGACGGCAAGCCCCGCTCGCTCTGGACCGCGGTCTACCGCACGGCGTTCGACCGCTTCGCCGACCCGCGTCTGGGGTCGCTCCTCTTCGCGCTGGCGTGGCTCGCGCTCTGGGTCGCGGTGTTCGGAGTGCTCTACCGGAAGCGGGTGTTCCTCAAGATCTGAGACGAGACCTCAAGGGTTCGTTCCGATGCCCACCGCCAGCCGGCCGTCGTCGTAGACGGTCGCGAGCACGCCCCAGAGGACTCCCTCTCCGGACCTGCGCGTCACGCGGATCGATCCGCCGTCGAGCTGCGAGGCGCCGAGACGACCCGCGACGTCGACGAGGGTCAGGGCCAGAGCTGTGTCTTCAACCGGAACGGTGACGACCTCGCTTCCGAGAAGCGCGCCGTCGGCGGCTAACATTTCGACGAGGGCCTCGGCCGCGCCCTGAGTCCCGACGTTCTGGAGGATCAGGTTGCTGTAGACGCCCGGCTGACGCCGGAGGCCGGCGAAGACGAGCACGGAAGTGTCCAGCCCGGCCAGGGTCGACTCCCGGAACACCGGCAGCTCCGCGGACTGGCAAGGAAGCAGACTATTGAAGACCCGCGCACGTACGACGGGCAAGGGTTGCTCCGTCGCCGTCGTGACGCGCAGCGTCTGCGGTCCCTGAAAGAACTCCCCGAGAAAGTCGCTGACGAGGATTCGGACGGTCCCCCCGGGGGGAACGGTGAAGGCGACGGTGTCACAGTTGGGAGGACACGGCGCCAGAATGCTGTTGACCTTGAAGATGCCGCCGCTGGTTCCCACCCCCAGCGGGGAATCCGCGAGCTCGATTTCCGTATCCCAGTTCCCTCCCCATCCCGCGCCCGCGATGATGAGCGTTCCGGGGTCCACCTGGGCGAGCGCCGCGCCGGGCAAGAAAGCCGCTGCGAGAACGACGAAGACGAATGCAACCCGTGGCATTTGCCACCTCCTACTAAAGCGAACCGTCGGGAACGAGCCGACATTTCTTGGTTTTCTCGTCAGCGGAACGATCAAGAAACTGGATCGAGATACGGCGAATCGTTCGGAGCGGCTGTAAATGCCTCGTCATCAAAACCTGCCGCGAACACTCCTGCCGCGGCCGACTTCACGGATTCATTTCCCGAAACGGTCGGCGCGAAGAGCTCGAGACCGTCGTCCTGGTGGATCGTCGCCATCAGACCCCAGATCAGGCCGACTTGGCCGCCTGCGGATCGCTCGTCGCCAGTTCCGCCCAGGAGAAGGAGCCGGGCTCGTGTCGGGTCACCTCGGTCATGGAAACCTCCTTTGCGCGGTTGGTCGGCCGCTCCGTTGTTGTTCGTAATCCGCGAGGCGAAGTTCTGCGCCGGGGATAGGATCGGACCATGAAGAAACGCTCCCAGAAGATCGCCCGAAGGGTCTTCGAGCGGTACCGGGTCGACGGGGGGAAGAAGTTTCGACTCGACGAGTACGACCCGGCGGACACGGCCGGCCTCGAGATGGAAGGCAAAGAGGCCAAGGAGATGCTCCGCGAAGGCGTCGAGATGCTCGCCGACCTGCAGGCCAGGCTCTACGCCCAGGACCGCCGGGGCGTCCTCCTCATCTTCCAGGCCATGGACGCCGCCGGCAAGGACGGCACGATCAAACACGTCATGTCGGGCGTGAACCCGCAGGGGGTCCAGGTCTTCTCGTTCAAGCAGCCTTCGGAGGAGGAGCTCGACCACGATTACTTCTGGCGCTGCGCGAAGCGCCTGCCCGAGCGGGGACGCATCGGCATCTTCAACCGCTCCTACTACGAAGAGGTGCTGATCGTCCGCGTGCACCCCGAGATCCTCGCCGCGCAGAGAATCCCCGAGGAGCTCGTCGGCAAGAAGATCTGGAAGGAGCGCTTCGAGGACATCAACGGCTTCGAGCGCCACCTGGCGCGCCAGGGCTATCTCATCCTGAAGTTCTTCCTGAACGTGTCCAGGAAGGAGCAGAAGAAGCGCTTCCTCGCGCGCCTGGACGAGCCCGATAAACACTGGAAGTTCTCCCTGACGGACGTCCGCGAGCGCGCCTTCTGGAAGGACTACATGAATGCGTACGAGGAGATGATCGCGGCCACGGCAACCGAGCACGCGCCGTGGCACGTCGTTCCCGCCGACAACAAGTGGTTCACGCGGCTCGCTGTCGCAGCCACGATCGTGCGGGCGCTCGAGCGCCTGGACCTGCGTTACCCCGAGATCGACGAGAAGAAGCGCCGGGAGCTCGCCGAGGCCCGCAGGGCGCTGGTCTGAGCCTCGACAACGCGGCTCGCCGCGGTGGACGGAGTGTCAGGCTCGCGACATTCGCCGAAGGGAGGTACCGTGAAAACTCTGCTCCGGACTGCTCCTTTTCTCTGGCTGGCCGCTGCCGCCACGGCCTTCGCGCAGGCGCCGCCGTGTCCCTGTCCTGAGCCGCCAGCCCCGCCGCCGCCGGTCTGGTTCGGCAAGGGGTTCAGCTACTACGGAATGCGCACCATCCTGGTGCTGTACATGGTGTCGTCGGTGGCGCAGGGGGGCCTGGGCTTCGACACGAAGCGAGCGGCCTCTCTCTACGGCACGTACACGCTGGCCGTCTACTTGACCGCGCTGCCGGGCGGCCTCATCGCGGAGCGGACAATGCGGGAACGCTCGTGAAGCTCTACGGCGGCATCGCGGTGGGCCTGCTCATCGCCACCGTCGTCCTGGCTCTTCTGAGGCCGAAAGTGGAGAGGTGATGGGGACGGTGCGTTAGCGCTGCCTGGGCTCGAAGCGTACTCCTCCCGGACGCGTCTCAGACCTTCCTGTAGATCTCCCCGCCCTCCCGACGAAACTCCTCGGCCTTCTGCACGAGGCCCTCCTTCACGGCCTTCTCCTCCGCCACGCCGAGCGAGGCCGCGTACTCGCGCACATCTTGCGTGATCTTCATGGAGCAGAAGTGCGGGCCGCACATGGAGCAGAAGTGGGCGACCTTCGCGCCCTCGGCCGGCAGGGTCTCGTCGTGGAACTCGCGCGCGGTTTCGGGATCGAGCGCGAGGTGGAACTGGTCCTCCCACCGGAACTCGAAACGCGCCTTCGACAGCGCGTCGTCCCAGGCCCGGGCGCCCGGGTGGCCCTTGGCGAGATCGGCGGCGTGCGCGGCGATCTTGTAGGCGATGACGCCGTCCTTGACGTCCTTCTTGTCCGGCAAGCCGAGGTGCTCCTTGGGCGTCACGTAGCAGAGCATCGCCGTGCCGAACCAGCCGATCATCGCGGCGCCGATCGCCGAGGTGATGTGGTCGTAGCCAGGCGCGATGTCGGTCGTCAGCGGGCCGAGCGTGTAGAACGGCGCCTCGTGGCAAATGGCGAGCTGCTTCTCCATGTTCTCGCGGATCAGGTGCATCGGAACGTGGCCGGGGCCCTCGATCATGACCTGGCAGTCGTGCGCCCAGGCCGTCTTCGTCAGCTCGCCGAGCGTCTCGAGCTCCGCGAACTGCGCCGCGTCGTTGGCGTCGGCCGTCGAGCCGGGCCGCAGCCCGTCGCCCAGGGAGAAGGAGACGTCGTACGTCTTCAGGATCTCGCAGATCTCCTCGAAGCGCGTGTACAGAAACGACTCCTGGTGGTGCGCGAGGCACCACTTGGCCATGATCGAGCCGCCCCGGGACACGATCCCGGTCACGCGATCGGCGGTCAGAGGGACGTACGCGAGGCGCACACCGGAGTGGATCGTGAAGTAGTCGACGCCCTGCTCCGCCTGCTCGATCAGCGTGTCGCGGAAGATCTCCCAGGTCAGCTCCTCCGCTTTTCCTCCGGCCTTCTCGAGCGCCTGGTAGATGGGGACCGTCCCGATGGGCACCGGCGAGTTGCGCAGGATCCACTCCCGCGTCTCGTGGATGTTGCGGCCGGTGGAGAGGTCCATCACCGTGTCGGCGCCCCAGCGCGTCGCCCAGGTCATCTTCTCGACTTCCTCCTCGATCGAGGAGCCGACAGCCGAGTTGCCGATGTTGGCGTTGATCTTGACGAGAAACTTGCGGCCGATGACCATCGGCTCGGATTCGGGATGGTTGATGTTGGCCGGGATGATCGCCCGCCCGCGGGCGACCTCGTCCCGCACGAGCCCGGCGGGCAGGTTCTCGCGGATCGCGATGAACTCCATCTCGGGCGTGATCTCGCCCCTTTTCGCGTAGTGCATCTGCGTGACGTTGCCGCGCCCGCGCAGGGCCTCGCGCCGGCGCGTCAGCGCCAGGCCGGGCGCGTTCTCGCGGCGGGGCGTGACGCGGTCGTACTCGCCTCGCGCCAGGATCCACGGGCGGCGCGGCTCCGGCAGGCCGTTCTCGAGGTCGATCTCCGCCGCCGGGTCCGTGTACGGCCCGGACGTGTCGTAGACGCGAAACGGGGCATTGAGCTCCGTTTCGCCGCGCATCCCGCGGGTCGGATTCAGCGCGATCTCGCGGAAGGGGACGCGCATCCCATGGGGACCGGGGACATAGACCTTGCGCGACCCGGGCAGCGGTTCGCGGTCAACGACCGCGTTCGAAGGAATCGCCTCGCGACGAGTGCTCATTCCGATCCTCCCTACGGCGGCATTACCCGCATCAGGTTCGCGGGGTCTCCGGCGCGACTTCGCACCGGACTCTCAGCCGTTCGCGCGCGGGGCGCGAAGTGGGCTCCCCCGTTTCCAGCCGCAGTCTACTCGAAACGAACGGACCTCGTTTGTCCGCTTCCTGCGTAAGAATGGGCGCCGATGATGGTGGAACAGCCCTTCCTGCCGTTCGACGAGCCGGCGAAGCCTACGGCGCCGCCGACCCCGGGCCTCATCGCGGAGCTCGCTCGCGTCTGCGCCGACCACCCGCTCGAGGAAAAGATCTTCGTCGCGCCTTCGCTCTTAGTCGGCCACCAGATCGTCGAGCGACTCGCCCGGGAGGGGCATCCGTGGGTCAACTTGCGCGTCGAGACCGTCCGCAACCTGGCGCACGCCCTCGTCGGGCCCGAGCTCGCGCGGGAAGGGCTACGCCTGCTGTCGCGCGCGCAGGCGCTCGCGCTCGTCGAGACCGCCGCGGCGCAGGCGCTGACGCCAAAGTCCTACTTCGGACCGCTGGCCGACCGGCCCGGTTTCCACCGCGCGCTGCAGGCGACCTTCGAGGAGTTGCGTGCCGCCGGCATCTCTCCCGGGGCGCTTCCGGCGGCCGCCTTCACGGACGCGCGCAAGTCGCGCGAGCTCCGCGCGATCCTGGGCCGCTACGACGCGGCGCTCGCGAAGGGGCGCTCCGTCGACCGGGCCGAAGTCCTGCGGCGCGCGCTCGCGGCCGCCGAAACGCGGCCGCCGGCCGCCGGAGCCTGGTATCTGCTGCCCGCGGGCCTCGAGCTGCCGGCCCTCGAGCAACGCCTTCTCGAGTCGATCGCCGGCGGGCGCCTCGTGACGCTCGCCGATGAGCCACCGTCCGGGTGGGCCCGGCGCGCCCGCCGGGCGCGGCTCTTCCGTGCGACGGGCGAAGAGAACGAGATTCGCGAGGTCTTCCGCCGCATCTTCGCCGGCGGGATCCCGTTCGACGAGGTCGAGATTCTCTACACCGACCCCTCGACCTACCCCGCGCTCCTGTGGGAGCTCTCGCGCGAGCAGGACGTCCCTCTGACCTTCGGCTCCGGAGTCGCCGCCTCCTTTACGCGGCCGGGACAGGCCGCGCTCGCCTTTCTGCTCTGGATCGGCGAGGGCTTCGCGGCGGACCGGCTGCGGGAAGCCCTGGCCTCGGGCGCCCTGACGCTCGCCCGCATGCCGGCCCCCGGCGAGCATCCTCCGGGCCGCCAGGCGGTCGCGCGCGCCCTCCGCGACGCGCAGATCGGATGGGGCCCGAGCCGCCACCGCGCCAGCCTCGATCGCCTGGTCGCGGGGCTCGAGGCGCCCGAGGAGTTCCGGCGAGACGAGGAGCCCGACGAGGACGAGCGGGCCGCGCACGAAGAGCGCCGCCTTCGCCGCCTGGCGGCCGCCCGCCGCGCCCGCGACTTCGCGGAGCGCGCGGTCGCCCTGGCCGCCCCGGGCACACGCGAGCGAGCCGCTCCCGGGGCGCTCGCACGCGGTTGCCGCCTGTTCGTCACCGAGTTCGCGCGGACCTCCGACCCGCTCGACGGCATCGCCCTGGCCGCCCTCCAGAAGCTGCTGGAGGAGCTCGAGGTGCTGCCGCCGGTGGAGCTTCCTGTCGAAGACGGCGTCGGGCGCCTCGTCGAGGCGGTTCGGAAACTCTCGATCGGCGCGGACCGTCCGCGCGCCGGCCGGGCCCACGCGGCCCATTTCCCGGCGGGCGGGTTCTCGGGGCGCCGCCACGCGTACCTGCTGGGGCTGGACGAAGCGCGCCATCCGGGAGGCGATCTCGAGGACCCGGTCCTTCTCGACGACGAGCGACGGGGCATCAACCGGCTCCTCGCTCCCGTCCGGCTTCCGATGCACCGGGAGCGCCCGCGCGACGCGAGGGCCGCGCTGCAGTCCTGCGTCGCCCGGCTCGCCGGGGAATTCACGGCGAGCTACTCGAGCTGGAGGCTCCGGAGCCTCGACCAGCAGAGCGAGCAGTTCCCGTCTCCGTTCTTCCTCGCCCTGCACCGCGAAGCCTCGGGCGACGCGGAGGCCGACTACAGCGCGCTTCTCGCTGCCCTGCCCGAGCCCGCGGGATTCGCGCCCGGAACCGATGCGGCGCTCGGCGAGACCGAGTGGTGGCTCTCGCGCCTGCGGGGCGGCGCCGCGGGAGCCGCTGCTCCGGCCGTGCGCGCCCTCCACCCGCACCTCGGGGAGGGGCACCGCGCCGAGACCGCGCGCGGCTCGGAGGACTTCACGATCTACGACGGCTGGGTCTCGTCCGGCACTCCGGAGCTCGATCCGCGGGTGACCGGCAAGCCCCAGTCCGCGTCGCGGCTCCAGGAGCTGGCGAAGTGTCCGTTCTCGTACTTTCTCCGCAGCGTCCTCTTCATCGAGCCTCCGAAATCGATCGAGCGCGACGCCACGCGATGGCTCGACCCCATGATGGCGGGCTCGCTTCTGCACGAGGTGTTCCGCCTGTTTTTCGAGAAGATCACCGAGGCCGGAGAGAAGCCGGATGCCGCCCGCCACGCGGTCCTGATCGAGGAAATCGGCGAGGGCCAGATCCGCGCGTGGCGGGAGAAGATTCCACCCGCGAGCGAGCTCGCCTTCGAGGAACGCCGCGGAGAGATCCTCTTCGCCGGCCGCGCCTTTCTCAAGCTCGAAGAGGCGCACTGCCGCCAGGTCACGCCCCGGTTCTTCGAGATTCCTTTCGGCCTCCCGCGGGCGCCGGTGCGGGGTCCCGTCGCCAGCCGCGAAGCCGTCGAGATCCCCGTCGGCGGCGGGCGCAAGCTCGCGCTGCGCGGCTCGATCGACCGCGTCGACGAGGCGCCGGACGGCACCTTCCACGTCTGGGACTACAAGACAGGCGGCGCGTTCTCGTTCCGCGAGAAGCTCGGGATCCACGGCGGCCGCCGGATTCAGCCCGCACTGTACGCGATGGCGCTCGAAGTTTTGCTGGAGCGCGCCGGAATGCGCGCGCCGGTGTCGCGCTCGGGATACTTCTTCCCCGGGCGAAAGGGCGAGGGTCAGAGGATCCCGGTCGCCTTGGACCCGGACGCGACGCGGGACGTGCTCAAGCGGCTCCTCGATCTGCTCGCCGCGGGCGCCTTCCCGCACTCGGATGCGGAGGAGGACTGCCGCTTCTGCGACTACGAGACGGTCTGCGGCGGGGCCCGGCGGACCCGCGCGCGGGCAAAGGCGAAGCTCGCGAAGGCGACCCTGCCCGCGCTCCGGGCATTCGAAGAGATCCATGGCCGCGAGTGAGGACGGGTCGGTCCCGCTTTCCGACCAGGACGCGCGCCAGGCGATTTGCGAGGATCTCGACACGACGATCCTCGTCGAGGCCGCCGCCGGAACCGGGAAGACGGAGAGCCTCGTCCAGCGCATGGTGGCGCTGGTCCGGACGGGCAAGGCGACCGTCGAGCGGATCTCCGCGGTCACGTTCACGATCAAGGCGGCCGCCGAGCTGTCGCAACGCTTTCAGACTCGCCTCGAGCAGGCCGCGCGCGCGGCCGGCCCGGAGGAGCGCCCCCGCTTCGAGGACGCGCTCGTCCGTCTGGACGCGGCCTTCATCGGGACGATCCACGCGTTTTGCGCGCGGCTCCTGAGGGAACGGCCGGTCGAGGCGGGAGTGGATCCGGACTTTGCCGAGATGGACCAGCCCGAGGACGCGGTGGCGCGCCGCGAGGCGTGGGATCGTTACACGGAGAAGCTCTTCACCTCCGACGCTCCCGTCCTGACCCGGCTCTCCGCGCTCGGCGTGCGCCTGGAAGACCTCCGGCAGACCTTCGAGACGCTGTCGGAGAACGAGGACGTGGTTCCGGCCTCGACAGCGGAGCCCGCCCCGCCGGATTTTTCGGCGCAGCGCCGCGCGCTCGCGGACTTCCTGGAGCGGGCCGCGAGAGAGCTGCCGTCCGACACTCCCCCGGAAGGGTGGAACGACTTCCAGGAGGGCGTGCGCCGCGCGCTGCGGCTCGAGAAGCTCCTCGACCCGGCCGACCCCGCGAGCTTCGTGCGCGCGGCCGAGGCCCTCTGCCGCGTGTCCGGGAAGGCGAAGGAGGCCGGAGCGCTCCGCTCGCGCTTCGAGACGCTCGTCGCCGAGGTGCTCGAGCCGGCGATCAACGCCTGGCACGAGCATCTCCATCCGATCCTGATGTCCGCCATCGTGCCGGCCGTTCGCGACTATGCGGCGTGGCGGCGGCGCAACGGCCGGCTGAACTTCCAGGATCTGTTGCTCTACGCGCGCGACCTCCTGCGCGATCACCCGGCCGTCCGCCGCGCCTTTCACAAGCGCTTCCTGCCGATCCTGGTAGACGAGTTCCAGGACACCGACCCGATCCAGGCGGAGATCCTCCTCTACCTGACCGGTCGCCAGACCGACGGCAAGGACTGGAGAGTGCTCACGCCTGCGCCGGGCTCGCTCTTCGTCGTCGGAGATCCGAAGCAGTCCATCTATCGTTTCCGGCGCGCCGACATCGAGACGTACAACTTCGTGCGCGGCCGGGTCGAAGGGAGCGGCCGGATTCTCGCCCTGACCACGAACTTCCGCTCCACCGGACGCCTCTGCGGCTTCGTCAACACCTTTTTCCGGACGCTGTTCCCCGCCGTGGCGACCCGCGAGCAGGCCGCCGACGTGCCGCTCGATGCGCGGCGCGAAGAGGGCGGGCCCGCCGCGTTCCGGCTCGAGGTGCGCACGGACACGTCCTCTTCCGACGCGGTCGTCGCGCAGGACTCGGAGAGGATCGCCCGCGCGATCGCGGACGCCGTCGCGTCCGGCCAGCGCCGTCCCGGTGAATTTCTGGTTCTGTTCCGCTACCGCTACCGTATGGCCGACTACGCCCGCGCCCTGGAAGCGCGGGGTCTGCCCTACGAGCTCGCCGGCGGCGGCGCTTTCCAGGACTCCGAGGAGCTCGCCGTGCTGCTGACGCTGCTCGAAGCGGTCGCCGATCCGGACAACCCGGTCCCCTTCACGGCCGCGCTCCGCGGGCCGCTCTTCGGCGTGGACGACGAGGCGCTGTACCGCCACTTCGCCTCCGGAGGCCGTTTCTCGTTCCGGGCGGCGCCGCCTCCCGGGGCCGATCCGCGCATCGCGGCGGCGTGCGCGATGCTGACGGAGGCCGCGGCCCTGGCGGCCACTCTCCCCCCGGGGGCCGCGATTGCGCGAATCGCCGAGAAGCTCGGCTGGCTTGCGCTGTCGGCCGCGCGCGAGCTCGGCGACAGCCGGGCGGGAAACCTCCTCAAAGCCGTCGCCGCCGCGCGCACGTTCGCGGGCGAGGGGCTCGATTTCTCCGCCGCCGTCGAGGAGCTCGCGCAGATGACGCGGGAGGGCTACATCGAGGAGATGAGCGTCTCGCCGGGGCGGCGCGACGTCGTCCGCCTCCTGACGGTGCACGGCGCCAAGGGGCTCGAGGCGCCGGTCGTCTTCCTCGCCGATCCGCGGTCCGAGCGGGGCAAGCCGCCTCGCGCCTGGAGCGACCGCAGCGGCGCGACGGCCGTCGGGTACTGGCGGATCGTCCGCGAGACCGACGACCACCACGTAATCGAGATCGCGCGGCCCGCCGGCTGGGAGACGATGGCCGCCCGCGAAAAAGAGTTCGAGGAAGCCGAGAAGCACCGTCTCCTTTACGTCGCTTCGACGCGCGCCCGCGACATGCTGGTGGTCAGCACCTGGAGGCAGGGCAAGGGGAAACCCAAAGGACCCTGGTGCGCTCTCGATCCCTTTCTCGCAGAGAACCTGCCCGAGACCGGCGGCGGCGCCGGAGCGGTTCCGGTGGAGCCCCCGTCCGAGGCAGCTCTCTCGGCCGAGCTCGCCGACTTCCGCAAGCTCCGCTCCGCGCGGCGCGAGGCGGTCGAGGCGCCGACGTACCGCGTCGTCCCCGTCACGGACATCGCGCACGCGGCCTCGGAGAAGCCCGCGTGGGAGCGCACGGGCCGCGGCATGTCCTGGGGTCGCGTCCTGCATGCGGTGCTCGAAGCGGCCATGCGCGACGAAACGCTCGATCTCGGGCCCTTCGCCGCGAACGTCCTCGCCGAGGAGGAACGCCCGGCGGCGGACCTCGAAGAGGTCGTGCGCGTGGTCGAAGCCGTCCGAGCGTCTCCGCTCTGGGCGCGCGCGCGGCAGGCGAAGCAGCGGCTGGTCGAGGTGCCCTTCGCGCTCCGGGTCGCCCCCGACGAGATCGGCCTCGTGGACGGCCCCGAGGGGACCCTCCTCCAGGGCGCGATCGACCTGGTCTTCGAAGAGGAGGACGGCTGGGTGCTGGTGGACTACAAGTCGGACGCCGTCGGGGAAAATCGCGACTCTCTCGTCCGCTTCTACGCGCCCCAGGTGACTCTCTACTCCCGTTACTGGGAGAAGCTCACCGGGAGGCCGACGCGCGCGGGGTTATTCTTCGTGGCCACGGGAGAGACGGTCTGGGTCCCCGCAGCCTCCGCGGTCTCCGGATAGACCCTGTGAGGAGCTGAACTCATGTCCGCCAGCGCCTACGACCTCGTCGTCATCGGCAGCGGGCCGGCCGGCCAGAAGGGGGCGATCGCCGCGGCGAAGCTCGGCAAGAAGGTCGCCGTCATCGACCGCAAGACCATCGTGGGAGGCGTGTGCCTCCACACTGGGACGATTCCCTCGAAGACGCTGCGCGAGGCGATCCTGTACCTGACGGGCTTCCGCGAGAGGAGCTTCTACGGGCAGGACTACGCGGTCAATCGCGAGATCACCGTCCCCGACCTCGCCTTCCGCGTCCACAAGGTCATGGAGAGGGAACCAGTCGAGGACCGGGGGATGGAAGCCGGAGAGCGGGTCCCTGCTCACCGGCGCATTCTGGGGCGCGGGCGGAGTTACGATGTCCGCATGCCGGAAACGCCCATGGGCGCACTTTTTCTGGAAGACGCCCTCCTCCAGTTCCACAAGTACAAGGCGCTCGCCGACGGGGCGCTCGCCCAGGTCGCGGAAGGCGACCTCTTCCGAACGATCGATTCCGAGTCCAACAGCATCGCCCTCGTCATGAAGCACCTGGCAGGCAACATGCGCTCGCGGTGGACCGATTTCCTCACGACCGACGGCGAGAAAGCGGACCGGGACCGCGACGCGGAGTTCGAGCTCGGGACCGAAGACACGAGGGTACGCATCCTCGACCGGTGGGAGGCCGGATGGCGGCTTCTCTTCGACGCCCTCGCTCCCCTCACGCCCGCGGACCTCCTCCGGACCGTGACGATCCGCGCCGAGGCGCACACGGTCCTGCAGGCCGTCAACCGACAGCTCACGCACTACGCGTACCACGTCGGCCAGATCGTGTTCCTCGCGCGGCATTTCGCCGGCAGCCGCTGGAGGTCTCTCTCGATCCCCCGAGGCAAGTCGAAAGAGTTCGACGTGTCGAAAGAGGGCAAGCCGTACGTTCTCCGATGAGGTGCCCGATGTGGAGATCCGTGATCGTGTCGCTCGCTTTCGCCGCGCTGCCGCTGGCTGCCGCGGAGCCGCCGAGCCCCCTCTCACATGCCGGTTGCGCGGCGCCGGGCGACCCGGTCGATCCGGCGATCCTCGAGCGGCCGACCCCGCTCGAGACCGGCGTCGGACAGATCCGCCAGAAGATCACGACCTCGTTCTCGGAGGCCCAGGCCTTCTACGACCAGGGCCTGACCTATCTCCATCACTACGTCTGGATCGAGGCGGCTCGTTCGTTCCACGAGGCGCTGCGGCTGGACCCGGAGTGTGCGATGTGCTGGATGGGCCTGGCGCGCGCCGAGCAGGGGCTCGAACGGCCGGAGGCGACCGGCGCCGCGATCGCGAAGGCGAAGGCCCTGGCTCCGGAGACGACGCCGAAGGAGCAGAGGTTCGTGGCGCTGCGCGCGCGGCAGATCGAGGCGCAGGCGGCCCCGCCTTCCGAGGAGAAGGAGAAACACGCGGCGTACAAGTCGGCGCTCGACGCGGCGCTGGCCGCGTATCCCGAGGACGCGGAGCTCTGGATCCTGCGGGGAAACGCCGAAGAGCCGGGCCCCTGGGGCCGCGGACAGTTCGGTCACGCCGCATCGATCGCGTTCTACGAGGCCGCGCTCGCGCGCTCGCCCGGGCACCTGGCCGCGCACCACTATCTCGTCCATTCCTTCGAGAACATCGGCCGCCACGCCGACGCCGCCCGGCACGGGAAGATTTACGCAGGCTCGAGCCCGCGCGTCGCCCACGCGCAGCACATGTACGGGCACGTCCTCCCTCGGCTCGGGCGCTGGGAGGAGGCGCTGGCGCAGTTCGAGAAGGCCGACGCGATCGAAGAGGCGTACGCAAAAGCCGAGAACCTGCGGCCGGGCGACGACTGGCACCATCTCCACAATTTGCAGCTTCTCGGCTACACCTACCTGCGCCTGGGACGCCTCGCCGACGCCGAGACGACCTTCCGGCGCGCGTTCGACACGCCCGCGCGGATGTCCTACCGCGGCGCTCCGCAGTCGAGCCTCGCGGAGCTCTATCTCCTGCAGGGCCGACCCGAGGCGGCTTTGACGGTCGCCCGGGCGCTCCAGACGCCCACGCGCACCGCCGCCGCCCACGTGGCGGGCGCCGTCGCGGAGGGAGAGGCGCTCCTCGCGCTGGGGCGCGAAAAGGACGCGCGGGCCGCGGGCAAGCGCGCCGCCGAGGCTCTCGAGAAGGGCAAGATCGAGGCCGGGGAGCAGGGCCGGTACATGGAGATCTTCCTCCGACCCTACGTCGACCAGCTCGCCAGCGAGCTCGGCCTGCACGGACCCGAGCCCTCCTCCGCGGAGGCCTCGATCCTCGCGGTCGCCGACGAACTGTCCACGAACCCCCGGTTCGACGCCTGGGGCGAGGGTCTCTTCCGCCTCGAGCGCATCGCGGCTGAGGCCCGGCGGGCCGGGCGCGCGCAGCTCGCGGCCGGCATCGCGGAGAAGATGAAGAAGATCGACCCGGACTACGCGCCGGGGGCAACGGGAGAGAGGAAAGCGGCGCTCCGCTAGCCGAGCCGCTCCCGCGCCAGCCGTCGGGCGGCTTCGTCGGTGGAGATGCCGTGCGCCACGGCCAGGTCGAGCACCACGACGCTTCTCTATGGCACGGGGATGCGACTGCTCGAGTGCCTGCGGCTGCGCGTCAAAGACGTCGAGTTCGGAAACAGCCGCATCCTCGTCCGCGACGCCAAAGGCCACCGGGACCGGGTCGTACCGCTTCCCGCAGTGGTCCGAGCAGCCCTCCCGACCTGGCTGTCTCGCGTGCGGCGCGCCCACCTGGACGATCTGTCTCGGGGATTCGGCGGGGTCTACCTCCCAGCGCGGAAATACCCAGGCGCCGAGCGGGATTGAGGCTGGCAGTATGTCTTTCCCGGCGAGCACATCAGTGTCGATCCCCGCGGTCAAGTCGAGCGCCGTCACCACTTGCACGAAACCGCAATCCAGCGCGCCCTCCGTTCAGCCGTCGTCGATTTGGGTATTTCACGGCGGGTCAGCTGTCATACGTTCCGCCATTCCTCCGCCACACATCTCCTCGAAGAGGGATACGATATCCGTACCATCCAGGAGCTCCTGGGACATCAAGACGTGAAGACGGCCATGATCTACACACATGTCCTGAACCGCGGAGGCCGCGGAGTGCGCAGCCCTGCCGACCTTTTGTGGTCTCGAGGCGGTGTTGCGGCTCCTCCCGACTTTATTCGTCTCTCTTCGCAGTCTAACGTTCCACGTCCTGCCTTGCCGCCCGAAGGCCAACTGATGCCCGGACAGCAAGATCACGACAACTGGAAGGACACCGACGTAGATGAATAGGCGACGGCTTTCGCTAGATTATCGAAAACTCGTAGGCAGTCTAAGTACATGTTAGGC
>JBBDKM010000039.1:26714-29041 GCA_040879385.1 Thermoanaerobaculia bacterium | reverse complement strand
AGAAGGGGATCTCCCCCACGCGCTCGAAGCGGGCCTCCCGCTCCTCGGTCAGGCCGGCGATCTTCGCCTCGGCGACCAGGAACGCCGCTTCGGTCGGATCGCCCTGGATCGTCCACTCCCCGTCCTCCTGCACCAGCACGCCGTCGAGAGCGAGGTCCGGGCGATGTGCTTTCACCGATGCGACGACCTCCGCGAAGGCGACGCGCACCTCCGCCGCCGAACGCAGGCCGAGGCGGACGGCGCCGGCTTCCGTCTTATGCTCCAGACCTGCCGCCTGCACCTTCAGCACGACGGGAAAGCCGATGCCCATGGCCAGCGTCGCCGCCGCCGCCGCCGTCGCCGCCAGATGCTCGCGTGTTACCGGGAATCCGAGGCCGGCGAGGAAGCGCTTCGCCGAGGCCTCCGTCCGGCCGCCGCCCGGCCCGTCGCCCCGGCCCGGCAGCGGTTCGGGCCGGCGCACGGCCGGGGGCATAGGCCATGGCTCTCTTCGGCATGAAGATCGAGGAGCGTCCCTGGTACTACGCGCTGGGTATCGGGCTCCTCATCGGGGCCCTCGTCGCGGGGGCCGTGCACTGGTTCTGGTTCAAGCCGATGCAGGAAGAGATCGCCGCCAAGAGGGTGGAGCTCGAAGGGCTCAATCTGGAGATCCAGAAAGGCCGCGCCGCCGAGCGCAAGCTTTCGCAGTTCCGCGAAGAGGTCAAGCGCCTCGAGCTCGAGCTGTCCAAGCTCCTCCAGATCCTCCCCTCCAAGCGCAATACGGAAGAGCTGATCAAGCGCATCGAGACGCTGACACGGCAGGGGGACTTCACGCTCAAGAAGTTCACGCCGGGCGAGTTCATTCAGAAGGAGTTCTACGCCGAGTGGCCCATCGACATCCAGGTCGAGGGGACGTACCACAACCTGGCGCTGTTCTTCGACCGGATGAGCCGCTTCTCGCGTATCGTCAACGTCGAGGCCCTCAAGGTCAACGTGTTGGGCGACGTGCCCGGAAAATCGATCGCGTCCCAGTTCGTGGCCAAGACCTTCATCTACACGGGGGACGAGGCCGGTCAGGCGACCGCGAGCGGCGATCTGCCGCCGGGCGCCGCTGCGCCGGGCCAGCCGGCGCCCGCCCCCACCGCTCCCGCCGCCGGGAAGGCGCAGTCGTTGAAGGGGCGGGCGGAAGGACGGGGGGTCGAATGAGGCGCCTCGTCCTGTTCCTCGGATTCGTCTGTTCTGGAGCCGCGAGCCTGTTCGCGCAGGCGCCGGCGGCGGCACCGACACCCGTGACGACGCCGCAGGCCGTCATCGCCCCCGTGCCCGAGTCCCCGGGCCAGTCCCTGATCGAGCAGGACGAGTCGGCCATGTCGGGCCGCGCCTACTCCTATGACCCGGCCGGGCGGCGCGACCCGTTTCGCTCGCTTCTCGTTCGCGAGCAGAGCCGCGGCGGCGCCGACCGGCCCCCCGGCATCGCCGGGATCTCGATCGA
Organism: Thermoanaerobaculia bacterium; assembly: GCA_040879385.1. Classification (GTDB taxonomy): domain Bacteria; phylum Acidobacteriota; class Thermoanaerobaculia; order UBA5066; family Gp7-AA6; genus DAHUXD01. The sequence goes on along the minus strand of JBBDKM010000039.1, from coordinate 27,573 downwards.
CGACCTCGTCGTGCACGGGATCTGGAAGACGCGCTCGGGCTTCGTGGCGCAGATCCGGGCGACCGACAACAAGAGCTACCTGATCCGCGCCGGAGATCTCCTCTACGATGGAGAGGTCACGCGGGTGGGTCCCAACGAGGTCTCGTTCCGGCAGAACCTCAATGATCCGCAGAGCGTGAAGCCATTTCGGGAAGTCACCAAGCAGCTCAACGCGATGGTCAAGCAGTGATGGCGGACGTCCAGGTGAACGGGCTTTTCCGCGCGACGGGAGGAACGATGCGAATGGCATTCAGAGGAACCGCGACGGCCACGGCGCTCGCGCTGGCGTGGGCAGCCGCGGTGGGCTGCTCCTCCAGGGGGCAAGGCGCCCGCGGCGCCGCTGACACGGCCTCCGCGGCCCCGGCCGCGACGGCTTCCGCTCCGGCAACTCCGGCGGCGCCCGCCGCCTCCGCCCGGATCACGCAAGCGGCGCTCAACGAGGACGCCGACGGAGCGCGCGTCGTTCTCTCGGCCGACGCCCCGCTCCTTTACACCTCCTACGAGCCCCGGCCGGACCTCCTGATCGTCGATCTTCGGGACGCCACCGTCGGCGACGGCTTCCAGACGCCGGCGGCCGCCGGAGGTCTGGTCGAATCGATCAAGTTCGAAGAGCTCGACGAGCTCGGAAAGCGCATCACGCGGCTTTCGATCGCCCATCGGCCGGAGTCCACGCCGGACGTGCGTTCGCTCGGACAGGGACTCGCGATCGCGTTCAACGGCGCCCCCGCGGCCGTGACGGGCTCGAAGGTCGCCGAGTCCGCCCCGGCAGAGCCCGCCTCCGTCGCTCCGGCGGACACGGCCGTGACGGTCGTGGCCACGA
>JBBDKM010000039.1:23704-26704 GCA_040879385.1 Thermoanaerobaculia bacterium | reverse complement strand
CCCCCCCACGACCGTACTTGCGCCCGCGTCGCCCGCGGCTCCCGGGCCGGTAGCGAGCGTCGCGCGCGGCGAAATGGCACACGCGCTGGAGAACGTGGTCGCCGAAGCCCGCGATGGGCGCGTGGCGGTCACGCTTCTGGGCGACGGCTGGTTCACGCCGAAGGACTTTGTCCTGGCGAACCCGCCGCGCATCGTCCTCGACCTGCCCGGAGTGAAGAACGAGATGCGGCAGCGGGCGATCGCCGTCAAGGGCGACGTGGTCTCGCGCGTCCGCGTCTCGCAGTTCCAGACCTCGCCCGAATACGTGACCCGTATCGTCATCGACCTTTCCCGGCCGGTGCCGCACACGATCGTTTCGGACGGGGAGCGCCTCGCGGTCGTCATCGGCGCCGACGTCCTGGCGGCCCCGGCCGTGACGGAGACAGCGTCCGCTGCCGTGCCGGCCCCGGCGAACTCGACTCCCGTGCCGGCCCCCTTGCCGAGCGATACCCGGGTCTCCGCGGAGGCGCCCTCGGTGACCACGCTCGCGGAGGACAGAACTGCGACCGCAGAGCCGCCGGCCCCCGCGCCCGCCGTGACTGCCCGGGTCGAGAAGCCCGCGGTCGCCCCGGCCGCTCCGACGCAGACGCCCCCGGAGCGTCCCGCCGCCCGCCCCGCCAAGCCTGTGCCCTCGCGCGGCGACGCGCTCTTCGAGGCGGCCGCGGCCGCCCTCGACCAGGAGCAGGCCCAGCGCCCCGACGCGGGCTCGAGCTATCGCTCGCGGACGATCTTCGAGGCGCAGACGCAGTTCACGGGCGAGCCGATCTCGCTCGACCTCAAGGACGCGGACATCAAGGACGTTTTCCGTACGATCTCGCAATTGACGGGCCTGAACATCGTCATCGACCCGGAGGTGCGGGGCACCGTCACCGTCCAGCTCGAGGACGTGCCGTGGGACCAGGCCCTCGACCTGATCCTCAAGCAGAACAGCCTCGGCTACGTGCTCGAGAACAACATCATGCGGATCGCGACGACGGCGAAGCTCCAGGCGGAGGAGGGCGACCGCGCCCGCCTCGCCGAGGCGCGCCAGGCCGCCGAGCCCACGCGCACCGTCATCAAGAAACTCTCGTATGCGAAAGCCTCGGAGATCACGCCCACCCTCCAGAGCGTGATGTCAAAGCGCGGCTCGATCGTGGTCGACGCACGCACGAACACGCTGATCATCCGGGAGATCCCGACCTTCCTGCCGGCGGTCCTGCAGCTGATCGACAACCTCGACACCGCGACACCGCAGGTCGTCATCGAATCCCGGATCGTCGAGACGACCAAGAGCCTCGGACGGAGCCTCGGAATCAACTGGTCGGTCAACGGCGTGGCCGACGTGGCGCACGGCAACACGACCAACCTGATCTTCCCGAACAGCATCGACGGCGGCCTGAACATCGGCCTCGGCAACGGGCCGACGGTCGCGTCGCTCGTCCTCGGCAACATCCTCAACACGTTCAACCTCGACGTGGCCCTGACGGCGGCCGAGAACCAGGGCCTGCTGAAGATCATCTCCTCGCCAAAGGTGACGTCGCTGACCAACACGGCCGCCCTGATCCAGTCGGGCGTTCAGATCCCGGTGCAGACCACGGTCAACAACACGACGACCGTCATCTACGTGGACGCGACGCTCAAGCTCGACGTGACGCCGCAAATCACGGCCGAAGGGACGATTCTCCTGACCGTCAACGTGACCAAGCGCGAGCCGGCGGTCGCCCTGAACCTGTCGCTCGGCCAGAACGTTCCGCTCACGATCCGCGAGTACCGCGGCCAGGTGCTGGTGAAAGACGGCGGCACGACGGTGATCGGCGGCATCTTCCAGATCAACGACCAGGACCAGTACAACATGATCCCGGGCCTGTGGAAGATCCCGATCCTCGGCAACCTCTTCAAGAACAAGACGCGGACCGAGAAACACGATGAGTTGCTCATCTTTATCACTCCCCGAATCCTGCGGTCGTAAGAGGGAGAACTTGCCATGAAGACCAGACTTCTGCTCGGAATCGCACTGGCGGGCGCGCTGGCGCTCTCGACCGGGTGCACGAACAAGGAGGGCGAGAGCGAGGCCCCCGTGTTCATCACGGTGGACATCGAGTTCCAGCCCGGCTTCATCAACGTCGCCAACGCGGTTCCCGTGCAGATCGAAACGATCGAGCTGCGGTCCGAGCTCAAGAACCCGGACGCGAGCGACCCGCAGGGGTTCGCCGACACGCAGATCCACTCCTACACGGTCGCTTTTCGCCGCACCGACGGGGGCACTCTCGTGCCGCCGCTCCAGACGTTCGGCGCCGGCATCCTGGTGCCCTCGGGCGGCACCGCGACGCTGTCCAACTTTCCCGTTCTCTACGCCCCGGCTGTCCAGCAGTCGCCCTTCGACCAGCTGCTGCCGTTCAACGGGGGAATCGACCGGGAGACCGGCCGCGACGAGATCGCCACGACCTTCGACCTGACTTTCTTCGGCACGACGGTATCGGGCCACCGCGTCCAGAGCGAGACCGCCAGCGGAATCCTGATCTTCCGGTTCGACGCGTCTGCGGCCGCGAGATCGGCCAAGTAAGGGGGATCCATGCGCCGGATAGCCATCGCACTGACCCTTGTCGCACTCGTCGCGGGCCTCTACGGCTGCGCGGCGGACGCGCCGACGAGCCCGAGACCGGGATCGGGCGGTGGGTCGAACGCTCTGCAGATCAACCTGTTCACGAACGACGCGAACCCGCCGGCGGGCACGTGCACCCTGATCGAGGCCATCGTCACCCTGAACGGCAACACGGTGCCCGACGGGACGAGCGTGGCGTTCTCGACGGACTTCGGCGTGTTCTCGCAGAGCGGGCTGCCGCTGGTCTCGGTCGTGACCCAGAACGGGGCGGCCGTGACGGCGCTCTGCGGGCCCGGCGCCGGAACCGCGAAGGTGCGCGCGACCGCTACCTCCGGCGGCAGCACGGGCTCGAGCAACCTGACGATCGTGTTCCAGTCGTC
>JBBDKM010000039.1:3299-23604 GCA_040879385.1 Thermoanaerobaculia bacterium | reverse complement strand
GCGATCACGCTGACCCTGGGCACCAACTTCGCCCAGCCCGTCGTGCTGTCGCTTCCGAGCTGCTTCGCCTACGGCGCGGCCTCGAGCGGGACCCCGACGATCTCGGCGATCCTGCCCTCGTCGGGCACCAACGACGGCAACACGCGCGTCACGATCGTGGGCTCCGGGTTCTCGACCACCTCGGGCGTCCAGGTGTTCTTCGGCGCCGTCGAGGCCAACGTCGTCTCGGTCTCCTTCAATCAGGTCGTCGTGCTGTCGCCGCCCGCCTTCGGCGCCGGAGCCGAGAACCTGAATGCCACGGTGCAGGTCACGGTCAGGAACATCGGCTCAGGCGTCGTCTCCAACGGCGTGGACTTCCGGTTCACTCCGGCCGTGCAGATCACGGCGATCTCGAACAACGTGCAGCGGACCGACCTGCCGTTCACAGCGGTCACGATCTATGGTCAGGGCTTCGACGCGCCCGTGGCCGTCGGTCTGGCCGGCGTTGCGGCGATCATCCAGTCCGTCTCGGCCACGGAGATCGTCGTCCTGCCGGTCTTCCCGCTTCTCAGCGGCTGCAGCAACCTCTCCGGCGACGTCACGGTCACCAACATCAACACCGGTGATTCGGCGGCCGGTCAGTCCTTCACATACATTGTGCCGCCTCTGGTCATCACCGACATCGACCCCGCCGTCGGCGTGACCGGGGACCAGGTGGAGATCACGGGGGTCAACTTCCCGCAGTCGGTGGCCGACGCCGAGGTCAAGTTCGGGAGCCGGACCGCGTTCGTGACTTCCTCGACCCCGGGGTCCATTTTCGTGACCGTCCCGCCGGGATCGGTGACGACGCCGCCAGTGTGCATCCTTCCGAACACCGGGGGAGACCTCCAGGACAGCCAGGTCGTCGACGTGACGGTGACCGACCGCGCCACCGGCTGTACGGCGACGGTGACCCAGGCCTTCACGTACCAGCTGCCGTGCGTCGACCCGACGCCGGTTCCCTGACCGGAGACCCATCCGCCGCCCCCTTCGGGGGGCGGCGTTTTCGTTTCCATCGTGGCTGAGCTCACTGCCGAAGCCCGCATTCGCGACCTCGAGCGGCGGTTGGACCTCGACCCCGGCTCGAGGCTGTTTGTCGCCCTCGCGGAGGAATGCCGCAAGCTCGGACGCGTGCGGGAGGCGCTCTCCGCCCTCCAGAAGGGCTTGCTCGCCCATCCCGGCTACATCGCGGCACAGGTGGCCCTCGGGCGCGTCTACCTCGAGGCGGACCAGACGACCGACGCGATCGCCACCTTCACGAAGGTGCTCTCCGCCGACCCCGGAAATCTGGTGGCCGCGAAGTGCCTGGCCGACGTCTATCTGTCGCGCGGCGACCACCTCGAGGCGCTCAAGAAGTACAAGCTCTACCGCGCGCTCTCGAGCGACCGGAAGGTCGACGAGGTGATCGCGAAGCTCGAGCCGCAGGTGGCACCGAAACCGATCACGCCGCTCAAGGCGGTGATCACGACGGCGGAGCCTCCACCCCCGCCGCCGAGCTTCCAGGAGACCGACAAGAGCCGCCCCCGGCCGTTTGACCGGGGGCCGTTGGCGGCGGTCGTCCCGGAGCTCTCGGACCCGTTCGACGTCACCTCGGTCACCTTCGAGCCGGGCGAGGATTCCGGGAAAGGCCGCGCCGCCGAGGGGCCCTTTGCGGTGCCGACACGCGACGCGGTCATCCTGCCCGGGAAGCCGCCGGCGTCCGCCTCCGACGCCGCCACGCGAGTCATCGCGATCGACGAGGTCGTGGCCGCGGCCCCTGCCGCGCCGGCTCCCGCCGAGCCGCCCCGCGCGGAGCCCGCGCCGCCGGCGGCCGAGGCGGCGACGGAAGGCAAGCCCACGGGACGCGGCCTCGCGGACCTGTACTACGCGCAGGGCCACTACGCGGAAGCCCTGCAGATCTACGACGACCTGGTCAACCGCCATCCCTTCGACGAGGAGCTCAAGCGAAGGCGCCGCGACTCGGAGGCGCGTCTGCTGCCGGCCGGTGCGACCGCCGATGGCGCGGCGCCGGATCCCGCGCTGGACCTCCGCCTGGCCCGAATCCGGGTCCTGAGGCGATGGCTCTCACAGATCCAGGCGAGGTGATCTCCGACCTGCGACCGTGACATCATCGCGAGGAGCATGAACGTTTTTCAGGACACCCTCCGCCGCGTCGCCGAGCGCGTCGAAGGGACACGCGCGGTCTCCCTCGTCGGCGTCGACGGGATCGTGATCGACTCCTACGTCAGCGCCGAGGGTCTCCCGATGGAGGCGCTTGCCGCCGAAACCGGCGCGCTGGTCAAGGCCGCGGAGGCGGCCCGGGCGCTGACCGACCACGGGCCGGTCGAGCAGGTCACCCTCGCCTCGGACCGGGCGGCCACCGTTCTCCAACGAGTCACCGAGGAGTATTATCTGATCCTCCTGCTGGCCCGCGACGGCAACTTCGGCCGGGGCCGCTTCGAGCTGCGGAAAGCCGCGGCCGCGCTGGAAAAGGAGATGTTGTAGCCCAATGCTTTCGCTCAAGGAGATCCGAGAGCTGATCGATCTCGTGTCGGAGCGCGGGCTGGCGGGCCTGGAGATCGAGCGCGCAGGTTTTCGGCTCCGCATCGACGGCCCGCGGCCGGCTGCCGCTGTGGAGTCCGCCCCGGTCGCCGCCGCCCCGCTGCCCGGCTCCCGCCCCGCGCCGGTGGCCGAGGCGCCCGCGGAGGAGGCGCAGGACGACAACATTCACGTGGTCACCTCGCCGATTGTGGGAACCTTCTACCGCTCGCCCTCGCCGGAGTCCGACCCCTTCGCGCAGGTCGGCGAGCGGATCGGGAAGGGCAAGATCCTCTGCATCATCGAGTCCATGAAGCTGATGAACGAGATCGAGTCGGACGTCGAGGGCGAGGTCGTAGCCGTCTATCCGCGCAACGGCCAGCCCGTCGAGTATGGCGAGAAGCTGTTCGCGATCCGCCTGGCTGCCTGAACCGCGTGGGCCGTGAGCCGTCACCCCAAGCCGCGAGCGGAGGCGAGCTCAGCCACGGCCGGCTGGTGTGTTCGCGGCTAACGGCAAACGGCTAACGGCTCCCATGTTCAAGAAAATCCTCATCGCCAACCGCGGCGAGATCGCGTTGCGGGTCATCTCGGCGTGCCGCGAGCTCGGGATCAAGACCGTCGCGATCTACAGCGAAGCCGATCGCGACGCGCTCCACGTCCGTTACGCGGACGAGGACGTCTGCGTCGGCCCGTATCCGTCGGCCGCCTCGTACCTGAACATCTCGGCGATCGTGTCGGCCGCCGAGATCACCGAGGCCGACGCGATCCATCCCGGCTACGGCTTCCTGTCCGAGAACGCGTACTTCGCCGAGATCCTGCAGGATTGTCACATCACGTTCATCGGACCCTCGCCCGACGCGATCCGCAAGATGGGCGACAAATCGCTGGCGCGCCGCACCGTGGCCGCGGCCGGCGTTTTGACCGTGCCGGGATCGCCCGGGCCGCTCGAGACGGTGGACGAGGCCCTCACCTTCGCCCGGAAGGCCGGCTATCCCGTCATCCTCAAGGCGTCGGCCGGCGGTGGCGGGCGGGGCATGCGCATTGCGCGCGACGAGCGCGAGCTCTCGGGGGCCTACGAGACCGCCCGCGCCGAGGCCGAAAGAGCCTTCGGCAACGCCGAGGTCTACCTGGAGAAGTACCTCGAGGATCCCCGCCACATCGAGTTCCAGATCTTCGGAGACTCGCGCGGCCGCGTGGCCCACCTCGGAGAGCGCGAGTGCTCGATCCAGCGGCGGTACCAGAAGCTCATCGAGGAGGCGCCCTCCGCCGTTCTCGACGAGGGGCTCCGGCGCCGGATGGGCGAGGCGGCGATCGCCGTGGCGGAGGCCGTCTCCTACACCAACGCCGGCACGGTGGAGTTCCTGCTCGACGAGGCCGGGAACTTCTACTTCATGGAGATGAACACGCGGCTCCAGGTCGAGCACCCGATCACCGAGGAGGTCACGGCGCTCGACCTGGTCAAAGAGCAGATCGCCGTGGCGGCTGGGGCGCCGCTCTCCTTCGCGGACCGGGACATGTCTCCGCAGGGCCACGCCATCGAGTTCCGGGTCAACGCCGAGGACCCGGTGACCTTCAAGCCGTCCCCGGGTCGGATCGTCGCGTTCCACCCCCCCGGGGGTCTCGGCGTGCGCGTCGACACGGCCGCCTACCAGGGTTACCTGATCCCGCCGCACTACGACTCGCTCATCGCCAAGCTCATCGTCTGGGGCCGCGACCGCGAGGAGGCCATCGGCCGCGGGCGCCGGGCGCTGGATTTTTTCGTGATCGAGGGCATCAAGACAACGATCCCGATGCACCGGCGGATCCTGGACGACCCGGACTTCATCGCGGGCCGGCTCTCGACGCACTTCATGGAACGGTTCGCGGCGACCGCGTAGCGGTCTTGCGACTTCACCTTCCCCCCGTCTACGCCATCACGGACCGCTCTGTCAGCGGCGTTCCCGACCTGCCCCGCCTGGCCGAACGTCTCTTCTCGGCCGGCGTGCGCTGTCTACAGATCCGCGAGAAAGCCCTTCCGGACCGGGAGCTCCTGGCCGCGGCGGACGCGATTGCCGCGCTGGCGCGGGTCCGGGGCGCTCGAGTCTTCGTCAACGACCGCGTCGACGTGGCCCGGATCTGCGGGCTCGGCGTGCACCTGGGCGAGGAGGACCTTCCGCCTTCCGCCGCGCGCGCGATCCTCGGGTCCGAGTCGCCGATCGGCTTTTCGACGCACGACCCCGGCGCGGCCCGGCGCGCGTTCGCCGATCCGGACGCCGACTACGTGGCCTTCGGCCCCGTCTACGAGAGCGCCACCAAGACCGGGCGCGCTCCCCGGGGCCTCGAGGAGCTCTCCCGGGTGGCCGCCGGCAAGACGAAGCCCCTCGTCGCCATCGGCGGGATCACTCCGGATCGGCTCGACGCGGTCTGGGACGCCGGAGCAGACTCCGCGGCGATGATCGGAGGGCTCCTCGCCGGCGGCGGGATCGAGGAGAACGCGCGGCGCGCGCTCGATCGGGGGCGGCGCCGCCGGTTCGTACGCCGGATCTATTTCGTGGGTTTCATGGCTTCCGGAAAGACGTCGGTGGGTCGCCGGGTCGCCGAGCGGCTGGGGCTGCCGTTCGTCGACCTCGACGCGGAGATCGAGCGCGCGTCGGGGAAAACCGTCCGCGTCCTCTTCGAGGAGTCGGGGGAGGCGGTGTTTCGCGAGCGCGAGGCGGCGTTCCTGGCGGGAACGGAGTCGCTCCCGGCCGCCGTCGTCGCGACCGGAGGTGGAAGCTTCGTCAACGAGGGGAACCGGCGGACGATCGGCCGGCTGGGGACCTCCGTCTTCCTCGACGCGCCGCTCGAGGCCGTGCGGGCGCGGCTGAAGGGGAAGACCGACCGGCCGCTGTTCCAGAGCCCCGAGCAGCTCGGCCGGCTCTTCGCCGAACGCGCGCCGTTCTATAGAATGGCCGCCGTCCGCGTGGGCTTGAGCGGCGCCGAGTCGATTGAGGAAGCGGCGGACCGGGTGCTCACGGCTCTCGAGGAACACGTCGACATTCCGTGGTGAAGGAGATCCTCCAAGGACCCATGCGCTACCTGATCCTCTCGGACATCCACTCCAACGACGAGGCGCTCGCGGCCGTGCTCGCTCGCGTCCGGCGCAAGCGATTCGACCGGGTCGTCGTGCTCGGCGATTTCGTGGGTTACGGCGCCAACCCCAACCAGGTCATCGACCGGATCCGCGCGATCCGGAGGGAGAAGACCATGATCCGCGGCAACCACGACAAGGTGGTCTGCGGCATCGAGTCCGGGGACCTGTTCAACCCGGTTGCGCTGAAGGCCGCGCGCTGGACGACCGAGAAGCTGACGCCGCGCAATCGCAAGTTTCTCGAGGCCCTGCCGATCGGGCCGGCCGACGTGGATTCCTCCTTCGCGATCTGCCACGGCTCTCCCCGGGACGAGGACGCCTACATCTTCACCGACTACGACGCCTATTTGAACTTCCGCGAGACGGCCGCCGCCGTGTGCTTCTTCGGCCACAGCCACATTCCCTCCGTCTTCACGCTCGAGCCGCACGGCATCGTCGTCGAGCTCGTCTCGGAGAACCGGGTCCGCTATCCGCTCCAGAAGGGCCTGCGCTACCTCATCAATCCGGGCTCCATCGGACAGCCGCGGGACCGCAACGCGGCCGCCGCCTACGTGATCTACGACGCCGCCGAGCACGTCGTGCACTTCGACCGCGTCCCCTACGCCGTCGAGAAAGCGCGCGACAAGATCTACAAGGCGGGACTGCCCCACATCCTCGGAGACCGACTGCTGGTCGGGGCGTAGAGTCTCCGACGCCCGGCGCATCTATAATCCGGCTCGATTCTCTCGGAAAGGCGGAGGGATGCGGCGTGGCCTTCGCGCGCTCGGAGCGGTGATTCTCTCGGTGGCCGCGGTCACGCGCTGCACGGGGCGGGCACCCGCGCCGAACGTGGGCGGTCCGCAGCAACTCCGCGATTTACGCGCTTTGTCCCTCTCGCTCTCCGAGGCCGAGCCCTTGCTCCTCGCGCTGGAGGACCGGCGGGCCTTCGACGCCCCGGCGCTCTCGGCCGCTGCGAGCTCCGCCGAGGCGCCGGTGCGGGCGCGGGCCGCGCTCGCGCTGGGGCGGATCGGCGACGAGCGGGCGGCGCCGCACCTGAAGGCGCTCCTGTCCGACCCCGCGCCGGACGTGCGCGGGGCGGCGGCGTTCGCGGCGGGCCTTCTTGGCGCGCCCCTCTCGCCCGACCTCGCGCCGTTGCTCGACGACCCCGACGCCGGTGTGGCGGCGCGGGCGGCGTGGGCGCTCGGATTCCTCGAGTCGCCCGAGGGGCAGAACGCCCTCGTGACGGCGATTCCGCGGGCCTCGCTGGACCGGAAGGCCGCGTTTCTGCGGGCTCTCTGGCGGTTTCCGACGCCGGCGGCCGCGGCCGCAGCGGCGCCCTTCGTCGCCGACCCGGACCCGCGCCTGCGCACGGCGGCACTCTACGCGCTCGCCCGCCGGCCGCAGGAATCCTCGCTGCCGATCCTGACCGCGGCGCTCTCGGACCCCGACCCGGACACGGCGGCCCTGTCGGCGAGGGCCCTCGGTCTTCTGGGCAAGGCCGAGTCGGCCGGGCCGCTCTCCGCCGCGATCGACGGCGGGCGCGCTCCCGTCACGATCAACGCGATGGCGGCCCTGAAAGCGCTGCTCGAGAAGAATCCAGGGGCGGCGTCCCTGGCCGGCCGGCGCGACCGTCTCCTGGCTCTGGCCGGCGACGCGAACCCCAATCTGGCGGTTCCCGCGCTCGCCCTTCTGCGCTGGCTCGCGGACGACCGCGAGGCGTTCCGGCGGCTCTGGCAGACCGCGTCCGCCCCCCAGGGGAGGCGGCAACAGGTCGCGCTGCAGTCGTTGATGGCGAGCCTCCGCGGCAATGCGGTCTCCATCGCCGACACGGCAATCGAATCCAGCGACCCGTTTCTGCGCGGCGCCGCGGCCGAGGCGCTGTCGTTTCTCCCGGAGGCGGACGCCGCGGCGCGCCGCGCGGAGCTGGCCCTCGATCCTTCGGTTCTCGTCCGCCTCAAGGTCCTCGAGGGCCTGAGGACGCCGGAAGAGGTCCGCGGAAACCGGGCCCTCGTCGACCGCATGCTCGCGGATGCGGACCCCGGCGTGCGGGCAGCCGCGATCGGCGCCCTCGGGCAGCTCGAAGACCCCTCGACGCTCGCTCTGCTCCGGGAGGCCGTCGAGGCGTCCGCGGGGGACCGCGGTCCCGACGTCGCGATCGAAGCCATCGCGGCCGCACAGAGACAGGCGCTCCTGCCCGAGGCGCGCGCCGTCGTCGAGGCGGCCTACCGGCATCCCGCCGTGCTCGTGTCCCGGCTGGCGCGCCGCGCACTGGTGAAGACCTTCGACGCCGACCCGGCGGCGCTGCCGTGGCGCGTCTACGTCACGGACAAGACCGCCGAGGACTACGCGGCCCTGCTCGGGCAGGCGCGCCGGCCCTGGACCGTGAAGATCGAGACCGCGCGGGGCGTCTTCTCCCTCCGGCTCGCCGGCGACGCCGCGCCGATGACCGTCATGAACTTCCTCACGCTGTCCGAGCGCGGGTACTTCGACGGCGCCGTCATTCACCGCGTGGTTCCGAACTTCGTCGTCCAGGACGGCGACCCCACGGGAACCGGCAACGGCGGCCCCGGTTACGAGATTCGCGACGAGATCAACACGATCCCGTACGGCGCAGGAACGGTCGGCATGGCGCTGGCCGGTCCCGACACGGGCGGCAGCCAGTGGTTCGTGACCCACGCGCCGCAGCCGCACTTGGACGGCGGCTACACCGTGTTCGGGCAGGCCGTTTCCGGAATGGACGTCCTGAACCGGATCGAGCAGGGGGACCGCATCCTGCGGGTCACGGCGTCGGCAGGGGGGGCGTAGGTGTATCGGATCGCGCGGGCCGTGCAGTTCGTGGGCCTGGTCGTTGCCGGGGCCGCGCTCTTCGTGGGCCTGCTCGGCCACAACGTCCGGCGCGAGCTGCTCCTGGCGGGGATCGGGGCGGGGATCTTCTTCGCCGGCTATGCGCTTGCGCGGAGCAGCCGGTGACGGGCGGCGTGGTCCTGGCGACCCGGGAACTCCCGAAGCCTTTCGACACGCTCCGCTCCGATTTCGACGTTCGCGTGCTGGGATACGCCCCGAGCGAGCGCGAGCTCGCGGCCGAGATCCCCGGAGTCGACGCGCTCGTCTGCCTCGTCGACGACCCCGTGACCGAGACCGTGATCCAGGCGGCCGATCGTCTCCGGGTGATCGCCAGCTACGCGGTCGGGGTCGACCAGATCGACCGGGCGGCGGCGGCGGCGCGCGGCATCGTCGTGACCAATACGCCGAACGTCCTGACCGACGCGACGGCGGACCTCACGATGGCCCTGCTGCTCGCCCTCGCGCGTCGGATCGTGGAAGGCGACCGGATGGTGCGTACGGGGGGATTCGCCGGCTGGTCGCCCGACCTGCTGCTCGGGCGGGACCTGAAGGGAAAGGTCTTCGGCGTCGTCGGGCCCGGCCGCATCGGCAAGGCCGTGGCGCGGCGCGCGAAGGCTTTCGGAATGACCGTCATCGCCGCCGGGAGAAGCTCCCGCGACGAGCAGGATCCGGACGATCCGCCCCGCGTTTCCTTCGAGGACCTGTTGCGCCGTTCCGACGTGATCTCCCTGCACGTTCCGCTGAACGAGGAGACGCGGCACCTCTTCGACACCGAGACCTTCGCGAAAATGAAGCCGGGGAGCCTGCTGCTGAACACGTCTCGGGGTCCGGTGATCGACGAGGTGGCGCTGACGCGCGCGCTCGCGACGGGGCCGATTGCCGGGGCGGGTCTGGACGTCTACGAGAACGAGCCGGCGATCACGCCGGCGCTGCTCGACGACGACCGCGTGGTCCTGATGCCCCACGCCGGCAGCGCGACGGTCGAGACCCGCAGGGAAATGGCGCGCATGGTCGTCGAGGACGTCCGGCGAGTCCTGTCGGGAGAGAAACCCCTGCGGCCGGTGCCGCCGGAAGGAGTCCGGAGATGAAGAAGCGCAGTTCCTTTTCCTCGATCGACACGGCGGCCGACGGGATGCTGCGGCGGATGGCGCGCGGGGACAACGCCCTCACCTGGCTCCAGGCCCGGTGGGGCCGCATCGTCGGCGAGCCGCTCTCCCGGAAGATCGAACCCACGGCGCTTTCCGGTCGGCGCCTCACGGTCTCGCTGCTCGATCCGACCTGGAGGAAGCCCGTCGAGGCGACGCTGCCGGCCCTCGAGAAGAAGCTCGCCGTGGAGATGCCGGAGCTGAAGCCGAGAGTGACGCTGCGCTGAGGCTCGCGTTGAGCGCAGCGTCATCCCGTGGTCCGTCAGGACCGAAGGAACCGACCACCAGAGGCAGACCCCCAGCAGTAGGCAACGTCGTGCGGAGCACGGCGTTCATCCCGCAAGCGAAACTACGCGTAGAGTCCCCGGACCATCGTGTCGTGCGCGACGCGCGAGATACCCAGCATGTAGGCCGCGATCCGGAAGCTGACGCCGTACTTCTCGGCCATCTGGGCGACGTCCCGGAAGGACTGGACCATGATGTCCTCCATCCGCTCGTTGACCTCGCTCTCGCGCCAGAAAAAGCCGGCGCGGTCCTGGACCCACTCGAAGTAGGAGACCGTGACCCCGCCGGCGTTGGCGAGGATGTCGGGCACGACGAGCACGCCCTTCGCGTTCAGGATCTCGTCGGCGCGCTGGGTCGTCGGGCCGTTGGCGCCCTCGACGATGATCTTCGCCTTGATGTTGCCGGCGTTTTTCTGGCGGATCTGGTTCTCGTTGGCGGCCGGGATCAGGATGTCGCAGTCGAGCTCGAGGAGGGCCTCGTTCGACACGGGCTCGGTTCCGGGAAAGCCCTTCAGGGAACGGCTCTTCTCGGAGTGGGCGAGGAGGGCGGGGATGTCGAGGCCCTTCGGGTCGTGGATGCCGCCGTGGATGTCGGAGACCGCGATCACCCTGGCGCCCGCGTCGTGGCACATGCGTGCCGCGATCGAGCCGACGTTGCCGAAGCCCTGCACGACGATCCGGCTGCCCTGGAGGGTCAGGCCGCGCAGCGGCGCGGCCTCGCGGACGATCAGCATCAGGCCCCGGCCGGTCGCCTCGACGCGGCCGCGCGAGCCGCCGAGCGAAAGCGGCTTGCCGGTGACGACGGCCGTCACGGTGTGGCGGGCGTGCATGGAATAGGTGTCCATGATCCACGCCATCGTCTGGGGATTCGTCCCCATGTCGGGGGCGGGGACGTCCTTCTCCGGGCCGAACTGGTCCATGAGCTCGGCCGTGTAGCGGCGGGTGATCTTCTCGAGCTCGGCCCGCGAGAGGTTCTGCGGATCGCAGATCACCCCGCCCTTGGCCCCGCCGAAGGGGATGTTGACGACGGCGCACTTCCAGGTCATCCATGCGGCCAGGGCTCGGACCTCGTCGAGAGTCACGTTCTTGTCGAAGCGGATGCCGCCCTTGCCCGGCCCGCGGGCGATGTTGTGGAGGACCCGGTAGCCGATGAACACCTCGATCCGGCCGTCGTCCATCGCGATCGGGATCGAGACCTTGGTCTCGCGCACGGGCTCCCGAAGCACCTTGTACAGGCCGGGGTCGAGCCCCAGCTTCTGGGCCGCCAGGTCGAATCGGGACATCATCTCCTCGAAGGGGCTGGAGGACTCCGAGCCCTGGGGGAGCGTGCCGAGGGTGGGGAACTGCGGTTCCGCGATTGTGCTCACGTGGTCGCTCCCGGGTCGGGCGCCAAGTCGCCCGGTCCACTAAAATGTCCGTGGATTCTAGCACCGGGCCTTCGGGCCCTCATCCGGCGGCCGCGCCGGAAGAAAGCCGAGATTGGACGCACAGGTCGAGCTCGAGGACGGGGAGATCGTCCGCCGCGTCCTCGCGGGCGAGGAGGACCTCTTCGAGGTCCTGGTCAAGCGATACCAGGTGCGCGTTGTCTCCCACGTCACCCGGATGGTCGGGAACCGCGAAGACGCGATGGACCTCGCCCAGGAGATCTTCCTGAAGGTCTTTCAGGCGCTCGACCGCTTCAACCCCGCCTACAAGCTCTCGACGTGGCTCTTCCGGATCGCCGGCAACGCCGCCATCGACCACCTGCGCAAGCGGCGTCCCCGCACCGTGCCTCTGGAATCCCCGGACCCGGAAGGGCCGGGCCCGTTTCCGCCGGAGCAGAGGTCGTCGGGGCTCGACCCCTACGGGGAGTTGCGCAACGTGGAGCGCGGCAAGGCGATCAGCCAGGCGATTCAGGAGCTGCCGCCAGACTTTCGGGAGCTCATCGCGTTGCGCCATTTCGCGGGCCTGTCCTACGAAGAGATCGCCGAGGTCAAGAAGCTGCCCCTGGGAACCGTCAAGAACAAACTCTTTCGCGCCAGAGTCGTATTGAAGGAAAGGTTGTCAGGAGAGGTGACTTGAGACCCTGCCCCCGCCCCCTCGATCCGATTGACGCCGAAGCGGTTGCCGCCGGCGCGGATCCGGTTTTCGCGGCCGATGCCGCCACCCACGCACGGGAATGCCCCCCCTGCCAGGGACTGATCGGCGCCGCCCGAGGCCTCTCGGAGGCGCTGAGAGGCGTTTCTGAGGCGCCCGAGGTCCTGGCGGCGGGCCTGGCGGAGCGGGTCTGCCGTCTCCGGACTTTCTCCCGCAAGGAGCGCCGGACTTACGCCTTCTGGAAGGCCCCGATCCTCATGACAGTCGCCCTGGTCGCAGGCGGTGTGGCGCTCCTCGCCCTGCCTTCCCTGACGGCGTCCGACCAGATGTCCGCCGGCGCCGCCGCGCTCGCGCCTCTCCTCGCCCTGGCCCGCTCCGTGAACCGCTCCGTCCTCGACCTCGCGCGACTGGCGCCCTCGGGCCTCCAGGCGCTCTCCGACGGCATGCGGCAGGAGAGCCGCCTCGGCCTCCTGGCGCTGGCTCTCCTCGTGCCGCTGGCGTTCGGGCTCCACCGCGTGCTCGCCCGGGTGCCCGGCCGCAGATGAGGCGGGGAAGCCTCCTTCCCGTCGCCCTTTCGATCCTGCTCGGCCCGGCGGCCGCTCCGGCCGAGCCCGGTTCCATGATTGCAGTGCGCCGCGACGTGGTCGTCTCACAGGCGCTGCCCGGCCGGGTCGTCGCGATCCTGTCGGACGTGCGCATCGCCGCGCGCGTCTCGGGCGACGTGATCGTCTGGGGCGGGGACGTGTCGTTCGCCCCCGGCGGATCCGTCGCGGGCGACCTCTTCGTATTCGGCGGCTCGATCGTGTCGTCTCCCGGCCAGGCGCCGCCGGTCGAGGGCCGGGTCTCGACCCCGGGGTCGCTCCTGCACGTCTATCTCTTGGAGATGCGCCGCGCCCCGTGGGAAGAGAACGCGTTCGAAAGCTCCGTGCTTTCCGGCCTCCACCTGCTCGCGCTCTCGCTCTGGCTGGCGGTCGCGCTCGCGCTGCTGTGGCTTTTCGCGTCGCCCCTGGCGCGTGCCGCGATGTTCGCCGAGGAGGACTGGTCCGGATCGCTTCTGGCCGGATCTCTCGGCGTGCTGACGCTCTTCCTCGCGGCCGGAGCGGCGCTCGCGCTCCTGCCGTCCTCGCTCGCGATCCCGATCGCTCTCCTGACGGCCGGCGTGGCGGTCGTCGCGAAGGTGTTCGGGATGGCGGCGCTCTTCCTCCTCCTCGGCCAGAAGCTCGTCAAGAGCGTGGCTCCTTCGCGCCGCCCCGTCGCGCTCGCCGCGGGCTTCGCGGTGCTCGGCGGCGTCTCGCTTCTGCCCTTCGTCGGAGCGCTGGTCTGGAGCGTGGCGTCGATCGTTGCCGTGGGCGTCGCGCTGGTGTCGCGGTTCGGACGGCCACGGTATCGGGTTGCGCTCGGCTAGAGCCGTAAGCCGTAAACCGTAAGCCGGGATTGCCGGCTGACGGCTCCCGCCCGTCTCCTATAAAGTCCGCACATGGAAGTGCGCACCCTCGGCGTCGTCGGGGCCGGCCAGATGGGCAGCGGCATCGCCCACGTCGCCGCGGCGGCGGGCTGCGCAGTCACGCTCGTGGACGTCGAGGAGCCGCTCCTCGCGAAGGCGCGCGCCTCAGTCGAGAAGAACCTCGAGCGCGAGGTCCGGAAGGGCAAGCGCTCCCCCGAGGAGAAGACGGCCGCGCTCGCGCGCCTCGAGACCACGGTGGAGCTCGAGGCGCTCTCCGGCGCCGACGCCGTCATCGAGGCGATCGTCGAGAGCGAGGACGCCAAGAAAGACCTCTTCGGCAGGCTCGGCCGGATCTGCAAGCCGGAGGCGATCCTGGCCTCCAACACGTCGTCGATCTCGATCACCCGGCTGGCCGCGGCCGCCGGCCGGCCGGACCGCTTCATCGGCATGCACTTCATGAACCCGGTCCCGGTGATGCAGCTCGTCGAGGTCATCCGCGGGATGGCGACCTCCGACGATACGGCGAAGGCGGTGGAGGCCCTCGCCGTCCGGATGGGGAAGACGCCGGTCTTCTGCAACGACTATCCTGGCTTCGTCTCCAACCGCGTCCTGATGCCCATGATCAACGAGGCGATCGAGACGCTCCGCGAAGGTGTCGCGAACCGGGAGGCGATCGACGCGATCATGAAGCTCGGCATGAACCACCCGATGGGTCCCCTGACGCTGGCGGACTTCATCGGCCTCGACACCTGCCTCTCCATTCTCCGCGTCCTCCAGGACGGCTTCGGAGACCCGAAGTACCGGCCGAGCCCGCTGCTCGTCCGCATGGTCGACGCCGGCTGGCTCGGGAAAAAGAGCGGCCGCGGCTTCTACGAGTACTCTGCCTCATGACCCCGGCTGCTGACTGCTCACCGCTGACTGCTCACTGATGTTCTGCCAGGTCTGCGGCCTCAAGAACCCGGACGACGAGGAGTTCTGCGCCCGCTGCAACTCCAAGCTCCTCGTGCTCTCGGGCGTAGGCGTCGTCGAGGAGACGGGGGAGCCCCAGGAGGAGATCCCGCTCGACGAGCACCTGCTCGAGCGCATCTCCACTCTGGAAGACGTCGTCAAGCGCACGGCCGAGGCGGTCAAGTCCCTCTTCGAGTCCCTGGGCAACCTCGAGAAGAACCTGTTCGTGGCGCACACGGGGATTCTCGCGCTCCAGGAGACCCTCGAGCGCCGCGGTGCGGTGCGCTCCGAGGAAGTCGTGGACCTCTGGGAATCCAAGATGGACGAGCGCATGCAGGCGGTCGAGAAGAAGGACCGCTTTCTGGAGCGCCGCGACCGGATCATTGCGCGCTTCTCGGGCGGTGACCGCGACGGGTTCCTGAAGAGGCTCCGGGAAGCGGAGTTCGCGATCCTCGCCCTGGACGCCGACCGGGGGATCCGGGTCCTCGAGGAGCTCTTCCGGAGCGACCGCGGCAACGTCGAGCTCGGCTTCTACCTGGCCGAGACGTTCTTCTCCGCCGGCGAGTTGGAGCGGGCGTCGAACTATTTCAAGAAGATCCTGGCGGTCGACCCGAGCCACTTCGAGGCCCTCGTCTACAGCGGCATCGCGGCCTCCGAGGCCGGGGACACGGCGACGGCCGAGGCGTCGCTGAGCCGTGCGATCGAGAAGAAGCCCGACGCGTTCCTGCCGCACTTCGCGCTGGGCACGCTCTACGCGCACCTCTCCCGCTGGGAGGACGCGGAAAAGGCGCTCGGCCGAGCCCTCGACGCCGCGCCGGTTCCTTCCGCGTACATCCTGCTCGGAAACGTCCTGCGCGAGAAGGGGGAGCTGTCCCGCGCGATCCACCAGTTCGAGGAGGCGCTGCGGCTGGCGCCCGAGTCCGAGGACGCGGTGTTCCAGCTCGGCCTGTGCTTCCTCGAGAAGAACTGGTCCAAGCGCGCCCTCGAGTGCTTCCAGCAGGCCCTCGAGAAAAACCCGCGCCGGCTCGAGTACCAGGAAGCCGTGCGGCTGCTCGAGCGGCGCCCGGGCTACGAGATGCCGATCGTGGACGGGCCGGGGGCGGCGGCGTTCCGCGACGCCGAGGAGAGCGCGGCGCGCGGATCCCTCCAGCGGGCCCAGCAGCTCTACCGCCAGGCGATGCGGGCCGAGCCGCGCAACCCGACGATCCGCGTGTCGTTCGCCCTGCTTTCGGCGTCGATGGGGCGCTGGAGCGAGGCGATCGCCGCCTGCCGTGAGGTGTTGGCCGCCGACCCCGAGGACGTGGTGGCCGCGGCGGCATGCTCGACGCTCGCGGAGGCGCTGCGCGCGGAGGGCCATCCGCGAGAGGCGGCCGAGTTCCTGCGCGAGTTCCTCGAGAAGCACCCGTCGAAAACGGCCCAGGCCGTCGGGTACTACGAGCTGGCCACGAGCCTGGCGGAGTCGGGCGAAGACCTCGATCTCGCGCTCGACTACGCGGGGCGCGCCCTCGCGGCCGCCCCCGAAGAGCTGAAGCCCTATCCGCTCGCCGCGCTCGGCTGGGTGCACTACAAGCGCCAGGAGTACGACCGGGCCATCGAGTGCCTGCGCCGTTCCAGCGAGCGCGCGGCGGCTCCCACGACGTTTCACCATCTCGGCATGGCGTACCTGGCGGCGGGCCGCGCCGAGGACGCCAAGGCGGCCTTCACCAAGGCCAAGACGGCCGCCCGCGGCGCGGGGATCGAGGATCGCATGATGCAGCAGCTGCGGTCGAACCTGCGTCTGGTGGAAAAGGTCGGGCCGCGCAAGAAAGAAGCCGTGGGCCGCAAGCCGTAAGCCGTAGGCCGTAGCGAACGGCTAACGGGCCCCGAGTCCCGACTCGGCTATATTCCGTCCCCTATGCGCTGGTCCCGCTATTTCCTTCAGACCGTCCGCGAGGTGCCGGGCGACGCGGATGCCGTCTCGCACATTCTGCTCTCGCGCGCCGGCATGATTCGCCGGATCGCGGCCGGCATCTACTCCCTGACGCCCCTGGGTCTGCGCTCCCACAGAAAAACCGAACGCATCGTCCGGGAGGAGATCGACGCGGCGGGCGGTCTCGAGGTGGAGCTGCCGATCCTCCAGCCGCGGGAGCTGTGGGAGGAGAGCGGCCGCTGGTCCCGCTACGTGCAGGAACAGATCCTCTTCCACCTCGAGGACCGCAAGGAGGGCGAGTACTGCCTCGCGCCCACGGCCGAGGAAGCTGTCACGACGATGGTGCGCGCGGGCGTGACCTCGTATCGCCAGCTTCCGGTGACGCTCTACCAGATCCGCACAAAGTTCCGCGACGAGATCCGGCCGCGCTTCGGCCTGATGCGCGGCCGCGAGTTTCTGATGTACGACGGCTACTCCTTCGACGTCGATGCCGAAGGCCTCGACCGCTCCTACAAGGCGCAGGACGCGGCCTACCGCCGCGTCTTCGAGCGCTGCGGGCTCGACTTCACCGTCGTCCAGGCGGACTCGGGCGCCATCGGCGGCAGCGCTTCGGAGGAGTTCATGGTGCTCGCCGACACGGGCGAGGACGCCGTCGTGCGCTGCGGGGCCTGCGGATACGGCGCGAACCTGGAGAAGGCCGAGACGGGGCCCCGGCCCGCTCCCTGGAAGGACGAGACGGAGGCGCCGCTCGTCGAGGTCGCGACCCCCGGCAAGGGCGGGATCGCCGACGTCGTGGACTTCCTCGGCATCACGGCCTCGCGCATGATCAAGTGCCTGGTCTACGACAGCGACCAGGGCTTCGTGGTGGCGCTCGTGCGCGGCGACCTCGACGTCAACGAGGTCGCCTTGAAGAACGCGCTTGGCGTCGAGCACCTTGCGCTCGCGTCCGAGGACAAGGTGGAGAAAGCAACGGGAGCGCCGGTCGGCTACGTCGGGCCGCACAAGCTCCCGCGGGAGAACGTCCGTGTGGTCGCCGACGAGTCCCTTCGCGACGCCGTCAACGCCGTGACGGGCGCGGGCCGCCGCGACTGGCACGTCGCCGGGTTCGTGCTGCGGCGGGACGCGAACGTGCAGGAGTGGGCCTCGTTCGCAGAGGCGCGCGCCGGGGATCCCTGCCCGCGGTGCGGCAAGCCCCTCGAGATCGCCCGCGGCATCGAGGTCGGGCACATCTTCGAGCTCGGAACCAAGTACTCGGCCGCCCTGAAATGCGAGTTCACCGACGAGAAGGGCGAGACGAAGCCGGCGGTCATGGGGACGTACGGGATCGGCGTCGGGCGCACGATGGCGGCCGCGATCGAACAGCACCACGACGCCGACGGGATCGTCTGGCCGCTGGCGCTGGCGCCCTTCGAGGTCGTCCTCGTCTCGCTCAACGCGTCCGACGAGGCCACCCGCCGCGAAGCCGACGCCCTGTACGAGGCGCTCGTCGAGGCCGGCTTCGAGATCTTCTACGACGACCGCGACGAGAGGCCCGGCGTGAAGTTCAAGGACGCGGACTTGATCGGCTTTCCGATCCGGGTCAACGTCGGCGGCCGGGCGCTGAAGGAGGGCAAGGTCGAGGTCGTCTCGCGGCGGGACAAGAGCGTGCGACACGTCGGCAAGGACCAGGCGGTCGAGGCCGTGCGCGCGCTGCGCGCGGAGCTCGCGAAGAAGTAGTCGCCCATGCGCAAGATGACGGCCGAGGAGGCCCTCGAGTACCACTCACGCGGCCGTAAGGGCAAGGTCGAGGTGGTGCCTTCCAAGCCCTGCCTCACCCAGGAAGACCTCTCGCTCGCCTACAGCCCCGGCGTGGCCGAGCCGTGCCTGGCGATCGCGAAGGATCCCGAGAAGGTCTACGACTACACGACCAAGGGAAATCTCGTGGCCGTCATCTCCAACGGCACGGCGGTTCTCGGCCTGGGCAACATCGGCCCGCTCGCCTCCAAGCCCGTCATGGAGGGCAAGGGCGTCCTCTTCAAGCGCTTTGCCGACATCGACGTGTTCGACATCGAGGTCGACGCGAAGGGCGTGGACGCGTTCGTCGAGACGGTCGCGGCCATCGCGCCCACCTTCGGCGGAATCAACCTCGAGGACATCAAGTCCCCGGAGTGCTTCGAGATCGAGGAACGGCTCAAGAAACGCCTCCAGATCCCGGTCTTCCACGACGACCAGCACGGCACGGCGATCATCTCGGCCGCGGCGTTCCTGAACGCCCTCGAGGTGGTCGGCAAGAAGATCGAGAACGTGAAGGTCGTCTTCTGCGGGGCGGGTGCCGCGGCGCTGGCCTGTGCCCGCCTCTATCTTTCCTACGGCGTGGGCCGCGAGAACCTGCGGATGGTCGACAGGTCTGGCGTCATCTACCTCGGCCGGTCGAAGGACATGAACCCCTACAAGGCCGAGTTCGCCGTGGAGACCTTCGAGCGCTCGCTCCAGGACGCGCTCACCGGCGCCGACGCCTTCATCGGCCTCTCCGCGGGCGGCATCGTGAAGGGGCCGATGCTCGAGGGGATGGCCCGCGACCCGATCGTCTTCGCGCTGGCCAACCCGGACCCCGAGATCACGCCCGAGGAGGCGAAGGCGGCGCGCCCGGACGTGGTCATGGCGACCGGGCGCAGCGACTACCCCAACCAGGTCAACAACGTGCTGGGTTTTCCGTTCATCTTCCGCGGCGCCCTCGACGTGCGGGCGACCGAGATCAACGAGGCGATGAAGCGGGCCGCCTCGCAGGCCTTAGCCGCGCTGGCGAAGATGGACGTGCCGGACTCGGTGTCCAAGGCCTACGGCGGGCAGTCGTTCCGCTTCGGCCGCGAGTACTTGATCCCGAAGCCGTTTGACCACCGCGTGCTCCTCTGGGTCGCGCCGGCGGTGGCGGATGCGGCCATGCGCTCCGGCGTCGCCCGGCAGCCGATCACCGACATGCCCGCCTACCTGCGGCGCCTGGAGGCGCTGCTCTCGCGCTCGAGCGAGGTCATGAGCGTCGTCGTCCAGAAGGCGTGCCGCGATCCCAAGCGCATCGTGTTCCCGGAAGGCGAACACCCGAAGATTCTGCGCGCGGCCAAGATCCTGGCGGAGGAGGGGATCTGCCGCCCGATCCTGCTGGCGCGGGAGGCCGAGATCGAGGTCCTGGCGCGCGACCTCCAGCTTCCGATGGACAAGATCGAGTTCGTCAACACGAACCGCTCGCCGAAGCTGCCGGCCTACGCGCGGCGGCTCGAGGAACTCCGCCGGCGGCACGGCATGACGGTCGAGGAGGCGGGGCGCCAGGCCCGCGTGCGCAACGTCTTCGGCCCGCTGATGCTGGACGCCGGCGACGCGGACGGCGTCATCTCCGGCCTGACCCAGTCCTACTCGAACACGATCCGGCCGGCGCTCCAGATCTTCGGCACGGCGCCCGGCGTCAAGAGGGTGTCGGGTCTCTACATCCTCATGCTGAAGCACCAGACGTACTTCTTCGCCGACACGACGGTCAACATCGATCCGACGGCCGAAGAGCTCGCGGAGATCGCGGAGCTCGCAGCCGACGCCGTCCGCCGCTTCGACATCGAGCCGCGCATCGCGATGATCTCGTTCTCGAGCTTCGGGTCGAACACCCACGCCTCCGCGCTCAAGGTCAAGAAGGCCGTCGAGCTCGTGCGCGCCGCGCGGCCCGACCTCGCGATCGACGGCGAGATGCAGGCGGACTACGCGGTGGTGCCCGAGATGCTGGAGGCCCAGTACCCTTGGGCGCGCGTTCAGCGGCCCAACGTCCTCATCTTCTCGAATCTCGAAGCGGCCAACGCGGCCTACAAGCTCGTCTGGCGCCTGGCGGGCGCCGAGGCCATCGGCCCGATCCTGTTGGGCCTGAAGAGGCCCGTCCACGTCCTCCAGCGGGGCGTCGAGGTGGCCGACATCGTCAACATGGCGGCGATCGCAGTCGTCGACGCGCAGGAAAGGGGCGGGGCATAGCGCCCGCCTGCCGGATCCAGTTGCCGTGCCCCGGATCAGCCAGTTTTT
>JBBDKM010000039.1:0-3199 GCA_040879385.1 Thermoanaerobaculia bacterium | reverse complement strand
GGAGAACCGCTCGTGCCGATCGCCCCGCTGGAGTGACATGACAGCGCTGGTTCGGATTCGTTCGGTCGAGGTCGTCCGGGGCTTCTCGGTGCGCCTGGAGTTCACCGACGGGAGTGAGAAAACCGTGGATCTGGCCCCCTATCTGCGCGGGCCGATTTTTGAACCGCTTCGCGCCGATGCGGAGCTTTTCGGAGCCGTCCGCGTCGACCCCGAGCTGGGAACGATCGTTTGGCCGAATGGGGCCGACATCTGTCCGGACGTGTTGCACGAAGGCCGCATTCCCGCGGCCTGGGATGGCGAGGTGCCGGCGAGCACGCGTTGATGCCCGGCCGGGCCAAGGTCGCCTTCTCCTACCTCAGATACCCCCAGTTGTGCAGCTTGTCCGAATCCTCGGCCCAGCGTTCGCCGATGTCGTCGCGGTAGTACATGTTGGGGATGAGGATGTTGCGGACGCGCGAGTAGCACTGCGCTTGGGCCTGCTTCATCGTCTGGCCCAGACCCACGACGGTCAAAACGACCCCGGACGTGCCGGCCACGAGCCACTGGCCCTCGACGATCTTGACGTCCTCGATGTGCACTTCCTCCGGGGTCCCGCGCTTGAAGACGATCACCGCGTTCTTCGAGAAGGACTCGAACGTCGCGTCGTCGTCGAAGGGGAAGGGCGGCATGACGATCCGGACGCCGACCTGGAAGCCGCTCTTGACCTTCAGCTTCGGGTCGGCGCCGTGGGCGAGGTCCCACAGGAAGAGTCCGATCGGCGTGATCATGCCCTCCTGCTGGATGAAAATGGTCGGGTATCCGAATCGCGAGGTGAACTCGAGCGGGTAGATCCCATTGCCGTTCACGATGCAGTTGACGTCGATGTAGCCGACGTAGCCTTCCTCGGCGAGCCGGCTCTCCATCTTCAGGAGCGTCTCCGTGAACATGCGGTTGGGCTCGCTCCAGAACATCGTCGTGCCCATCTCCCCGGTGGGCGGGCCGCTGTTGCCCGGGAAGAGCTTCTTGTGCTCGAAGTTGACGTTGATCGGGTAGACGAAAGACTTGCCGTTGAAGAACGCGCCGACGGCCACCTCGACGCCCACGACCCGCTTCTGGAGCTGGAAGACCTTGATCTCGTCGGAGAACGCCTTCTTGTAGGCCTCCAGCATCCGGATGACGTCCTGCCCGTCTTCCTCGTCGCCGACGAAGAGGCGGCGCTTGACGTTGCCGGCAGCCCCGCTCGGCTTGATCACGTAACGGCCCGGGTTTTCGGCGACGTGCGCGATCGCCTCGTCGAAGTTGTCGAACTCCCGGTAGGGAATGATGGAGATCCCGGCCTTCTTCAGCTCCTCCTGCCCGAAGGAGCGGTCGTCCTCGAGGCGGTCGGTGTAGGGCGAGCCACCCACGACGGCCTTTCCGCGAGCCCGCAGTTTCTGCGCCCGCTCGCCCTGCCCGAGCGTGTCGTCGAAGACGATGACGTCGGCCCAGTCGACATCCTTCTCCCAGTCCTCGGTCTTCGGGACGAAGCCGTCGGCGATGTCCTTCTCCTGCTCGTCGCCGATGAAGTAGCGGACCTCGTGGCCCTCCTTCAGGACCTGCCAGGCGATGTCTCCGACGAGACCGGTCAGAGAGACGAAGAGGAACTTGCGCTTCTTTTCCATGGTCGGGACCACATTCTATCCGCGCCGATGCCGCGTCGAGCGAACCGGCAACGAGACTATCGGACGCGAGCGGGCTCGACGCGCTTGAGCCCCGGTATGCGGTCGAAGTCACGGTCGTAGCTGCAGATCGACTCGATACCCGCGTTCTCGCATGCTGCGGCGTGCAGGGCATCGCGGGCCATCAGCTTCGGCTGACGGTCCAGAAGCGCGCGGGCCAAATCGAGGACCTCCGCCGTCAGGGGGAGAACGACAGGGATGATCCGACGCGCCAGATCGTAGACCCGGCGGCCGTCATCCCACCGGCCGAGCGCGCGGTAGCGGTGGAGGATCTCCTGGAGCACCTCCGCGTCCACGGCTGCTTCGACCTCGCCCTTCGCGACCCGGTCGAGGAGAGCGAGGCTGTCCGCTTTGTGCGGATGCGAACCGCCCGCCGCGTACATGAGGATGTTCGAGTCGATCAGGATCACGGAAGGAGGTCTTCCGGCTTCGCGACCGACTGCCGCTTCATCGTCGAGACGGCTCCTACTGGCAGCCGGAGCCGGCCGAGCTCTTCGACGGCGCGCCCGCGCTCTTCGGGAGAGACCAGCCCGTAACGGGCCTCGCACGCCTCGCGAACCAGCTGGCCGAGGCTCGTCCCCCGGCGCCGGGCGATCTCGGTCAGGTGATCGTGGATGTCGGGGGACAGCAAGATCGTGGTCTTCCGTGAAAGCTCCATATCCACCTCCACATGTGGATAGTAGTGTGCGCCAAGCCGCCTGTCAAGGCCATGTCTCGGGGCCCCCGCGAACGTCTGCACCGAGCTCTAGACAGAGCTGCGGAAGCGCCCCGCGAGCAGGTGTAGACGCAGGTGGCCGTCCCGCGTGTGAAGGCGTCGCCGGCGGCGGCTGCAACGCCGTGCCGCGCCTGTACTGAGCGGAGAGTGGATATCTGAGATGACCAGTACTACTATGGGCGGATGAAGCAGATTCCGGCGACGCAGTTCAAGGCCCAGTGTCTGGCTCTACTCGACCGAGTCGGGGACGAGGGCATCGTCATCACCAAGCGGGGCAAGCCCGTGGCGAAGCTGATCCCCATCCGCGCCGAATCGGCCGAGCTCATCGGCGCCCTGCGGGGCCGGGTCCGGGTCAGGGGGAACATCCGGTCCACCGGGCTGAAGTGGAATGCTCAACCTTGACACGCACATCCTCGTCTATGCCATGACGGGGGACGTCACGGCACGGGAAACTCGGCTGCTTCGCTCGGCACGGTGGGGGATCTCCGCGATCGTTCTCTGGGAGCTCGCCAAGCTCGTGCAGCTCGGCCGCATCGAGGTCGACCTCGACGCGCCGGAGCTCGGCCGATTCCTTGCCAACGTCCACGTGTGGCCGCTGACGATCGAGATCGCCCGGGCGCTCCGGCGCGTGGACGTGCGCAGCGACCCGGCCGACGAGATCATCGCCGCGACGAGCCTCGTCCACGCCGCGCCCTTGCTGACGAGGGATCGCAAGCTCCTCGGATCGAAGGTCGTTCCGCTGGCGCGGTAGATCTCGGTGGGCGGGAAACCCGACGGACAGTCAGGG
>JBBDKM010000038.1:2894-4747 GCA_040879385.1 Thermoanaerobaculia bacterium | reverse complement strand
TGAGAATCATGGACACGCTCGTTCAATCCTATGGCGCGACGGATTGGTCGGCGGTTGTCGAGGGACTCGTCGCCAGGCCGTGGGATCCGACGAACCCCAACATCATGGTCATCCCGCTCTCGCTCGGCAACGTTTACCTCAACCGCTACGAGACCGGCGGCGACGTTGCCAATTTCGAGATGGCGCTCTTCTACGTCGAATGGACGGCCGACAACTACTGGGTGTGGGGGCAGCGCTGGCTGACTCCCGCCGTCGCGCAGTATCTGGCCGTCAGCCTCCTCCGACTGCGTGCGCACGAAACGGCGGGTGTCCACGACCGCATCGACGCGCTCTGGGAGCAGACCGCAGTGATCCTCGTGCAGGAGGCGGACGCAAGGCTGCTTGCGGATCTCCCTTATAGGAACTCACCCGGGGTGGGCAACTCCGATCCGTATGACTCGGCCGTCACGGGCGACACGCGTGCCGAAGAGAACGCCTGGGAAGCCGGCATCCTGGCCGCGGCCTCCAGCTTCCTTCCCGACCATCCGCACGCCGGGGCCTGGGACCAGAAGGCGCGGCAACTCGCCTACGACGCGATCACCCGCGCCTCGGATCCGCCCGACGCATTCGGTGTGAAGACGACGACGGTTTCCGAGGACTTCACCCTCGCCAACCATGGCTCCTTCCCGAGCCCCTACTACATGGCTGCGACGCTGTTTCTCTTGTCCCAGGGGGCGCTGAGCTATCAACTTGCCGGCAGGCCGGTTCCGGAAGAGTTCCAACACAACGTGCCCGAGCTCTTCGCGAAGTACCGGACGTACGTGGATGCCGAGCTCCGCTGGACCGTTCCGTCAGACCCGCACGGGGACGCCACGCTCTTTCCCCTGACTCTCGACCCGGACTTCGAGGCTGCCATCGTTCTGCAGAAAGCGGCTTCCGGCTACCTCTGGGAGCCCACGGGCCCAGTCACTCAGGTCTCGTGGGGACCCGACCTCTGGCGCGCGATTCAAAACAGCAAGGTCGTGCTGTACTACCTGATGGGGTCGTACTTCTGGCACGTCCCGCCACTCCGTGTCGAGGGGCCAGTCCTGCCGTAACGGAGCCCGGGCCTTCGCGGCCAACTGGATGAAGGGCTTTCAAACCCTTTGCCGTGGCTCGACTCCCGACCCTCTCCCTCATTCCGATGAGGGAGAGGTTTTTTTCTCGCCGAAGAACGGCTCGGGCGGCTAGACTCCCTCCCATGCGAACCTTCCTGCGCATCGGATGCGCACTCCTCGCCCTCGGACTCTCGGCCGCCATCCCGGCCGCCACGTTCACGGTCAACTCGAACACCGACACGGCCGACGGGTTGTGCAACGCGGCGCACTGCTCGCTGCGCGAGGCGATCGACGCGGCCAACCTGGCGCCCGGCGCCGACACGATCCGGTTCATCATCGGTTCCGGGCCGCGCACGATTCAGCCGACGTCGGCTTTGCCGACGATCACGGACCCGGTGACGATCGACGGGACCACGCAGCCGGGGTTTTCCGGAACGCCGATCATCGAGCTGGACGGGTCGCTGGCGGGGGCGGGCTCAAACGGGTTGAGGATCTCGGCCGGGAGCAGCCTCGTGACGGGACTCGTGATCAACCGTTTCCAGGTGTCGTTTCCGGCCAACGGGGGAAACGGAATCCTGCTCGAGTCGGGCGCCGGCAACGAGATCTGGGGCAACTACATCGGGACCAACATCGCGGGCAGCGCGGAGCTCGGCAACGCCGCCGACGGAATCGTGATCTCGGGCTCGGCGGGCAACCTCATCGGCCGCACGAACCTGGCGAACCGGATCAACGTGATCTCGGGCAACTCGGGAAACGGCGTGCGGATCACGGGTGGGG
>JBBDKM010000038.1:1405-2794 GCA_040879385.1 Thermoanaerobaculia bacterium | reverse complement strand
ACGGTCGCGGGCAACTTCGTCGGCGTGGACGGCACGGGCGCCGCGCCGCTCGGCAACGCTCTGAACGGGGTCATCGCATCGGGCTCGGACGGCAACACGATCGGGCCGAACAACCTGATCTCCGGCAACGGGACCAACGGCGTGCGTCTCCGGAGCGGCGCCTCCGGCAACATCGTCAAGAGCAATGTCGTGGGCGCCAACGCGACAATCACCGCGGCGATCCCGAATCTCGCCGAGGGCATCCAGGTCAACGACGGCGCGACCAACAACACCGTAGGAGGACCCGGCCCGGAACGGAACGTCATCTCGGGCAACGGCTCCAACGGTGTCCTCTTCCTCGACGCCACGACGACGGGGAACATTCTCCAGGGCAACTTCATCGGGACCAACGCGACCGCGTCGGCGGCCCTCCCCAACGGCGCCAGCGGTGTGGCCGTGCAGGCCGACGCGAGCTCCAACACGATCGGCGGCACGGCGGCCGGCACGAAGAACGTGATCTCGTTGAACGCGGGGCGGGGCGTCTTCGTCGAGTCGGGGACGGGCAACGCGATTCTGGGCAACACGATCTCGTACAACGGGAGCCTGGGGATCGATCTCGGCCCCGCGGGAGTGACGCCGAACGACGCCGGCGACCCCGACCCGGGCGCGAACCTGCTTCAGAACTTTCCTCTCCTGTCCTCGATCGTCCTCGACGCGAGCTCGACGCAGGTCCAGGGCTCACTCAACAGCCTTCCCTCGGCGAGCTACCGGATCGAGTTTTTCGCCAACCTCGTCTGCGACGCGTCCGGAAACGGCCAGGGCCAGCGGCCCCTCGGCTTCGCAGATCGTACGACCGACCCGGGCGGCAACGTCGCCTTCGTGGCGGCCCTCCCGGTCGCCGCGACGGGCCCGTGGATCACGGCCACCGCGACGGATGCGGCGGGCAACACCTCGGAGTTCTCGGCCTGTATCCCGGTTCCCGGTCCGTCGGTCGCGTCGATCACGCCGACCTCGGGCCCGGCTGCGGGCGGCACGCCCGTCTCGATCAGCGGTAGCAACTTCCAGACCGGCGCAGCCGTGAAGATCGGAGGAGTCGCGGCGGGACTGGTGTCGGTCGTGAGCGGAGTGGAGGTGGACGCGTCCACGCCCTCGCTCGCTCCGGGGACGCTCAACGACGTCGTCGTGACGAACCCGAGCTCGCTGTCGGGGACGCTCGCCGGCGGATGGATGGCGGACTTCGCGGACGTTCCCCAGGCGAGCCTCTTCCACGACGACGTGGAGAAGGTGTTCCGCAACGGGATCACGGCGGGTTGCGGCGGCGGCAACTACTGCGTAGGCTCCGCGGTCACGCGGGCGCAGATGGCGGTCTTCCTGCTGAAGGCCGAGCACGGATCGGCCTACACGCCCCCG
>JBBDKM010000038.1:0-1305 GCA_040879385.1 Thermoanaerobaculia bacterium | reverse complement strand
GACCGAGCCCTTCGGCGCCTTCTCCGCGACTTTTTTCGCGGCGGCGAAGGTGCCGCCCGAGGAGATGCCGCAGAAGATGCCCTCTTTGCTCGCGAGGTCGCGCGCGGCGTCCCGCGACTCGACGTCGCCGACGGTGACGACCTCGTCGTAGACCTTGCGGTCGAGGACGGCGGGCACGAAGTCCGGCGTCCAGCCCTGGATCTTGTGCGGCTTCCACTCGTTGCCGGACAGGAGCGCCGCGCCCTCCGGCTCGGCGACGACGATCTTGATGTCGGGCCGCGCCTTCTTGAGCATTTGTCCGGCGCCCGTGAGGGTGCCGCCGGTGCCGTATCCGGTGACCCAGTAGTCCAGCCGCTTGCTCGCGAAGTCGCGCAGGATCTCGGGGCCCGTGGTGTTGCGGTGGTACTCGGGGTTGGCCTCGTTCTCGAACTGCCGCGCGAGGAACCAGCCGTTCTTCTTCGCGACCTCCTCGGCGTGCTTCACCATGCCCGAGCCGCGCTCGGCCGCGGGATGGAGAACGACCTTGGCCCCGAGGATGCGCATGAGCTTGCGGCGCTCGATCGAGAAGCTGTCGGACATGATGGCGACGAACGGATAGCCCTTCGCCGCGCACACCATGGCCAGCGCGATGCCCGTGTTGCCGGACGTCGCCTCGATGACGGTCTGGCCGGGCTTGAGAGTCCCGCGCCGCTCGGCGTCCTCGATGATGCCGATCGCGAGCCGGTCCTTGACCGAGGAGAGCGGGTTGAAGGCCTCGCACTTGACGTAGATCGTGACGCCCTGTGACGCGAGGCGGTTGATCCGGACGACGGGAGTGTTGCCGATGGTTCCGAGGATGCTTTCGTGAATCATGGATGTGCCTCCTCCAGCTATAAATGAGGGCATAGGATATGCGTTCATGACGAAAAAACCCATCGGGTTTGTTCTTGGGGCCTGCTTGCTCGCTTCAGCCGCTTCCGCCGCCGCCCCCCGCACGATGCGGATCGACTACTTCCACACGGGCAACGCCTCGGCCGAGCAGTTCAGCCTCGACCGTGTGGTGCTGGAGCCCCTGCCATGGCCGGGCAACCCCCGCAGGCCGATCGACGACACGAACCTCGGCAAGTACCTCTTCGTCGTCCTCGACCGGGCCACCAACCGCCCCCTGTATTCCCGCGGGTTCGCCTCGATCTACGGCGAATGGGAAACGACGGGTGAGGCGAAAACCCAGTCCCGCACCTTCTCCGAGTCGCTCCGCTTCCCCGCGCCGGAGGCGCCGGTGCAGATCGTCCTGAAGAAGCGAGACGCGCAGAACGCCTTCCGCGA
>JBBDKM010000037.1:3088-31289 GCA_040879385.1 Thermoanaerobaculia bacterium | reverse complement strand
CGGCCGAAGGCCGGCGGTAACCGCCGACGGATCCCAAGCTCGATCGCCATCCGCGCAATCGAGTCTGGGATCCATCGCTTCGCTCAGGATGACAAGCTCCTGCCCGACTCCTGACTTGATAAACTGCTCTCCGTGTTCACCCTGCAGCGTTTGATCGCGGAGCTGACCGCCTTCTGGGAGGAGGAGGGCTGCCTGATCGAGCAGCCTTACGACCTCCCGATGGGGGCCGGGACGATGCACCCCGCGACCTTTCTGCGCGTCCTCGGCCCCGAGCCCTGGCGCTGCGCCTACGTGCAGCCTTCCCGCCGCCCGGCCGACGGCCGGTACGGCGAGAACCCTTTCCGTCTCGGCAAGCACCTGCAGTTCCAGGTCGTGCTGAAGCCGTCACCCGAGGATGTCCAGGCCATGTACCTGCGCAGTCTCGAGCGGCTCGGCGTCGTGCTCGCGGAGCACGACGTGCGCTTCGAGGAGGACAACTGGGAGTCGCCGACGCTCGGCGCGTGGGGGGTAGGGTGGCAGGTCGTGATGGACGGCATGGAGATCACCCAGTTCACCTATTTCCAGCAGGCTGGCGGGATCGATCTTTCGCCCGTGACGGCCGAGATCACGTACGGCCTCGAGCGCATCGCCATGTTCCTCTCCAAGCTCGACTCGGTCTACGACGTGATGTGGAACGACACGCTCTCGTACGGCCAGGTCCGCCGGCAGGACGAGGTCGAGATGTCGAAGTACGACTTCGAGGTCGCCGACGCGGAGCTCGCGGCCCTGATGCTCGACCGCCACGAGCGGGAGGCGCGGCGCTGCCTGGAGGCGGGTCTCGTGATCCCCGCCTACGAGGCGACGCTCGTCTGCTCGCACCAGTTCAACATCCTCGACGCGCGCGGGGCCGTGTCCGCGACCGACCGCGTCGGCATCGTCCGCCGGATTCGCGATCTCGCCTGCGCGTGCGCGCGGGCCTATGTTTCGGGAAAGGCAGCGCAGCAGCGGCTCCCGCTCTCGGAGCCGGAGCCGGCCGCCGTTTGAGAAGCGCATCGTCTTCCGGCCGTCCGACACGAACAGTCCGGGTGAGAGCCGGGCGGCCCCACATCTCCGAGTGAACGCACAGGACTTTCTCTTCGAGATCCGGACGGAGGAGATACCGGCGCCGGCGCTGATGCCGGCGCGGATCGCGCTTTCCAGCGGTCTGGGGGACGCGCTCGCGCAGGAAGGGCTGACTCCCGTCTCGGTCGAGTCCTACGCCACGCCCCGCCGCCTCGCGGTGATTCTGCGGGGCCTTCCGGAGCGGCAGGCGGACCGGTTCGCCGAGGTGATCGGACCTCCCGCCGCGAGCGCGTTCGACGCGGACGGGAAGCCCACGAAAGCCGCCGAGGGATTCGCGAGAGCCCAGAAGGTCGACGTCACAACGCTCGTCGTCGTCGACGCCCCGCGCGGCAAGGCCGTCGCCGCGCGAAAGACGATCGCCGGCCGCGCGGCCGAGGAGGTTCTCGGCGAAGTCGTGCCCCGCATCGTGGCCGGGCTGACCTTCCCGAAGACGATGCGCTGGGGGTCCGGAGAGCGTTCCTTCGTGCGCCCGGTCCGCGGCGTCGTGGCGCTTCTCGGCGGCCGCGTCGTGCCCCTGGAGCTCTACGGCGTCGCGGCCGCGGACCGCACGGTCGGCCATCGCATCCTCTCCGACGGAGAGCTCGTCGTGACCGGCCCCGACGACTACGTGGCGAAGCTGCGCCAGCACTTCGTCGAGCCCGACGGCGAGGTGCGCCGGATGGTCATCCTGGAGGCGGCCCGAAAGATGGCGGCCGAGGTGGGGGGCCAGATCGAGGCCCACGCGGATCTCGCCAACACGCTCGCGGATCTGGTGGAGTGGCCCGGGCTCGTGCGCGGCTCCTTCGCGCCCGAGTTCCTGGAGCTGCCCGAGGAGATCACCGTCACGGCCATGCGCACGCACCAGAAGTACCTGCCCGTGCGCGGACCCTCCGGGCTGCTCCCGCATTTCATCGCGGTGATGGACAACGCCGAGGATCGCAAGGGCTTCATCGCCAAGGGCAGCGAGTGGGTCCTGAACGCGCGGCTGGCGGACGCGCGCTTCTTCTTCGAGGAGGACGTTCGGAAGCCTTTGGAGTCCCGGGTGCCGGGCCTGTCCCGCCTGACCTTCCAGGACAAGCTCGGCGACTACCGTCAGAAAACCGCCCGCATCCAGGACCTCGCCGAGGAGATCGCGCGCCTGGTGGGCCGGGCGGACCTGGTGGAGTCGGTGCGGACAGCGGCCCTCCTCTCGAAAGCCGATCTGACGACCCTGGTCGTCAAGGAGTTCACGGACCTCCAGGGCGTCATGGGGGGCATCTACGCGCGGCGGGAGCGTTACCCCGACGCCGTGTGGAAAGCCGTGTACGACCAGTACAAACCGTCGTCGGGCTCGGCCGATCCGCCCCGCGAGGCGACGGGGGCGATTCTGTCGATGGCCGACCGTCTCGACTCGCTCGCCGGCCTGTTCCAAATCGGCCTCGTGCCCACCGGCTCGAAGGACCCGTACGGCCTGCGCCGCGCGGCCCTCGGCTTCGTGGCGATCGCCGTGGCGCGCAACTGGCGCGCGGACTGGCGTCCGGCCGTGCGCAAGGCGCTCTCGCTCTATCCGGACAATCTCCCCGGGTCGGCGCTCGGCGAGGTCATGGCGGAGCTGGAGCGTTTCTTCGCCGAGCGCCTGCGCAACCTCCTCGAGCGCCGCGGCGCCAGCTACGACGAGATCTCAGCGGTTCTCAACGTGGGGGTGTGGGACTTCGCCGATGCCGCGGACCGGGCCCGCGCCCTGTCGGAGGCGCGGCGGCACATGGACTTCCGGTCGCTCATCCTGGCCTTCAAGCGGATCCGCAACATCGTCGGCGACGCCTCGCCGGGCGCGCCCCGGCCCGAGCTCTACCGCGAGGACGCCGAGAAGGCGCTCGCATCCGACTTCCTGCAGGCCAAGAACGCGATCGACGCCTTCACGACACAGAAGCACTACCGGGAGGCGATGGAGACGATCGCCTCGATCGCCCCCTCGCTCGACCGCTTCTTCGTCGAGGTGCTGGTGAACAGCCCGGAGGAGGACCTGCGAAGAAACCGGCTGGCGTTGCTGGCCTCGATTCAGCAAGAATTCAGCCGGCTGGCGGACTTTTCCGAAATCGTGGTGGAAAAATGAGAGTGGAAAAATGAAACGCGTCTTCTCGTTCGGCAACGGCGTGGCCGAAGGGGCGGGTCTGGGGAAGGAGACCCTGGGCGGCAAGGGAGCGGGCCTCGCCGAGATGACGGCGCTCGGCATCCCGGTCCCGCCCGGGTTCACCATCGAGACGTCGGTCTGCGCCGACTTCTCGCGGGGCACCTCCCTCGACGGCATCCGCGGCGAGGTGGAGTCGGCGCTGCTGCGCCTCGAGCACGACACCGACAAGCGGTTGGGCGACCCGCAGAACCCGCTGCTCGTCTCGGTGCGCTCGGGCGCGCGCTCCTCGATGCCGGGGATGATGGATACGATCCTGAACCTGGGGCTGACCCGGCAGAGCGTCCAGGGACTGGCGGCCCTCTCCGGGGACCGGTTCGCCAACGACTGCCGCCGGCGCTTCCTCGAGATGTACGGTGACGTCGTCCTGCGCGTGCCGCGACACGAGTTCGAGAAGCCGATGAAGGAGGTCAAGGGGGCGCGCGGCGTCCAGGCCGACATGGAGCTGACGGCCGCGGATCTGGCCGAGATCGTGCGGCGCGGCGAGGCGATCGTGCGCCAGCGCACCGGGCACGATTTCCCGGACGATCCGCGCGAGCAGCTCTGGGGCGCGATCGCCGCGGTGTTCCGGTCCTGGGACAACGAGCGCGCCAAGACCTACCGCAAGCTCCACCACATCCCGGACGACTGGGGCACGGCCGTCAGCGTGCAGGCGATGGTCTTCGGCAACCGCGGCGAGACCTCGGCCACGGGCGTGGCGTTCACGCGCAACCCCGCCTCCGGCGAGAAGACGTTCTACGGCGAGTTCCTCCCCAACGCCCAGGGCGAGGACGTCGTGGCGGGAATCCGCACGCCCCGCCCCTTGAATGCCGACGGCTCGGGGAGGTCGCTCCAGGAGACGATGCCGAGGGCCTACGAGGAGCTGCTGCAGGTTCGTGACCGGCTCGAGAAGCGGTTCCGCGACATGCAGGACCTGGAGTTCACGATCGAGGAGGACCGGCTCTACATCCTCCAGACGCGCAACGGCAAGCGGACCGGGTTCGCCGCCGTCCGGATCGCCACCGACATGGTCGACGAGGGCCTGATCGACGCCGACGAGGCCGTGGCCCGCGTGGAGCCCGAACAGCTCGTGCAGCTTCTCGCCCCGATCTTTCTTTCGAAGGAGAAGACCGCGGCGATCAAGGACGGCCGGCTGCTCGGCAAGGGGCTGCCGGCCGGTCCCGGCGCCGCCTGCGGACGGATCGCCCTGACGGCGCCCCACGCCGTCGCGATGGCCGCCAAGGGCGATCCCGTCGTTCTCGTGCGCGAGGAGACGTCGCCCGAGGACATCGCCGGCATGCACGCGGCGGATGGCATCCTGACGACGCGCGGGGGAGCGACGAGTCACGCTGCCGTCGTCGCGCGCGGCATGGGCAAGACCTGCATCGTCGGCGCAGGCGAAATCACCGTGGACTACGCGCGAGGCGAGGTGCGCGCGAAGGGGCTGAAGGTCTCCGAGGGCGACTGGATCTCGATCGACGGCACGGCCGGTGAGGTCATCCTCGGAAAGATCCCGACGCAGCCCTCGGAGGTCCTCCAGGTGCTCATCGAGGGAACGATGAAGCCCGAAGATTCGGCGGTGACCCGCGCCTTCACGCGCGTGCTCGAATGGGCGGACACGCGCCGGCGGCTGGGGGTCCGGGCCAACGCCGACACGCCGCACGACGCCCGCATCGCGCGCCTGTTCGGCGCCGAGGGAATCGGCCTCTGCCGGACCGAGCACATGTTCTTCGAGGAACGGCGCATCATGGCCGTGCGCGAGATGATCCTCGCCGAGAACGCCGGGGAGCGGCGCAAAGCGCTCGAGAAGATTCTGCCGATGCAGCGCGAGGACTTCGTCGGCATTTTCCGCGAGATGGGCGACTTGCCCGTGACGATCCGGCTTCTCGATCCGCCGCTCCACGAGTTCCTGCCGCACGACGATGAGACGATGGAGCGCATCGCGGCGGAGCTGAAGATCCCGGTGGAGAAGGTTCGCGAGAGAACGCACGCGCTGAAGGAAGCCAACCCGATGCTCGGCCACCGCGGCTGCCGGCTCGGCATCACGAACCCCGAGATCTACGAGATGCAGGTCCGCGCCATCTTCGAGGCGGCGGCCGATGTGATGCGAAAGGGCGGGCGCCCGAACCCCGAGATCATGATCCCGCTCGTCGGCGCGCGCGGCGAGTTCGAGCGGCTGCGCGTCGTCGTGGACTCCGCCGCGAAGACCGTCATCGCGGAGACCGGGCAGGACGTCCCTTATAAGATCGGCACGATGATCGAGGTGCCGCGGGCCGCCCTGCGGGCCAACCGCATCGCGCCCAACTGCGATTTCTTCTCCTTCGGCACCAACGACCTGACGCAGATGACCTACGGGTACTCGCGCGACGACATGGGCACGTTTCTGCCGGTCTACATCGCCGAGGGGATTCTTCCCGAGGATCCCTTCTCGAGCCTCGATCAGTATGGCGTCGGCGAGCTCGTGGCCATCGGCACCCGGCGGGGCCGCGAGGTCAAGCCGAACCTGAAGGTCGGGATCTGCGGTGAGCACGGGGGAGACCCCCGCTCGATCGAGTTCTTCAACCACGTGGGCCTCGATTACGTGTCGTGCTCGCCGTTCCGCGTCCCCGTGGCGCGGCTGGCGGCGGCGCGGGCCTCGCTCGCCGAGAAGAACGTGGGAAGCTCCTCGACGGCATGACGATGTTGCTGGCGATCGCGATGACTCTCGGCGCCGCCCGAGCCCCCGAGCCGGCGGCGGATCTCGTGCTGCTGTCGGCGAAGATCTGGACGGGCGACCCCGGCAAGCCCGAGGCCGAGGCGCTGGCCGTGCGCGGGGGCCGCATCGTCGCCCTCGGCTCCGACAAGGAGATCGCCGCGTGGAAGGGCCCGAAGACCGTTGTGGTGGATGGCAAGTGGCGCCGCGTCGTGCCGGGGTTCATCGACGCGCACACGCACATGTCGATGGGAGGGTTGAACCTCCTCGCCGTGGACCTGCGCCAGACCAAGGACGAGGCCGACTTCACGCGCACGCTCGCCGCTTTCGCGAAGACCCGTCCGGCGGGGCAGTGGCTGACCGACGGCGCCTGGGACCACGAGCAGTGGACGCCGCCGCGGCTCCCCACCCGGAAGCTCCTCGATCCGGCGACTGGGCACCGTCCGGCCTGCCTTTCGCGGCAGGACGGCCACATGATGGTGTGCAACAGCCTCGCTTTGAAGCTCGCCGGCGTCACGCGGGAGACCCCCGATCCGCCGGGAGGCGTAATCGTCAAGGACGCGTCCGGCGAACCGACTGGCGTGCTCAAGGACGCGGCCATGGAACTGGTCGGCAGGATTCGCCCCGCCCGGACGGAGGCCGAAATCCTCGAGGCGCTTCGCGCCGCGATGAAGCATGCCGCCAAGTCCGGCGTCACGTCCGTGCAGGACCTGCCGGGCGATCCCGGTGATCTTCCCGCCTGGGATGCCCTCCGCAAGTCCGGCGAGCTGACCGTGCGCGTCAGCTATCGGCCGGCGCTCTCCAACTGGGAGAAGGCCCGCGACACCCGCGCGTCGATGAAGAACGACGAGTGGCTGCGCATCGGGGGGGTGAAGGGCTACATGGACGGCTCGCTCGGCTCGGGGACGGCCCTGATGTTCGAGCCGTTTTCCGACGATCCGGGGAACCGCGGCGTGTACATGCCCGAGGCGATCCCGCTCTCGGCGATGGAGGCGCGCGTCGCCGGCGCCGACGCGGCCGGGCTCCAGGTCGAGGTCCACGCCATCGGCGACCGCGCCAACGCCGACATCCTCGACGTCTTCGGCCGCGTCGCAAAGGCGAACGGCCCGAAGGATCGGCGCTTCCGCATCGAGCACGCCCAGCACCTGCGCGCCGAGGACATCCCGCGCCTTGCGGCGCTCGGCGTGATCGCCTCGATGCAGCCGTACCACGCGGTGGACGACGGGCGCTGGGCCGACCGCCGGCTCGGCAAGGAGCGCTCGAAGGGCACCTATGCCTTCCGGTCGCTCCTCGACGAGAAGGCGACCCTCGCCTTCGGCTCCGACTGGGACGTCGCGCCCTTGTCTCCAATCCTCGGCATCGCGGCCGCGGTCACCCGGCGCACAATCGACGGGAAGAACCCCGGCGGGTGGGTCCCGGTTCAGAAGATCGCGCCCGAGGAAGCCCTTCGCGCGTACACGACCTCCGCTGCCTACGCGGCCTTCGAAGAGAAGGAAAAGGGGTCGCTCGAGATCGGAAAGCTCGCCGATTTCGTAGTCCTTTCCGGAGATGTGCTGGCCGTGCGCCCCGACGCGATCGAGAAGATCCAGGTCGACACGACGGTCGTCGGCGGCCGGGTCGTCCATACGCGATAGCCGCGCCGCGACGGCTTTGCGCCGCCTCCTCGCGCTCCTGCTCCTCGCGTTTCCGGCGGCCGCCGCCGCCCACGAGCTCGGCACGATCCGCGTGTCGGCCGAGTTTCGCAAGGACGGCACCTTCGAGATCGACGCGATCGTGGACCGCGAGCACCTGCCGCCCGGGTTCGGGGCGTCGGCGAAGGTCGACGCGCGGTTCGGAAGGATCGAGGAAATCACCCCCGAGCTCGAGGGCATCGTCGCCGATGCGATCAACGGCGCGCGGATCTCCTTCGACGGTCAATCCGCGGCGCCGAGAGTGGCTGTCGTTCCACCGGTCGGAACCGAGCTCACGCTCCGGTTCTCGGGGCAAACGCCTGGCGGAGCGGGGGCCTTCAGGTGGCAGAACGCCGGGGCGATCGGCTCCTACATGCTCGCGATTCGGACCGAAGGCGGCGCGGGCGTCGCCCGGCAGTGGATCGAAGGGCCGGCGGAGAGCGAGGCCTTCACGCTGGCCTCGGAAATCGTGTCCATGACGCGGGGGCAGGTCATTCGGGCCTACCTCGAGCTCGGTTTCACCCACATTCTCCCGAAGGGCGCCGACCACATCCTGTTCGTTCTCGGGATCTTCCTGCTCTCGACTCGCGTCAAGCCGATCCTCCTGCAGGTCACGGCGTTCACCGTCGCCCACACGATCACCCTGGCTCTCACGATCTATGGCGTCGTTTCCCTCTCGCCGCGCATCGTCGAGCCGCTCATCGCTCTCTCGATCGTCTATGTGGCCGTCGAGAACATCCTCACGCCCGAACTTCGCCCGTGGCGCGTCGCGCTCGTTTTCGCCTTCGGCCTCCTCCACGGCATGG
Source organism: Thermoanaerobaculia bacterium (assembly GCA_040879385.1). Lineage (GTDB taxonomy): Bacteria > Acidobacteriota > Thermoanaerobaculia > UBA5066 > Gp7-AA6 > DAHUXD01. The sequence continues at coordinate 22,895 of JBBDKM010000037.1, read as the reverse complement.
GTTTCGCCGGCGTGCTCTCCGAGCTCGGCCTCCCGCGCTCGGAGTTTCTCCCGGCGCTGCTGTCCTTCAACGCCGGCGTCGAGCTCGGCCAGCTCACCGTCATCGCCGCCGCGTTCCTGCTCGTCGGCCTGCCCTTCCGGCACAAGCCCTGGTACCGAAGCCGCGTCGTCATCCCCGGCTCGACCGCCATCGGCGCCGTCGGCCTCTTCTGGTTCGTGCAGCGGGTGGCGGGGTAGGGCGGCGCTTCAGGCGGAAAGGACGGGGACCTCGTACTTCTCGAAGACTGAATCGTGAGTGACGAGGGTCAAGTCCTCGAGTTGCGCCTGCGCGACGAGCATCCGGTCGAACGGGTCGTCGTGATGGCGAGGCAGGCTGCTGGCCCGCCAGGCGTGTGCGGCTCTGATGGAGAGCTCGATGAAGCCGTTGGCAGTGATTTCTGCCGGAATGGCAGCTCGCCCGACGTTCACCTTTCCAAGAGCGCTCTTGATGGCGAGCTCCCAGATGCTGGCGGCGCTGACGTGGATGAGCGACCTGGTGTCGGCGACCGCGCGTCGGGCCCCGTGTCCCAGGCGGGGACTATCCTGCAGCCACCACACGAAGGCGTGAGTATCGAGGAGAAGCCTCACTCCCTCTCCCCGCGGAATGCGGCGAGCAGGTCTGCCGGGAGCGGAGCATCGAAGTCCCGCGCGACGCGGAGTCGCCCCTTGAGTCGCCCGGGGCGCCGCGGCTGGGCGCCGACCGGCACGAGGCGGGCGACCGGAACGTTGCCTCGCGCGATCATGATCTCCTCGCCCTTCTCGACGCGTTGCAGCAATCGGGAGAGATGGGTCTTGGCCTCGTGGACCTTTACGGTGCGCATGACTAGACTTAGTTTAGTCTAGGTTGCCCCTTGCCGCAACCCGAGCTCGAGCGCCAGGGACATGGAAAACGGGAGTCGCCCGTGATCGCGTTCCAGGAGTTGGCTTATCGGCCCTCAGCCTCGGCTGCTGCCGATCGCGCGGTCCCGGCCTTGCGCAGACGGCGATAGGACGGGTCACGGTGATGCTTTGGCTATCCCTCCAAAAGATACGGGGCGGAAGTGTGGAGTTCGTCACGCCCCGCACCCCGACCAGGGCCCTTCCGCAAGGCCCAAGCGGAAAACCGTCCACCGAAACGGGGCAGCTCCAGACAGACGCGACCACCAGCTGCAGCCCCCGACCCAACTCCCGACCTGACCGGTATCACGCCTGTCTCCTCAACCGGCCGCCGGGCAGACGCCAGTACAGGAATACACGATCATCACCCCGCCGGTGTGGTGATCCCGTAGTTTCACTTCGGCGTTGGTTCAGTGATGTGGCGCCAGACGATTCGGACTTGGCTGTCGTTCCGAACCTCTTGGCCGACTGCTCTCGAAGCGATAAGTTTGCCCGCCCCGTCCAGAATGGACAGGTAGTACTTCGAGAAGAAGGTGCCGCGACCCTCAGGTATGGCCAAAATGAGATTGGCGGGACTGCGACCGATCCTGACTGTTGAACTCAAGATCGCAAGTCGCCGCCCATCCGGCGCCCATGCAAGCGCATTGATCTGAGCCGACCCAGGCAAGACAGTCCGGTAGATTTCGCGGCGCTCCCTTCCGTCGTAGACGACAACGGCTCTGCACGGATTGTTGCTTGAGTATGCCGGGTCCGGGGTGCCGTAAGCTATTAGGTCTCCACTACCAGACCAGGAGACCGCCGACCAGCCCCCGCAGACCTGCTCACCGCTCTTGGTGATGCTCCAAAGCGCCAGCGATTGAAGATCGAAGAGCGATCCAGCGAACTGGTAGGACATTGAGAGTTGATCATTCGATTCGACCCTCATCCCGATGAGTTCGCAAGGCGAGCGATCGCGCCCTCGCTGCTCTAGCCCGCACCTAGTCTTCAGTAGCTTCGAAACGGCCTCTCGACCCCTGTCCCGCAGCTGTTCGAAACCCGCTAGCGCGACTTCTGCTGAGGCGACCCGTTCCGTGGTCTCCACCGGCTCCAACCTAATGCTGCTGTCGCTCAAGTAGGCTTCGATCACAGTTGATCGCCTTGGTCCCGTAACTAGCAAGCAGATTGGCGGCGACTGCGCCATTGATTCGGCTGCTTCAAGGCCCGGGATTCCGCCGCGCACCTGATTCACGTGTGAGGGACACGCGACCGCAGCCACTATGAGAGCGGACCGGATACCGCGTCTCAGTGGCATTGATTGTCTGCTGAACAAAAGCCTGTGCCTTGGAACGGACCGCCCCGTTCATCTGGGTGCAGATCTCCAAAGAAATCGGTGCTGCCGTCGTACGTACGGGCTCCTGTGTAGTACTGATAGGCAAGAAGGGTCGCCGCGTCGAGGTTGCTGCCGAGGCCTGGATCGAAGAGCTCGCCAAGGACGTGACCGGCATGGGAAAGGGTGCTCAAGAAACCAGCCGCCCATTCCTGGAAGCCGTAGTGCTCGGGCGATGTCGCATCCTGGAAAAGGTGAATTACGTTGCCAAGGCGCACCATGGACTCGTCAAGGTTGCCCTCCATGGCCGCCTTCCGTGCAGCGGCGAGCTCGGAGCGTACAAAGGCATTCGCCTCGGACTGCGCTTTTTCCTTCGATTGACCGGCGCCGGACATCCCGTGCTTGAATTGATTGTCCCTGGTCTGGTTTGCTCCCCTGTCAGCGACGATTTGCTGACTCTTTAGTATGGACAGTTGGCGGTAGGTGAGGTTCAATTTCCCCAAGACCCGATCTATCGAGTTCTGGTGAACCGGCTTGAGCGGACTTGAAGGCCAGCGGCCATTTCTGTCGAGCAGGCGCATTGGGTTGGACGCGGCATAGGTATACCGATTCCAAGACTGAGGGGAAGCTGGCGAGCCCTTCAACTTGTCAGGACTCAGGAATCGGCCCAGGTTGAACTGCTGGGACCGTGCGTGGTCGTAGTAGACGGGGAGGGCGTCGTTTCGTTCCATGAGGGTGAAGGCGAGGTGTTGGTTGAGGATGGCGGAGGTGTCCTCGCCGTAGGGCCAGTATTTGTGGTCCTCGAACTTGGTGCCTGAGGAGTTCCAGACGGCGCGGGGGGAGCCGAGGTGATCGGAGGCGTTGTACTGCCAGGTGCCTGTGGCGTTGGAGGCGACGAGCAGGCTACCGAGGAAGACGTTGTCTCTGGCGACCGAGAGTGTGGCGGTGGAGGAGCCGGTCAGGCCGCCGGCGATTTCAGTGGCGACGCGGTTCTGCTCGTCCCGCAGGGTATAGATGGAGCCTCTGGGCACGGGATGGTAGGTGGGCCAGAAGGGAGCGCCTGGGGTGCCGCCCTTGGCGAGCCAGACGAGGGTTTCCCACTCGCCGATGGAGTTGCCCGGGCAGAAAGTGCCGGCTCCGCACCCTGCGGTCACCCCGTCATTGTAGAGCTGGATGATGAAGGGGGCGAAGGCGGCGTAGGGGCCCGAGCAGGTGAAGTCGGTGAAAGGGTTGACGGCTGGGGGGCACGCCGTGGGAACGTAGGCGGCGCCGCGGTAGCCCTTGACCATGAAGACGGCCATCTGGGCGCGGGTGATCGCGGTGTTGGGGCAGTAGAGGCCGCCGCCACAGCCGGCGGTGATCCCTTGCTGGGCGACCAGCTTGATGTACTTGGCGTCGGGGTCCGAGCAGGAGACGTCGGTGAAGGGGGATGGGTTGCTGCCGTCGCAGAGGGGCAGGGTCCAGCCCCGGGCGATGATGTTGGCCTCGGCGATGTAGCGGGCCATCTCCCGGCGCAGGACGGTGAACTTGGTCGGGAACTTGACCACGCGCTCGCCCGCTCCGTTGTGGAGGAAGGTGTAGTCGCCCGAGGCGTTCTTGTTGCGGTAGAGGCGGTCCCGCGAGTCGTAGAACATGGTCTCGGTGTTGTAGGTGGTGAGGTTGCCACGGGCGTCGTAGGAGACGCCGGTCGTCGAGCCGCCGACCTTGATGTGGTTGTTGTTGGAGGTGCTCATCTGGAACGTCAGGGGGCTGTTGGAGAGGAGGTTACCCCACCGGTCGTACGAGAAGCTCTTGGAGCTTGCTCCGTAGGTGGCCGAGAGGATGCGGGAGCGGTTGTCGTAGGTGTAGGTGCCACCGTAGGTCGCGTCGCTTTGGCCGAGGATGTTGCCCGCGCTGTCGTAGGAGTAAGTGCCGGTGTTGAAGAGCACGGTCGAGCCCCTCTTGGCCTGGATCTGACTGGGGCGAGGCAAGAGGCTCGTGTCCTGTGTGATCGTCGTGATGACAGGGGTCCCGGTGTTGCCCGCCGTCCAGGACGCGAATCCCGCGGCCGGGTTGTACGTCGCGGCCGTGACGACGTTGGTCGCGTTGGCCGAGATCGCGGTCGGCAGGCCGTTGGTGTAGGTGTAGTTGACGGGGAAGGAGCCGGTGACCCGCGGGTGTCCGTTCGAACAGACCAAACCGAGGTGGCAGTTGGTGGCGTCGTAGGTCCAGGTCTGAGTCGTCCTGGAGCTCAGGTCCCCGTTGCCGACGGTAGTGCCAAGTTGGGAGAGCCTTCCGCCGCCGTCGCTGTAGGTGAACTGCTCGTCTACGATAGGTCCGATCAGCGGGATCCAGTTGTACCCGTAGCGGCGGGTCAGCTTGCCTCCGGGGTATGAGCCGCCGGCAAAGCCCGTGCTTCCGTCCACACAGGTTGCGGCTCCGTCGTAGCAGTTGACGACGTATTTGGTTCCGGAGGGGACGTCCTCCCTGGTCAGCCGGCCGGCGAAGTCGAAGGTGCGGCTGATGATGAGGCTCCCATGCTCGGTCTTTTGTCGGACGTTGCCGAGGCTGCCGATCGTGTTGTAGACGACCGAGCCGCGCTCGGGAGTCGATTCCGAGCGCATGAAGCCGTTGGTGTCGTAGCCGAAGCTGCGGCTCTGCGCGCCCTGGGTGACGGCGGTCAGCTTGCCATTGACGTCGTAGGCGTAGCTTGTCGTCTCCAGGGTTGGCTCGGTCGCGCTGGTGATGCGGCCGAAGGCGTCCCGTTTGGTCGCGGTGACAGGGTTCGGGACGATCGCGCCGGCGTTGCATGTCGCGGCCGCGAGGTCGGCAAAGGTCGCGTTGACGCACCATGTGGTGATGGAGTCTTTCGTGTCGCTGTAGATGTTGCCTGTTCCGTCGGTCCTGTCGACGGTCACGAGGCTCGAGTGCTTGGGTCCGATGATCTGCTGGGGCCGGCCGAAGGGATCCCAGCACATGCTGTAGGTCCCGGGGGCGGCGGAGGGGCGGGCACGACCGACAAACTTGCCCCCGCTAAAGACGCAGGCCGTCGCCTTGTCCGTCGTGATCGCCTCCGAGGTCGCGTCGGTGACCCACTCCGAGGTGAAGTAGGCGTGGCCCGGGCCGTTGAAGAGCGTGAAGCGCTTGACGATGGAGGAGGAGGGCTGCAGTCGTTTCTCCCGCACGAGCCTGCCCAGCGCGTCGTAGTTGAAGTGCTGCCAGGTGGCGATGGCGGCGTTCGATGACGCGACGGGACAGGTCTGCTTGGCCGCGGCGCGGTAGGCAGTCGTCGCGTTGGGGCTCTCGTAGCAGACCCAGGTCTTCAGCTCGCCGGTGGCCGGGGGCGTGATCTGGTTGACCCGCCCGAGGCTGTCGTAGGTGTAGGAGGTCTGGCGGCCCGCGGTGTCGCGTGAGGATGTGATCCAACCGGTCGTGGAGTCGCGGGTGTTGTCAGCGAACTTGAAAGTCGTCGTGCCGACCGCGCCGTTGATCCAGCGCGCATTGAGAAGCTCGCCCTTCTGCCAGGTGTAGTCCTTGCCGAAGATGTCGCCGTCGGTGCCGACGGAAGTCGGGAAGGTGGGATGGTTGTCGGAGCAGTAGGTGCGGGCCGGCACGCTCGCGCTGCTGAGCGTCTTGGTGAACTCCTTGTCCGCGTTACCGTCGCCGTCCTCGTAGCTGCAGTTGATGAAGGCGATGTCCTTGACCGAATCGTAGACGAACGTGCCCTTGAGAAAACCGGTGGGGGCGGTAGGCGTGGTATCGAAGTCGAAATACTCGTCCCGAACCGACGAGCCCTGTGTCGTCGTCCGCTGGTTCAGGACGTTGGGGAGCGCCGTGAGGTTGCTGGGATTCGAGGACCAGTTCACGGGCGCCCAATCCGTCGCGATCGTGCGAGCGTCGCCGCCGAGCGAGCCTGTGTGGGTCTCCGTGTTGAAGTGCTGGCCGTTCCCGTCCCACGTGTCTCCCCCCGTCAGGGTGAAGTCGACCTGATGATAGGGGCACGTGCCGCATGTGCTCGCGCCGTGGATCGTCTTATGCTGGTTGAGGCGCCGGTTGGCACCGATGATCCCGGTCGTGTCGTACTCGTAGGTCTTCTGTGTAACCCGCACGGCCTTGCTGCCGCAGAAGTTCGACTCGGTGGTTCCGCCGCAGGGCGGATCGGAGATTGTGCCCGTCGTCGGATCGGTTTCGAAGACTCGCTCTTCGATGTCCTGCCCAACGCGGTCGCCGGGAACACTGGAGTCCGCCGGCCCCTGAACGACCGTATCCTCCGTGGCCGTGTCGAAGAGCACGGCCCGGGCCCGCCGCCGGCCGGCATCGGGCATTGTGGACGTCGCCGTGTCCGTCGGCGGGGAGATCACAACCGACAGGTTTTGCGCCGGCTGCGGATCGGCGGCGTTTCCGGACTCGCCAAACGGGAATGCGTAGGCGACGTAGTGCGTGTCGTTCTTCACCGAGCCAAGAGTCTCCCGCCGACGAACCACGCCCGTCTGTGTCTGAATCCATCGCGCCGAGTTGTCCGGCGTGCACCTCCCCGGAATCGACGGCTCGAGGGGCTCGGGAGCAGCGAGACCGCACGCTGAGGACTGCGTCACGACCGCATCACTCGAGTCCGGGAACAACCCCGGGCACCCCGGCTCGATCGATCCGGCGCTGGCGTGGTAGAAGACATACCCGCCGTAGCAGTAGTCGAGTGAGCCCGTTGTCGGCAGCGTGATCCTGTCGAGAAGTCCTTTGCCGAACGCTAGGCCCGAGTATGTGAACTGATACGAGGGCGAGCCCGTCAGGTCCGCCGGAAGTTGAAGCTGTTTGAGGCGCTGGAGATTTGCGACGATCGTGTTCGAGCTCTCGCAGGGACGCGAATAAGACTGCGCGGCGGTCTCGTAAACCAACGTCCAAGTCTTCGTAACCGACGCGCCGTCTACGAGTTCCGGAAAGTCCACGGACTTGATCATTCCGTTGATGCCGTTGACCTGAGCGGTAGCGACGTGAACCGTTCCGGAGGGAAGGGTGATGTCCTTAACGATCCACGTGTTGGTCACCGACGGGTTCAGCATCCCCCAAGCCGTCGAACAACCGTTGCTCGAGTAGGTCCAGAGCGGAGTGGCGATGCTGGAGTAGTACGTGACCGAGTAGGAGTTGCCAAAGGGATCCGAAACCGACGTCAGATACCAGCCGTTTCGTCCAATTCCAAAGTCGTGGGTGTAGTTCGTCGTCGAGTCGTCGAATCCCGTTACGTGCCCTGCGTTGCCGAAAACGTAGTGGTTGCCGTCACCGTCCCACATGTCGTACGGGCCGGTGCCCTTGAGAAAGAGCTGACTCCCGTCGCCCGTCTTAGAAGCCAGGGTAAACATGTGCTGACTTCCGTCGGGAGCGAAGTAGCAGTTACCCGAGATGATCCCGTGCTTGCAGGGCTTGATCGCCCCCAGCGTCATCTCCCAACCGATTCCCAGAGCGGGGTTGCCCACCAGAGGCTTGTAGTAGAAGTCGGGTTGCTGGGTACCGGGACGTCCGTAGTCGTCCACCCGAGAGTTGTAGTTGAGAAGGAGCTGCATCCTCAGCTTCGGGCCGAGCGGGTACGACGGTCCGACCGGGATCGGAACCGTGAGCTGGCCGTTGTAAATATTGATCGAATCGATCTGTCCGCTGTCGAACACACTCTTCGTGAACCCGGGCGCCCCGTTGGCGTCGTTGTCGGGCCCGTTTTGGGCGGTCGCCGGCCAGGCGGCAAGGCTCGAGCCGAGAAGAGCAGCGGCGATCAGTCTCTTGCTCATTTGTCTTCCCTTCTGCGTCGCAGGTTTCTGGACGTGTAAAAAACGTTTGACGGTCTCAGCGCTCGATTGAGCAGACGAAGGGCGTCAGGGCGATCGGGACCGTGAGCTGTCCGTTGTAGAGGTTGATCGAGTCGGCCGGCCCGTGGTCGAAGACGCTGGTGGTGTAGCCCGGGGCCGCGTCGGGATCGTTGTCGGGCCCGTTCTGGGCGCGGGCCGCGGAGGCCGCCGCCAGCAGGGCACACGGAAAGAGCACCACCGCAAGTTTCTTTGTCATGTTCGCCCTCCTCTTGAAAAGTTCGCCGGCGAATCTCTAGCTACTGATTGTCGCGAGACGGGAGAGCGCGGACGCGGAGGTAGACTGAGGAGCGATGCCGCGAATCCATCGGCTCGAGAGCCCCGTCATCGACCGCATCGCCGCGGGCGAGGTCGTCGAGCGGCCCGCCTCGGCGGTCAAGGAGCTCGTCGAGAACGCGCTCGACGCGGCGGCGGCGCGCGTCGACGTGGAGATCGACGGCGGGGGCGTGGAGCGCATCCTCGTGCGCGACGACGGCGCCGGGATGTCGCCGGAGGACGCGCGGCTGTCCCTCGAGCGCCACGCGACCTCCAAGATCGTCTCCGACGAGGACCTGGCGCGGGTCGGGACGTACGGGTTTCGCGGCGAAGCCCTGCCCTCGATCGCGTCGGTCTCGCGCCTGACCCTGACGACCTGCGACGGGTCGACCCCCGAGGCGATCCGGCTCCGCCTGGAGTACGGCGGACCGGTAAGCGAGGAGCCCGCGCCACGCCCCCGCGGCACCGACGTCCTCGTCCAGGACCTTTTTGCCCGGACCCCCGCCCGGCGCAAGTTCCTGGCCTCTCCCGAGGCCGAGGCGCGCGCGGTGGCGGCCGCCGTCACCAGGGCCGCCCTCGGCAATCCGGCCGTCGCGTTCTCGCTCCGCTCCAACGCGCGCGAGACCCTCGAGGCGCCGGCCGCCGTGGACCGGGGAGCCCGGATCCTCCAGGTCTTCGGCCGCGCGACGCTCGGGGAGCTGGAGGCTTTCGAGGCGCGATCGGGCGCGCTGCGCCTGTCGGGCTACGCGACCCGCGGCTCGGTCACCTTTCCGAGCCGGCGGTACCAGTATCTGTTCGTCAACGGCCGGCCGATCGAGGACCGGGCCCTCTCCCGGGCCATCTCCCAGGCCTCGCGCGACGCGATACGGATCGACCGCCATCCCGCGGTCTTCTTGTTCCTGGCGGCCGAGCCGGGCGCCGTGGACGTCAACGTGTCACCGGCCAAGACGCAGGTGCGCTTCGCCGACGCCGCGACCGCCTTCCGCCTCGTCTATCACGCGCTGAACTCGGCGCTGCTCGCGGGCAAGGAGGAGCGGCGGCTGCGGTCGGTGCCTTCCGGCTCCGTGGTGGCCGAGCCGGCGGCGCCCTACCGCGACCCGTTTTCGGTTCCGTCGGGGCCGCCCGTGGGCGTTCCGGCGCCGCCGGCCGGCGAGCCCCCGCCGGAGCCGACCTCGCCGCCGGTCGAGAAGCGACCCGCCGAGATCGTGCCGATCGGCCAGCACCGCGAATCCTTCATCCTGGCCTCCGGCCCGGAGGGCCTGCTCGTCATCGACCAGCATGCCGCGCACGAGCGCACGCTCTACGAGCGGATCCGGGATCGCATCGCTTCCGGGCGCGTGCTCTCGCAGCGGCTGCTCATGCGGGTGCTCTTCGAGGCGACGCCGGAGGAGGTGGAGACCCTGGGGTCGCGTATGGAGGACCTCTCCGCAGCGGGGTTCGAGGTCGAGCCCATGTCGGGCCGTTCGTACGCGATCGCCTCGCTGCCCGCGGAGGCCACCGGGAGAGATCCGGGAGAGACCCTGCGGATGGCGCTCGAGTCACTCGCCGAGGCCGGGACCACCGACGAGACCGAGCGGCGCAACCGTCTGGCCGCGAGTGTGGCCTGCCGCTCGGCCGTGACGATCCGGTATCACCTTGCGCCCGAGGAGATCCGCCGCCTCATCGCCGACTGGTCGAAGACCGAGGACCGGTTCACGTGCCCCCACGGCCGGCCGGTGGTGCTCTCGATGTCTGAGGAGGAGCTGGAGAAGTATTTCAAGCGGCGCTGAAACACGAAGCGGGAGACTTTCGTCTCCCGCTTCCAACTCCGGACTCTCGGGTTACCGGCTCCGCGGCGGCATTCCCATCTGGGCTTCGTTCTCGCGTCGCCGCTTGCGCACGTGGCTGACGATCAGGATCAGGCCGAGGAGGATGAAGGCCGCCGGCGCGCCCCACTCGTCCATGAACGTCCAGTCCATCTCGAAGTAGCGGTCGATCAGCCACAGCGAGCCGAGCCCGACCAGAATGACGCCCCACGTCAGCCCAGCTGAGCCGGCCGCCGCCTTGAGCTGTTGCTCGCCCGCGAACCCCGCCTCGGCGAGCTGCCCGCGGTTGATCGCCTTGGCCTGCCGCACCGCGTCGATGATCCCGAAGAACCACAGGAACGCGATCATCGGCCCGAAGAATTCGCCGCTACGCCCGTGCGAGGTCAGCGAGATCAGCAGGATGAATGCGCCGCCGATCGCGAACGCCCGCTGGTAGAGCCCGAGGTACAGGTGGCCGAGACCGGGGAACATCGAAAGAAATCCCGCCAGTCCCGGAGACTTGCGCTCCACGACCACGGGAACCACGGGCGCGACGACCGCGGGCGGCGGGGGAACGGCTGCCGTCGCGCCGGGCGTCTGCGGTGCCGAAGTCTGCGAAGCGAACGTGTCATTCATGGCTATCTCCTCGTTGACGTCTTCCGTCTTCCTTAGACACGAAATCGAGCGGTAAAAAGTTCCGGCGCGGGCCGGCCCGCTTCGGAGAATCCGTCGGGTCCGGCGGCAGCGCCGTCCTCTTTGCCCAGACGCGGCCGGGTCGGAGTTTTCTTCGGCTCGGGCCGGAGCACCAGCGAGAGCGCGTTCGAGACCGCCGCGCGGCCGTAGCCGCCGATGTGTCCCTTCCAGACCGCCAGCGTGCGCAGCGCCTTCTCCTGGAAAGCGCCGAGCCGGTCGTTGACCGAGCTCTGGGCGACGATGACGGCATTGCGGGTGCTTTCGCCGAGGCTCGCGAAGCGCGTGCTCCGGGCGACCGCCGTAGGGTTCAGCCCGAGGAGCATCACGAGGATCGCGGCCGCGTAGGCGTACGCGACGACGGCCTTGCCGGAGAACAGCGACCGCCAGCGGGACCTCTTCTTTTCCGGCCGCACGGCGGCCAGCCGCGTGGCGAGCCACGCGGGTGGATCGGGCGCCGACAGGTCGCGCACGGCGAAGAGCGCACCCGCGGCCTCGGCGCACGCGCCGCACCGCGAGAGGTGGCTCTGCAGGCGCTTCTGGCCCTCGGCCGCGATCTCTCCCTCCACGGCCTCGGCGAGAAGGCGCTCCGTCCCCTCGCACGACACGGTCTGCCGGGGAACCTCGAGCAGCGTCTTGCGGAGCGCGGGGCTCCACGCCGGTGCGCGCAGATGCGCCGTCAGCGCGAGCGCCTCGTCGAGCTCCCGGCCCACGCGGTTGCAGTCGGCGCACGCGCGCCGGTGCGTCGCGACGTCGGCGTCCGAAGCGCCGGCGACGAACAGCCGCTCGATCTCGCGGCAGCTCATACCATCCCCGCCGCGGCCGCCGCGATCGAGGCGAAGGCGCTCGGCGCGCTCCTCCTCTCGTGGCGTTCCCGGACCTTGCGCGCGACCTCGCCCCGCGCCCGGAAGAGCCGCGACTTGACGGTTCCTTCCGGCAGCTCGAGGGCCTTGCCGATCTCGTCGTAGGCCAGCCCGTTCAAGTCCCGGAGGATCAGGATCTCGGCCAGGTCCTCCGGGATCTCCGACAGCGCGGAAAAGAGCAGCTGCGTACGCTCCTTCTTCAACGCCATGCTGGCGGGATCGTCGTCGGATTTCAGGAGCGACGTCACCATCTCGTCCGAAACGAATCGGAAAGAGTTCTCGCGCTTGCGGCGGCGGTACCGGTCGATGCAGAGGTTGCGCGAGACCGAGAGGATCCACGCGACGAGCGGGAACCCGCCGTCGTAGCGGTGGAGGTTCTCGAAGAGCTTCAGGAAGATCTCCTGCGAAAGCTCCTCGGCATCCTCCCGCTTGAGCGTGAAGTGGTAGGCGATCGCATACACCCTCTGTCCGAAACGGTCCACCAACTCCCTCCAGGCATTGTCGTCTCCCTGCCGGCAGCGTTCGACCAGGTCTTTTTCGTCGGTCGTACTCACGCTGGCCTCAACTCCACAAGACGCAGGCGCCCGGGGAAAGTTCGCGGACGGCGCGGTCGCGGTGCGCGCGGAAGTGTTTTTGCGACAAGGACTTAGCCAGGCGAGAGAATCGGGTTCCGGGCTTTCTCGGGGAAAAAGGCGTACCCGAGCAGCTTGTAGCACATCTTGGCCACGAGAAAATCGGGTGCCCGGTTGCCCGCCAGGGGCGCGTGCTCGACCACGTCGGCCCCCACGATCCTCCGCTCGGAGGCGACCCGCCGCAGGATCGCGAGGGCCTGGTCGTAGGTGCCTCCTCCCGGCTCCGGCGTGCCCGTGCCGGGCACGAGCGAGCCGTCGAAGAAGTCCACGTCGAAGGTGACGTAGACCTCCTCGGTGAGCTTCGCGAGCGCCTTCTCCATCCAGCCGTCGGAGCGGTGCATCTCGCGGTTGGAGACGATCAGCGTGCCCGACTTCCGGACGTAGTCCACTTCCTCTTTCGAGATCGATCGGATGCCGACGTGGACCGACGGGATTCCGAGCTCCACCCACCGGTGCGCGGCGCAGGCGTGGGAGTTCTTCTGCCCCTCGTAGGTGTCCCGCAGGTCGCCGTGCGCGTCGAAGTGCAGGACCGACATCTTCGGGTGGCGCGCGCGGTGCGCGCGGATCGGGGCGGGAGCGATCGAATGCTCGCCGCCGAGCGTCAGCAGGAAACGGCCCGGCGCGAGCAGGCTCGCCGCCATCTTCTCGAGCTCCTCGAGGCAGGCGGCGGGCTCCATGTCGTCCGGGAGCCAGGAGGGCAGCGTGTGAATGCCGATCCGGAAGACCTCCTCGTCGAGCTCGTCATCGTAGAGCTCGACGTAGTGGGAGGCCTCGAGGATCGCTCCGGGTCCGTTGCGCGTGCCGGGGCCGTACGAGACCGTGCGCTCGTACGGGACCGGCAGGATCACGACCCGACTCTTCTCGAGGGTGTTCTCCTCCGGCGGGATGCCGAGGAAGTTGGAGTAGAGGAACATGGGGGGATTCTATGGGGTCAGGTCTTGAATCTTCGGAATTTCAGCCGCGCTGCGACAATGCGGATCTCCATCTCTGAAATTCCGAAGATTCAAGACCTGACCCCACGTCCCCGGCGGCGCCGGCGCGGCGGCGGCGCCGGCGCGGCGGGGATCTCGCCGGCGGCCCGTGCCCGCTCGACCCGAGCCTGCAAGGCGCGCCAATCGCGCACGAGCTCCTGGCCGCGCCCGGTCGCCATCGCCGTCAGCTCGAAGAGGTCGAGCGCGGTCGAGAAGGCGTCCCGGAAGGCGAGCCGGCGCGTGGCGACCTTCGCGTCGGGGCGGTGCGAGAGCTTGCCCACGATGGCCAGGGCCTGCTTGATGCGGTCCGTCGCCGCGCGCGGGAGGGACATACGGAAGGCCAGAGGCGAAACGACCTCTTCGATGATCGTCGACAGCCGGTTCGGATCGGGGTCCCGATCGGGAAAGGCCTCGCGCACGCGCCCGCGCACGATGGGAATGAAGAGCAGGGCGAAGAGGACGGCGTCCCCGAAGACGCGGCCGCGCCGCCGCTCAGCATCGAGCACCTCGAGGAGCGCCCAGAACAGATGCCCGGTTCCCCGGGCGTGATCCGGGTCGATCTGCCGCAGCGCCGTCGCGAGCTCCGGCAGGAGCGCGTCGAGCAGGCCCACCTCCCGCATCAACAGCAGGGTCGGCAGCGCGTGCCCGCCCCGAAGCGCCTGGGCGAGCTCCTCGGTCACCCGCGGCGGCGCGGATTTCACGATCTCCTTGCGGTGCCGGAGGATCGCCTCGTAGGAGTCGGGCGTGATCGCGAATCCGAGGCGGCTGGCGAACTCGACCGCGCGCATCATCCGCACCGGGTCCTCCTGGAACCGGATCTCGGGGTCCCCGATCGTGCGCACGAGGCCGGCCTCGAGGTCGTCGAGCCCTCCCACGTAGTCGACCACCGAAAAGTCCGAGATGTCGTAGAAGAGCCCGTTGATGGTGAAGTCCCGGCGCAGCGCGTCCTCGCGGGGCGTCCCGAAGGTGTTGTCCGAGGTCTGAAGCAGCTCCTGCCCGCCTCCCGCGGCCGCCGGATCGGGGGGCCGCCGGAACGTGGCGACCTCGACCACCTTGCCGTCGGCGAAGAGGATGTGGGCGAGCCGGAACCGCCGTCCGATCATCCGGCAGTTGCGGAAGAGCTTGCGCAGGGCAGACGGTTGGGCGTCGGTCCCGATGTCGAAGTCCTTCGGCACCCGGTTCAAGAGCAGATCCCGCACGCTGCCGCCGACCAGATACGCCTTGTGTCCCGCGCCCCGCAGGCGGTAGAGAACCTTCAGGGCGTCGGGGTCGATCCGCGATCGGGAAATCGTGTGCTCGGCCCGGGGCCGGATGCGGGGAGGCGGCTCGGCGGGGCGGCGGGCGGAAATGTCGGTTTCGGGGACGGGGACGTGCGTGTCGCTAATGAAGGTCAGCCTCTCTTCTCTTCTCTTCTCTGGGAACAGGATTCTAGCTCAAGCCATTGACAGAAAGCATTTTGACTTTCGTTCTCCCTCTGCGAAAGAATACGCCGTCTTTCAGCGTCCGGAGACTGAGGAGGTCAAAATGATGAGAACCCGCATCGCCGTCGCCGTCTTCCTGGCGGCGGCTCTCGCGACCGCGCTGTCCTGCGGTCCGAAGGGATCCGAGAAGTCCGAGATCCTGGTGGGCGAGTACGGCTCCCTGACGGGCGGGATCGCCACCTTCGGAATCTCGACGCGAGACGGCTCGCTGCTCGCCTTCGAGGACATCAACGCGAAGGGCGGCGTCCTCGGCAAGAAGGTCCGGCTGATCGTGGAGGACGACCAGTCCAAGCCCGAAGAGGCCGCCACGGTCGTCACGAAGCTCATCAACCAGGATCACGTGGTCGCGATGCTCGGGCAGGTCGCCTCGTCCCACTCCCTCGCCGCGGCGCCCATCTGCCAGGCCAGCCAGATTCCGATGATCTCGCCCTCGTCGACCAATCCCCGCGTGACGCAGGTGGGCGATTACATCTTCCGTGTCTGCTTCATGGACACGTTCCAGGGAGCGGTCATGGCGAAGTTCGCCTACGAGACGCTCCAGGCCAAGCGCATCGCGATCCTCGTCGACGTGCGCAGCGACTACTCGGTCGGCCTCCAGACCTTCTTTGGCCAGGCGTACAAGAAGCTCAAAGGCGAGATCGTCGCGGAGCAGTCCTTCAGCCAGGGCGACTCCGACTTCCGCGCGCAGTTGACCGCCATCAAGGCCGCCAACCCGGAGGCGGTCTATGTCCCGGGTTACTACACGGAGGCCGGAACGATCGTCTACCAGGCGCGCGAGCTCGGCATCACGGTGCCCTTCCTCGGCAGCGACGGCTGGGATTCGCCGAAGCTCTGGGAGATCGGCGGCAAGGCGCTCAACGGATGCTATTTCTCGAACCACTACTCGACCGACGACCCGAATCCGATCGTCCAGCAGTTCGTCGCCGACTACAAGGCGAAGTACAACCAGATGCCCGACGCCCTGGCGGCGCTCGGCTACGATGCCGCGCGCATCCTGGCCGACGCGATGACCCGGGCGGGCTCGACGGAGGGCCCGAAGGTGCGCGACGCGATAGCCGCGACGAAGGACTTTCCGGGCGTGACCGGAGCGATCACGATCAACAGCGAACGCAACGCCGTGAAGTCGGCCGTCATCCTCAAGGTCGAGAACGGCAAGTACCTGCTGACCGAGACGATCAAGCCCGAGGCGGTGAGCCCGTAGAGGCTCGCGGGGTCACGGGGAGCCCTTTGGCGCGCGGCTCCTCCGCATGACGACGTTCTTCCAGCAGCTGGTCAACGGCCTCTCGCTCGGGTCGATCTACGCCCTGATCGCCCTGGGCTACACGATGGTCTACGGCGTGCTGCGCCTGATCAACTTCGCCCACGGCGACGTCTACATGATCGGCGCGTACGTCGGGTACTACCTTTCCCGCCGGCTGCGCGGGGACGAGCCCTCGATCGTCTCGGCCCTTCTCGTGATGCTCGGCGCGATGCTGGCGTGCGCTGCCCTGGGGGTCCTGATCGAGCGGCTCGCGTACCGGCCCGTGCGGCGCGAGGCGCGGCTCACGCTCCTCATCACGTCCATCGGGGTCTCTCTCTTCCTCGAGAACATGGCCCAGCTCGTCTTCGGGCCGGACCCGAAGTTCTTTCCGTCGCTCGCGCCCCGCGCCGACTTCCAGATCGGCGGCGTGCGGCTCACGAGCGAACAGCTCACCGTGATCGCGGTCTCGTTCCTGCTGATGATTCTCCTGCGCTTCTTCATCCTGAAGACCCGCACCGGCAAGGCGATGCGGGCGGTCTCCTTCAGCCTCGACGCCTCGAAGCTCATGGGCATCTCGACCGATCGCATCATCGCCGTAACCTTCGCGCTCGGCTCGGCGCTGGCGGCGGCGGCCGGCGTGCTCATCGGCATGCAGATCCCGAAGATCGACCCGCTGATGGGGATCCTCTACGGCCTGAAGGCCTTCGTCGCGGCCGTCCTCGGCGGCATCGGAAGCATCCCGGGCGCCGTGCTCGGCGGCCTCCTGATCGGAACCTCGGAGGTCATGGTCGTGGGCTACCTGTCGTCCACGTTTCGGGACGCCATCGCCTTCGGAATCCTCATCCTCGTCCTGATCCTGCGGCCGCAGGGGCTGCTCGGCCGCGTGCAGAAGGAAAAAGTGTGAAGGCAGTCCTCGCAGGCGTCGGCGTGGCTGCGGGCCTGCTCGCCTTGAACGGGGCGTTCACCGGCGCCTTCGGGGCGGCGGTCGCCATGCCGCCCTACCTGCTCCAGATCCTGTGCCTGGCGGGCATCAACATCATCCTGGCCGTCAGCCTCAATCTGATCAACGGCTTCACGGGCCAATTCTCGATCGGGCACGCGGGGTTCATGGGGATCGGCGCGTACTCCGCGGCGTATTTCACGGTGACCTTCGGCGACAGAATCCGCTCCGCCCTCGCGTTTCTGCCGGAGTTCGGCCGCGAGAGCGCCGTGCTCCTGGCGGCGCTTTCGATCGGCGCGCTGCTCGCGTCGATCGCCGGCTTCTTCGTCGGCGTGCCGTCGCTGCGCCTGCGCGGGGACTACCTGGCGATCGTGACCCTGGGGTTCGGCGAGATCATCCGCGTCTTTATCCTCAACATCGACGCCGTAGGCGGGGCCCGCGGCTTCTCCGGCATCCCGAAGCTCACGAATTTCTTCTGGATCTACTCGTTCGCCGCGCTCACGATCCTGATCGTCTACCGGATCGTCCATTCCTCCTTCGGGCGCACGCTCGTGGCGATCCGCGAGGACGAGATCGCGGCCGAGGCGATGGGCGTGCACACGACGCGGGCCAAGGTCATCTCCTTCGTCGTGTCCTCCGCCCTGGCTGGGGTCGCCGGCGGCCTCTTCGCCCACTACCTCATGTACATCCACACGAACTCCTTCACGTTCCTGAAGTCCTTCGAGATCATCATCATGATCGTCATCGGCGGGCTCGGGTCGATCAGCGGCTCGATCCTCGGCGCGGTTCTCTTCATCACGCTGACGGAGGGACTCCGGCAGTTCGCCCAGTACCGGATGATCGTGTTCTCGCTGCTCCTGATCATCCTCATGATCGTGCGGCCGCAGGGCATCCTGGGACATCGGGAGTTCGTGACCTTCCTGACGAAGCGCCGCAAGCCGCTCGGGACCGCGCCGGGCTCGACCGGCGGCCACTGAGGACGGGCGCCGTCGTGCCGACCCTCGAGCTCTCTCGCGTGACCATGCGATTCGGAGGCCTCGTGGCCGTCAACGACCTCGAGCTCTCGATCGCGCCCGGTCAGCTCTACGGCCTGATCGGGCCCAACGGCGCGGGGAAGACCACCGTCTTCAACGTCATCACGGGTGTCTACACCCCGACCTCCGGGGAGATCCTCTTCGAGGGCCAGTCGATCGAGGGCGAGCGCTGCGGCCGGATCACGCGCCGCGGGATCGCGCGCACGTTCCAGAACAGCCGCCTCTTCGGCGAGATGTCGGTGCTCGACAACGTCAAGGTCGCCTTCGACTGCCGCCAGGCCACCACGCTGACGACGGCGGTCCTGCGCACCCCGGCGCACCGGAGCGAAGAGGAGCGCGTCGATCAGGAGAGCCGGGAGCTCCTGAAGATCTTCAAGCTCGACCACCTCGCGGAGGAGCGGGCCAAGAACCTGCCCTACGGCAGCCAGCGGCGGCTCGAGATCGCCCGGGCGATGGCGACCGCGCCGCGGCTCCTGCTGCTCGACGAGCCGGCGGCCGGGATGAACCCGAACGAGTCGCACGAGCTCATGGACCTCATCCGCTGGATCCGGGACCATTTCGGCATGGCGGTGCTGCTCGTCGAGCACAACATGAAGGTCGTCATGGGCATCTGCGAGACCGTGCACGTGCTCGACTACGGCGCCACGATCGCGGTCGGCCCGCCGGCCGAGATCCAGCGCAACCCGAAGGTCATCGAGGCCTACCTGGGGGGCGCGTGAGCGCGATCCTGGAGATCCGCGGCCTCGAGGTCTCGTATGGCGCGATCAAGGCACTGAAGGGCGTGTCCCTCTCGCTCTCGGAGGGCGAGATCGTGACCCTCATCGGCGCCAACGGCGCCGGGAAGACGACGACGCTGCGCGCGATCATGGGGCTCGTGCCCGCCTCCGGGGGCGAGGTCCGCTACCGCGGCGAGCCGACGCGGTCGAAGCCGACGCACCGGCTCGTGCGCGAGGGCCTCGTTCTGGTTCCCGAAGGACGCATCGTCTTCGCAAACCTTTCCGTCCAGGAAAATCTCGAGATGGGCGCCTACTCCCGGCGCGACCGCGGCATCGCCGGCGACTTCGAGAAGGTCTACGCGCTCTTCCCGCGCTTGAAGGAGCGGCTCAAGCAGACGGCCGGGACGCTGTCGGGCGGGGAGCAGCAGATGCTGGCGATCGGCCGCGCGCTGATGTCGAAGCCCCGCGTGCTGCTGTTGGATGAGCCGTCGCTCGGCCTCGCCCCCATCGTCGTCCACGCCATCTTCGAGGCGATCGAGGCCATCCATCACGCGGGAGTGCCGGTGCTGCTCGTCGAGCAGAACGCCAACGCGGCGCTCCGCCACTCCAACCGCGCCTACGTGCTCGAGACGGGCCAGGTCGCCCTCGAAGGCTCCTCCGCCGAGGTCGCGGCCAACCCGAAGGTGAAAGAGGCCTACCTGGGCGAGTAAGGGGAGCTACGATTCGAGCGGGTTGAGTGTCTTCAGGCCGGGGAATCTCGCGAAGTCCCGGTCGTTGGTACAGACGACGGCCCCGTGCTCGATGGCGATCGCGGCCAGGTGGGCGTCCATGATGAGATCGGCGCGCGCCTGTGTTTTCCCGATCAGGCTCGCGAGGATCTCCCAGTGGCGTTCCCGGGGCTCGGCGACCAGGACATTCGGCCGCCGGAGCCAATCCGACACGATGCCGCAGGCCTCGTGCGTCGAATAGGCCGCTTGAAAAAAGCGCGGGTTAGTCGCGATCCGAAGAAAGGCCAGGATCGTGACCCACGTCAGGCCGATCACGCCCGGGTCCTGGAGCGTCGCCTCGAGCCACCGTCGCGCACGCGCGTGCTCGGGCAATCCCGAGTTGTATGCGTAGACGAGGATGTTCGCGTCGAGCAGCTTCACTTGTG
>JBBDKM010000037.1:0-2988 GCA_040879385.1 Thermoanaerobaculia bacterium | reverse complement strand
GCGATCTGCTTCATGATCTCGGTCGAGATCTTGATCGTGATCTTCTCGCCGGGCGCGCCCGCCTTCGCGCCGATCGATCCGGTGTTGAGGATGTACGTCTGCATGTCCGGGTTTTCGCGGAGGATCTGGAGCACTCGGTTACCCTCCTCGGCCTCCGGGCCCACGATGAACGGGTTCGTGCCGACCTCGCGCTTGGCCTGCCCGGCCTTGGTCGGATCGCCGGCGGAGGTCTCGATCGACTCCCCGAGCATGAAGTAGGCCGCGGCCTGCTCGGAGGTCAGCCGCGCGCAGACGGGCACGACGTCGTTGCGGCGGGTGATGAAGACGATCTTGTTGGCTTTTTGGAGATCGATCCCGTCGCCCGAGCCCTTGATGAAGCGGCGCAGCACGACGCCGCGGCCGTTGGAGGTCAGGGAGGTGTCGAGGAAGTCGACCTTGCCGTTCTCAGCGACCTTGATGTTCTCGTAGGCGGCCGTCGGATGCGTGGCTGCCCCCCAGAGCACGGTCTGCGAAGGTTCGAGCCCCTCGGTCTTGATGTAGAACCCGTCCTCTGTCCCGAAGGCGCGGCCGTCGCGGGCCAGCAGCACGACGTCGTCCTGCTTGATGATCGCCTTTTCGGGCTCCTGGAGCCCGTGGTCGTGGAGCGTCAGGGTCGTCTTACCCGTGCCGGAGAGGCCGAAGAGCAGGAAGCCGACGTCGGAGAGCTTTCCGTCGGGCCCCGTTACGCGCAGGATCTTGGAGCCCGCGTGGAGCCCCAGGCCGCTCTTGCGCTTGATCCAGTACATGGCCTGGCGCAGCATCGACTTCTTCGCCTCGCCCGGGTAGTCGGTGCCGAGGATGTAGGTGTATCCCTGGTTGACGTCGAGGAAGATCAGCGTCTCTTTCCAGTCGGGCACGAAGACCGAGATGAAGTCGGGCTCTTGCGAGGACTGCGACGGGAACAGCATGTTGTTCCACATGTACGCGATCCGCGCGTAGTCCTTCGGCGCGAAGAGCCGGCAGTGGATCGGCACCTCGGGGCTCATGCCCATCCGGCGGTCCACCTGGATCAGATCCATCCCGGCCAGGGCTTCCTGGACCTCGCGCACTTTCTCGAGCGCGGCGGCCGGATCCATCGACTGCTGCATGACGCCGACCTCGACGCGGTCGGCGACGACATAAGTCTTCTTGGCCGAGCGATTCTTGACCCGGGTGGCGTAGACGGGGGAGCCGTACTCGGTCGTTTTCTCGACGGGACGGGCGAGAGCCCGCAGCTCCTCGCCCGAAAGGTCTTTGAGAATCGATCTTGCGCGGATGGTTCGCGGGGAGACGGCTTCGACGGTGCTCATGAGTGCAAGTCCTTTTGCGACAGAGGCTTCAACTCAGAGGGAACCTCTACTTATAACAGATCCCGGCCTGAGAGCTGAGAGCTGAAGGCCGACAGCGGCTAGAGGCCGATCTCGTCGGCGATCGGCTTCAACGCCTCGATGAGGAACGCGGCGTGCTCCTCGATCGGCAGGCCCAGAGCCTCGGCCCCTCCGTAAACGTACGAGCGGTCAACCGACCGGGCGAAAGCCTTGTCTTTCAGGCGTTTGACGACCGAGGAGGCGGGCAGGTCAATGATCTTCCTGGAGGGCCGGACCTTCACGCATGCTCCGATGAAGCCGACCAGCTCGTCGCAGCCGTAGATCGCCTTCTTCAGGGGTGTGTCCCGCGGAATCTTCATGTAATCGGCGTGCGACTGTATTGCCTCGACCATCTCTTCGGCATAGCCCCGCTCCCGCAGGATCCGGCCGCCCACGTGAAGATGGGTGTCTTCGGTCGGGTTCTGCTCGTAGTCGAAGTCGTGGAGCATGCCGACGATGCCCCATCGCTCGATCTCGGTCTCGTCGGTGACGCCCGCGCGCCGGGCGCAGGCCCGCATGGCCTCCTCGACGGCCCGGCCGTGCTTGCGCAGGGCGTCGGCCCGGGTGAACTCGAACAGGAGGGCCCGGGCTTCGTCGCGGGTGGGCCAGCGGCCGTTCGTCATGGGGGAATTCTAGTCGGGAGTCAGGAGTCGGGGGTGGGCTGCGCCATCCAGGCGCACACTAAAATGTGCAGATTTCGCAGGTTTCTGGCATCACAGTCGCAACTTAAGCCTTGCTTTCCGTTGAAACAGCTCTAGAATCTGTCGACACGTCAGAAAAAAGGGGGCGGGATGGCAAAAGCCAGGGTCTTGAAGTTCGACGCGGCGGGTCCGGGTCTCTCGAAGTCCGAGATTCTCAAGGTGTGCGAGGCGGAGAACGTCCGCTTCATGCGGCTGCAGTTCACCGACATCTTCGGGGTGATCAAGAACGTCGAGCTTCCGAGCTCGCAGTTCGGAAAGGCCCTCGACGGCGAGATCCAGTTCGACGGCTCCTCGATCGAAGGCTTCACGCGGATCGAAGAGTCCGACATGAACCTGGTGCCGGACCTGAATTCCTTCGCGATCTATCCCTGGGCGCACTCGAACGGACAGAAGATCGGCAGGCTGATCTGCGACGTGTACAACCCGGAGGGAACTCCGTTCACGGGCTGCCCCCGCATGACTCTGAAGAGGCAGATGGACAAGGCCGACGCCCTCGGCTACACCCTGGTGACGGGCCCGGAGGCCGAGTTCTTCCTGTTCCGCCGCGACGCCAACGGCGACCCCATCGTCGACACGCACGATGAGGGCGCGTACTTCGACCTGACTCCGGTGGACCGTGGGGAAGAAGCGCGGCGCGACATCGTTCTGGCCCTCGAGCAGATGGGTTTCGAGGTCGAAGCCGCCCACCACGAGGTCGCCGCGGGGCAGCACGAGATCGATTTCAAGTACGCCGAAGCGGTCACGACGGCCGACCGTGTGTCGACCTTCCGGTTCATCGTCAAGAAGGTCGCGATGGACCACGGCCTCCACGCGACGTTCATGCCGAAGCCGATCTACGGCATCAACGGCTCGGGCATGCACGTGCACCAGTCGTTTCTGGACAAGAAGGGCAACAACGTCTT
>JBBDKM010000036.1:0-4993 GCA_040879385.1 Thermoanaerobaculia bacterium | reverse complement strand
CTCGCGGCGTTGTTGAACGCGTGGCCGATGGGCTTCTACCACCCCGCGACCCTCGTCAAGGACGCGCAGCATCACGGCACCGAGGTGCGGCCCGTCGACGCGACGCGCTCGGGATGGAAGTGCCGGTGGGAGGAAAAGGCGGTGCGCCTCGGCCTGCGGTTTGTGAAGGGTTTGCGGCAGGAGGCGGGGGAGGCCGTGGAGCGCGCGCAGGCGGCGGCGCCGTTTTCCTCGATCGACGATCTGGCGCAGCGGTGTCGCCTCCGCCCGGGGGAGCTGGAGTTGCTCGCGCACGCGGGGGCACTGGCGTCGTTCGGGAGGACGCGGCGGGCCGCGCTCTGGCAGGTGGCCAAGGTCGCGCGGGAAGCCGGCCCGCTCTTCGCGGAGGTCCCGACGGACGACCCGTCGCCTCTGCCGGAGATGTCGCCGATCGAAGAGACGCGCGCCGACTACGCTTCGACGGAGATAACGGCGGGGCCGCACATGCTCGCCCACCTGAGGAAGCCCCTCGCGCGCCGGGGCGTGCTGTCAGCGCGGGAGCTCTTGCGTCGGAAGGACGGCGACCGGGTCACGACGGCGGGCGCGGTCATCGTGCGGCAGCGCCCGGGCACCGCGAAGGGCTTCGTTTTCCTGACGCTCGAGGACGAGACGGGGCTGCTGCAGGCGATCGTGCGGCCGGACCTCTTCCGGCAGGAGCGCGCCCTCATCGTGGGCTCGGGCGCCCTGGTCGTCGAAGGCAAGCTCCAGCGGCAGGACGGATCGCTCTCGGTGCGCGCCGAGCGCTTCTGGACGATCCCGGATTTCGCGAAGCTCCCCAGTCACGATTTCCGGTGATGGGATCAGGTCTAAATTTTTCGGAATTTCAGCGAGCCCTGACACAAGCGCCGCCGTTCTTGAAATTCCGACAAATTTAGACCTGACCCCACTGACCCCGGAACTTTGGCGCCGCGCCGGGTTCCGATATTGACAGAATGGAGCCCATGCGCGCGCGATGGAGAGTGGTCGGCGGCGCGGCCCTGCTGGCGGCGGTCGCGTCGCTCGCCGCCCCGCCTGCCCAGAAGAAGACGGCCGCCGCGCCGGCGCGCACGCCCACGCCCGCAGCGGCAGCGGCCGGAGCCGGCGGCTGGAAAGAGATCGACCGCCTCATCGACGAGCAGAAGCTCGCGGAGGCGTCGCAGAAAGTCGACGCGCTCCTGCGCGTCGCGAAGGCGCGCAAGGACGAAGCCGAGTGGACGAAGGCGCTGATCCGAGCCGTCCAGCTCCGCACCGGCCTGCACGGATACGAGACCGCGGTCCGGTTCTTGAAGGACGAGCCATGGCCGCCGGGACTCCTCGCGCGCGCGACGCTCGATCTCTTCTACGCGCAGGCCCTCGTCCACTACGCCCGCGCCTACTCGTGGGAGATCGGCCAGCGCGAGCGCGTCGAGTCGGCGGGTCCGATCGACCTCAAGGCGTGGACGCGCGCGCAGATTCTCGGGGAGGCCGAGAAGGCGTATCGCGACGTCTGGAAGAACCGCGCCGCGCTCGGGCGGCTGCCCGTCGGCGCGCTCTCCGAGTACGTCGAGCCCAACACCTATCCCAAGAACGTGCGCGGAACGCTCCGGGACGCGGTCTCGTACCTCTACGTGGAGCTCCTCGCGGACTCGTCGTTCTGGAGCCCCGAGGAGTCCAACGGGGTCTACCAGCTCGATCTCGCGAAGCTTCTCGCGAGAGACGGGCGCGACGCCGACGCGCGGCTGGCCAATCCGGCGGCGCACCCGCTCGAAAAGATCACCGCGATCCTGGGCGACCTGGAGACCTGGCACCCGGGGGAGGGGCGTCGCGAGGCGGAGCTCGAGGCGCGCCTCGAGCTCCTGCGCCGGCTGCATGCCGCGTTCTCGGAGGAGACGGACCGCGCGGCCATCCGCCGCGACCTCGAGCAGCGCCTGCCGCGGTACCGGGACGTCCCGTGGTGGGCGATGGGCATGGCCGAGCTGGCGGAGTTCCGGCAGGCGGAGAACGCGCCCGACAACCTGATCCGCGCGCGCCAGGCCGCCGCGGAGGGCCGCCGGGCCTACCCGTCCTCGCCCGGCGGACAGCGTTGCGGCGACCTCGTCACGTCGATCGAGGCTCCCGACTATCGCGTGGCCGCGATGTCTGCGGATGCGCCGCAGCGCCGTTCGATCGAGGTCACCCACAAGAATCTTTCGGCGCTGTTCTATCGCGCCTACGCGGTGGACCTGGAGAGGCGCATCGCCACGGCCACGGATTACAACCTGCTGCCCTCCGGCGAGGAGGTCCGCGAGCTCGTGCGCTCCGGCCGCCCGGTCGCGGAATGGAACGCGCCTCTGCCTCCGACGCCCGATTACAAGATGCATCGGACGTTCGTGACTCCACCCATGCCATCCCCCGGTCTCTACGTGGTGGTGTCTTCGGCCCGGAAGGACTTCGCGCAGAAGGAGAACCGTGTCCAGGCGGCCGTCATCCTGCTGGGGAATCTCGTGCTGGTCTCGCGCCCGGAGAACGCGTCGGTCGAAGCGCGGGTCGTCGCCGGGGACACCGGCCGTCCCGTCGCGGGCGTCGAGGTGTGGCTGTACGCCTACGACTGGAGCGCGGGCCGGCGCCACCACCGCGTCGCCTCGAAGACGAGCGACGCCGAGGGCCTCGTCCGCTTCGACTACGCGCCGGGCCGCTCGGAGCGGTCGTACTTCCTGGTGGCCCGCAAGGGCGGCGAGTATGCCCTCGATCCGAGCTACGTCTCCCTGTCGGCGTCGGTCGCGCCCTCCGAGATCACCGCCTCGCTCGTCTACACGGACCGGAGCATCTATCGACCGCTCCAGAAGATTCTCTGGAAAGTCGTCGCGTACCGTGGCCGCCAGGACCTCGGCCGGCTGGCGACGGCGCCCGGAGAGGCGGTGACTCTGACGCTGCGGGACGCCAACAACGAGGCGATCGAGTCGAAGACCGTGGCGACGAACCCCTTCGGATCGGCGGCGGGTGAGTTCGGGATTCCGGCGGGACGGGCCCTCGGCGGCTGGCGCATCGAGAGTTCGCTCCCGGGCGCGGCTTTCGTCCAGGTCGAGGAGTACAAGCGCCCGACCTTCGAGGTGAAGTGGGAGGACCCCAAGGCGCCGCTGCGGCTCAACCAGCCCGCCGTCCTCGCGGGCGCGGCGCGGTACTACTTCGGGCTTCCCCTCGCCTCCGGTCAGGCGCGATGGAGAGTTCTGCGGGTGCCCGAGTACCCCTGGTGGTGGTTCTGGGGCCGCGGAGGACGCGAGACGGGTCAGCTCGTCGCGCAGGGCACATCGCCTCTCCGGGAGGACGGGAGCTTCGAGATCCGTTTCACCCCGGCCGCGGACGAGCGCGCGGGCGCCGGCGCGAAGGACATCGTCTACAGGTACGAGGCCCACGCCGACGTGACCGACGAGGGCGGCGAGACCCGGTCCGACGAGCGCGTCTTTCGCCTGGGGTTCGTCGCGGTGCAGGCCGACGTGCGCCTGGAGACGGGGTTCCTGCGCGAAGGCGTGCCCGGGTCCATGGCGGTGATGCGCACCGACCTCGACGGCGTGCCGCGCGCGGGCGCCGGCTCCTGGCACCTCCTCGCGATTCGCGAGCCGGAAAAGACGCTCCTTCCGGCGGAGATGCCGCCGCCTCCGTCGCCGGAAGGAGAGCCCGGCGAAAAGTTCTCGACTCCCGGCGACCGCCTCCGGCCGCGCTGGGACACGGCGTTCTCCGTGGAGCAGACGCTGCGAGGCTGGCCGGACGGCGCGGCGAAGGCGCGCGGCGCGCTGACACACGACGCGAAGGGGGAGGCGCGTCTCGCGCTTCCGGCCCTGCCGGCCGGCGCCTGGCGCCTGCGCTACGAGACGCGCGACGAGTTCGGCGCGGCACGAATCGTGACCAGGGATTTCCTCGTCGCGGGCCGGAGAATGCCCGTGCGCCTTCCGGCCGTCCTGCTCGCCGAGCGGTCTTCCGTGGAGGCGGGACAGACGGCGCGCCTCCTGGCCTTCTCGGGCCTCCCGGGCCAGACGGTCTTCCTCGAGACGCTGCGCGGCGGAAAGGTCGTCTCGCGGCGAATGCTCACGGGCGCCGAGGAAGACCTCATCGAGATCCCCGTCGACGAAAGCGACCGGGGCGGCTTCGCGGCCCGCCTCTCGCTCGTCGCGGACCACCAGTTCGTCGTCCAGACCGAGTCGGTCTTCGTCCCCTGGTCGAACAAGGAGCTCCGGATCTCGTTTGCCACCTTCCGCGACAAGCTGCGGCCGGGCGCGAAGGAAACCTGGCGCGTCACCGTCCAGGCGCCGCCCGGCACACCGTCCGAGCAGCGGACGGCGGAGCTCCTGGCTTATATGTACGACCAAAGCCTCGACGCGTTCGTCCCGCACAACCCCCCGAGGCCGCTCGCGCTGTATCCCAACTGGACCTCGCCGGGCCTCTTGCGCGCGAGCCTCGGAGAGCGCAACGCGGAACGGGTGTTCGCGGACGATTTCGGGTTGAAGCTCTCGGGCCTCGCGTTGCGCGGCGACCGGTTGAAGTTCTTCGACCGTTACGGCATCGGCGGGCCGGGCCGCCGGATGCAGAGCGTCGGAATGATGGCCAAGGAGTCGGCGATGGTGGCCAACGCCGCCCCCGCGTCGGTGGCGGCCGAGGGCGACGTCGGTCGCATAGATGCGGCGGACAAGTTGGCCGCCCGGACACGCGAGGAGAAAGCCGAGGCGGCTCCGCCGGCGTCCCCGACCCTCCGCAGCGACTTCTCGGAGACGGCGTTCTGGAAGCCGCAGCTCTTGACCGGCGCCGACGGTTCCGCGGCGATCGAGTTCCAGGTTCCCGACTCGGTCACATCCTGGAACGTCTGGATCCACGGGATCACGCGCGATTTCGCGGCGGGCTCCCTCCACCAGGAAGCGCGCAGCGTCAAGGAGCTCATGGTGCGGCCCTACGTGCCGCGCTTCCTCCGCGAGGGCGACACGGCGGAGCTGAAAGTCGTCGTCAACAACGCCTCGGACCGCACGCTCTC
>JBBDKM010000035.1:2388-32125 GCA_040879385.1 Thermoanaerobaculia bacterium | reverse complement strand
GGCTTGACAAGCTTCGGCCTTCTCATGGAAGGGAGGAGGCGCGCGCCGCGGGAGCGAAAGCGCGGCGAGGGACCAGGCGAGCGATCGAGGCCGCACCCGGCCGAGTCGCGAGCCGTTGGCGGAGCCAGGTCCCGAGCAAGCGAAGGCGACGGCTAGCTTGCTGGAACGGGCTCCTTGTCCCGCAAGACCCGCCGCAGGAGTTTTCCTTGCAGCGTGCGCGGAAGCTCCGTGACGAACTCGACGATCCGTGGCAGCTTGTAGATCGCGATGTGGTCGCGGCAGCTGTCGAGGATCTTCTGTTTCAGCTCTTCGCTTGGCGATTGGCCGGGTTTCAGGATGATGAACGCCTTGACGTTCTGCCCACGGACGGGGTCGGGAACGCCGATGACGCCCGCGTCGGCCACGGCCGGGTGCTTCAAGAGAGCGTCCTCGATCTCCTCGGGTCCGATGCGGTAACCGGAGCTCTTGATCAGGTCCTCCTGGCGCGACACGAAGCTCAAGTATCCGTCCTCGTCCATCGTGCAGAAGTCGCCGACGAGCACCCACCCTTCGCGAATGAGGGACTTCTGCTTCTCGAGCAGGCTTCCCCCCTCCTCCAGCGGACGCCAGTAGAGGGTTCCCGTTGGGCCCCGCGTATAGAGCCTCCCGAGCTCTCCCGGCTTGGCGACCTTGCCCTCCTCGGTGATGACCTGGATCTCGTAGCCAGGGATCGCGGTGCCGATCGCTCCCGGTTTCACTTTCCGGGTGGCCACGCTGGAGACGAAGACGTACATCATCTCCGTGGTGCCGAGGCCCTCGTAGATCTCCTGGTTGAAGCGAGCCTTCCAGTCCAGATAGGTCTTGGCCGTCAGGGACTCGCCGCCGCCCGTCAAGACGCGGAGGCTCGAGAGGTCGTACGTCTTCTCCGCCCCCTGGACCTCGAGCATCTTCCGGTACGCCGTGGGCAGAGCGCTCAAGATCGTCACCTTGTGGCTCTGGATCTGCTCGAAGAGTCCCTCGGGCGTGAACTTGGGGATCAGAGACGCCGCGGCGCCGAACCGGAAGGGGATCGTCGCCACGGTCGAGTACCCGGCGGCCAGTGAGATGGGAGCCGGGCCGCAGATGATGTCATCGGGCTGAACCTTCCACCCGTACTTGCCGAAAGTGTCCGGGACGATCAGGGCCTCTTCCATGTAGTGGGCCGTTCCCTTGGGCATGCCGGTCGTTCCCGACGTGTAGAGAAGGACGGAGACCGCCGTGCGCGGCCGGCGGACCGGCGCCAGGACAGGGGACTCGTTCTCGACGAGCTGCTCGTAGGAGAGCAGGCCCTGCGCCTTCAGCTCCTCCGGCTGCCCGCCGAAGACAATGACGTGCTTGACCGTCTTCAGGTTCGGCCGCGCCTTGGCGACCCCCTCCAGAAACGCCGCCGCCACGACGATCACTTTGGCTTCCGCGTTGTTGGCGATGTGGGCGATCTCGGCGGGAGAGAGCATGGGCGAGGTCGGGACCATCACGGCCCCGATCTTCAAGGCGCCGAAGTTCGTAAAGAGGCCGGGCGGGACGTTGGGCGATCGGAGCATGACCCGGTCGGCTTCCTCCACGCCCAGCTTCCGCAAGGCATTGCCGATCTTGTTGGATGCCCCCAGGAGCTGCTTGTACGTGATGACCTTGTCGGCGATCAGGACGGCCGGACTGTCGCCCCGGCCGGCCGCTACCTGCTTATCGAGAAGCTCCTCGGTGCTGTTCAACGGATCCGGATAGCTCTCGAACTCCTCGAGCTTGTAGATCCGCTGGGGCTGGAACTCCTTCGGGGGCAGGTAGTCCGCCGGGATCGTGCTCAACGATCCTCCTCGTCTTCGGTGGTCGGCAGCTTGGCGAGATCCTTGGCCAGGTCATCGAGCGCCTTCTCGCATCCGACGAGTCCTCCGCGGGCCTGATCCTGCCGCGGGTAGGCGTCGGTGGGATAGCGATCCTTCGGGTCGCCGTAAACGAGGACGGCTGGCGTTGCGCGGCCGAAGTCGGCTTCGAGCCCGCCCTTCATACCGAAGACGGCCCGCACCGTCGCGGGCGGACCCGTCAGGGCGGCGTGATAGAGGCGAAACACGTCCTCGACGTTGGCCACGTCGATCGCTTCGACGTCGGCGCCCCGGCCCTTCAGCACCTTGACCTTCTCCAGGGCGGTCGCGTTGTTGCACGGGTACTGCTCACCCGGCTTGTCCTTGCTGGAATAGTAGAACTTGACCTTCATGGCTTCTCCTGTTTAAAAATCCATGGGGCAATTCACCTGGAATTCCGTCTCGAAGTAGGCATCCCCCAGCCATTCGGCGATGTGGACGCGATGTTCCTCCAGGTAGTTCAAGTCCGCCCCGAACTCGAAGCAGACGATGCACCGCACCTCACCGTCGAAGAAACGGATGGCGTACCGGCCGGCTTCGACCGGGGGCGCGTCGATGATCTTGATTCCCTCAAAGCCGAAGCCGAGCCGATACATCACCTCGTGAAGCTCGTGGGTGACACCTCCGATCGAGAGAGACGACGCCCCGGACCAGAGTGGCCCGTAGCGCCGCTCGAACTCCTCGCGGAGGTTCACCACGCCTATCCCTTGGGGCCTTCTTAAGCCTTCTTCTTGATCGGAGGCTTCGGGCACTCACCCTCCAGCCCGCCGATGGGAACCATCACGGTGAAAGGCCACGCCCGCGCCTTGCAGTAGCCGAGGTACGCACGCAGGATGTTCGGATCCAGCGCCGGCTCGAAATACTCGCAGCACTTGTAATTCGACGGGTCCTTTCCCTTCTCGGTTTCCGCCATGTCTCGTTCTCCTCTCAGACCTTGTGCAGGTCCGCGATGAACCTGGCCCGGCTGCCCACCAGGTCTTCCTTCTTGAGACGACTGCCGCTCAACGGCTTGCCCCGGAGGCTCTTCGTGACCTGCTTCTGCTGCCCGGTGAAGGGATCGGGCCTCGACTGCGGGGCCGGGCGAATCTTGCCTTCCCCGGTGACCGGGGCGCCGTTCTTGTCCTCGGCGTAGCCCGGCAGCAGGTCGGCCTTCCCGGTACTGGCCGTCGGTCCGCTCACCTGCTGGCCCTTGACGAACTTCACGGCATAGAGGGTGTCGCAAGTGGCGCACTTCGTGTTGCCGCTGAAGTTCCAGAACGGATAGGGATCGAGGAAGTTCTTCGTGGAGCACTTGGTGCAAGTGAGCACCAGGCCCTGTTTGATGACGCCGGAGCTCGTGTCGGTGGCCATCTCAGATCACCTCCATCTCTTCCATCTTGGCGAGCGTCGATTTTGTCCACCCGAGGAGCCGGCCGTACACCTTCTCGTTGTCGGCGCCGACGGGCTTCAGCGCCCACTTGATACGCGGCGGCGTGTCGGACATCTTGAAGGCCGGACCCTGATGGTGGAGGTCGCCGAAGTTCGGATCGTCGATCCACTGAACCGAGCCGCGCATCTTCCAATGCGGATTCTCGGAGACTTCCTTGGCGTTCCAAACGGGCTGGTTGTTGATGCCGGCCTTGTCGAGGAGCGTAGCCACGTCTTCCTTGTTCTTGTCTTTGGCCCAGATCTCGAGGGCCTCGTAGAGGGTTGTCTGGTTCTCCGCCTTGACGCGATCGTCGTGCTTGGCGAACGTCGTGGCCAGGTCCTTCTTCCCGATGACGTCGCAGAGTTTCTTGAAGTCCTCGTCGGTGTGGGCGCTGACCAGGATGTAGCCGACCTCGGCCTCCTGCGGGTTCTTGGAGTCCGGGTAGGAGGACTTGCCGCACTGGATGATCCCGTGCACGCAGAGCTCCGTGTCCCAGTTGCCCCAGCGTTCCCTCCGGACACCGTACCGGCCGTAGAGCGGCAGGGCGGACTCGAGTTGCCGCGTGACGCCATGAACCTGCGAGTACTCGATGAAGGTCCCCTCGCCGGAGACCGTGTCCCTCCAGTAGAGAGCCGCGAGGATCGAGACGGCGGCCATCATGCCGCCCCAGTAGTCTGCCAGCCAGATCGTGTGCTTGGCCGGCGTGCCACCCCGGTCTGCGGCTTCGCCGGTGATCCCGAAGGCGCCGCCCATGGCCTGGCCCAGGATGTCGTAGGAGGCCCGGACGCGTCCCGGCCCCCAGCCCCCGAACCCGCCCAGCCACTGGTAGACGAGGCGGGGGTTGACCTTGGACATGTGTTGATACCCGATCCCCCACCGGTCGAAGGTCCCCGGCCTGTAGTTCTGGACCATCACGTCCGACTTGGCCGCGAGCTCCAACATGGCCTGCCTCGCCTCCGGCCGGTGGAAGTCGAGGCTGACGAACTCCTCGTTGGGGTTGGCCCCGAAGAAGCCCAGGCCCGTGCCCGCCTCCGGAACCCAGCGGGAGAGCGGGTAGAGAAGCGGCTCGTTGAACGGGGTCGTGTGACGCATCGGCTCGCCGCGTCTCGGCGCCTCGATCTTGATCACCTCGGCTCCCAGCTCGGCCAGATAGCTCGCGCAGGAGGGACCGAGGATGTACTGCGTGCAGGATAAGACGCGATAGCCCTTCAGCACCTCCGGCTTTCCGGCAGCCGTCTTGTGGTCGAAAAGCTGCTGACAATAGGTTTCGAAATCGGGTGCGGTTGCCATCTTTTTTTACCTCCTGGTTCCCGAACCTAGACCACGCCGCGCTTCTTGAGCCCGGCAACGTCCGTCGGCCCAAGTCCCAGCAGCTTCAGGTAGATCTCTTCGTTGTCGTATCCGAGCGGCCGGCCGATCCATTTCAGGCGGCCCGGAGCCTTGTGCGCCAGGAACGGCGTCGTGCCGTAGAGGACCTTCCCATAGAGCCGGTCTTCGAACTCGTCGACGTGCCCCCGGTACTTGAAGTGCGGGTCCTCGGCAACCTCGTCGATGTAGTTCACGCCGCCGGAGGCGACCTGCTGGGCGAGCAGCTCCCGCATCGCGTCCGCCCGGGAAAAGTCCTTCTGCCAATCGGCGAGAATCGTGTAGGTCTTCACCTGTTTCAAGTGCGGAAGCCGCGCCGTGACCACCCGGAGGCTCTTGTCGTCCAACATCTCGTCCTCCAGGTCGGAACGCGTCTGGCCCACCGTCCGCCAGATCCGGTACCAGAGGCGGTCGTGCCCGCCGCCGACCATGAAGTAGCCGTCCTTGCAGGGGTTGACGGCGTAGATGTTGATCGCGAGGTCCCAGTTGCCGTAGCGGGGCCGGATGCTCCCGTCGAACCCGTACCAGGCCCAGTTGTAATCCAGGATCCGGATGACGCCTTCCGCCGCCGTGCCCTCAACGAACTGGCCCTTGCCCGAGACCTTGTCGCGATAGATGAGCGCGGCCAGGATTCCCATGGCCGTCGCGGTGCCGCCGACGTGGTCCGCCATCCACATGGCCGAGCGGGTGGGCCGTCCGCCGAACTCCTTCGGGAGGCCCGTGCCGTGGACGAACCCGCAGGCCGCCTGTGCGGTCGGGTCCAGGTTGCCCGGCTTGTCCTTGGACGGTCCCCACTGGCCCTTCTGTCCCACCCAGGCGTAGACGAGCCGCGGGTTGATCTCCTTCAATTGCCGATAGCCGATTCCCCACGCGTCGAACTGCCCGGGCGGGTAATTCTCGATTAAGACGTCGCAGTGGACGACGAGCTTCTTCAAGAGCTCGCGCCCCTCTTCCTTCTCGAGATCGAGCGTGATGGACTGTTTGTTCCGCATCTCGTGGAGGAAGTGGAGGCCGATCGGCTCGTCGGTCTCGGCATCCTTCACCATGTACTCCTTGCGGCCGAAGGGCGTCTGCCAGCGTAACGGATCGCCGTCCGGCGGCTCGCACTTGATCGTGTCGGCACCCAGCTCCGAGAGCATCGAGGAGCACCAGTTGCCGATGATCATCCCCTTGCTCAAGTCGAGGACCCGGATCGTGGTGAGGCACTCGGGTTTCTTGAAGTTTTCGCTCTGCCGGAGCTGCGCCTCCAGCGAGAGGGGATACTCCTTCGCCTGGTCCGTCAGGCCCGCGTACACCTCGTCGGGCGTCGGAATCGGGACAGCCGGCCAGCTCAAGACCTTGTGTTTCATGTCAGCCATTTGCACCTCCTAATTGGTACCTTGTCGAGTTCCTCCTCGTCGCGACTGCACGCCCGCTCGCTACGCCGTGGCCTCCCTCGGCGGCACCGGCCGTTTCGCCAAAAACTCGAACACGAGCGCGACCACCGCAAGGACCGCCGCGGTATAGAAGGCCGCCTTGTAGTTCTGGTACTGGTCGAACAGCTTGCCGCCGATCCGGGGTCCGATGATGCCCGCCACGCCCCAAGACGTGAACAGCAGGCCGTAGTTGATGCCGGCGTTCTTCGTGCCCCAGAAGTCGGAGGTCGTAGAGGCGTTCACCGACAGTTGCGTGCCGTAGCACCAGTAGACGACAAAGACCATGATGTAGAGCAAGCCGATGTTGCTGCCGGTGAGGTAGAGAAGCGGCATGGCGACTGCCGAGATGCCGATCATCAGGCGCAGGACGTTCAAGCGCCCGAGCCCGTCGGACATCCAGCCGGAGAGGATGCGACCGGAAGCATTGCCCGCGGCGCCGATGACCAGCGTGATGGCCGCGAGTGCCTCGCTCGGAATGTTCATGCTCTTGGCGAACGGGACGAGCTGGCTGATGACCATCAGACCCGCCGCCGTACCCAGTGCGTACGCGACCCACATGAAATAGAACGCGGGGGTGCGCAACGTCTCTCCGGGGGAGAACTCGTGGGTCGTCGCCGCTGCCTTGGCGGCCACGGCCGGCGCCCAGCCGGGCGGGCGGTACCCGACCGGGGGGTTCTTCAGCAACAACGCTCCGACGAGGGTCATCACGAAAAAGATGACGCCCAGCACGACGAAGGTCGTGCGCCAGCCGTACGTGGGGATGAGCCACAGGCTGGCCATGGGTCCGAAGATGGCCGACCCGCCGCCGTAGCCGGCCACCGCCAGGCCGACGGCCAAGCCGCGCTTGTCCGGGAACCATTTGGCCATGACCGGGATGGGTGTCGCGTAGCCGAAGCCGTTACCGATGCCGACGATGACGCCGAAGCAGACGATCAGGTACGTCAGGCTAGTGGTCTGGGCCGAGAGCAGGAAGCCCACAGTTAAGAGAATGCAGCCCGTCAGGGATATGGCGAAGGGACCGAGCTTGTCTTGCAATCGGCCCGCGAGGATAAAGGCCATGGCGAACACGACAACGGCCCAGGTGAACACCTGGGATGTGTCCGCCCGCTTCCAGCCGAACTCCTTTTCCAACGGCGCGACGAAGACGCTCCAGGCATAAAGCGAGCCCAACGCCAAGTTCATCAAGAGGCCGCCCACCACGCGCCACCATCGACTGAGGGCCACTTCGGCACCCGGGGTTGCTCCAGGGGTACTTGCCATTCTTGAACCTCCTCCTCCTAAAACCGCGACCTTCTCTAGAGCCTCTCTTCGTCGGGGATTGGCTGGCGGTGTCCCGCGGCGACAGGCGGGGCGGGCTCGCGTGCGCCCGCCAAACAACGTGGACCCGGAACGGTCGTCAAGTGCCTCCCTCGAAATCTCCCGGGATCATATGCGCGTCTCGTAGAAGTCAAGGCTATTTTTCTTCTTTTCTTCGAAAGACTTGGTTTCAGCAGCGGACGACCCGCATTCCGATGGTGAACTGGTCCGTGGCGGTGACATCGTCAGAGGCACGTAGCCTGTATTGACGTCGGACAATATGACGAAGGCCCGGCGGAAAACAAGGAGAGTTGACCCGGTTTCGTGGACGCCCTCAGACTTTGGGAAAGGAGTTCGCGATGCCGAGGGGTCGCGCCCCCTACCCGGAGGAGTTTCGGCGGCGGACGGTGGAGTTGGTTCGCCGCGAGCGTAACCCGGAGGAGCTGGCGCGGGAGAGGTGCGGGTTTCCCGCAAGCGGGTGGCTCGGCTGAACTAAGGCGGCCGGGCTGCAGGAGGTCAGCCGTCGCGAGGTGATCCGCACAACGGTGCCTGTCCGGCGGCTGGCCCGGCTCCGGATCTGGTGGAGCGCGACCCGGTCCAGATCGGCTCTGGGTGGCCGACATCACCGACATCGCCATCCGGGGCCCGATTTCTGTATCTGGCGGTCCTCCTGGACGCCTGGAGTCGCAAGGTGGTTGGCTGGGCCAAGGCCACGCAAGTGAAGACGGAGCTCATGTTGGCCGCTCTCCACATGGCTTCTTCGCGACTCTCGAGCGCGAGCTGCTCGACATCGTCCGGCGTCGGGCCGATGTCGAGGCGAGATGTGGCGCCGGTTCCTGATAGGCTATGAGCGAGTGAATCGGACGGGGCAGGTAAGCATCGTCTGACGGGGGAGGCGCCATGACGGATTCCAGGGATGAGGATCCCGCGAGCGCTGGTATGTCGTGGTGGGCGGCGGCCTGGCGGCGTTGGCTCGGGGCCTTGAACACCTTCCTGGAGCGGGCCTTTCGGCTGGCGGATGTGGATACCGGGTGCTGACCGCCGTAGGCGGGGCCGGTCGGCCCCGGGTAACCTCGCGAGGCAAGACAAATCAGTGACGCCGGGCGGAGCCGGACATGGCGACGCTGGAGATGCGCGGGTTCAGTACGGGACGGGCCGAGCGCGCCACCGGGGAGGCCCAGGTGATCCGCTGGTACGCTGGTGGCGGTGATCTCCCGAAGAGGACAGCCTGAAAGGGCATCTCCCCGGCGGTTCGAATCCTTTGCGAACAAGTCCGGCGCGAGTGAAAGCACCTGCTCCGTGGAGATGACCCGTTTCGGTCACCCGACGGGCCCTGGTCGGGGTGCGGGCGAAGCCCCGCCTCACCCAGCATACGCTGGGCCTTCGCTCTAGTCGCTTCCATCCTTCTTACGAAGAGGCAGCGGCAGGAGGCTCCCCGAACGGGCATCGGCCGGCGGGGATGCGAATTCCCTTGACATGCTGGAGAACTTTCAAAAGACTTCCCGCGACGTCGCTACCTCGATGAACGCCAAAGAGCCGTTCCACGGCGCTGATCCGATCCCGATCGCCGCGATGCCCGGGCGAACTGGAAGGCGGCCGATTCGATGAGCGACCCCGACGTCCCCTCCGCTCCGCCCTCACGAGATTCTCCCCGGCAGCCTTCGCAACCCGCCGCTTGCGAGTTCCGAGCTCGTTTCGTTGAACGAAGAAGGAAACGGATGCTTCGAAGAGCCCCTCTTGCGACACCGAAGGGAACTTTCTGACGAAGGCCGGCCTGTCGTTTCCGTTACACGACCATGTCGCTGCCTTATCACATCGGCAACGGCTGATTCGGAGGCATGCTGCCGCTGCTGGCGACCGCCATCATGGCGTCCCGGGGCAACATCTACGCCGGCCTCTGGTATCCGATCATCGTGTCGTTGATGAGCTTCCTGATCGGCAGCCCATTCATCCGAGAGTCAAGGATTTCGACATCCGGCACTATTGACGCATGGCGCGGGGCACCATCCCCACGCCGCCGTCACCGGAAAAACTAGGGAGGTGACCATGTCGAAGAAGCTCAACCGTGGAATCAGCCGCCGAAAGTTCGCCAGACTGGCGGGGGTCGGTGGCCTTGCGGCCGGCGTCGCCCCGGCGTTTCTCTTTCCGGATCGCGCCCGCGCGGCCGGCAAGACGCTGAAGATCGTCCA
The DNA here is from genome assembly GCA_040879385.1 of Thermoanaerobaculia bacterium. GTDB lineage: Bacteria > Acidobacteriota > Thermoanaerobaculia > UBA5066 > Gp7-AA6 > DAHUXD01. The sequence goes on along the minus strand of JBBDKM010000035.1, from coordinate 22,578 downwards.
GTGGAGCCACTTCGTGCCCGGCTACGACAAGTGGTTCGACGGGATCTACACCAAGGAGTGGGGGCAGAAGAACAACACCGAAGTGATCGTCGACCACATTGCGATCGGCGAGGTCAATGCCCGGGCCGCTGCCGAGGTCGCGGCCAAGAAGGGACACGACCTCTTCATGTTCCTGGCTCCGCCCGCCGCTTATGAGAAGCAGGTCATCGACCATCGCGAGGTGTACGAAGCCGTCGAGAAGAAGCACGGCAAGATGATCCCGCTGGCCGAGCGTTCGACCTACAATCCGAAGACCAAAAAGTATTTCGCGTTTTCCGACTCCTTCGTGCCCGATCCCGGGAACTACCGCAAAGACCTCTGGGAGAAGGCCGGCTATCCCAACGGCCCCGACACCTGGGAGGACCTGCGGATCGGCGGCAAGAAGATCAAAGACGAGGTCGGCAACCCGGTCGGCGTGGGGCTCTCACAGGAGCTCGACAGCAACATGGCCATGCGAGCGGTCCTGTGGTCCTTCGGCGGGTCCGAGCAGGACGAGAAGGGCAACGTCACGATCTACTCGAAGCAGACCCTCGACGCGATCAAGTACGTGAAGGCCCTCTTCAAGGAGACGATGACGCCCGAGGTCTTTACCTGGGATCCCTCCTCGAACAACCGTGGGATCCTGGCCGGCAAGCTTTCCTTCGTCTGCAACGCGATCTCGGTGACGCGCACGGCGGAGAAGGACAATCCGGAGATGTCCAAGAAGATCTGGGTCTCTCCCGCCCTCAAGGGTCCCGCGCGTCGCATCGCGGCCGAGCACGTCATGGATTGCTACGTCGTCTGGGACTTTGCCGAGAACAAAGAGGGAGCCAAGCAGTTCTTGGTCGACTACATCGACAACTTCGGGGCGGCTTTCAAGGCGAGCGAGTTCTACAACTTCCCCTGCTTCCCGAAGACGGTGCCCGATCTGACCCAGCAGATCGCCAACGATCCGAAGGCCGATCCGCCCGACAAGTACAAGGTGCTCGGAGGTGTGCTCGATTGGGCGACCAACGTCGGCTATCCCGGCTACGCGACGGCGGCCGTCGACGAGGTCTTCAACACGTTCGTGATTCCGACGATGTTCGCCAAGGCCGCCCAGGGCGTGATGAGCCCCGAGGACGCGTTGCGGGCCGCGGAAAAGGAGATCAAGCGGATCTTCGCCAAGTGGAAATGAGTCGGCGGGCTCGCGCATGGCCATCGTCCAGACGCGCGGACTGACCAAGGTCTTCCGGCGCGGCCAGATCGGGGCGGTGGTCGACGTGGACCTGGAGAGCCGGGAGGGCGAGTTCCTCGTTCTGCTCGGGCCGTCCGGCTCCGGCAAGACGACGCTGCTGCGGATGATCGCCGGCCTCGAAGAGCCGACCTCGGGAGAGATCCGGATCGGAGGCATGGTCGTCAACGACCTGACGCCCCGCCAGCGTCGCATCGCGATGGTCTTTCAGAGCTACGCCCTCTACCCGCACCTCTCGGTCCTGGGCAACATCGAGTTCCCCCTGAAGGCGCAGCGGATGGCGAAGCCGGAGCGGCGCCGGAAGGTCGAGTGGTCGGTCGGCCTCCTCGGGATCGGGCACCTGCTCTCCCGAAAGCCGCGCGAGCTCTCCGGCGGGGAGCGGCAGCGAGTAGCCCTGGCGCGCGCGATCGTCCGGGAGCCGTCCGTTTTCCTGCTCGACGAGCCCCTCTCGAATCTCGACGCCAAGCTCCGCGCCTCCGCCCGCGAGGAGCTCGAGCAGTTCCAGAGACGGATCGGGACGACGACGATCTACGTCACACACGACCAGGTCGAGGCCATGGCGATGGGAGATCGCATCGTCGTGATGCACGAGGGCTCCGTCCGGCAGATCGGCACGCCGGCCCAGGTCTACGACGAGCCGGCCGACACGTTCGTGGCGACCTTCCTCGGCTCGCCGCCGATGAACCTTCTCGAGACGCCGGCCGCGGTCGTCGGGTTTCGGCCGGAGCACCTCCGGCCGGCCGGGGGCGCTCCGGCCTCCGCCGGCGGCCTGCGGATACGCCTGCGCATCCGCCACGAGGAATACCTCGGATCCGAGCGCATCCTCTACGGCGTCGCCGAGGGCGGCCCCTTCGAGGGGATGAAGTGCGTCGCCCGGATGCCGTCCACACTGGAGACACGTTTCGCGCCGGACACCGTCCACGACTTCGAGGTGGACCGGAAGGACCTGAAGTTCTTCGACCCCGCGACGGGGAAAAAGACGGCGAGGGCGGAGATCCCGTGAGCCGGCAACGCTGGCTCGGGCCGGTCATGTTCCTGCCGGCGGTCGTCTACGTGCTGGCGCTGGTCGGAGTCCCGTTCGTGCTCGCCTTCCTCTACAGCCTGGGGGACGTGACCGTCGGAAGCCGCGGCTATCGCTTCGTGGGTCTGGCCAACTTCCGGTCGGTCTTTCAGAACCCGACTTTCCTGGTGGCGCTGCGCAACTCCTTCCTCTTCACGATCTCCTCCCAGATCCTGGTCCTCGTCGGAGCCACCGTGCTCGCGCTCGCGCTGGAGGGCGAGTTCCGGGGCCGACGCCTCGTCCGCTTCCTCATCCTTCTGCCCTGGGTCGCCCCCGTCTCGATCGGCTCGATCGGCTGGAAGTGGATCCTCGACTCGCTCTACAGCGTCATCAACTGGGTCCTGATCCGGTTGCACCTCGCCGACGAGTTCGCGCCGCCGATGTGGCTGGGAGAGCCCGGGCTCGCCATGATCTCGGTCATTCTCGTCCACACCTGGCACATGCTCCCCTTCGCGACCATCATCATCCTGGCGGGACGAACGGCCATTCCAAGGGACATCCCGGAGGCGGCCGAGGTCGACGGCGCCGGGTTCTTCCGGCGGCTTTTCCAGATCGAGATCCCGATGATGCGTCCGATCATCAGCGTCGCCGTCCTGTTCGGCGGGATCTTCACGTTCACCGACATGACCGTGATCTACATCCTGACCCGCGGCGGTCCGTATGACACGACCCAGGTCCTGCCCTCGCTCGCCTTCTTCACCGGCGTTCTCGGCAGCGACCTCGCGGAAGGGGCAGCGATCTCGATTTTCCTCGTGCCGCTGCTCGTGGTCGTGGCCTGGCTCATGCTTCGCTCCGCGCATCGCGCCGAGGTGGCCTGATGACCGGCGGGCTCCGCGCGCGGCGCCTGACACGGAAGTCCCTGCGGGGGGCCACGCTCGCGACCTTTGCCCTCCTGCTCGGCTTTCCGTTCTACTGGATGCTGATCACGACCTTCAAGACGACGGGAGACCTCTACGACTTGAAGAACAACCCCTTCCTCTTCAACGCTCCCCCCACCCTCGAGCACCTCAGGCTGCTCTTTCGCGAGACCCTCTTCACGCGATGGCTCGGGAACACGGCTTTCGCGGGCCTGCTCGTCGTCGCGGTCACCTTGTTGCTCGCCGTCCCGGCCGCCTATGCCCTGGCGCGCCTGACCGGCCGCTGGGGCAGCCGTCTCGGGATCGGGATCTTCCTGACCTATCTGGTCCCGCCCACGCTTCTCTTCATCCCCCTCTCGCGCATCGTGGCGTGGCTCGGGCTCCAGGACACGCTCTGGGCCATCATCGTGGTCTATCCCAGCTTCACGATCCCGTTCTCCACCTGGCTGCTGATGGGATTCTTCAAGTCGATCCCCCGGGACCTGGAGGACGCGGCCATGGTGGACGGCCTGACGCGGTTCGGGTCGTTCGTCAAGCTGGTGATTCCGATCTCTGCGTCGGGGATCCTGACGGTGGTCATCTTCAGCTTCACGCTGGTGACGCAGGAGTTCGTCTACGCGCTGACGTTCATTTCCTCGGCGTCCCACCAAACGGTCGGGGTCGGCGTGCCGATCTATCTCGTGCGCGGGGACGTCTTCTACTGGGGCTCGCTCATGGCGGCGTGCCTCATCGCGAGTCTTCCGACCGCGCTCCTGTACAACCTGTTCCTCGATCGGTTCATCGCCGGCTTCACGGTCGGCGCGGTCAAGTGACTGTCGGGGCGCCGTCCGGAGTTAAGATGCTGTGAAGACGAGAATGCGGATTCCGGGAAGGTTGCGGGCCTCACAGCGTCCCTCGCGGGCGCGGGACAGAAGACCGTTCCCCGGGCGGCCGGCCGGCCGGCATCCCCCGTGAGCTCCGGACCGAGGGTCCGATCCTCTCTGGCGGCGTCCTGTGAAATCGCCTGCCCCATGCGGGAAGAAAGGAGCTGGAAATGAGGTCAAGGGTTCGCTCAGCGGTCGTCGTCGTGTGCGCAGCGCTCGGAGCAGCGACGGCATCAGCCCAGGTCGTCCAGGTCGGCAAAGACATGAGTCTGACATTCAAGGGCTTCATCAGCGCGACAGTTTTCGCGCAGGATCAGAACTTCGCCTTCGGCAACGGTCAGAACGCCGCGTGGCCTATCCCTCCCGAGTCGACGGTCGACCGCTGGTTCGGCGGCGGCGACGTGCGCAACACGAGGCTGACGATGGCCTTCGACGGGCCCAAGGTGACGGGCGACTGGAAGCTCGGGGCCACGCTCGAGATGGACTTCTTCGGCGGATTCAACGGTACCGGCGCCTTCAGCGGCCAGCAGCCGACCCCGCGGTTGCGCCTGGCGTTCGCCGACTTCGGCAACGGAAGAACGACCATCCGGGTCGGCCAGCAGTGGTCACCGCTCTTCGGGAACGTGCCGGTGTCGCTGTCCCACATCGCCTTTCCGCTCGGCTATGGGTCGGCGGGAGACATCGGCTGGCGGTTCCCCGGGATCTTCCTCTACCAGAAGCTGACGCCCAAGGACTCGCCCGTGGCCATCGATACCGTGGCGGCGATCATGTCGGGCTCCTGGAGCGGCCCCAACTCGAACGTCGACTTCGGCACGGCGGGAAACGCGAGCTGGCCGCAGTTCGAGCTGCGCTTCAACTTCGGAGGCAAGGCCGGGCCGGGGACCTGGAACGCCTACGTCGTCGGCCACATCGACGAGAAGGACCTCTCCGGGGCCGGAGCCTCGACGAGCAACGACAAGCTCACCGGCTCGGCTGTCGAGATCGGCGCGAAGTTCCAGTTCGGGCCCGTTCTCATCCAGGGCAACGGCTACAGCGGCCACTCGATCGGCCAGCAATTCGCCGCGATCACGCAGTTCGGGAAGATTCAGAGCGAGGGCGGCTGGGCGCAGCTCGGCTTCGACTTCACCAAGAACTGGAGCCTGTTCGCCTTCTGGGGCATCGACAACCCGAAGGACTCCGACGCGCTGGCGGCCCTGGCCAACGCCGCGAGGCTCAGGAACATCATGTACGCGGGGATGCTGCGCTGGAAGACCGGTCCTTTCGCGATCGGCTTCGAATACATGCACTCGACTCTGACCGCCGGCACGGCGAAGGTCGAGACGGAGGGGCGGCAGCTGGCTCTGTCGGCGCTCTACTCGTTCTGAGATCGAGGGTCCGGGGGGGCCGAGGGCGCCGGCGGGAACCGGCGTCCTCGGCTGCTGCCGTCTACGATTCGCGGCGCAGCTCTCGCCAGGCCTCTCGGGCCTCCTCGACCGAGCCCTCGTCCTCGATCCTCCAGCGGCGACACCTGACCGGAACGTTTCCCTTGACAAAGGGGAACGGCAAGGCTTTGAATTCACCAGGAACGCGCTCTTTAAGTTGGGGCATCCCGAAAAGGAGGGGCCCATGGAGATCACGCGTCGCGGGTTCTTGAAGGCCACGGGGATCGGAACCACGATCGCCCTCGGCTTCGACGTCGCCCGGGCCAAAGCCGAGATGCGGGAGTTCAAGATCTCGCGCACGACGGAGACCCGAAGCATCTGTCCCTACTGCGCGGTCTCCTGCGGCGTGATCATCCACACGCTCGGAGACAAGGCGAGGAACGTCAAAGCCTCCGTCGTTCACGTGGAAGGCGACCCGGACCACCCGATCAGCCGGGGCAGTCTCTGCCCCAAGGGCATCACTCTCAAGGAAGACATCACCCACGCGAGGCGCCTGACGCGGCCGAAGGTCCGCAGGCCCGGCTCCGACAAGTGGGAGGACATTGGCTGGGACGAGGCGATCGCGAAGATCACCCGCCACCTCAAGGACACGCGTGACCGCTGCTTCGTCGCGAAGAATGCCAAGGGACAGACGGTCAACCGCAACCCCGGCATGGCCGTCATCGGCGGCTGCACCGACACGAACGAGTTCAATTTCCTCCAGTGGAAATTCATCTCGGCCCTGGGGGTGCCGTATCGAGATTCCCAGGCCCGTGTTTGACACGGGCCCACGGTGGCCAGTTTGGCCGCCACGTTCGGTCGGGGGGCAATGACAAATGGGTGGGTGGACATCAAGAACGCCGACGTCATCCTCGCGATGGGGGGCAACCCGGCGGAGAACCACCCCGTCGGATTCAAGTGGTTCATCGAGGCGAAGAAGACCCGCAACGCGAAGCTGATCGCGGTTGACCCCCGCTTCACCCGCACCGCGGCGGTCGCGGACCTCTACGCCCCGATCCGGCCCGGGACCGATATCGCCTTCCTGAACGGCATGATTCGGTACGCCATCGAGAAAAAGCGCTACCACGAGGACTACGTCAAGATCCACACCAACGGCCCCTACCTCGTCGGCGAGAAGTTCGGCTTCCAGGACGGTCTCTTCTCCGGGTTCGACGCCGCGAAAGGGGAGTACGACAAGACCGCCTGGGGATACGAACCCGACAAGAACACCGGGGGCTACGGGGTCGATCCGACGATGCAGCACCCGCGATGCGTCTTCCAGCTCCTGAAGGCGCACGTGGACCGCTACACGCCCGAGATGGTCGAGCGCATCTGCGGCACGCCGAAGGGGACGTTCGAGAAGGTCGCGGAGATCGTGACCTCGACGGGCAACGCCGAGCGCGTCGGGACGATCACCTACGCGCTTGGCTGGACACAACACTCGACGGGAGTCCAGATGATCCGCGCGGGAGCGGTCCTGCAGCTCCTCCTCGGCAACGTCGGGCGCCCGGGCGGCGGCATGAACGCGTTCCGCGGTCACTCGAACATCCAGGGCGCGACCGACACTGGCGGGAACACCGAGATCCTGCCGGGCTACCTGAAAACCCCCGTCGGGCCGCAGACGAACTTGAAGGAGTACCTCGAAACGGCCACCCCGACGACCCTGAACAAGCAGGCCTGGGCCACCATGAACTACTGGGTCAACTACCCGAAGTTCATGGTCTCCCTGCTCAAGTCGGTTTGGGGCAAGGCCGCGACCAGGGAAAACGACTTCGGCTATGACTGGCTCCCCAAGACGGACGGGAACTACTCCTGGATGTACATCTTCGACGACATGTACCGCGGCAACTCCATGCGCGCCGGCGGCAAGGAACCTGGACCCGAGGGTCTCGTCTCGTTCGGAATGAACCCGGTGGGATTGGGGCCCAACTCCAAGAAGATGATCGCGGCGCTCTCCAAGTTGAAGTGGCTCGTCATGGTCGAGAACGTCGAGACGGAGTCCGCCGCGTTCTGGAAGGCGCCGAGAGAGTACGAGGGCCCCGAGCCTTCGAAGATTCCTACGGAGGTCTTCCTGCTCCCGGCCGCGAACTTCGCGGAGAAGGACGGGACGTTCACCAACTCCGCCCGCTGGCTGCAGTGGAAGTGGAAGGCGCTCGATCCGCCGGGGCAGGCGAAGGCGGATCAGGAGATCCTCTCCCGGATGATCCTGGCGGTCCAAGACCTCTACAGAAAAGAAGGGGGCGCGCTCCCCGACCCTGTCTTGAACGTGTCGTGGTCGTACACGAACCCGGTCAGCCCCGACCTCGCGGAGGTCCTGAAGGAGATGAGCGGGAAGGCGGTGACCGACATACCGGACCCGAAAGACAAGACCAAGATTCTCAAGACTGCCGGCCAGCAGCTCGACGGTTTCGGCCAGCTTCAGGACGACGGTTCGACTCTGTGCGGCAACTGGCTCCACTCGGGCGTGTACACGGAAGCCGGCAACAACGCGCAGCGGCGCAGCACGGCGGATCCGAACGGCCTCGGGATGTTCCACAACTGGGGCTTTTCGTGGCCCGCCAACCGGCGCGTCATGTACAACCGCGCTTCGGCGGACGCCGACGGGAAGCCGTGGGATCCCAAGCGTCCGGGAATCTGGTGGAACGGCCTGAAGTGGGTCGGGGACGTTCCCGACATCAAGCCAGACTCACCGCCGGGCCAGTTCGGCGCCTTCATCATGCTGCCGGAGGGAGTGGGACGCCTCTTCTCTCCTGTCCTGAACGACGGCCCCTTCGCCGAGCACTACGAGGCGATCGAGGCGCCCATCGACAACCCGCTACATCCGAACGTGACATCCAACCCGGCGTCGAAGAAGTTTTCCACGGACAAGGACATTTACGGCAAGAAGGAAGATTTTCCGATTGTCTGCACGACCTACCGTCTGACCGAGCACTTTCACTACTGGACGCAGCACCAGCAGAACGGCAGGCTGAACGAAATGCAGCCCGGCTTCTTCGTCGAGATCCCCGAAGGACTGGCCAAAGAGAAGGGGATTGCCAACGGCTCGCAGGTCAAAGTCGTTTCCGCCCGCGGCGAGATCCAGGGGGTCGCGATGGTCACGAAACGGATGCCGGAGCTGAAGATCGACGGCAAGCCGGCCTGGCAGATCGGTTTCCCGATCCACTGGGGCTTCGCGGGCGCCCCCAATCACACCGGGCCTCTCGCCAACATGCTGACTCCGTCGGCGATGGATCCGAATACCTGGACGCCGGAATACAAGGCGTTTCTCGTGAGAGTCGAGAAGGCGTAGGAGGAGGACATGAGCGCACAATCTCTCGAGATCCGCCGGTCCTCCGCTTCCGTGTGGGGCAGCCGGAGCGGTTTGCGCACTGTCCCGACCGTGTCCAAGTACATCGACACGACCACGTGCATCGGATGCAAGGCCTGCGAGGCGGCCTGCCAGGAGTGGAACGACCTGGAGTCCGTCGCCACCCGGCAGACCGGGACCTACCAGACGCTCCCGACGCTGGATTCACAGTACTGGAACCTCATCCGGTTCAACGAGCGCGACTTCGACGGCGGGATCATCTGGCTGATGCGCAAGGATCAGTGCATGCACTGCGAGGAGCCGGGTTGCCTCGCGGCGTGCCCCGCGCCCGGCGCGATCGTCCAGTACGAAAACGGGATCGTGGACGTCAACGCGGAGAACTGCATCGGATGCGGATACTGCGAGACCGGCTGCCCGTTCGACGTGCCGCGCTTTCACGCGACGACGGGCAAGATGGCCAAGTGCACTCTCTGCGTGGACCGGACCTCCGTCGGGCTCGAGCCGGCGTGCATCAAAGCCTGCCCGACCGGGTGTCTCCAGTTCGGCACCAAGGACGACATGGTCGCTCTGGGCAACGGGCGGGTCGAGCAACTGAAGGCGAACGGGTTCGCGAACGCTGCCCTTTACGACCCGCAGGGGGTCGGAGGGACCGGCGTCGTGACTGTGCTCGCACACGGAGACCATCCGGAGTGGTACGACCTGCCGGCCGACCCACACGTCCCGATCCTCGTCCGGTTCTGGAAATCGGTCCTTCGGCCGCTCGGCGTCGTCGCCTTGTTCGGCGCCGTGCTCGGCGCGTTCGCGCACTACACCAAGTACGGTCCCAAGGAGGTCCGCGGGGCGGACGACCCGAACTCCAACCTTCCGCAGGCCTAGCGAGAGCTAGGGAGGCAACGATGAGCACCGTCGCTCCCCACCGTCCGCTCGACACCGCGATCATCGCCGCACGCGACCGCGAGGACATCGTCGTCGGCAGCGAGATCGTCCGTCACCGGAGGGCGTCCCGTCTCATTCACTGGTCCGTGGCGGTCACGTTCTTCCTCAGCACGCTGACCGGGATGCCGATCTGGACGCCCGTCTTCGGCTGGATGGCGCATCTCTTCGGAGGTCTGTCGGTTGCCCGGGTCATTCATCCCTGGGCAGGAATCGCGTTCACTCTCGCTTCCGTCGTCATGTTCTTCCACTGGCTCGGCGACATGCGGTTCCTCCCTTCCGAGCGCGGCTGGCTGGGTCCAAAAGCGCTCGAGTACATGCGTTACCAGAGTGACGACTCGGAGGTCGGGAAGTACAACGGCGGCCAGAAGCTCCTGTTCTGGGCCACTTCGCTCGGAATGGTCGGACTGCTCCTTTCGGGGCTCCTGATATGGTTTCCGAGGGCATTCCCGCGGCTCCTACTCGAGTTCGCCTACATCCTTCACGACGTGACGTTCATCGCCTTCGCCGTCGCGATCGTGTTTCACGTCTATCTCGGGACGGCAGCGGAGCCTGGCACCTTTGGCTCCATGACGCGCGGCACGGTGACGCGGGCGTGGGCGCGGCTCCATCACCCGCGCTGGTACCGCGAAGTCACGGGTGAAGATTCCCGCCGCGGCTGACAGGAGCGTCGTCGAGTCTTCCTTCGAGCGCCGCGCGGCGCGAGCGGAGTTGCTCGCCAGCGAGGCTTCCGCGGCCGAGGCTCCCCTGCGGTTCGCCGCGGGCCTCTACCGCGTACAGGCGAGGATCGCCGCCCGTATCGAAGCGATCCACGCGGCGGAGCCGCTTTCGGGCCATCTCGACCTCGACCTCGCCCGCCTGCTCGGGCCCGCAGGCGAGGTGATCCGATTCGCGGCGACCGAGGGCCCCGCCCTCCTTGCGGCGGCGGCCCGGGCAAGGGAGGCCGATGACGAGGCGACCGCTCGCACGCGGCTTCTCGTCTTCTGGGAAGGGGGGCCGGCTGCGCGAGAGGACTATCTCTCCCGGGCAATGCTTCGCCCATACGCCGAAGCGTTGCGGGCCGCCAACCGAGCGCCGAATCGGATTCACGGTCGTGGACAGTGCCCTTTCTGCGGCGGCGCCCCGTGGATCGCCGTCCGGCGAGAAGGCTCGGCCTCCGAAGGCGCCCGGCGCAACCTCGCATGCTCCCTCTGCGGCGGAGAGTGGCTGCTCGGCCGCATCCTCTGCCCCTCCTGCTTCGAGGAAGATCCCGCGAAGCTTCCGATCTTTCAGAGCGACCGCCATCCTTCCGTGCGGATCGAGACGTGCGAGACCTGCCGCCGCTACGTCAAGTCGATCGATCTCTCCCTCGACGCGCGGCCGATTCCGGAGGTGGACGACCTCGTCTCCCTCTCGATGGATCTCTGGGCGCTCGAACAAGGCTTTTCGCGCATCGAGCCCGGCCTCGCGGGCCTGTAGCGGGGCGTGGACGCATCGCTCGACGGCCTGTCGTCCGCTCAGAAGGCGCTCGCCGACCGGTTCGAAGACTTTCGGCGCGCGCTCGACCGGCGCGACGAGGAGGCGTACCGGGTGGCGCTCGCGGACTTCCACGACCGTCTCCGGCGGTGGACCGACGCGGAGGAGCGGGCCCTCCTCCCGGCACTCCTGCGCGTCGGGATGCCGGGCCGCGATCCGCGCCGCGAGCTACGTCTCGAGTGGGTCCAGGTTCGCGAGCTGACGCGCTACCTCCTGTCCCAGGTGACCGAGCGGGGCCGGCTGTCGGATATCCTGGGGCTCGCGGAGAACCTGGCCCGGCGCCTGGCCGCTCACCGGGCCGAGTCGGAACGGGTCTACTATCCGGCCGCGGCCGGGGCGCTCACGGCGGAGGAGTGGAAGGTGCTCGAGGAAGCAGCGCCTCCCCTCTGACCGTCCCAGGGTCCGGCTAGCCGAGCTGGTTCAGCTCCAGGCCGGGGCGATCGTCTCGCGGCAGCAGCGCGCGGTAGGCGGCCTCCAATCTTTCCCGCGTCCACCCGAGAAACACCCCCTCGCCGCGAAGGATCGTCTCGCCGGCGGATGCCTCGATCAGCACGATCGCGCCCTGCCCCTGGTCCGCGTCCACCGAGAGCCGCCAGCCCGACTGCGTGACCGGGAGATCCCGCGTGCGGACCGGGAACCGCTCGAGGTCGAGCGCTCGAGGGCTCGTCAAGCCGGCAACGAGCTCGGGCGGCGCGGCGGGAGCGTTCTCGTTCGTCATCTACCCTCGCCGCGCGCGCGCGGCCGGGATCCAGGGCTTCGGGAGCGGCAGCCGTCGCGCGTGGACCACGGCGCTATCCTACGTCCTCACGGGCGTGCATTCGGGGTCAGGTCTGGCATTTCGCATTTTCGCGGGTCCAAAGGCGCATTGCCAGACCTGACCCCCGTTTTGGTTTCAGGCCGTCGAAGCCCACCGGGCGAAGATCCGCTCGATCTCTTTCTGCGCCGCCGAAGCCGCATCCTCCGGGGACGCCTCGCCGCGGGCGACGCGCGCGAACATCGTCGGGATGACGAAGGTGTTGAACACCTCGTCGATGCCGGCCGTCGCGTAGCCCGGGTAGCCGACGTTCGTGGCCCACTCGAGCACGTTCGTCAGGACCCTGCACTTGCCGGGCGGGTCGGCCTTCGGGTCGTCGGCCAGGAGCTTCGGGAGGTCCGGCACGGTCGACGGATAGCAGGGGAAGTTGTAGAACTCGCTCTGCCGGAAGACCGAACCGAAATTGCCGACGAGATCGACCAGAAACTGCTTCGCCCCGTCGATGTTCTCGGCGAACTTCCAGATCACGTAGCAGTCCATGATGTGCTCGGCCGCGATGCGGCGCACGGGGCCGGCGAGCGCCGGCACGAGGCCGATCTTGCGGGCGACCTCCGGGTTCTCCCGCTCGGCCGTCCGCGTCACGGAGATCGCGTTCTGCACGAAGGACGCCCGTCCGGCCAGCATCATCCGGTTGTTCGAGGCCGGATCCCAGGTGAAGACCTCGGCGGTCTCGGTCTCCCGGTACAGCGCCCGCATGTACTTCAGCGCCTCGCTCGTCTCGCGGGAATTCAGGACGACGCGCCCGTCGGCGTCCTGCTCGGAGCCGCCGAAGGACCACAGCAGGGCCCGGAGGGCCATGTTCGAGTCCACCTCCTGCGACATCCCGATGCCGACCGGGTTGCCGAACTTCTCCTTGATCCGGCGCCCGCCGATTCGGAGGTCCTCGTAGGTGTCGGGCCCGTTCGGGTATCCGGCCTCGCTCCAGAGGTCGATGCGGTAGTTGCCGGGGTCGGGAACGTACGAATCCGAGAAGGCAAAGTACTTCCCGCTCTTCGCATTCAGCGTGGATTTCTGCGCGAGCGGGATCATCGTTCCGTGCCGGCGCTCGACCTCGTCGACGATCTCCCGGTGGTCGATGACCTGCCCCTCGTACGCGGCCGGCGGGGAGATGAAGAGAAAGAGGTCGTGCCCTTTCTTCGCGGCGGCCTCCGACGCACCTCGCGCGTTGATCTCTGTCGAGGCCATGTGGTCGACGATGACCTCGGTTCCGTTCTTCGCGCCCCACTCCTTGGCGTAGACGCCGTCGAACCAGGCGTCGTAGCCGGGCACGAAGTGGCTCCACTGCAGGATCCGCAGCGTCTTGCGGACCGAGCCTCCCGCCGTCTCCCGGCGCGCGCAGGAGAGAGCGGGGACGGAAGCGGCCGCGAGCGCCGAACCGGTCGCCCTCAGAAACCCCCGCCGCGTGAATCGATTCTTTCTCTTCTCGCTCATCGACTCGCGGGCCTCCCTCGATCTCGACAGCGCGTGAACGCGGGGAGCGCAAGTCTATAATCGCGAGCGTGGCCGCCCTCGATCCCGGATTCCCGTTCCCCGCCATCCCGCTGCGTGACGCCTCCGGCGCCCCCGTGGAGCCCCCAACCGGCGAGACGCTCTACGTGCTCTTCAAGACGACGTGTCCGACGTGCGAGCTGGTATGGCCGTACCTCGAGCGGGTCCGGCAGGCGGCGGACGGGGGGCTCAAGGTCCTCGCGGTCTCCCAGGACGACCCGGCGAAGACACGGGCGTTCAACCGGCGGCTCGGATCCCGCGTCGAGACCATCTACGACCCGTCTCCCTGGCCGGCCTCCGACCGGCTCGGAATCACCACCGTTCCGACCTTCTTCCGGGTCGGCCCGGGGGGGCGCATCGAGGAGACCCTCGTCGGCTTCGACCGCGAGCGCATCCGTGAATTCGCGCGGCGGGGCGCGTCGCTCGCCGGCGGCGCCCTGCCGGAGATCTTCCCCGAAAGCGAAAACGTCCCGCCCATCAAACCCGGCTGAGCCTCGCGCAACGCCGGCAGGTAGCTGGAGACCACGAGTGAAAACCAAACCACAGACGTTCGGCGAGTTGAAGGCGTCGGGATACAGGCCGCGCGGCGTCCGCCAGGAGCTGCGCGAGAACCTCCGCCGCGCGCTCTCCCGGGGGGAGAACCCGTTCGCCGGGATCCACGGCTACGACCGGACGGTCCTGCCCGCGCTCCACAACGCGATCCTCTCGAAGCACGATCTTCTCCTGCTGGGCCTCCGGGGCCAGGCCAAAACGCGTCTCCTCCGGATGCTCGTCAACCTCCTCGATCCCGAGATCCCGGCGATCGCGGGCAGCGAGCTCAACGAAGACCCCTTCCTGCCGATCACGAAGTACGGCCGCCGCCTCCTCGCGGAACAGGGCGACGCCGCGCCCCTCGTCTGGATCCCGCGCGACGAACGCTATCGCGAGAAGCTCGCCACCCCCGACGTGACCATCGCCGATCTGATCGGCGACATCGACCCCATCAAGGCGGCGACCGAGCGCCGGACCTACTCCGACGAGGAGGTCATCCATTTCGGAATCGTGCCGCGCACGAATCGCGGAATCTTCGCGATCAACGAGCTGCCGGACCTTCAGCCCCGCATCCAGGTGGGCCTGCTGAACATCCTCGAGGAGCGCGACCTGCAGATCCGCGGGTTCCCCATCCGCATCCCGCTCGATATCCTGCTCGTCTTCTCGGCCAACCCGGAGGACTACACCAACCGCGGCAACATCATCACGCCGTTGAAGGACCGTATCTCTTCCCAGATCTTCACCCACTACCCGGAGGACGTGAAGACCGCCGCGAAGATCACCGCGCAGGAGGCGTGGCTCGAGCGCGACGGCGGCCCCGAGATCGACGTCCCGGACCTCTTCCGGGAGCTCGTCGAGGAGGTCGCCTTCGCCGCGCGCGCCTCGGAGTTCGTGGACCAGTCCTCGGGGGTCTCCGCCCGCATGCCGATCTCGGCCATCGAGATCCTCGCGTCGAACCTCGAGCGCCGGGGTCTCAAGACCGGCGAGAAAAAGGTCTCGCCGCGGCTGTGCGACCTGCCGGCGACCCTGCCCGCGATCACCGGCAAGGTCGAGATGGTCTACGAGGGCGAGCAGCAGGGCGCCGAGGTCATCGCGAAGAAGCTGATCGGGACGGCCGTCAAGAAGCTCTTCGATTCGCGCTTCCCCGCGCCGGACGCCGGCCGGCCAACCGAGCGCCGCCGCCAGGAGCCCGAAGACGAGGAGGAGACCGGCCCCGTGCGCCGGGTGCGGAGCGCCCCGGCGCCCGAGAAGATCCATCCGCTGTACGAGCCGATCGCGGCATGGTTCGCGGCCGGCAACAAGATCACGCTTTCCGACGACACGCCGTTCTCCGAGCATCTCGCCGCCCTGAAGTCGGTGCCGGGCCTCGAGAAGGCGGTCGAAGAGCGGTTCTCCCCCGCTTCGGCCGAAGAGCTCGCGATCGGGATGGAGCTCGTGCTCGAAGGGCTGACGCTGCATCTCAAGATCGCGCGGGAGGACCTCGACTCGCGCGTTTCTTACGCGGAGATGCTGAAGTTCAACCTGGTGAAGAACCGGGCGAACTGATGGCCGACCGGACCCTTCGCGCGCGCATCCTCGCGCGCGAACCCTTGCTCGGCGCCTTCCTGACCTGGCCGACCGAGGGCGCCGCGGAGGTTCTGGCGCTGGCGGACTTCGATTTCCTCGTCATCGACACCGAGCACGGGTTCTTCAATCCCGAGTCGGTCGAGACCATGGTCCGGGCGGCGGACGGCGCCGGGCTCCCTTCGGTCGTGCGCGTCCCGAGCTGCCAGGCCTCCGCCGACGCCGGCCGCGCGCTCGACGCCGGCGCGGACGGCACACTCTTCCCGCGGGCCGACGGGGTCGCCTCGGTTCGCGCGGCGGTCGAATGCGTCAAGTACGCCCCCCTCGGCAAGCGCGGTCTGGCGGGTGTGCGCGCGAACCGCTACGGAACCGTTCCCTTCGACCACTGGGTCCTCGAGGCCAACGAGGCGACGTCCGTCTTCGTGCAGATCGAGACGGCGGGAGCGTTGAACGTGGTCTCCGAGATCGCCGCCGAAAAGAACGTCGACCTTTTATTCGTCGGCCCCAACGACCTCTCGCAGGCGCTCGGCGTGCCCGGGCACTACGAGGACCCGCGCTACCGCGCTGCCGTCGAGCGCGTCGGGGCGATGGCCCGCGAGCACGTCAAGGGCGCCGGCATCATGCTCCGCTCGCGCGAGGAGATCCCGGCGCTCTCGAAGCTCGGCTACAGCGTCTTCACGACGAGCGATCGAGGCCTCTTCGCCGAATCGGCGCGCACCTGGCGCGCGGCGCTGGCGCGGGACTGACCCATGCGCTACCGCTACGAGGACTACCCCGTCGATCTGCTCCGTCAGCTCCTGACGATGCAGGAGCTGATGAAGCTCTTCCTGAAGCTCGTTCTCCAGACGGGAGGCGACGTGGAGGAAGCGCTCCGCTGGATGAAGTACCTCCAGGAACGCGGCATGATCGACCCGGGAATCGACCTCGACGAGTTCCGCAAGGCCCTGCAGGAGAGCGAGGTCGTCGAGGACCGCGGCGGCCAGCTCGCCCTCTCGGCGGCCGGCGAGCGCCGCATCCGGCGCTCCGCGCTCGAGGAGATCTTCACGTCGCTGAGGAAGGCCGGCTCCGGGTATCACGCCGTGCCGCACGCCGGCGCGGGCGGGGAGCTGCTCCCGGAGACGCGGGCCTACGAGTTCGGCGACAGCCCGAGCGCGATCGACGGGATCCGCACCATCGGCAACGCCGTCCGGCGGGACGCGGACGATATCGCTTTGAAGCCCGAGGACTTCGAGGTCCACGAGGAAGAGCACCTGACCTCCTGCGCGACCGTCCTCGCGATCGACGTCTCGCACTCGATGATCCTCTACGGCGAGGACCGGTTCACGCCCGCCAAGAAGGTCGCGCTCGCGATGGTCGAGCTCATCCAGTCGAAGTACCCCAAGGACTCGATCGACGTCCTCCTGTTCGGCGACGACGCGGAGCGCGTCCCGATCTCCGAGATCTCGAAGACGCAGGTCGGTCCCTACCACACCAACACAAAGGCCGGGCTCGCCTTAGCGCGCAAACTCCTCGTCCACCGCAAGAACCCCAACAAGCAGATCTTCCTGATCACCGACGGCAAGCCCTCGGCCATCTGGGAGCACGGGCGCCTCTACAAGAACCCCTTTGGCCTGGACCTGAAGATCGTCAACCGCACGCTCGAGGAGGCCGACGCCTGCCGCCGCGACGGGATCACGATCACGACCTTCATGATCGCGACCGACACGTATCTCGTGGAGTTCGTGGACAAGCTCACCCGGATCAACCGGGGCCGCGCCTACTACGCATCGCCCTACAACCTGGCCGAGTTCCTGTTCACCGACTACATCCGGAACCGGAAGAAGTTCCTTCACTGAGTGGCCGCCTGCCGCTTTCGGGAACGGCGTCGAATCTGACCGGTCCGCCCGGGCCAACCTACACGCTGCACGACGCGAGCGCAGACTACGGCACGATCGCCGCCGCGGCGGCGAACAACTGCCTCGACGCCACGAGCAACTGCTACGAAGTGACCGTTAGCGGGACTCGTCCGGCGCCGCCACTGGGACGCCACTTTCGACGAAGCTCTCAGCGGGACCGACCTCACCAAGCGCTGGAGCCTCCACGTCGGCGGCAGCTTCCCCGACGTCCCGCAGAACGCCTTCTACCCGTTCATCGAGAACCTGTTTCACAACGGGGTCACCGGTGGCTGCGCCGGCGGCGGCTACTGCCCCGGCAACAACGTCACGCGCGCCCAGATGGCGGTCTTCCTCCTGAAGTCGCGGTTCGGCTCGGCCTACGTCCCCAACCCCGCCACCGGTCTGGTCTTCACCGACGTGCCGGCATCGAATCCCTTCGCACCCTGGATCGAGAGCCTCGCCGCCCTCAACATCACCGGCGGCTGCTGCGGCGGCCTGTACTGCCCCGATAGCTCGGTGACGCGCCAGCAAATGGCGGTGTTTCTCCTGAAGACCAAGAACGGCTCTACCTGCGTCCCCCCTCCGGGTTCCGGCATCTTCGGCGACGTCGCCTGCCCGAGCGTCTTCTGCGACTTCATCGAGGACCTTTACAACCAGCAGATCACCGGCGGCTGCCAGGCCGCCCCGCTCCTCTTGTCCCGGCAATCCCGTGCTTCGGCAGCAGATGGCGGTCTTCCTGGTCAAGACGTTCGGGCTCTCGCTGTACGGCAACTGACGCCCCCCTTCGCGTCCGCTAAAGGGCCGCGCGAGCGGCCTTTTTTCGTTAGGATGCTCCCGGGGGGAGGACCGTCCATGCGACTCCGTACGACGCTGGCTATCGGGTTCGTGTTTCTGGCTTCCGCACCCGCCTACGCCGGCTTTCACTTCATCGCCGTCAAGGAAGTGTTCGCCGGAAGCGACGCCCATCCGAACGCGCAGTACGTCCTCCTCCAGGCCTATTCGGGGGGCCAGAACGCGGTCGGCGGCCACAGCGTCCTGACCTTCGACGCCCTTGGCGCGCCGACGGGAACGTTCACGTTTCCCGCGCCTCCGCTCGGCAATTTCGCCAACCAGATGACGATCTTCGTCGCGACGCCCGACGCCGCCACGATCTTCAACCTCACGGTCGACCTCGCGATGACCCCGGTGCTCTCGCCCGCAGGCGGAAAGGTGTGCTGGGACGGCTCCACGCCGGACGACTGCGTCGCCTGGGGCAGCTACAGCGTCGGCGATGCCGGGACGCCGTACAACGTTTCGGGCGGGCTGATCCCCGGTTACGCCGCGCGCCGCCGGCTCGACATCTGCCTGGCCATCGGGAATCTCGACGCCTGCGACGACACCAACGACAGCGCGAGCGACTTCATCACGGCGGTGCCGGGTCCGATCACGAACCCCGGGGTCTTCGGCACTCCTCCTCCCTCCACCTGTGCGAATGGAGTGCTCGAGGGCCTCGAGCGGTGCGACGACAACAACACGACCGACGGCGACGGCTGCTCGGCGGTCTGCCGCATCGAGCCGGATCCGCTGACGCCTGCGGCGCTCCTCGTCGACGCGATCGACGGCGCCACCTCGGACGGCAACGGCGTCTTCGAGCCCGGCGAAACAGTCCAGATCGAGCCGAGCTGGACCAACGGCGGTGGAAGCGACGTTACGCTGTCGGGTCAGTTCGCGACCTTCCTGGGCGCGGCGAACTCTTACTTGATCATCAACGGGGGCGCCGATTACGGCACGATCCCGCCGGCAGGCACAGCGAGCTGCGCGGACACCGCTGACTGCTACATGCTCGCCGTTCCCGTCCAGGCTCGTCCTTCCCTGCACTGGGACCCGACCGTCGATGAGATCCTCGGCACCTCCGGAGAGAAAACCTGGACGCTTCACATCGGCGACAGCTTCACGGACGTTCCGCGATCGTTTCTCTTCTACCCGTTCATCGAGAACATCTTTCACAACGGGGTGACCGGCGGCTGCGGCGTGGACACGTACTGCCCGTCGGCCACGACGCTCCGCAAACAGATGGCGGTCTTCCTCTTGAAAGCGCTCCTGGGTCCTGCATACACCCCGCCTCCCGCCACCGGCATCTTCGACGACGTCCCTGCGGATGCGTTCCAGCCCTGGATCGAGGACCTGTACAACCGGCAGATCACCGGAGGGTGCGCCGGCGGCCCGCCTCCGGCGCCGATCTCGTACTGCCCCGACGCCGAGGTCAAGCGCAAGCAGATGGCGGTCTTCCTCCTGAAGACGCTGCTCGGGTCGGGCCACACGCCCCCTCCGGCGATCGGCATTTTCGACGACGTGCCGGCGGACGCGTTCCAGCCCTGGATCGAGGAACTGTTCAACCTGCAGATCACCGGTGGCTGCCTCGGCGGTCCGCCCCCCGCCCCGATTTCGTATTGTCCCGAGAACCCGGTGACCCGAGGCCAGATGTCGGCCTTCCTGGTCAAGACCTTCGGCCTGCTGCTCTACGGGCCCTGAGGTGGCGCCGCCGGCGGAGGTGAGCTGGCCGCTCATCGGCCTCGGCGCGGGGACGGCGGCAATCCTCTTGCTAGCGCTGCCCCGCTTTCTGCTGAGAAAGGCGCAGGATCGCCTTGCGCGGAGGCTCCTCGCAGAAGACGCCGGTCGCTACAAGCTGCTGACGCGCGCCGAGCTCGTCGCCGGGGCCCACCGTCGCCTGCCCGGCGTGCTCGGGCTGACCGA
>JBBDKM010000035.1:0-2288 GCA_040879385.1 Thermoanaerobaculia bacterium | reverse complement strand
GTGGCTGTGGGGGGTGGAATCGAACCACCAACCTTCCGGTTAACAGCCGGACGTTGTACCAATTCAACTACCCCACAGCAGGCGCGGACATCATACCGGCGGAAGAAACGCTATGACACGTGCCGAGAGCGGCGGCGGAATGGACCGCAGCGCCTCGCGGATCTCCTCGGGCCGGTACCGCTGCGAAAAGTGCGTGAGCACAACGGCTTCGTTGCGGAAGGCCTCCGCGCGCGAGAGCAGGTGGTCGAGATGGATGTGCCCGTACTCGCGGGCGCGCTCGCGGTCCTGTGGAAAGAGGAATGAGCACTCGATCAGCAGAACGCGCGCGGCGAAGAGCTGCGGAACGGCGTCGAAGATCGCCTCGCCGCAGTCGCCCGTGTAGGCCAGGAGCGGGATCTCCTCGCGCCGGGTGACGGGGACGCCGTCCCGGCGCAGCCGCGCGATCTCTTCGCCCGGCTTTCCCTCGAGCTCCGCGAGCAGCTTGTGGCGGACCTCGGAGAAAAGATACCCGACCGTCGGCACGCGGTGGCGGCCGGGCAGCACGGTCAGCTCCAGGTCGTTGCGGAGAGGGATGCGGTCCCCGGGCGAGGCGGGCACGACCTCGATCAGGTACCGGACGTTTTCGAGCTTCTCGCAGGCATCGACCCACTGCGCCACGTGCGGCACCGCCTCGGCCGGTACGAAGACACGGGCTGCCGGCAGGCCCGCCAGCCGCCTCCTGGACGCGTAGTGCGCCAGGCCCGCCATGTGATCCAGGTGGCCGTGGCTGACGCAGACCGTCGCGTAGCCGACCACGTCGTCGGGCGCGCGCCCGAACTCGAGCAGCGTCCGGAAGCCGGGAAGCTTGTAGAAGGACTCGTGGCCCGCGATCGAGACGCCCTCGATCTCGATGCCCGCGGCGTCGAGACGGACCCGCCCGCGCCCTTCCGGATAGTCCCCCGCCATCGGCGGGAGACTACTTCAGCGCGAAACGGCTGCCGGCGGCGCCCCGGCCGGCCGTGCGGAGGCGACCGACGAGGACGAGGCGCTGAGCGAGAGCACGGCTCCCAGGCAAAGCCCCCCAATCAAGGCCACGAAGAGAACGAGACTCGAAGAGCTCGGCTGATGTCTCACGGCGTTCCTCCCGGTCAGTCGTTCTCAGAGTGCAGGCGCCGTACCAGCCCGTACCGCGCGCCCTAAAACACTGCCCGTACGGGGGTTCCGGAAACCGCCGCGGAATCGCGCGGGCGCCGGTTTCTGGCCGTGTTACCGCCGGTGACACGTCCGGAAGAGCTCTCGTCGCGTACGCTCGAGCCCGTGCGCGTGGATCTCTTCGACTACGACCTGCCGGCGGAGCGGATCGCCCAGCACCCGAGGCCTCGCGGCTCGAGCCGCCTTCTCCGGCTCGATCGCCGGACCGGGGAGATCTCGCACCGGCCCTTTCGCGACCTTCCGAGCCTCCTGCGCCCGGGCGATCTCCTCGTCCGCAACGACGTTCGCGTGCGGCCGGCGCGTCTCTTCGGGCGCGATGCGCAAGACCGGCTCGTCGAGATCTTTCTCCTGCGCGAGGCAGACGCGGGGCGCCGCCGCTGGATCGCTCTGGCCAAGCCCGGCTGCCGCGCGAAGGCCGGCCGGACGCTCCGCTTCGAGGAAGATCTGTCCGCCGCGGTCGAGATGGTGCACGAGGACGGAAGCCGCGCCGTCGTCTTCGATCGCCCCCTCGACGACGACCTCCTCGGGAGAATCGGGCGGACTCCCCTGCCTCCCTACATCCGCCGGCAGACGGGCGCTCCCGACCGCCGCGAGGACCGGGAAGCCTACCAGACGGTCTTCGCGCGCCAGGCCCTCGCCGTTGCGGCGCCGACGGCGGGCCTGCACTTCACCGAGGAGTTGCTCGCGGGACTCGCCGCGCGGGGCGTCGAGATCGCGGACCTCACGCTCGCGGTCGGCGCCGGGACCTTCAAGCCCGTGACCGCGGACGACACCCGGGCCCACAGCCTCCCTCCGGAGGACGTGGCCGTTCCAGCGGCGACCGTAGCCGCGGTCGCGCGCGCGAAGGCGGAGGGCCGGCGCGTCGTCGCCGTCGGCACGACCGTCGCGCGGTCGCTCGAAGCCGCCGCGCGCCTTTCCGCCCCGGGCGAGGGCGCCGTGCGGCGCTTCTCGACGGATCTCTTCATCACGCCCGGCTTCGAGTTCCGGGCGGTCGACGCGCTGCTGACGAACTTCCACCTGCCGCGCTCGACGCTGCTGATGCTGGTGTCCGCCTTCGCCGGGCGCGAGCGCATCCTGGCGGCCTACGCCGAGGCCGT
>JBBDKM010000034.1:0-5074 GCA_040879385.1 Thermoanaerobaculia bacterium | reverse complement strand
GACCTTCTCGTCCTCCTCGACCTTGACGAGCTCGCCCGGATTCAGGAACAGGTTCGCCTCCAGCCCGTACTGCCGCGTGTAGAGGTCGGAGTAGCGGCCGCCCCGGGCGAGCAGCTCCTCGTGCCTTCCGCGCTCGACGATGCGGCCCCCCTCGATGACGAGGATCGTGTCGGCGCGCCGGATGGTCGAGAGCCGGTGGGCGATGACGAAGGTCGTGCGCCCCTTCATCAGCTGGGCGAGGCCTTCCTGGATGAGGGCCTCGCTCTCGCTGTCGAGCGAGGAGGTGGCCTCGTCGAGGATGAGGATGCGCGGGTCGGCGAGGATCGCGCGCGCGATCGCGACGCGCTGCCGCTGGCCGCCGGAGAGCTTGACTCCCCGCTCGCCGACGATCGTGTCGTACCCCTCGGGCATCTTTACGACGAACTCGTCACAGTTGGCGATCCGGGCGGCGGCCAGGACGGCTTCCCGCGGAGCCTCGGGCCTCGAGTAGGCGATGTTTTCGAAGACAGAGCCGGCGAAGAGAAAGTTGTCCTGGAAGACCACGCCGATCTGCGTGCGGTAGTCGGACAGGCGCACCCTCGCGAGGTCCCGGCCGTCGATGAGGATCGTGCCGGAGGTCGGCCGGTAGAAGGCGGCGACTAAGCCGATGATCGTGCTCTTCCCGGCGCCGGACGGCCCCACGAGGGCGGTCGCGGTCCCGGGCGAAGCGGTGAAGGAAACGTCGTGGAGGACGGGAATGTTCTCCTCGTACGCGAAAGACACGTCGCGGAACTCGACCTCGCCGTCGAGCGGCGGCAGGGGCTCCCGCTCCCGGTCGCCGGCGTCCTCGGCGACCTCGCTGCGGAGCTCCCGGATCCGCTCGAGGCCGGCCAAGCCCTCGGTGACCTGGCTCCCGATCGAGACGATCTGGATGACGGGGCCGACGAGGAGGCCCAGGTAGAGCGTGAAGGACACGAAGGAGCCGACGGTCATCCTTCCGGCTTCGATCTCGTGCGCCCCGACCCACATGATCGAGACGCCCACCACACCGAGGAGCAGCGTCGAGAGAGCCGAGACGGCGGAGAAGCCCGTCATCGTCTGCGCCACGTTGCGGAAGAGCCGGTGCGCGCCCTTCGTGAAGACCAGGGCCTCGCGCCGCTCGGCCCGGTAGGCCTTCACCACCCGGACTCCCGCGATCGACTCGGCCAGCCGGCCCGAGACCTCGGCGTTGATCTTCGACCGCTCGCGAAAGAGCGGGCGCAGGGTCTTGAAGGCGTAGAGCAGAACGAGGCCGAAGAAGGAGAGCACGCCGAGCGCGATCAAGGTGAGCTTGACGCTGAAGTAGAAGAGGATTCCCAGTGCGAGAAGAGCCGTCAGGATCCCGCCCGCGAGCTCCACCAGGCCCGTTCCGACGAGGTTCCGGATCCCCTCGGCGTCGGTCATGACGCGGGAGAGGAGCACGCCCGTCTTGGTCTGGTCGAAAAAGGAGACCTGGAGACGGCCGACATGCTCCTGCACGGCCCGGCGCAGCTCGGTGATCGAGCGCTGGGCCGCCTTGCCGAGGACCTGGGATAGCGCGAAGCCCGTGACGGCCTGGATGAGTGTGGCCCCCGCGGTCGCCAGAACGATCGGCACGAGCAGGTCCAGGCGGTGCTTTCCGATGACGTCGTCGAGCAGGATCTTGGTCGTTCCGGGGAGGACCAGGCCGGCCAGACGCGACACCAGCAGAAGCCCGAACCCCAGGGCCAAACGTCCTTTTCGAGCCTCCACCAGCTCGGCGGCGTCCCGGAGGAGGACTGACAGCGGTAGGGACTTCTTCTTCTTGCTCTCCTCATCCGGCCGCGTCGTCGAGCCGCGCCGCCGCCCGGCGCGCATGCCTCGCGAGGTGAGCCCGCCGCCCATCAGGCCGAGCCGGGCCACGCCTAGGCTCGCTCCGGGGCCGGAAATGAGGGTCGAAAAGGGGGCACGAATTGATTGTATCGAGGCTCGCGCCCGGCGCCCTTCAGGAGGTCCACCCCTGGAACTACGCCGGGGTACGGGAAAGTGATGCAGCTTGCTTATTGACAAATAAATCTGTCCGTACAGATAATCTAGTCTGTGGAGACCCTGGCGCGTCCTGCAGCCGATCTCGAAAGCGTTGCCAACAGCCGGCGAGCAATCGCCCTGCTGCATCCACTTCGAACCCGTCTGTTGAGTCTGGCGCGGGAGCCGGCCTCGGCGACCGAGCTCGCGCGCAAGCTCGGCCTTCCGCGACAGCGGGTCAACTACCACGTCCGTGCGCTCGAGAAGGCGGGCTTTCTCAGGGCGGCGGGCCGCCGCCGGCGCCGCAACCTGATCGAGCAGCGCTACGTCGCGTCGGCGCGTTCGTACGCTCTCTCTTCGAGCCTCCTCGGGCCGCTCGCCGCCGACTGGCGGGCGATCGAGGACACGGCCTCGGCCGATTACATGCTCGCCCTGGCGGAGCAGGTGCGCTCGGATGTCGCGCTCGCTTCGGAGCAGGCGCGGGACGAGGGCAAGCCGCTCGCCACGCTCTCGGTGAAGTCGCAGTTTCGCTTCCAGACGCCGGCGGAGAGGGCCGCGTTCGCGGCGGAGGTCCGCCGGGCGCTGGTCGAGGTCATCGCGCGCTACTCCTCCCCCAACCGTCTCGAGGACGGTCGGGCGGGGCGGGGGCGTCCCTACCGACTCGTCCTCGCGTGCTACCCGGTCCCGTCCCAGGTCGAGGAAGAAGGGGCTCCGAAAGGAGGCTAGCGATGGCGGAACGAACGCACTGGGGTCGCCTCGCGAAGGGAGGACCGGCATGATCGGCCAGGCCGTCTCTCTTCTCGGCGCCGCCATGATCCTCGCGGCCTTCGGTGCCCAGCAGGCCGGGAAGCTCCGTTCGGAGTCCGTCGTGTACCTCGCGCTCAATCTCGTAGGCTCCGCGATCCTCACCTACTTCGCCCTCGAAGCGAAGAACCTCGGCCTCATTGCTCTCGAGGGCTCCTGGGCCCTGATCAGCCTCGTGTCGCTCGCGCGGGCGTTCACCCGGCCCGCTTCTCCGCCACGATGACGAGGTTCTGGGCGCCGAGCGCGAACGGGTCTTCGCGAGCCGATCCGAAGATGTCGAGAACCTCGAAGCCGGCGGCCGACAGGCCGCGAGCCATTTCGCGCACGGTGTAGACGCGCTGCGAGGCCAGCTTCTCCTCGGCCTCTTCGCCGCGAGAGATCACGTAGCGGTTCTCGACGCGCCCCGCCAGGAAGTCGTAGCGGTTCTCTTCGAGGAAACGGAATCCTCCCATCTCGACCTCGAGCCGCGGCTCCCACCGGGGGAGCACCGACTCGGCCGACTGGCCGTAGTCGATCGCTAAACGGCCGCCGGGCGCCAGAGCCCGCGCCACGGCCTCGAGAAACGCCTGATTCCCGGCGTCATCGAGGTAACCGAAGCTGTTGCCGAAGCAGAAGGCGGCGTCGAAGTCGCCCGTCCACGGCAGATCGCGCATGTCCGACTGCCGCCAGGAGATCTCGAGGGCGCGCTCCCGGCAGCCCCGCCGCGCGGCGGTCAGAAACTCCTCTGAGATGTCGACGCCGGTCACCGTCGCGCCCCGAGCGGCCAGGACGAGGGACAGGCGTCCGGCCCCGCAGGGCGCGTCGAGGACACGCGACCCGGGAGAGAGCCGGAGGTGCTTTACCAGGAAGTCGGCCTCGGACCGCGTGGACTCGTCGTTCGCGATGGCCTGCCAGAAGTCGACCGCCAGGCCCGAAAAGAAACGCTCATACCAGTTCGAAGGTGCGTTCAAGGGAATTCTCCTCTCGCGTAAAGGCTCGCCTCCACGGGCGAGCCGGTTCGTCAGCGGCGACGTGCGGGGGCGGTCCGGAAGGTACGGACCGTCAGCGAGAGACAGTCATAGGCCGCCCGAATTCTACTCCGGGCCGCGGCGCGTGTAGACGTCGCGATCCACGATCTCCATGTAGCGGCTCGCGTCCTCGACGTCCCGGAAACCGACCTTGCGGTAGAGCGGGTGCGCGTCGCGGGTCAGCAGCACCCACCGGCGCAAGCCCTGCAGGTCCGGATGGCCGCGGACGACCTCCATCAGCCACCGGGCGAGCCCCTTGCCGCGATGGGACTCGAGGACGTAGACGTCGCACACGTACGCGAAGGTCGCCCGATCGGTGATGATCCTCGCAAAGCCGATCTGGTCGGCGCCCTCGTAGAGGCCGAAGTTGAGCGAGCCGTCGATGGAGCGATCTACGATCTCGCGCCGGATGCCTTTCGCCCAGTAGGAGCCGTCGAGGAAGTCGCGGATCGCCGCCCGGTCGAGCCGCTCGTTGTCGGTCGAGATCGTGAAGCCCCCGCGCGTCCAGTCCATGACACCTCCTCGCCCGAACGATTCTGGTCCCGTGAGACTGACTCCTAACTCCCGACGCGGATCTCGGGGACCTCGACGATCCGCGTCCCCGTCACCGGGTTCTCGATCGCGGAGACGATCGCCGCCGCCATCTGATCGAGCGTCACGAGGCCGAGCCTGCGCGCGGCCTCGCGCGTTCCCGGCAAGCGCTCGGCGACCCAGTAGCCGGGGACGAGCAGGTATGGCCAGAGGTGGCCCGGCCCGAGGACGTACCACGGACGCAGGATCGTGGTGTTCAACCCGCGAGCGCGCAGGGTCTCCTCCGCTTCGGCGCGGGCCTGCCAGTAGGCCTTCATGACCGGTGCGGGGTGCGCGACGCTCACGTAGACGAAGTGCGCGGTCCCGGCCCGCGCCGCCGCCTCGAAGCCGGCGAGCGCCGAGGCGAAGTCCACACTCCGGAAGAGGGCCGCCTTGGCGGGGCTCGGATGCGGCACGCCGACGAGCTGCAGGAAGGTGTCGGCGGGAGGCACCCGGTCGGCGAAGGATGCCGCCGCGAGCGCGTCTCCGGGGACCGCGGCCGAGCCCTCGGGCAGCCGGCTCTCGGAGCCGGGACGCACGAGCGCGCGGACCCGGTGCCCCCGCCGGAGGAGCTCCGGAATGACGCGGCGCCCGAGGTAGCCCGTGCCTCCCGTGACGAAGACGTGCCGTGTCTGCATGGGCCTCGACTGGCTTCTATCCTATGCTCTGTAAACCATCCCCATGCCCGGAAC
>JBBDKM010000033.1:0-5104 GCA_040879385.1 Thermoanaerobaculia bacterium | reverse complement strand
CAGCCATGCTTAACCTGACTCTTGACTCAAGGCGTTCCATATCGGGATGACAGGCGAAGGCTTCGCTCCGCCTGTCAGTCCCCCGGCCCGACCATGTTCTCGGGCTTCACGTCCCGGTCGAACTCCTCGGCGGTCAGGTGTCCGAGGGCGAGCGCGGCTTCCTTCAAGGTCGTGCCGTCCTTGTGCGCCTTCTTGGCGATCTCGGCGGCCTTGTCGTAGCCGATGCGCGGCGCCAGGGCCGTGACGAGCATCAGGGAGCGCCCGACGTTCTCGCGGATCCTCGCGTGGTCGGGCTCGATGCCCCGCGCGCAGAACTCCTCGAAGGAGTCGCACGTGTCGGCGAGCAGGCGGATCGACCGCAGGACGTTCGAGATGATGAGCGGCTTGTAGACGTTGAGCTGGAAGTTCCCCGACGCGTCCCCGACGGTGACCGCGACATCGTTGCCGAAGACCTGGGCGCAGACCATCGTCATGGCTTCGGCCTGCGTCGGGTTGACCTTGCCCGGCATGATGGAGGAGCCGGGCTCGTTCTCGGGGATTCGGATCTCGGCCAGGCCCGAGCGGGGCCCCGAGGCCAGCCAACGGACGTCGTTGGCGATCTTCATCAGCGCCGCCGCGAGCGTGCGGATGGCGCCGTGAGCGTTGAGCAGCGCGTCGTGGGCGGCGAGGGCCTCGAACTTGTTGGGTGCGGTGACGAAGGGGAGCCCCGTGAGCTTCGCGATCTCGCGGGCCGCCTTGTGTCCGAAGTCGGCCGGCGCGTTGAGCCCCGTGCCGACCGCGGTGCCGCCGAGCGCGA
Organism: Thermoanaerobaculia bacterium; assembly: GCA_040879385.1. Lineage (GTDB taxonomy): Bacteria > Acidobacteriota > Thermoanaerobaculia > UBA5066 > Gp7-AA6 > DAHUXD01. The sequence goes on along the minus strand of JBBDKM010000033.1, from coordinate 4,308 downwards.
GCTCCTGGAGGTGCGGCATGGCGTCCTCGATGTGGCCGATCCCGTAGTCGAGCTGCGCGACCCAACCGGAGATCTCCTGGCCGAGGGTCATCGGCACCGCGTCCTGAAGGTGCGTGCGCCCGATCTTGACGATCTCGGCGAACTCCCGGGCCTTGCGGTCGAGCGTGTCGCGCAGCCGCTTGACCGCGGGAATGAGGCGGTGCCGGATCTGTTCCACGGCCGCGATGTGCATGGCGGTGGGAAACGTGTCGTTGGAGGACTGGCTCCGGTTGACGTCGTCGTTGGGGTGAACCGGCTTTTTCGATCCCATCTCGCCGCCGAGGAGCTCGATCGCGCGGTTGGCGATGACCTCGTTGGCGTTCATGTTGGTCTGGGTGCCGCTCCCCGTCTGCCAGACGACCAGCGGAAAGTGGTCGTCGAGCGTGCCGGCGATGACCTCGTCGGCCGCCTGCTCGATTGCCTTCGCCTTCTCCGCCGGCAACGCCCCGCGGTCCCGGTTCACGATCGCGGCGGCCTTCTTCAGGATCCCGAAGGCGCGGATCAACTCGCGCGGGAACCGCTCGCTGCCGATCTTGAAGTGCTCGAGCGAACGCTCGGTCTGCGCGCCCCAGTAGCGGTCCGCGGCCACCTCGACCTTGCCCATCGTGTCCGACTCGGTACGGGTTTTTCGGGGGGAGGTCATCGCGTGAAGATGCTATCGCACCGTCATTCGACCAGGCGCAGCCTCGGGACGTCCCGAAAGTCCCGGCGGCTGAGCGTCCAGAGCCGGGCATGTTGCGCGATGGCGCAGGCGGCGATGGCGAGATCGATCTCCCGGCCCCGCGCCCCGGTGACTGCCCGGTAGAGCTCCGCGGCCACGAGGGCCTCGCCGGTGCCGCCATACCGGCCGGAGATCCTACCCGTTGCCCTCCGCGAGCCCGCTTTCGCGGCGGCCCGCCGTGAATTTCGCCCTGACGAAGTCGGCGTTCATGCGGGCGATGAACTCGACGCGGATGGCCTTGGGGCAGGCCGCCTCACACTCGCCGTGGTTCGTGCAGGTGCCGAAGCCCTCGGCGTCCATCCGCGCGACCATGCTCCGGACGCGCTCGGAGCGCTCGGGCTGGCCCTGCGGCAGCAGTCCGAGGTGGGAGATCTTCGCCGCCGTGAACAGCATCGCGGAGGCGTTCGGGCAGGCGGCCACACAAGCCCCGCAGCCGATGCAGGCGGCGGCGTCCATGGCGAGATCCGAGTCCTCCTTCGGAATCGGGATGGTGTTGCCGTCCTGTGCGCCCCCGATCGTCGCGGAGACGAAGCCTCCCGCGGCCATGATGCGATCGAACGCCGTGCGGTCGACGACCAGGTCGCGGACCACCGGGAACGCGTCGGCGCGCCAGGGCTCGATCGTGAGCACGTCGCCGTCGGAGAAGCTCCGCATGTGGAGCTGGCATGCGGTCGTCCGCTCGCGCGGCCCGTGCGGCCGGCCGTTGATGACGACGCCGCAGGTTCCGCAGATGCCCTCGCGGCAGTCGTGGTCGAACGCGATGGGGTCCTCGCCCTCGAGCGCGAGGCTCTCGTTGACGACGTCCAGCATCTCGAGGAACGACATCTCGGGGTTGACCTCGGACGCCTCGTAGGTGACGAAGCGCCCCTCGGCCTTCGCGTCTTTTTGCCGCCAGACCTTCAGCGTCACCCTCATTTGTAGCTCCGCACCGCCAGATCCACGTTCTCGTAGGTCAGCGGCTCGACGTGCCGGTTGGGCTTGCGGCCGTCGCCCGTGTGCTCCCAGGCCGCGACGTGGCAGAACTTCTGGTCGTCGCGTTTCGCCTCGCCGTCGGCCATCTGGTGTTCGGTCCGGAAGTGACAGCCGCAGGACTCGTCGCGCTCGAGCGCGTCGAGACACATGAGCTCGCCGAGCTCCAGGAAGTCCGCGACGCGGCCGGCCACCTCGAGCGACTGATTCAGCTCCTGACCCGATCCCGGGACGTTGACGTTCTTCCAGAACTCCTCGCGCAGGCCCGGGAGCTGGCCGAGAGCGTGCTCGAGACCTTTGCGGTTCCGCTCCATGCCGCAGTGCTCCCACAGGATCTTGCCGAGCTCGCGGTGGAATGAGGTCACCGAGCGCCGGCCGCGGATCGCCAGCAGGCGCTTGGTGCGGGCGGCCACGGCCTCTTGCGCGGCGACGACCTCCGGATGATCGTCCGGGACCGGGCTGAACTTCTCGCGGGCGAGGTAGTTGCCGATCGTGTGGGGAATGACGAAGTAGCCGTCGCCGAGGCCCTGCATCAGGGCCGAGGCGCCGAGGCGGTTGGCCCCGTGGTCGGAAAAGTTCGCTTCCCCGAGCACGAAGAGGCCCGGGATCGTGCTCATGAGGTCGTAGTCCACCCAGAGGCCGCCCATCGTGTAGTGCGAGGCCGGATAGATGCACATCGGCACTTCGTAGGGGTTCTCGTCGGTGATGCGCTGATACATCTCGAAGAGGTTGCCGTAATTCTCCTCGATCTTGCGCTTGCCCAGTCGCGCGATCGCGTCCTTGAAGTCGAGGTAGACGCCGCGGCCCGTCGGGCCCACACCGCGCCCCTCGTCGCACACGCGTTTGGCGGCTCGCGACGCGATGTCCCGGGGCGCGAGGTTCCCGTAGGTCGGGTACATCCGCTCGAGGTAGTAGTCGCGCTCGTCCTCCGGGATCTCGATGGGCGGGCGCTTGTCGCCCTTCGCCTTCGGCACCCAGATGCGCCCGTCGTTGCGGAGCGACTCGCTCATGAGCGTGAGCTTCGACTGGTACTCGCCCGTGACCGGGATGCAGGTCGGATGGATCTGGGTGAAGCACGGGTTCGCGAAAGCGGCGCCTTTCTTGTAGGCGCGCCAGATCGCCGTCGTGTTGCAGCCCTTGGCGTTCGTGGCGAGATAGAAGACGTTGCCGTATCCGCCGGTCGCCAGGCAGACCGCGTCGGCGAGGTGCGTTTCGAGCTCGCCGGTCACCATGTCCCGAACGACGACGCCGCGGGCGCGGCCGTCGACCACGATCAGCTCCTGCATCTCGTGGCGCGAGTACATCGCGACCTGGCCGAGGCCGATCTGGCGCTCGAGGGCCTGGTAGGCGCCGAGCAGCAGCTGCTGGCCCGTCTGGCCGCGCGCGTAGAAGGTCCGCGAGACCTGCGCGCCGCCGAAGGACCGGTTGTCGAGGAGGCCGCCGTACTCGCGGGCGAAGGGGACGCCTTGCGCGACGCACTGGTCGATGATGTTCACGGAGACTTCGGCCAGCCGGTAGACGTTGGCCTCCCGCGCCCGGAAGTCTCCTCCCTTCACCGTGTCGTAGAAGAGGCGCCGGACGCTGTCGCCGTCGTTGCGGTAGTTCTTGGCCGCGTTGATGCCGCCCTGGGCGGCGATCGAGTGGGCGCGCCGCGGGCTGTCCTGGTAACAGAAACACCGGACGTTGTAGCCGAGCTCGGCCATGGCCGCCGCCCCGCCGCCGCCGGCCAGGCCCGATCCGACCACGATGATCGAGTATCGGCGCTTGTTCGAGGGGTTGACGAGCTTCATCTCGAAGCGGTGCTTCTCCCACTTCTTCTCGATCGGGCCGGAGGGAACGCGGGCGTCGAGCTTCACGGATCCTCCGGTTACTTCACGAACCCGGCGAGCACCGCCAGGGGGAAGAAGATGTTGCCGATCACGATCAGGGCGGCGAAGATCCACGCTCCGATGTGCGCGATTCTCAGGTAGCGGGGGTGTGAGACGCCGAGAGTCTGGAACATGCTCCAGACCCCGTGCCTCAGGTGAAGCCCCAGCAGGATCATCGAGAAGATGTAGAAGAGCGACACCGGGACGCTCCGGAAGCCCGCGACGAAGTTGTGGTAGACGTCGCCCTCGATGAAGCTGGGATGGACGTTGCCGAAGGTGAAGTGCATCAGGTGGTACACGACGAAGGCGAAGACGATCACGCCGCTCCAGCGCATCGTGCGTGAGGCGTAGGTCGATTCCTTCCACTTCTGCTGGCGATAGCCGACGGGCCGGGCGGCGCGGCTCTGCAGAGTCAGCGACGTGGCAGCCCAGATGTGGAGGATGACCGCGGCGAGGAGGACGGCCCGCACGATCCAGAGCCCTGCCCCGTGGAACACCTCGCGGAGGAATGCACCGTAGCCGTTCATGGCCTCCGGGCCGAGGTAGACCTGCAGGTTGCCGATCAGGTGGCCGATGACGAAGCCGAAGAGGATGGCCCCCGTGACGGCCATGATGACCTTGCGGCCGATCGAGGAACGGACGAAACCGGGGGCCGGAAGCATCCGGGCTTCTTCTCGCGGTGCAATGGCGGCCACTGCGAGGATTATATGC
>JBBDKM010000032.1:0-1040 GCA_040879385.1 Thermoanaerobaculia bacterium | reverse complement strand
ACAGCTCTGCCGGGACTTCCACGTTCGGCGCCTGGAGCTTTTCGGCTCCGCTGCGGCTGGCCACGGTCGGCCAGGCGAGAGCGATCTCGACTTCCTCGTCGAGTTCGAGCAACTCCCTCCGGGCGCGTCCTCCGACTCACACTTTGGCCTGCTGGAAGCGCTCGGGCGCCTATTCAATCGCCCGATCGACCTGGTCGTCGCTTCAGCCATCAAGAACCCGTATTTCCGCAAGGCGGTTGAGGGCTCCAAAACCCCGCTCTATGCACGCGCGCCGCTCCCCTCCTGACCATGGTGGACTACACTTACTCCCGGTGAGGCCATGACCGAAATCGCCCCGCGAATCGCCGTCGATGAAACCGTTCGGTTTGGTAAACCGGTCATCGCCGGCACGCGTGTACCGGTCGATCTCGTAGTCGGGAAGCTCGCGGGCGGGATGACTTTCGAGCAGGTCATGGCCGAATATGAGCTCGTTCGCGAGGACGTCCTGGCTGCTCTGGCCTACGCCGCTCGAGCGATCGCCGACGAGCAGGTCAGGGCTGTGAGGTAGGGACGGCGTTTCTGGTAGACGAGGACCTGCCTCGTTCCCTGGCGCCGCGGCTGCGCGCAGAGGGATTCGATTCCGTGGACGTCCGCGATGTCGGTCTCCGGGGCCACTCTGACGACGAGATCGCGAGCTACGCGAAGGCGCGCGCCTGATTATTCTCACCGCCGATCTCGGCTTCGGCAACGTCCTTCGATTCCCGATCGGCTCCCATCCGGGGATTGTGGTCGCGCGTTTTCCGAACGAAACTCGATCCGAACAGCTGAATCAGGCGCTGGCTGTCGCGCTTCGGGCTGTCGCCGTCGAGGAGCTTCGCGGCAACCTTTTGATCGTCGAGCCGGGCAGAGTTCGCCTTCGGAAAGGATAGGGCGCCGCCCTTCTTGGCTCGCCTTATCTGATGCGAATCGGACCCCATCTGTCCGACCCCCGATGCCAGAATCCGCACGGCAGGAAATAGGGAATACGTGCGTTTCAAGGCCACGGACGTCTACGACTACTA
>JBBDKM010000031.1:31043-33784 GCA_040879385.1 Thermoanaerobaculia bacterium | reverse complement strand
CCGCAGGACAAGCTCAACGAGCGCTGGCTCGAGCTGAAGCAGTTCCCGCAGCGCGCGCGGCCGCCGGACAAGTTTCCGCCCTTCGAGCAGCTCCTCGCCGAGCAGCACCGCCTGTTCGCCAGGCACCCGAAGACCCGGTTCATCGACGCGCACCTGGGCTGGCTCGGCGGCGACCTCGCCCGGCTGGGCAGGCTCTTCGACGAGCTGCCTAACGTGTACACGGAGATCGGTGCCGTGCTCGCCGAGATCGGCCGCCAGCCCCGCCACGCGCGCGAGTGGTTCCTCAAGTACCAGGACCGCGTCATGTTCGGCAAGGACAGCTGGGCGCCCGAGGAGTACCTCGTCTACTTCCGGGTGCTCGAGACCGATGACGAGTACTTCGACTACTACCGAAAACGCCATGCTTTCTGGAAGATGTACGGCCTGGGCCTGCCGGACGAGGTCCTGAAGAAGCTCTACTACAAGAACGCCCTCCGGGTGATTCCGGGGATCGACGCCTCGGGTTTCCCGCGGTAGGTTGCCGGGCTCGAGGCGGGCGCGGAGCCAGGCGTGATACCCTGAAATTCTCCGATCTCCCCGACGGACAAGCTCTCGGCCAATCCCTGGCAGCCAGCCCGTCGCCGGTCTTCGGCGAGAAAGTGGAGCGCTATGGAGAATGCCCTTCGAAACTGGAAGTGCCGCAACTGCGGTCGGGCCAACAAGACCGCGGTGGCTCTCGATGGAACGGCCAAGTGCGAGTTCTGCACGTACGTCATGAGCGTGCAGCCGAGCCGCATCAAGGGCGGCACGATCCTGCCCGCGAGTTACCCCACCGGCCCGCGGACGACCCCGTCCAACGGCAGCTTCTTCCCCGACCGCTAGGCCGCGACCCCTGGGGCGTCGGTTGACGCCCCGCGCGCTGCGCAGTAGGTTGCCCGGCCATGCAGGTTGACGCGGAGGGCGCAGTCGCGGGCATCGTCCTCGCGGCGGGGGCCTCGAGCCGGATGGGTCGCAACAAGCTCCTTCTGCAGCTCGACGGGGAATCCCTCCTGCGGCGGACGGTCCGCCGGGCCGCTGTGGCGCGCCTCGAGCCCCTCCTGGTCGTCCTGGGCGGAGACATCGAACGGGCTGCCGCGGAGCTGGCGGAGCTGCCCTGTCGGGTCATCCGGAACCCGGATCCCGGCCGCGGCCAGGCCTCGTCCCTGCGCGTCGGACTGGAGGCGCTTCCCGAGAGCGTCCGGGCCGTGGTCGTGCTCCTCGCGGACATGCCCCGGGTCACCGAGGAGATGATCGGCGCGCTCGTCGGGCGCTACCGGGAGTCTCCGGCGAAGCTGGTGGTTTCGGACTACGGGGGCGTGGCGGCGCCGCCGACGCTCTACGATCGCGCGCTCTTCGCCGAGCTCTGCGCGGCGGAGGGCGGCGGGCGGGACGTGGTCGCGCGCCACCGCTTCGAGGCGGCGTCCCTCCGTTGGCCCGCCGAGGCCCTCGCCGATCTCGATTCGCCGGAGGACTACGCGAGGATCAGCGGGGAGTAGCCTCAGTCCTCGTTGTCGTGGTCGTCCCGGTCCTTCGCCCTGGCGATCTGGAGCGCCTTCCGGTACCGCGGGTCGCCGCGCAGGTTGTCGAGATCCTCGTCGCCGCGCAGCGCCCATCTCGAGTCGAAGCCGGCGTCGAGGGCCTTGAAGAGCCAGTCGAACGCCGTGTCGACCTGGTCGAGGCGCGAATAGGTGCAGGCGAGGTTGTACATCGTCGTGGGCTTGCGGTAGCCGAGGTCGAGGGCCTTGCGGAACGCCTCGGCCGCCCGCTCGGGCCGATCGCCCGCCAGCGACGCGTAGCCGAGGTTGAACCACGCGCGGCCCTTCTGCGGGTGCTTCGCCGCGTAAGCCTCGTAGTGGCCGGAGGCCTCGCGCCAGCGCGTCCGCTTCGAGCGGGAGCCTTTGTCCCACCAGCCGCCCCCCTCGTTGAGCGAAAGCTCCCTGGCCTCCTTGAGCAGGGTGGCAAAGCGGGGGTCGCCGTGGAGGCTGTCGAGATCGTCGTCCTTCCGCATGGTGTCGGGCTGATCGAAGCCGCCGTCGAGCGCGCGCTCGAGGCGGTCGAAGGCGCCGTTCGCGTCGCCCGCCAGCGCCAGCGCGCAGGCCTGGTTGTAGAGCGCGGTCGCGGTGCGGTATCCGCGCTCGATTGCGGTCTGGTAGGCCCTGGCCGCCAGGTCGTAGCGGTCGGCGCGCAGGAGCTCGATCCCGATGTCGAAGAAGGCCTCGCCGCCGGCGGGTTTCTTTGCCACCAGCCGCTCGTAGCGGGTCGCCACGGCCCGGGCCTCGCGCTCCTTGCTCTTGGACTCCGACTGCCGCGCGAGCCGCTTCCATTCGGGCCAGCGCGGATCGGACTCGAGGCTGTCGAGGTCGTCGTCGTGCCCGAGGTAGCCGGAGAGGTCAAACCCGGCGTCCATGGCGCGTTTGAGCCACTCGAACGCCTGGTCCGGCTCGTTGAGGAGCGCGTAACCGCAGGCGATGTTGTAGCTCGCGGGCCCTTCCTTGCGCCCGAGCTCGATGGATTTCTCGAAAGCCGCGATGGCTTCGCGATACCGCTCGTCCTGATGCAGCTCGTAGCCGCGGCCGTACCAGTCGTCTGCGTCGCGCGGCTTGCGCCGGCCGTTCGAGGCCTTGACGAAGCCGCCGGCCGGCTCGGGCGTGGCGTCAGGCGCCGCCTTCCAGATCGCGGGGAAGCTGCCGCTCGGCTCGGGAAGCGACGAGGGGGAAGGCACC
>JBBDKM010000031.1:14256-30943 GCA_040879385.1 Thermoanaerobaculia bacterium | reverse complement strand
GGGCTTGCGAGGGCGGCTTCTTGCTTCTCGGACGAAACCTCGGACGAAACCGCCGCGACGGCCGAGGGCGTCTCGTCCAGGGCGGGCTCGGGCCCGCGGGGCGTCCAGGGCTCGACCGCGGCCACCGCGACGGCAGCCGTGAGCAGGCCCGCCGCGTAGAAGGTCGCGCGATGTCCGGCCTTCTGCTCCCGGGCCGAGCGCGGGTCGAGGATCGCGCGCAGCCGCTCCTCGAAGTGGTGCGGGCGCGCGATCGCGAGGGCGGGAGCGACCGGATGGGACGGCGAGGCGAGCGACCGGAAGATCCCGAGTAGATGGCCCGCGTAGACCGACGGCTTGGTGCCGGAGGAGATGACGAGGTCGTCGCAGGCGGTCTCGGCGTCGCGGCGCACGCGCCGGCCGATCCACCACGCGACCGGGTGGAACCAGTAGAGGGCCACGGCTAGCTCCGCCAGGATGAGCGCGATCCAGTCGCCGCGCCGCACGTGGGCGAGCTCGTGGAGGAGCACGATGCGCCGCCGCTCGACTTCCCAGAGCCGGGCGACCCTTCCGATGAAGAGGAGCGGGCGCCGCAGCCCGGAGGTCATCGCGACGGGGACCTCTTCGCTCTCCATCAAGTCGACGTGTCGGCCGAGGGCGAGGCGGCGGGCCGCCCGGTCGCGTTCCTCGATCCAGTCCGCGTCGTGAATGGGAGTGGCCTGGCGGGCGATCCGCCGGACCCGCGCCCAGCCGACCGCCAGGCGCGCGACGACCGCAAGCGAGCCGGCCGCCCAGAGCCCGAGGGCGATGGCGAACCAGGGCACGGGTGTGGCCGGAACGGCCGGCGCCGGAGTCCTGTCGAGAACGTCCCCCGCGGTCGAGAGATCGGGCTTCTCCGGCACCGAGAGGGCCAGCAGGCGCCGGGAGATGTGAGGAGCCGCCTCACGGGCGGCCGAAGGCGCGAGGTCGGCGGCCGGAGACGCGGCGAGCCCGGCCTGCGGCCTCAGGTCCGGCAGGAGCGGCACGGCCACGCGCGGCAGCGCGAGCGACAGGACGGGGAGGATGAGCGCCGCGGCCAGGCCGAAGACGCCCACGAAGTGGCGCGTGGCGGCGCTGGCGCGGTGGAGCAGGAGGAGCGCCGCGCCGGTGACGAGGAAGATCGCCGTGGCTTTCAGGCCGAGTTCGAGGGCGAATTGGATCGCGGAGATCAGGAGATCGTTCATGTCAGCGCCCCTCCAGTCGGGCCTGTTCGATCAGATTCGACAGCCGGTTCAAATCGTCGTCGGAGAGATCGGCGCGGGACAGATCGAGCAGCGCCGCCACGGCTTTCTCGGTCGAGCCGTCGAAGAAGGTCTCGAGCACGCCGGCGAGCGCGGGCCGCCCGGCCCGGTCGCGCGGCAGCGTCGGCTGGTAGACGTAACGCGTGCCGTCCGCGACGTGCCGGACGTGGCCCTTGTTCTCGAGCACGCGCAACATCGCGCGCACGGCCGAGTACCCGGGGGGATCCGGCAGCGCCGCCAGGACCTCGCCCGCGGTGGCCTGTCGGTCGCGGTAGAGCACGTCCATGATCTGGCGTTCGCGCCGGGAGAGGTTCGAAAGGGGCCTTTTTTCTCGCATGGTCTCCGGCCTCCTGCTCCTCGATTCTAGTGCTAAAAATTTAGCATGTGCGGGTTTTTTAGCACTTCACACAGGTTCTACGGGGCGTCCGGAGAAAGGTTTCGCGGGTCCCGCGGGCGGGCCGGAAAGGTAGTCTCCCCCGGTGACCACGCCCGCGTTTCCTCGAGGCTTCCTGTGGGGAGCCGCGACCTCGGCGTACCAGATCGAGGGATCCCCGCTGGCCGATGGCGCCGGACCCTCGAACTGGCACCGCTTCTGCCGGACTCCGGGCTTCGTCAAGGGCGGCGGCACCGGCGACGTGGCCTGCGATCACTATCGGCTCTGGAAGGAAGACATCCGCTGGATGCGCGAGCTCGGCCTGACCGCCTACCGCTTCAGCGTCTCGTGGTCCCGCGTCCTGCCGGAGGGCACGGGCCGGGTCAACGAGAAGGGGCTCGACTTCTACAAACGCCTCGTCGACGCGCTCGGCGAGGGCGGGATCGAGCCCTTCGCGACGATCTTCCACTGGGACCTCCCGGCGGCGCTCGAGGACCGCGGCGGGTGGCAGAACCGCGAGATCGCGGATTGGTTCGCCGAGTACGCGGGGGTTCTCTTCCGCGCGCTCGACGGGCGGGTCCGGATGTGGACGACGCTGAACGAGCCCTGGGTCGTCTCCGACGGAGGCTACCTGCACGGCGTGCTCGCTCCCGGGCACCGGAGTCTCTTCGAGCCGCCGCTCGTCGCCCACAACCTGCTGCGCGCCCACGCCGCGGCGCTCGCGGCGTACCGGGCGCAGGGGCGCCACCGTATCGGCATCGTCGTGAACCTCGAGCCCAAGCACCCGGCGTCCGACGCGGAGGACGACCTTTCCGCGGCGCGGCGCGCGGACGCCTACATGAACCGCCAGTGTCTGGACCCCCTCTTCCTCGGCCGATATCCCGAGGAGCTGCGCGAGATCTTCGGGGAAGCCTGGCCGGAGTTCCCGGCGGCGGACTTCGACGCGATCCGGAAGCCGATCGATTTTCTCGGCATCAACTACTACACGCGCAGCGTCGTGCGCCACGAGCCGAAGGCCTGGCCGGTCGGCGCCGCGCGCGTGCCCCAGCCGGGGTTGCACACGGAGATGAACTGGGAGGTGTACCCGGACGGGCTCGCCGAGGTTCTGCTGTGGGTCCGGGACCGCTACGGCTCGACGCCCCTGTACGTGACGGAGAACGGTGCCGCCTTCGACGACCCGACCCCGCTCGAGGGCCTCGTCGAGGATCCGCTCCGCGTCGCGTACCTGCGCGACCACCTCCGAGCGGCGCGCCGCGCGATCGAGAAGCGCGTCGACCTGCGCGGCTACTTCGCCTGGTCGCTGCTCGACAATTTCGAGTGGTCGGAGGGGTTCTCGAAGCGTTTCGGGCTGATCCGCGTCGACTACGAGACCCAGATGCGGACGGCCAAGGCGAGCGCGCGCTTCTACTCGCGCGTCATCGCCTCGGCGGGCGCGGCCCTCGAGACCTAGCTCTCAGGCGAACTGGACCCGGACGCGGTGGCGCCCTCCGGGCTGCGCGGGGACGAGGATGAGACTGCCCTCGAGCGCCCTGCCGTCGACTTCGATCCGAGGGGAGCCGGCGCGCTCGATCTCGATGTCCCAGACGCTGCCGCGCCAGGGGCGGACCATCCTTGCCCGACGCCAGTCCGGGGGGAGGCACGGATCCAGCCGCAGGCCGTCCCACTCGGGCCGCACGCCGAGCACCCATTCCGCGATGACGCGGTGGAGCCACGCGGCCGAGCCGGTGTACCAGGTCCAGGCGCCGCGGCCGTGGTGGGGCGAGTCGGGCCCGTCCACGTTGCCCGGCAGGACGTACGGCTCGGCGAAGTAGCGGTCGGGATCCTTGATCGCGGGATTGATCGCGTCGAGCAGCCGGCCGACGAGGTCCGCGTCCTTCCTCTTCGCCGCCGCGGCGATCGCCCACGTCGCGGCGTGCGTGTACACGCCCCCGTTCTCGCGCTGTCCCGGCGCGTAGCGCGTGATGTAGCCGATCTCGGGCACCGGCGCGTCGAAGGCGGGCGCGAGCAGCAGGGCGCCCGCCTCGGTCACGAGGTGCTCCTTGACCGCCGCGAAGCACGTTGCCGCGCGGTCCGGGGGCGCGACGTCGTTCAGGATGGCCCAGGTCTGCGCGTTCAGGAAGATCCGGCCGACGCGGCTCGACGACGAGCCGAGCGGCCGGCCATCGTCGAGCGTGCCGCGCAGGTACCAGCCGCCGTCCCAGCCGTGCGCGTTGATCGCGGCGGTCAGGGCCGCGCGACGCTCCTCGAAGTCAGCGGCCAGGTCGGCGCGGCCCGACCGCCTCCATATCTCCGCCCAGTCGGAGAGAAGTCCCGCCAGGAAGTGCCCGAGCCAGAAGGACTCACCCTTCTCCTCGAGGCCCATCGCGGAGAGCCCGTCGTTCCAGTCGCCGGCCCCGATCAGGGGAATGCCGCGGGCGCTCGTCCGGTGGAAGACGCGGCGGAACGCGCGAAGCACGTGATCCGCCAGCGGCGCCGGGGTCTTCTCGTCGAGGAACGGCGCCGCGTCGTCTAAGATCGAGAGGTCGCCGGTTTCGCGGATGTAGCTTCCCGCGACGAAGCCGAGCCACAGCAGGTCGTCCGTCATCTTGGTGAGGTGCCCCTGTTCGGTCAGGGGGTGCCACCAGTGGTAGACGGAGCCGTCGGCGAACTGGTGGCCGGCGTGCAGCCGGATCTGCTCGCGGCAGCGCTCGGGCTCGATCGTGAGCCAGACCTGGGAGTCCTGGAGCTGATCGCGGAAGCCGAAGGCGCCGCTCTGCTGGTAGTAACCGCAGCGGGCCCAGAGCCGCGCGACGATCGCCTGGTAGCGGGCCCAGTCGTTGGCGATCGTGTCGAGCGCCGGGTCGGGCGTTTCCATGCGGTGGGCGGCCAGGCGCTCGTGCCAGCCGGTCTTGACCCGGGCGAGGGAAGAATCCATCGCGTCGATCCGGCAGAATCGGTCGACGAGCGCGGCCGTGGCTTCGGCGCTCTCGGCCGTCGCGAGAACGAAGCCCAGCGTCCGCGCGCCTCCGGCCGGGATGTCGACGGTCGACCGCAGCGCCGCGATCGGGTCCTCGTGCCGGCCGAAGAGCGGCGTCCAGGCGCCGTGCCGGAGCGACTCGGGGGAAGCGAAGTCGCCGAAGCGGCCGAGGAAGGCCGCCTTGTCGCCCTGCGCGCCGCTCACGGGCTCGGTCGACGCCAGCGCGCTGACGAACGGGAAGCTCGTGTTCCAGTGTCCGTCGCGCGGCGACGGCACGTCCCACATGTGGTTGCGCGCGAAGACGGCCCGGCGCTCGGGGTCCGGCCACGTCTCGAGGAAGAGCCGCCCGAACTCGCGGCGCGGGGCGGGGGAGACGCCGCAGCACCACTCGAGAAAGGCGCAGAGCTCGAGGCGCCGCGCGCGGCCCGACACGTCGGCCAGCTCGATCTTCCACATCTCGACTGACTCGGCCGAGTCGCAGAAGAGCGTCCAGCGCGCCGCGACACGATGAGCGACCGTCTCGAAGCTCGTGTAGCCCATGCCGTGCCGGCATGCGAAGCGATCGAGGGGAGCCCACACGGGGGAGGGCGAGAGCGACCAGAGCTGCCCGCTCTCGGAGTCCCGCGCGTAGACGAACTTTCCCGAGCGGTCGATGGCGAGGTCCTGCTGCCAGCGCGTGACCGTCGCGAGCTGCGAGTTGTCGATCCAGGAGAACCCGCTCCCGGTATGGCTGATCGCGAGTCCCACGCGCTCGTTGGCGATGACGTTCGCCCACGGCCGCGGCGGGCGCGGGTCGGTCACGACGTACTCCGTGCCGCCGTCGGAGAAGTGTCCGTACCTGTTGGCCGGCAGGCGGCCGGATGCGCTCACGGATTTCCCTTTTCGATGACGATGTCGGCGGGGACTTCTCGGACGACGAGCTCGCCGGCGGCGGAAAGAGCCGCGGCCCGACCATTGACTGTGGCGGAGGCGGCCCGGCCGTCCAACGGCCACGGCACGACCAAGCCGCCGGGCGGCACGGACAGGCCGCCGCCGATGCGCACCCGGACAGCTCCGGAGTCCGCGGTCATCGCCAGGTCGAGGGGACCGTAGCGCGTCCGGATCTTCCCGATCGAAACGCCGCGGGGGTCCGCCAGCCAGGCGGCCGGCACTCCGGCGCCGAGCACCAGAGCGCCGTCCTCCTCGCGGTCGTAGACGAAGAGATCGAGGAACGAACGGAGGAAGTCCGAGCCGACCCATCCGTGCGGCATGTCGCCGATGAACCGGGGGGCGCGCGGATCCGGCCCCACGACCTCCGCCCATTGCTTCCAGCCGTGCGGGCGGCGATCGCCGAAGAAGAACTGGAACAGGGCCTGGGCGCGGTCCCGGCGGCCGAGACGCACGTAGGTGCCGGCCACGCGCCACTCGTACGGCGTGTAGTCGTGGGCCGGCTCGCGCCGGACCGCGCGGCGGGCCACGAAACTCTCCCAGTACCTCTCGAACGTGCGGGCGAGCTGCAGCTGCGGGAGGCGGGAGGCCTCGCCGCAGGGCTCGAACGCGATCGTGGTCGACGTGGGGTCGAGGTCGCCGAGGTCGGCGGAGCCGGGGATGAAGTCCAGGCCGCGGGCCTCGATGACGGCGCGGATCGAGGCATGAAGGTCCCGCCGCATCTCGTCGCGGGACGCGGCGATCCGGGCCGCCTCGGCGGCCTTCCCGAGCGCCCGAGCCAGGTCGGCCGCGCCTGTCAACCCGCGCACCGCCCAGAGGTCGTCCCAGTAGGAGTGGACGGGTCGGCTCGAATACCCCTCGTGGCTGATCGACTCCGGCAGTAGGCCGAAGAAGAAGCGTTTCTCGCCCGAGCGGTACTCGGCCGTGCGCCGTTTCGCGCGCAGCGCGTCGATGTGCGCGGCGGCCTTCGCGAGGTGCGGCCAGACGTCTTCCACGGTCGCGCGGTCTCCGGTGTAGGCGAAGTACTCGGACGCCAGGTAGAGCAGCTCGCCGTGGCTGTCGTGCTCGGGCACGGGATCGGCGCCCCGGCGGTCGACGCAGCAGGGCACGGCGCCGTTCTCGTACTGGAAAGGCGCGAACCAGCGCAGGAAATCGCGCGCCTCGGCAAAGTGCCCGAGCCGGAGGAGCGCGACGGAGGTGAGCGCGCCGTCGCGGATCCAGGACCGCGCGTACGCGCGCGAGCCGGGTCGGATCGCCGGCCCGTCGCGATTGACCAGGATCCAGCCGAGGTTCGCCCGCGCCGTGCGCGCGATCTCGTCACCGGGCCCCGGAAGCGCGAAGGATGTCCGGTCGAGCTTTTCGCGCCACGAGCGCGCGGCCGCGTCGAGAAGCGCCTGAAAGTCCGTGGCCTCGGCCGGCGGGGCCGACGGGTGCTCGGGCAGCGGTGCGCCGGACATCGGCAGGGCGACCACGACATTGCGCGAGCCTCCGGCGGGGATCTCGAGCTCCCATGCGAAGGCGGCCGAAGCGAAGCCATCGGGGTCGCTCGACCGTGAAGCCTTCGGCAGGCTGTTCTCGGAAAGGCGCGCGACGATCTCGCCGTCGTCGAGCCCGGTGGCGCCGAACGCGGTCGGAGCCGTGAGCGGGACGACGCGGCGGCTGCCGTTCACCTCCGCCGCCCGGCCGTCCCACGCCACGCTCCGGATCGGCGCGAAGCCTCCCGGGAGATTCAGGAACTGCGTCGGCGGGTTGACCTGGATCGGGCGCAGCGCCAGGTACAGCGTGCACCGGAGCGCCGTGGCTCCGGTGTTGGCCACGCGGTAGCGCGCCCGGAGCGTCGAGGCCTCGGGCGGTCCGTCGGCGAACGCCGTCACATTCAGCGCGGCGCCTCCGGGGTAGCGGCGCTCGACCGAGGGGATCGGCAGATCGTCGCCTTCGAGCCGGTGCGTGACCGAAGCCTCGCGCCAGCCGAGGAGCGTGTCCCCGGTACGGAGGAACGGCTCGAGCGAGAATCCCCCGGGGCCGCTTTCGAGCGATCCATCTTCCGACAGGAGCCCGTTCTCCCGTCCCCCGTCGGTGCCGACCACGGTCCAGTAGATCTGCTCCCCGGTGAACGACCGGGGCCAATGTCCGGGCGGGGCCTCCCTCGCGAGCGTCTCGAGGAACTTCGTCGGCGTCTCCGCGGTCTCGGGCGGCTCGACCGAGACCTCGTCGAGCGCGTAGCCCCGGCCTCGCGCGCTCTCGAGGAAACGCAGGCGCACGAAGGCGGCCTCCGAGTCGGGCAGGTAGATCCGCGACCGGCCTCCGCGCGACGAAGAGACCGAGCGGGCCCGCGCCCAGGTCCGGCCGTCGTTGGAAAGCTCGATCTCATAGCGCCGGGCGAAGTCGGCGGCGTCCCAGAAGAGGGCGAGTCCGCCGAGCTCCCGGCGGCCTCCGAGATCGAGGACGAGCTCCGCGGTTTCCCCGGCGGCCGGCGCGCTCTTCCAGTTCTTTCGGGAGGGCAGCGGCGCTCCCGGCGGCGGGAGCTCCTCGAGAACAAGATCGTCGATCCACACGGAGCCGCGGCCGCCGCTCGAGTTGACGACTGTGACTTCGATCGCGCCGAGCTCGCGGAGCTTCTCGCCGGCGCCCGCGGGTCCCCAGGCGAAGGAGACCTGGCGCTTGCGGACCGTGAGCGTCGTCCAGTCCCGGGGGAGCGCGAAGTCCCGGCGGACCGACCACCAGACGTTCTCTCCGCTCGGGTCGAGCAGCTTGAACTCGAGCGTTTGCGGCGGGCCCTCTCCCTTGAAGCGAAAGCGCATCGCCCAATTCTCCGGGAGCGCCCGGGGAAAGGCCTTGCGCGCGGCGGCCCACCCCGCGCGTCCCTGGAAGTCGAAGTCGATCCGGAGCGCGCCGCCCGTCTCGCCCGCGTCGGGAGACAGCGCCATGCGAATGCCGTCCGAGGGCGCCGCGACCCAACCCGCGATGCCGCCCTCGAAAATGTCGAGGACCGTGCGCGCCGGGGTTCCGGGCGTCGAGGCCAGCAGCAGGAGGCCGGCCGCCGCTGCCGCCAAGCGCCTCACTCCTTCACCCCGCCGAGCGTGATGCCCTCCAGGTATTGCTTCTGCAGGGCCAGGAAGAGGAGAAGCACGGGGAGGACGGTCAGGACCGAGCCCGCCATCATCAGCTCGATGTCGGCGGAGTGCTCGCCCACGAGGCCTGCCAGCGCGACCGGAAGCGTATAACGAGACTCGTCCGTCAGGATCACGAGCGGCCAGACGAAATCGTTCCACGTCGACAGAAACGTGACGATGGCGAGTGTCGCCAGAACCGGCCGCAGAAGCGGAAGGACGATCGTCCAGTAGATGCGAAACTCGCCGGCCCCCTCGAGGCGCGCGGCGTTCAGGAGATCGTCCGGGATCCCCCGGGCGAACTGGCGGATGAGGAAGATGCCGATGATGCCCGCCAGGCCCGGCAGGGCGGCGCCGACGTAGGTGTTGACGAGCCCCGCGGAGCGCAGCATCAGAAAGAGCGGCAGCATCGCGACCGGGGCCGGAATGACGAGGGCCGCCATCAAGCCGCCGAACAGCCGGTTCCGGCCGGGAAATCGGAGCTTCGCGAACGCGTAGCCGGCCATCGAGTTGAGAAAGAGGACCCCCAGCGTCGTCGCCGAGGCGACCAAGAGGCTGTTGGCGGCGTTCTCCCCGAGCGAGAGGCGCGTGAACAGGTCGCGGTAGTTGCCGAGCGTGATCCGGGACGGGAAGAACGGCGGTGGGAACTCGCTCGCCTCGCCCGGCCGCATCAGGGAGGCCGAGATCATCCACACGAGCGGCGTGAGCGCGAGCACCGCGCCCGCGACCAGAGCCAGGTGAACGAGGAGCTTCTTCACGCTTCCTGCCGCTTCTGGATCCAGAACTGCACAGCGGTTAGCGCCAGGACAACCACGAAGAGAACGAACGCGATCGAGGCCGCGTATCCCATGCTCCACCAGCGGAAGCCGTTCTTGTACATGAGGAGGCCGACCGACAGCGTGGAGTTCAGCGGCTTGCCGCCGTCCGTCATGACGTAGGGCTCGGCGAAGAACTGGAAGTAACCGATCGTCGTCATGACGCCGAGGAACAGGAAGGTGGGCGAGAGGAGGGGGAGCGTGATCCTGCGGAAGAGCTGCCACGCTCCGGCGCCCTCGAGGCGGGCCGCTTCGTAGAGGGACTCCGGAATGCTCTGGAGGCCGGCGACGAGCAGGATCGTCGCGTAGCCGAAGTTCTTCCAGACGGCGAGCAGGATGATCGCGGGCATGGCCCAGCGGGGGTCGCCCAGCCAGTCGATCGGCGCGATGTTGACCGCGTCGAGCCCGCGGGCGATCAGGCCGAAGCGCGGATGGTAGAGGTAGCGGAAGACCACCGCCACGGCGACGAGCGTCGTCACGTACGGGGCGAAGAAGATCGTCCGGAAGAGACCCTTGAGCCGCGCGACCCTGGAGTGGAGCAGCAGCGACGCCGCGAGCGCCACGCCGATCGTGAGCGGCCCGCCGACGAAGAGAAAGAGCGCGGTGTTCCGCATGGCCTTCCAGAGCAGCGGGTCGCGCAGGAGCGTGGAGTAATTCTTCAGGCCAATGAAGCGCACGTTCTCGAGGTCGCCGAGGGCGTAGATGTCGAAGTCCGTCAGGGACAGCAGAAAGGCCGCGGCGATCGGGATGAGGAAGAGGATCGAGATGACCGCGAGGCCCGGCGAGAGCAGCAGCCAGGCCGCCCGGACCTCGTGCCGCGTCGCGCGGGGGGCCGTGTCAGAAGCCACGGCGGGCCTCCTCGCGCGCCAGGATCCAGCGGCGCTTCTCCAGGATCCGGTCCACGTTGGCGTCGAGCCGCGCGAGCGATTGCGCCACCGACTCCCGGCCCCGGATCGCGGGCTCCAGGTCTTCGGGGATCTTCTGGGCGATCTGCTCCCACTCCGGCACGCGCGGCATCGGCTCGACCCGGGAAAGCTGAGTCCGGAACGCCTGCGCCTTGAGGTCGCCGGCGAGCGGCGCGTCGTCCCAGGCTTCCCGCCGGGCGGGAAGGTCGCCGGACAGCGCGTAGAAGCGGGACTGCACGGCCGGCTCGGACAGGTATTCGGCGAAGGCCCAGGCCGCGTCCTTGTCCTTCGACGCGCGGAAGACCGCCAGCGACGAGCCTCCCGCCAGCGAGAAGCCGGGCCATTCGGGATCGCCGTCGGGCGCGGGCAGCGGCGCGGTCATCCAGAGGTTCTGCTGCTCCGGCGGCAGCCGCCGGCGAAACTCGCCCAGGTTCCAGGGTCCCGTGATCCACATCGAGAAGTAGCCGCGGGCGAACTCCTGGTACGGGTTCCCGAGCTGCGTGTAGCTGACGACCGGCGCGAGGCCGTCGCGGAAGAGCCCGACGTACCATTCCGTAGCCGCGCGAAACGGAGGCCCGGCGAACGCGCCGCGGGTGCCGTCGCCGGCGAGCAGCGTCGAGCGCTGCTGGATCCCGAAGATCGTGAGCTGCTCCCATTCGTTGGTGGGCAGCAGGATCGCGTAGCGCCCGCCCCTCGGCGCGCCGTCGCGGACCTTGACCATCGCGTCCCGCCACGCCGACCACGTGCGGGGCGCCTCGGCGTAGCCCGCGGCCTTCAGGAGATCCGGCCGGTAGAAGAGGACCCGCGTGTCGACGTACCAGGGGATCCCGTAGGTGGTCCCCTCGAAGGCGTTCGTTTTCCAGATGCCCTCGAAGTAGTTGCCGGGGGCCAGGACCTTCGAAGAGGCGATGCGGGCCTCCAGGGGCTCGAGCGCCCCGATGGCCGCGAACTCCGGGATCCAGGTGTTGCCGAGCTGCCCGAGATCCGGCGGCGATCCGCCGACGAAACCCGTTAGCAGCTTTTCGTGGGCCGCCGTCCACGGAATCTGCTGGACAATCACGCGGATGCCCGGGTTGCGGCGCTCGAACTCGGGCACGAGCTCCTTGACGACCTCGCCCTCGCGCCCGAGCCCCCAGAAGCGCACGACCCGTTCGGCCGAGGCGGCGCCCTGCGGGGAGCAGGCGGCGCCCGCGAGAATCGCTGCGGACAGCGCGATCAGCGCGCGGCGCGATCGAGCCATCCGCCCGTGAAGCCCGCGCGCTCGAGTCCCGCGATGATGTAGGGGTTCTTGCGCATCGTGCGCCAGACGAGCCCGGACCGATAGTTCTCGATCATGGCGACGATGGGGCCCTGGTCGATGCCGAGCTGGTCGACGTCGAACCATCCGACCCCGGGCACGATGCGGCCCCACTGCGGGCGGATCGCCGCGTCCGCGAGGGTCGGATTGAACGCGTTCAGGAAGCCGTAGGCGTTGCGCAGGTCCGGCCAGCGCCGCGTCATCTCCTGGAGGGCCGGGATGGCGATCTCGGGAGCGAACGGGATCGAGCCCGCCGCCGCCGTCGGCGCGATGGTCCCGTCGTCGATGACGTGCCGGAGCGAGGCGCCGCGGGCTGCGTAGCCCTGGAACTTGCGGGTCTTCCCGTCGATCTCCAGAGTGCCGTCGTCGAACGGGCCGTCGCAGGCCGTCAGTCCCCAGACGTCGGGGCCGTACCCGGCGAACCCGGAGGGATTCGCGGTGGCATAGGCCTTCTGCGAGAGGGTCGCGCGGCGCGAGTTCTCGAAGTAGTCGATGCCCTTGCCGCGCATGTACGGGTCCTGGATGCCGCGGAAATCCACCCAGATGTGGGTGTACTGGTGCCCGAAGAGGGGCGAGAAGTTCACGTGCTCCTGGCCGAAATAGGAGCCCCAGACATAGGTGCTGCACCACTGCGGCCACGCGGCGGGGTCGATCGCGTGAGTGGGGGAGCCGAGCGCCAGGATGTAGAGAATCATCGCCTCGTCGTAGCCGCTCCAGTTCCAGGTGTGGAAGCCCTCCTCCGGCGTCCAGCCCATGGAGACGCCGGGCGGGCGGGGCTGCGCCCAGGTCCACTCGATGCGCCGATAGAGAGTGTCGGCGTCGGCGCGGATCTGCGCCTCCACCGGGTCCTCCCGGTCGAAGTAGCTCTGGCACGTCAGGGCTCCGGCTGCCAGAAGCGTCGTGTCGATGGTCGAGAGCTCGACTTTCTCGAAGCGCTCGCCCGTTCGCATATCGAGGAAGTGGTAGAAAAATCCGCGATAGCTGGTCATTCCCGCGGGGGCGCCACCGGAGGGGGCCGACACCAGGAAGCGCAGCGTTTTCGCGGTGCGCGCGGCGGCGTCGGCCCGGGAGACCCAGCCGCGCTCGGCGCCGATCGTGTAAGAGGTCAGTCCGAAGCCGACGGCGGCCACGCTCGAGAACGAAGGCGTGGGCGCGCGATCGGGAATGAGCGCCGTTCCCGGGTCCGCAAGGTCCCAGAACCACCGGAACGTGCGCTGCTCGAGATCCTCGAGAAACGCCTCGGCCGCCGGAGCGACGGCCGGGCGGGGGGGAACGACTCGCGGCTCTGCCGCCCGGGGAACCGGGCGGCAGAGAGCGAGGACGAAGAGAGCGGAAGCCGCGAGCGCGAAGAGCGCCGCCGCCGGCCGGGCCCGGCGTGCGGACGGTCTCCCGTCCGCATCCTGCCCGGTCCTTCCGTCAGCGACCCGCCCCACGATCGAGAGTCAGTCTCTTACCTCAGAAGCCCACGTTCAACCCGACCTGGAGGCGGCGCGGCTGCGTGATGAGGCAGTCGGGCTTGCCGAAGTTCGGATTTGTCTCCCCCGCGGGCGGAATGAAGCCTTCGAAGCAGCCGAAGTTCTTGTGGTTGGTGACGTTGAAGACGCCGGCGCGGACTCCGACGTAGGCGGCCTGCGTGAAGTAGAACTGCTTTTGCAACGACACGTCCCACTGCTGGAAGGGGAGAGTTCCCTCCGGCTGGCCGCCGCCGAGCCGGACCTTGAACTGGTTCGGCCCGAAGCCGTCGGTCGCGTCGAAGACGTTGAAGGGCGTGCCCGTGCCGATCTGGACGAGAGTCGAGAGCGTGACGTCCCACGGCAGCCCGACGATGCCCGAGACCACGACCCGGTGCCGCTCGTCCTGGGGCGCGCGGCGCCGCGGCGAAGCGGACACGTCGACCCAATCGAGCGTGAAGAAGTCGCCGCCGTTGGCCGTCGCGCGGCCGTACGTGTAGGCCAGCGTGGCGCCCCACTTCGAGGAGGCCGTGTAGGCCTTGTCCACCTGAAGGAAGCCAGCGTCGTACCAGGCGCGCTTGGTGGGGTCGGCGAGGAGCACATTGGAGAAGAACGGCGAGACGGACTCGCAGCAGCCGCCGTCCGCCCGGCGATTTCCGAAGATCCAGGTGAAGCCGTTCTTGGAGCGCACGCCGGCGTACGACAGCGACACGCCGATCGGGCCGAGCTGCTGCCGGATTCCGCCGGTGAACTGGTCGGAGACGGGCGGCTTGGTGTTGTTGTTGACCAGGAAGACCTCGGGGTTGGGCCGCGCGGGACTGTCGATGATGGTCTGGAGGCCGGCGGCCGTCAGGTACGAATCATCCCACATGAGCGTCGGGTTGCCGTCGCGCGGCTGCCCGTCGGCCGAGAACCGGAACGTGAGCGTCGTGTACTGGAGCCGGAACTGCTCGTCTAAGAGCGCGTTGTACTCGACGCGGTCGGTGTAGCGCCCGTAGCCGCCGAAGAAGACGGTCGTGCCCTTCTTCGAGAGGTCGTAGGCGAACCCGATGCGCGGCTGGAAGGAGTTCTTGTAGGCCGGACGGTCGTTGCCGTTGGTGAAGAAGTCCGAGGAGTACCGGTCGGACAATTCCGAAACGACGAGCGCCGGGGTCACGTACTTGTTGTTCAGGCCGTTGGACTCGACGTCCCAGCGCAGGCCGATGTTGACCGTGAGCTGGGGGTTGATGGTCCAGTCGTCCTGCAAGTAGGTGCCGAACTGGTTGTTGGTGATCGAGAGGTCCGGGTTCCCGAAGCCGAACTGCGCCTCGAAGGGGAAGGCGTATGGCGAGCCGGCGGGGATGTCGGAGCGGTAGCGGTAGATGGGAATACCGAAGAACTGCTTCTGGACGTCGTACTTGTTGTGGCTATAAATGACGCCGACTTTCACGACGTGATCGCCCGCCGCGCGAATGTCGAGGAGCGTGAAGTCGTTGCGGACGCTGAAGCGCTTCTGGTTGAAGTTCTGCAGGTTCTGGGTCGAGCCGATGTAGAGGGCGTTCTGGAAGTCCTGGCCGACGATCCCGGCCTCGACGGGGCTCGGATTCCACTTGTAGTCCTGGTATCCGACGATGGTCTCGTTTAAGAAACTGGTCGAGAGCCAGGAGTTCCTGGCCTGGACGTTCCAGACGCCGTTTTTGATGTCCGTGCCGGCCTGGAAGGCGCGCTGTCCGCCGACGTCCTTCACCTCGTTCTCGTGGCGGTAGAAACCCGTGAAGTCGACGACATCCGCGCTCGTCGCCTGCCAGCTGATCTTGCTGAACGCGAGGTTCGACTTGAACGGGCTCGCGGCGACGCCCGTGAGGCTCAGGAGCTCGGTTCGCGTCGGCTCCGGCACCAGGTCGATCTGGGCCCCCGGCGACACGGCGTTGTTGCGGTTCTGGGTGTTGTACTCCCAGGACCCGAAGAAATGGAGCTTGTCCTGGATGATCGGGCCCCCGAGGGAGACGCCGGCCTGCCATCGCGTGTAGTCGGGCTTGACGAAATCGGGGTTAGGATCGCTCGAGCAGCGGTTTCTCATCAGATCGCACTCGTTGGTCGCGACGAGCCCCTTGGCCTGATAGTCCGCGAAGCCGTCGCCATGGAACGTGTTGCCGCCGGACTTCGTCACGGCGGTGATGATGGCGCTCGAGGACTTCTCGTACTCGGCCTTGAAGTTCTGCGTGACGACGCGGAACTCCTGCACGGCGTTCTGGGGGAACGGGTTGCCGCGGCTGGAGTCCTGGCCGACGACGCCGCCGTTCAAGACATCGTTCTTGTAGCTCGTGCCGTCGATGAAGACGTTCGTGTTGAAGCCGGGGAGAGCGCCGCCCAGCACCTCCTTGTGTTCTTCGTCGGTGGCCGTGCGCACGCCCGGCGCGAGGTTGGCGAAGTTCAGGAAGTTGCGGTTGTCCTGGGGCAGGGTCCTTAGCTGCTGCTCGGTGACGTTGGTCGCGATCTCGCTCTGCCGCGTCTCGATCACCGGGGCCGTCGCCGTGACGGTCACGGCCTCGGCCGCCCGAAGGGACAGCAGGAAGTCGAGTCCCTGGGTCTGGCCCAGCAGCACGACCACGTTCTTCGAGTCCGCGCCGAGACCCTCGAGGCTCGCCTTGACCGAGTAGGTCCCGGGTGTGACCGAGATGTTGTAGAAGCCGTCCGGGCCCGAGACAGCGCTACGGGTCAGGCCCGACGCGTCGTTCACGGCCTCGACCGTCACACCGGGCAGCGCCGCGCCGGTCTCGTCCTTGACGACGCCCCGCAGGGTGCCGGTCGTCGTCTGCGCCGCCGCCGGGACCGCCGTCCAGGCAATCGCGAGCGCCAGCAAGATTCGGAGTCCTCGCAAAGTTCGGTTGGTGATTCGATTCATTCGGACCTCCTCCTTCCATTCGTCCCGTTCAATCGTACATTTCGTTCGTTCGAATCCGGCGCGCCTCCGCAGGAGCTGCGCGTCACGAGGGTCGTCGGCAGGGTCAGGTGGAGACGCTTGTGCAGGTTCCGCGCCCTGACGCCGTGGAGAACGCGCTCGGCCGCGGAGGCACCGAGCTCCGCGATCGAGACCCGCACCGAAGTCAGCGCGGGGGAGATGAAGCTGGCGATCGGGATGTCGTCGAAGCCCGCCAGGGCGAAGTCCCCGGGCACGGACTTGCCCGCCTCGCGCAGCGCGGCCAGGCACCCGATGGCCATAGCGTCGTTGGCGGCGAAGATGGCCGTCGGCGGGTTCGGCATCCGGGCGATGCGCTGGCCCGCGCGGTACCCGGCGTCTTCCCGGAAATTGCCGGGGAACTCCAGCTCCTCGGTCCAGTCCAGAGCCAGCTCCCGCATCGCCTCCCGGTAGCCGCGCAGCCGTTCCGAGGCGTCCGCGTTCGGGATCGGCCCGCGGAGAAAGGCGATGCGCCGGTGGCCGAGCGAGGCCAGGTGCTCCACCATGGAGTAGGCCCCGCGGGCGTTGTCGAGGTTGATGAGGTCGAAGGGACTCTTGCCGTCGGACACGGAGTTGAGCAGGACGACGGGCAGCGAGTCCGGAATCGAGGAGCGCAGCGCGGGAACGCTCATGTCGGGAGAGAGGACGATCAGACCGTC
>JBBDKM010000031.1:0-14156 GCA_040879385.1 Thermoanaerobaculia bacterium | reverse complement strand
CGAGGACGGGGCCCTTGTCGTTCAAGACGCGGGACACGGTCGCGACGGAGACGCGCGCGCGGCGGGCGACGTCTCGGATCGTTACGCTCATTTCCTCTGCGGCAGGCGTGGGCGCGTCCTCCTCGTTCCGAAGCCCGATGTAAACGTTTACATATGGCCGTTTTGAGGGCTTGTCAAGAGAACGTTGCCCGCGCCGAAGAGGCGCCAGCCCGAGAGCTGCAAAGCCAGAAGAGGGACGTCTCCCGGAAGCCGCCGGCCAGTCGCGCACCATGCTCTTCTCCGTGCCCCGCGCGGGCATGTTTTCGCGCGGCGGCGCGATCGCCCTATCTCGCTGGCGGTCTTTGGGTTACCCTAACGTTACAGGGCGCATCGAAACCGATGTCAGGGCAGCCGACGAATCCCGAGCTCCAGGAGGCGCTCCTCGAGTTCCAGCAGTATCTCTCCGACGCTCTTCCGCCCCTCGTCGTCGCCGACTCGATCCAGCTTCTCATCAAGTACCCGCCGGAGGTCATCCTCCCCTCGATCCGCGCGTGGACGGCCGCCCAGTACCGGGGCGCCGCGGGCAGCGCCGTGCCGATCTCCGACTACCTCTTTCACGCGATCAAGAAGATCCACATGATCGGCGAGTTCAAGCTCGTGCCGCGCCAGCCGCTGGAGGAGTATCTCCGGCACTTGTACCGCTCCGTTCTCGCCCTGTGCCCCCAGGAAGACCACGCGATGCTGCTCGAGAACCTGAGCCGGCTCGGGGAACAGGCGGGAACGCAGATCTCTCCCGTGCGGACCATTCATCGCCAGGCCCCGACCGAGAGCGGGACCGCCGCCACGGCCGCCTCCGCGCAGCGAGCGGCCGCAGGCGCGGGAGGCGGCGAGCCGGGAGCGGCCGCGGACGAGGCCGTCCGCGGTCTGCGCCGATTCTCCATGCTTCTCGAGCGGCTCGAAGCGCAGGGCGGCCTCACCACCGGTGGCGGTGCCGCCGCGCCGGGCGCCCCGCAGGCTGCGGAGGCCCTCGCCTTCGCGGCTCGGAGCTCGCATTCCTCGCACGAGCTCGATCAGTACATGGCCCGGTTGAAGGCGATGGGTCTGGAGGCCGGGACCGACAATCTGTTCCGCGCCCTGGCCCAGAGCCTTCCGGGCTGGACCGTTCCCGCCGCGGAAGCCTCCGGAATGGCGGCGCCGGTCGAAACGCGGGCGCTCGGCGCCATGCGGCGCATCATCACCGAGGCGGACGATCCGGTCGAGATCTCGAAGCGCTTCCAGGAGATGGTCAAGGCCGGCGTCGAGCGGTTCAACGAGGGGTCGCTGCCCCAGGCCGTCCAGATGCTCGAGCTCGCCGACCGCCTGATCGCGGAGAAGAAGGTCGATCGGGGCAGCGCCGAGCTCGTGCGGCGCAAGCTCGGCGAGACGTTGAACGGCGAGCTCCTCCGAAAGTGCTCCGAGCGGCCCGACCAGCACGCGCTGTTGCGCAAGGTGCTCGACTTCTTCACGGCTTACACGGCGGAAGGCCTGCTCGAGGAGCTGCCGCGCGAGCAGAAGCGCGAACGGCGCCGGCTGATCCTCGCGCTCCTCGAAGTGCACGGGGCGCCCGCGCGGGCCGTGGCGTACGAGGCCTTGAGCCGCGTTCCCTCGACCGCGGTCGGAGAGGAGGAGTGGTTCTTCCGGCGCAATCTCCTCTATCTCCTGCGGCGAATTCCCCGCGACCCCGAAGCTTCCCCCGACGAGAGCGAAACCGTCGTGCGCCACGCCCAGATCGGGTTGCCGCTCGTCGTCGTCAAGGAAGCGGTGGCGGTCCTCGCCGTGTACGAGGACGAGCGCACCGAGCAGGGGCTCGGCGAGCTGCTGGCCCAACTGGAGGGGCTCCTCGCCAGGCCGGAAGGCGCCCCCTATGAGCCCAAAGACCTGCGCGCCCTGCTCGACCGCGTGGCCGCGACGATGGCGCGCCTCCCCTCGCCGCGGGCGCGGCGGATCCTGATCGACCACGCCGTCAAGAAGCAGGTGTCGCTCGGGGACGCGATGGCGCGTCTGGAGGAGCTCGGCAGCCAGGACCTTTCCGACGATGCGGACACCGTGGAGCAGCTGCTCGCGCTGCTCAAGGCCAACATTCCCTTCAAGCTGCTCGGCCTCACGCTCAAGGCGACCGAGCAGAGCCTCGTGCACGTGGTCCAGGCGCTCGCGGGCACGCCGTCGCCGGCGGTGCGGCGGGCGCTCGAGGACATCGCCGCGCGGTTCGGCGGACAGGAGGCCGGGAAGGTCGCGGCGCGCGCGATCGCGGCGTGGGACAAGCCGGCCGCGTCGGCCGCGTCCAGGGAGTCCGGCGGCGCGGACGAGCCGGCCGCGAGCCTGCAGGGGGACCTGGAGGTGTTCGGTCTGCCGGCGCTTCTCCAGAGCCTGGGCGACTCGTCCGCATCCGGGATGCTCACGCTGCGGGGTCTCAAGGGCGGCGAGGTCTTTGCCACGCTCTCGCTGCGCGAGGGGAAGCTCGAGGAGACCCACCGGGGAAAGCTCCGCGGGGAGGAGGCCTTCTACCAGCTCCTCGAGCGGCCCACGCCCGGCCAGTTCGCATTCGTCAAGGGCGCGCCGCCTCCTCGGCCGGGCGCCGCCGCGCTCCAGATCCTCCCCCTGACCCTCGAGGCGATGCGCCGCTACGACGAGTTCCAGGAGGCCGCCACCCTCGTGCCCGACACCGTCCACCTCGAAGCGACGTCGACGCGGCCCACGCCGCACCCGGCGGAGAAAGACGGGGCATTCCTGCAGGCGTTGTGGGCGCGCGCGAGCCAGGGCGGCACCCCGCTCGACTGCGAAGACGCCGTCGCCTCGGATTCCTACCGCATCCGTCGCCTGCTCGCCCATTGGGTCGAGCAGGGGGCGCTGAAGATCCGCGGCAACACGTAGCCGGCCCCGGCTACCGGCGGATCGACAGGTTCTCGTAGTCGACGACCGGATTGCCCCCCTTGACAGAGGTCAGTCCTTCGACTTCCGGCCGCGCGAAGCAGTAGACCTGGTCGTGGAAGAGCGGCAGCAGCAAGGCTTCGCGCGCGATCAGCTCCTCGACGCGCCGGTAGATCGAGTGCCGGACCCGCGGATCGGTCTCGGCCCGCCCGCGTTCGGCGAGCGCATCGACCTCGGCATTGCCGACGAACCGGCCCAGGAACCCCGAGTCGGAATGCAGGAGCGTGTGCATGAAGTTGTCCGCGTCGGGATAGTCGGCGTTCCAGCGCCCGATGTTCAGGTCCCCTTCTCCCGGGCGCTGCAGCTCGAGGTACTCGGCCATCGTCTTGTTGATCGGCTTGATGCGGAATCCGATCTCGCGGAACGCCTCGGTGAGCTCGCGAAAGAATGCGGAGAACTCGCCGAAGAACACCGGGTGGACGCCGGCCGTCAGCTCGATCGTCTCCCGCGAGACCGTCGCCTCGACCGAGCTGTCCGCGGATCCGGAGGTCCCCAAGACGGGGCCGGAGCCCGGGCCGGCCGCCGCGTAGCCGAGAAGGCCCGGCGGGATGAGGCCGTGGGCGGGAATGGCGAGCCTTCCGATCGTGCGTCGGACGAGCCCGCCGACGTCGACGGCGCGCACGAGGCCGCGGCGCAGCTCCGCGTCCCGAAGCGGACCGCGGTGGCAGTTGAAAGTCACGTAATACGTCGTCAGGCGCGGGTTCTCCCGGTACCGGGAAGCGAACCGGGGGTCGTGCCGGAAGGCCTCGGCGTCGGCGGGGAGCAGATCCGAGGCGAGCGAGAACCTCCCGGCGAGGAACTCGTTGCGAATCTCCTCGGGTGACACGCCGAAGCGGAAGACGACCCCGTCGCAGCGCGGATAGCCTTCCCGCCAGTAGGTCGGGTTGCGCTCGAGCTCCAGGCGCCTCCCGGGCTCGAAGCTGACAATCCGGCAGGGCCCGGTCCCGACGGCTCCTTCCTCCGCGGTCGTGCCCACGGCGGCGGTTCCCTCCGGAAGGATCGCGGTCGGCGTGTAGGAGATGACGGCCGGAAAGAAGGCAACGGGCTTCTCGAGGTCGATGAAGAACTCCGTCGGCGAGACGATGTGGAAGCCCTCGAGGTCGGTGGTCTCGCCGCCGATGATCCGCCGGGCGCCCCGGATGGGCGACAGCAGCCACCGGTTCACGCTCGGCGCCGTGAGGAGCCGCTCCCAGGAGAAGCGCACGTCGCGCGCCGTCAGCCGCCGCCCGTCGTGGAACCGCACACCCGGGCGCAGCCGAAACCGGTACCGCTTCCCGTCGCTCTCCGTGAGCACCTCCGAGGCGATCCAGGGCACGATCCGCGTTCCGTCGAGCGCCCGCGTGAGCGTCTCGAACAGGCTGGGCGCCACTTCGCTGTGCTCCAGGGTCTCGCAGAGTGCCGGATCGAGGTTCCGGACGACGCCCGCGATCGGCACGTGTATGATCCCCCCGCCCGCATGCCGGTCGGCCGCCCGATCCGCCGCTGCCTCCGCTTTTCCGAGCTCGGCGTAGTTGACGTAGGGGGCGGTGCTGCGAAGCTGGAGGCCCCGCACCAGGGGGCTCGCGATCCGGTAGTCCACGTCGTGGAAGAGCGGCACGAGGATCGCGGGGTCGAGAAGGGCGTGCTCGAATCTCCGGTAGAGCGCCTCGCGGGCGGCCGGCCGCGCCTCGCCGCGGGCCTCCTCGAGGATGCGGTCGGTCTCCGGCGAGGAGAAGTAGGCGCGCGCCGCCCCGTTTCCCGAGTGGAAGAGGGTGAACGTGAAGTTGTCGGGATCGTCGTAGTCGGCGATCCAGCGGCCGAGCATGACGTCGATGCCCTTGTTGGCGTGCCAGGATTCGAGGAACTCGGGCATGGTCTTCGTGGCAATCTCGACCTCGACGCCCAGTTCGGCCCAGATGCGGAAAAGGGCCTCCGTGAGCGCCGCATACTGGTCGAGCAGGATCGGGTGAATGCCCACCCGCAGCCGGACGGGCGAGGGCAGCGACGCTGAGCGAATCATCTC
The DNA here is from genome assembly GCA_040879385.1 of Thermoanaerobaculia bacterium. GTDB lineage: Bacteria > Acidobacteriota > Thermoanaerobaculia > UBA5066 > Gp7-AA6 > DAHUXD01. The sequence goes on along the minus strand of JBBDKM010000031.1, from coordinate 9,208 downwards.
GACGGCTTTTTCGCGCGGGAAGTGCGTTTGCCGGCGTCCCGCGTCGTGCCCGAGGATCCCGGGCGGGATCAGGCCCGTGGCGGGCAAGGCGAAGCGCCCGAGGGTCCCCCAAACGAGGTCCTGCGTCCGGACGGCGTTGGCGAGCGCGGTCCGGAGCGCCACGTTCGATCCCACGGCGCTCCCCGTGTGGAAGACGGCGAAATACGAGTTCTTCTTCGGCGTCTCGACGAGGCCCGCGCGCAGGCGCGGCTCGCGGAGAATCGACTCGAGGTCCTGCGGGAGCAGGTCGCGCGCGATGTCGAGCGAGCCTTCGCGCAGGCCGACCGCGATCGCGGAGGCCGCGAGCGAGACCCGGAACTCGATCCGGTCCACGCGCGCGGGCTCCTTCGCGTGGCGGGGGTTGCGCTCCAGGAGGACGCGATCCGGCGTGTGGAGGGCCACCTGGAAGGGCCCCGTGCCCACCGGCGGGCTTCCCGACGCCGGCGCCGCGACGATGGCGGTTCGCGGATCGGTCAGCAGCGACGGGAAGATCGGAAGAGGGTCCGCGAGGCGAATCACGATCTCCCGGTCGGACGGGGCGGAAATGCCTTCGACGCCCTCCGTCTTTCCGGCCAGGTACTCGGAGACGTCGCGGATGGCGACGAAGGCCGCGGGCATCTGGTCCCGCGAGAGCCGGATCGAGCGCTCGAGCGACGCCTTCACGGCGGCCGCGGTCAGGGGCGCCCCGTCCGAGAAGACGACCCCGGGGCGGAGGTGAAGCCGGACCGCGAGCCCGTTTTCCTCGAAGGTCCACTTCTCGCAGAGCGCCGGCGCGAGGTTGCCCTGGGGGTCGGTCGTCACCAGCCGTTCGTAGACGTTGGCCAGTGCCTCCACCTCCTCGTTGGTCTCGTAGAGGCCGGGCTCGGTCGCCGCGATCGGGTTGGCGACGGCGACGACGAGCGTGCCGCCGCGTGGGAGCTCCTCGTCGGCCGCCTTCTCTCCCGGAGTGAGCTTCTCGATCTCGGCCTGGTACGCCGCCGCCTTCGCGTACTCGCCGCGCAGGTTGGCGAGGGTCGCGGCGAGCGAAAGGAGCCTCGCCAGGTGCTCCGCGTCGCCGCTCGAGCGCGCCGTCTCGATTCCGCGCTCGGCCCACTGGCGCGCGTCGTCGATGCGGCGGGCCTGCCAGGCGGTCTCCGCCACGAGCAGAACGGCGGCGGCGGCCCGGGCCCCCTGCTTTTCCGCCTCGAGGACGCGGATCGCGGCTTCCGCTTCCCGAAGCGCCGCGTCGATGTTGCCCGCCATGCGATGGCCCTGAGCGAGAAGCAGCCGCGCCTCACCCTCGCGCTTGCGGTCCTCCGCGTCCTCGGCGTCCTCGAGGTAGTCGAGCGCGATCTTCGCGACCCGGACCGCGTCCTCCGCGCTGAAGGCGTCGAGTGACTTCTGCGCGAGCTTCAACGCGTACTCCACGGTCTTCTCGGGGACGTCCGCCTGCGAGAAATGGTGGACGAGCTCGGGGTAGACGCGCTCGAGCCGTCCGGCGTTGCGCTTCTCGACGAGCTCGGCGTACTTGCGGTGGAGCGAACGGCGTTTGCGCCGTGAGAGTGCGGCGTACAGGACGTCGCGGACGATGCCGCTCGAGAAGGTCAGCCGGTCGCCGCGCGATTCGCGCTCCTCCTCGAGCATCCCCTCGCGGACGAGCCGGTCGATGTCGTCGTCGAGGTCCCGGGCCTCCTCGGCGAGCGTCTCGAGGTCCTTCGAGTCGAAGGTCTTGCCGAGCACGGAGGCGACCGAAAGGAGGTCCCGGAGCTCCTGCGGGAGTCGCTCGATGCGCTTCTCGACGGCCTGCTGGATGGTCGCGGGCAGGACGTCGGCCGAGATCTCGGCCTCCTTCGAGAAGCTCCAGGCCCCGGTGTCGTCCTTCGCGATTCCGCCCGACTCGACGAGCGAGCGGACGAGCTCCCGGGTGAAGAAGGGATTTCCCTCCGTCGCGTCCCGGAGCCGCCGGGCGAGCTCGTCGGAGACTCTCGGGGCCCCGACGAGCGACTCGACGAGCGAGCGGTGCTCGGAGGGGGAGAAGGGCGGAAGCGTGATCGAGACGAAGCGCGGGTCGTCCGCGAAGGACTCGAGCACGCGGATGAGGGGGTGTCGCTTGTCGGTCTCCGTCTGCCGGTAGCTGCCGACGATGAGCGTCGGCGTCGGCCGCAGGCGCCGGACGATGTACTGTAGGGCCTCGATCGAGACTTCCGCGCCGTGGAGGTTGTCGAGGATCAGGACGAGGGGCTTGCCGCCGGCGATCCGCGTCAGCGTCTTGGCGATGAGCTCGAAGATCTGGATCCGGTCCTCGGCCTTCTTCTCCTCAGCCGGGACGGCGATGCGGGAGTCCCCGCTGACGGCCGAGCGCAGCTCCCCGATCTCGGAGAGCTGGGGGAAGAGAGCGACCAGGTCCGAGGCGAGATCGGAGAAGTCGGGACGTTCGGAGGATCCGCCCGAATCGCGGGACTGAAAGTAATCCTCGATCAGCTCGCAGAAGCCCTGGTAGGAGAAGGAGCGGTCCTGCTCGACGAAGCGTCCGTAGACGACGCGGATCTTCCGGACCGTGGCGAGGTTCTTCAACTCCTCGAGGAGGCGCGTCTTGCCGATCCCCGGCTCGCCTGCCACGACGGCGAACTGGCCTTCTCCCGCAATCGCGGTGTTCAGGCGCCGCTGGAGCTCGGCGAACTCCTTCTCCCGGCCGACGAAGACAGAGGTCGCGGGACGCTGGATGACGCGGCTCGCGGAGAGCACGACCGACATGCGGAACTCGTCGCTCGCGAGGCTCGACTTGTGGCGCTTCAGGGCTTCGGCGACCTGGCCCGCCTTCTCGGGGCGCTTGCCGGGGTCCTTCTCGAGGCAGCGAAGAACGATGTCCTGGAGCTCCTCGCGGATCTCGGCCCCGAGCCCGCGCGGCGCCTGCGGAACCTCGTGGACGATGCGGTAGAGGATGGATTGGACCTCGCCGGTGAAGGGCGGGTCGCCCACGAGGCATTCGTAGAGGACGACGCCCAGCGAGTAGATGTCGGAGCGGCCGTCGAAGGCCCGGGAGGCGACCTGCTCGGGCGAGAGATAGGCGACGGTTCCAACGAGCGTGCCGGTCTTGGTCAGCCGGGACTCGGTCGTCGCGTGGGCGAGGCCGAAGTCCATCACGCGGACGCGGACTCCCGAGCCGCCTTCCTCGCGCGTGACCATGATGTTGGCGGGCTTGATGTCGCGGTGGACGACGCCGCGCGAGTGGCTGTAGTCGAGGGCCTCGGCGGCCTGGATGCCGATGTCGACGACCTCGCCGAGGCGCAGGGACTGGTCGCGGATCAGCCGCAGCAGCGTCGTTCCGCCGACGACCGGCATGACGAAGAAGAGCGAGCCCTGATCCCGGCCGAGGTCGTGAATCGGGACGATGGCCGGGTGGTCCATCTGCGCGACGACCTGCGCTTCGCGCTGGAAGCGCTCCTCGAGCTCCGGCGTCAGGTCGCTAGAGGAGATGAGCTTGACGGCGACCTCGCGGTTCAAAAGCGGATCTCGGGCGCGGTAGACGACGCCCATACCGCCGCGTCCGAGCTCCCCGAGGATCTCGTAGCGGTTGGCGAGCTTCGTGCCGATCATCCGCTCCTCCCTACTTCCGGATCCAGAGGTCCTCGTAGGGAACCGTCGGGTTCTGGCCGAGGGCCGTGAGGCCCTCCACCTCCGGTCGCGCGAAGCAGTAGACCTGGTCGTGAAAAAGGGGCAGGAAGAGCGCTTCGCGCTCGATGAGCTCTTCGACCTTGCGATAGATCGAATGGCGAATCCGGGGATCGGTCTCCGCGCGCCCTTGCTCGGCCAGCCGGTCGATCTCCGGGAATCCGATCGTGCGGCCGAACGCCCCGGCCTGGGAGTGCACGACTCCATGGACAAACGTGTCGGCGTCGGGGTAGTCCGCGTTCCATCGCCCGATGTCGAGATCCGCGGCTCCGCGGCTGGAGAGATCCAGGTACTCCGCCATGGTCTTGTTGATCGGGCGGATCCGGAATCCCGCCGCGCGGAACGCGTCGCTCAACTCCTGCGCGAACGCCGAGAACTCCCCGAAGAACACGGGGTGAACGGCCGCCGAGAGCTCCGCGGTCTCGCGGGACACGGTCGCTTCCACGGAGCTGTCGGAGGCGGACCCGGCGGCGCCGTGGGCAGTCGTGGCGGGGCCCGCGGCCGAGTACCCGAGCAGCCCCGGGGGAATCAGGCCGTGGGCGGGAATGGCGAGGCGTCCGAGCGTGCGGCGGACGATACCGGCCACGTCGACGGCGCGGGCGAGGTTGCGCCGCAGCTCGACGTCCTGGAGAGGCCCGCGATTACGGTTAAACGCGGCGAAGTACGTCGTCAGGCGGGGGCTCTCGCGGTAGCCGGAAGCGAACCGGGGATCGTGCCGAAAAGCCTCCGCGTCGGACGGGAGCAGGTCCGAGGCGAGAGAAAGCCGGCCGGCGAGGAACTCGTTGCGGATCTCTTCGGGCAGGACTCCGAAGCGAAAGACGATTCCTTCGCTCTTCGGATAGCCCGAGCGCCAGTAGTTCGGATTGCGCTCGAGCTCCAGCCGCCGCCCGGGCTCGAAGGAGACGATGCGAAAGGGCCCCGTGCCGACCGCGTTCTCGCGCCAGCTCGATCCCAGAGTGCCGGTGCCCTCCGGGATGATCGAGGTCCCGGAAAACGAAGTGACGGTGGGAAAGAAGGAGACCGGCTGGTCGAGGTCGACGTAGAACTCCGTCGGGGAGACGACGTGGAAGCCCTCGAGATCGGTCACCTCGCCTTCGAGGAGCCGCCGGGCCCCGGAGATCGGCAGGAAGATCCAGCGGCTGTCGTTCTCCCGGTTGAGCAGGAATCGCTCGAAGGAATAGCGCACGTCGCGGGCGCTCAATCGCCTTCCGTCGTGAAAGCGCACACCCGGCCGCAGCCGGAACCGAAAACGCGCGCCCTCTTTCTCCATCAGGATTTCGGAGGCCAGCCACGGAATCACGCGTGTGCCCTCGACGGCGAAGGTGAGGGTTTCGAATACGCTCGGCAGCACTTCAGCCTGCTCCACGGTGCTCGAGAGCGTGGGCTCGAGGGACCGGACGACACCCTGGATCGGCACGTGCAGGATTCCGCCACCGCGCGCCCGTTCGGGCGCCGCGCGCCCGGCTGCCGGCGCGGCGGCCTTGCCGAGCTCCGCATAGTTCACGTACGGGGCGGTGCTGTGGAGCTGGATGCCCCGCACCGCGGGGCTCGCGATCCGATAGTCCACGTCGTGGAAGAGCGGCACGAGGATGGCGGCGTCGAGGAGATTGTGCTCGAGCCTCCGGTAGAGACTCTCGCGGGCGGCGGGGCGCGGCTCCGCCCGCGCCTCTTCCATGGCCCGGTCCGTCTCGGGCGAAGCAAAATACGCGCGGAGCCTCCCGCTCTCCGAGTGGAACAGGTTGAGCGTGAAGTTGTCCGGGTCGTCGTAGTCGGCGATCCAGCGCCCGATCAGGAGGTCCATCAGGGCGTTCTCGTGCCAGGCCTCGAGGAAGTCGTGCATCGTCGTCGTGGCGATCTCGACCTCCACCCCGACCTCGGCCCAGAGGCGAATGAGCGCCTGCATCAGCGAGGCGTACTGGTTCTGGAGGATCGGATGCACCGCCGCGCGCAGCCGCAGAGGGGAAGGCAAACCCGCCGATCGGACCATCTCTACGGCCTTTTCCCGCGGCATATGGGGCTGGCGGCGCCCCGGATCGTGGCCCAGGATGCCCGGCGGGAGGACGCCCGTTGCGGGAAGAGCGAAGCGGCCGAGCGCTCCCCAGACGAAGTCCTGCGTCCGCGCCACGCCCGCGAGCGCCGTCCGCAGGGGCAGGCTCGCGCCGGCGGGACTTCCGGCGTTGAATACCGCGAAGTACGTGTTCTTCTTCGGCGTTTCGACGAGACCCCCGCGAAATCGGGGCTCGCGCAGGATAGCTTCGAGGTCCCGGGGGAGAAGGTCCCGCGCCACGTCGAGCTCCCCGGAGTGCAGGCCCTCGGCGATCGCGGAGGGCGAGAGCGACGCGCGGAACTCGATTCGGTCGAGCCTCGCGCCGGGGCTCTTCCAGTGCCGGGGGTTTCGCTCGAGGACCGCCCGATCGGGCGTGTGCAGCACGGTCCGGAAGGGGCCCGTGCCGACCGGTCCGGCCCCTGGCCCGCTGCCGTCGGCGGCAATGGCGGTTCTCCCGTCCGTCAGCAGGGACGGCAGGATCGGAACGGGGTGGAGGAGGCCGATGCGGAGATCCTCTTCCGACAGCGCCCGGATCCCGGCGACCTCGGCGGCTCGGCCGTCCAGGTACTCGTGCACGCCCTCGATGGCGGTGAACGCCGCCGGCATCACGTCCCGGGAGAGCCGGATCGAGCGCTCGAGGGCCGCTTTCACGGACGGGGCGGTCAGCGGCGTGCCGTCGGAGTAGACGACGCCACCGCGCAGATGCAGGCGCACGGCCCGGCCGCCGTCCTCGAGCGACCACCGCTCGGAGAGCTGTGGCGCGAGGTTTCCCTGGGCGTCCGTGGTCACGAGCGTCTCGAAGACGTTCGCCAGGACTTCGTGCTCCTCGGTCGTCTCGTAGACGGCCGGCTCGGTCGCCGCGATCGGGTTGGGCAGCGCGACGGTCAGCACGCCGCCTCTCGGGATCTCTTCCTCGCCGGCTTTCTGCGACGGCGCGAGCTTCTCGATCTCCGCCTGATACCCCGCGGCTTTCGCGTACTCGCCGCGGAGGTTGGCCACCGTCGCCGCGAGCGAAAGGAGCGGCGTCATGTGCTCCGATTGCCCGGTCGCGTGCGCCGCTTCGAGTCCCCGCTCGACCCACCGCCGGGCATCGTCGATCCGGCGGGCCTGCCAGGCGGTCTCGGCCGCGAAGAGGATGGCGGCCGCCGCGCGCTCGGGCTGGTTCTCGTCGCGAAACACCCGCACGGCGCCCTCGGCCTCGCGCAGCGACGCGTCCACGTTGCCGGACATGCGATAGCCGTGCGCGAGGAGCGACCGGGCCTCTCCCTCCAGTCCTGGATCCCCCGCCCACTCCTCGTCCTCGAGAAACTCCAGCACGACCTTCGTCACGCGGATCGCGTCTTCCGGGCTGAAGGCGCCGAGCGACTTCCGGGCGAGCTCCAGGCCGTAGGCGACCGTCTTCTCGGGCACGTCCGCCTGCGAGAAGTGGTGGACGAGGTCCGGATAGATGCGGTCCAGGCGGCCCGCGTAACGCTTCTCGATCAGCTCCGCGTACTTCCGGTGGAGGGAGCGGCGCTTGCGCCGGGACAGCGCCCCGTACAGCACGTCCCGGACGATCCCGCTCGAGAAGCTCAGTCGGTCGCCGCGGGACTCGCGCTCTTCTTCGAGAATCCCTTCGCGCACCAGCCCGTCGATGTCGTCGTCCAGGCTCTGCGCGTCCTCCACGAGCGTCTCGAGGTCCCGGGAATCGAACGTCTTCCCCAGGATCGACGCGACGGAGAGCAGGTCGCGGAGCTTCTCGGGGAGCCGTTCGATGCGCTTCTCGACGGCCTGCTGGATCGTGGCCGGCAGCGCGTCCGCCGAGATCTCGGCTTCCTTCGAGAAGCTCCAGGTCCCGGTGTCATCGCGCGCGATTCCGCCGGACTCGACGAGCGAGCGGATCAACTCCTTGGTGAAGAACGGGTTGCCCTCCGTCGCGTCGCGCAGGCGCGCGGCCAGCTCGTCGGACACGCGGGGCGCTCCCACCACGGACTCGACCAGGGTCCGGTGCTCGGAGGGCGAGAGCGGCGGAAGCGTCATCGACACGAACCTCGGGTCGTCCGTGAAGGAGTCGAGCATGCGGGTCAGCGGGTGCCGCTTGTCGGTCTCCGTCTGACGGTAGCTTCCGACGATGAGCGTCGGCGTCGGCCCCAGACGGCGGACGACGTACTGGAGCGCCTCGATCGAGATCTCGGCCCCGTGCAGGTTCTCGAGAATGAGGACGAGCGGCTTGCCGCCCGCGATACGGGTCAGGGTTCGCGCCAGGATCTCGAAGATCTGGATCCGGTCGTCAGCCTTCTTCTCCTCTCCGGCCGCGGCGATCCGGGAGTCGCCGCTGACCGCGGAGCGCAGCTCCGCGATCTCCGAGAGCTGCGGAAACAAAGACAGCAGGTCCGCTGCGATGTCGGAAAAATCCGGACGCGCCGACGCGGTGCTGCCGGTGTCGCGGCCCCGGAAGTAGTCCTGGACGAGCTCGCAGAATCCCTGGTAGGAAAAGGCGCGGTCCTGCTCCATGAAGCGGCCGTAGAGGACCGGGATCTTCCGGACGCCCGCGAGGGTCTTGAGCTCTTCGAGAAGGCGCGTCTTGCCGATCCCCGGCTCGCCCGCCACGACGGCGAACTGGCAGTCGCCCGAGATCGCCGCGTTCAGGCGCCTCTGCAGCTCGGCGAACTCCTTCTCTCGTCCGATGAACGCCGACATGGCCGGCCGCTGGAGGACCCGGCTCGCGGAGAGGACCACCGACATCCGAAACTCGTCGGTGGCCAGGCTCGACTTGTGGCGCCGGAGCGCCTCCGAGACCTGCGAGGCCTTCTGCGGCCGCTTGGCCGGGTCCTTCTCGAGGCAGCGCAGGATGATGTCCTGGAGCTCCTCGCGGATCTCCGCGCCCAGAGCGCGCGGCGGCTGGGGGATCTCGTGGACGATCCGATAGAGGATCGACTGGACCTCGCCGGTAAACGGAGGCTCGCCCACGAGGCACTCGTAGAGGACAACCCCGAGCGAGTAGATGTCGGAGCGGCCGTCGAACGCGCGGGAGGCAACCTGCTCCGGCGAGAGGTAGGCGACCGTTCCGACGAGGGTGCCGGTCTTCGTCAGCCGCGACTCGGTGGCGGCATGCGCGAGGCCGAAGTCCATCACGCGGACGCGGGCTCCGGCTCCCTCCTCCCGGGTCACCATGATGTTCGCCGGCTTGATGTCCCGGTGCACGACGCCGCGGGAGTGGCTGTAGTCGAGGGCATCGGCGGCCTGGATCCCGACGTCGACGACCTCGCCCAGGCGCAGCGACTGGTCCCGGATGAGCCGCAGCAGCGTGGTTCCGTTGGCCACGGGCATAACGAAGAAGAGCGAGCCATCGTGCCGGCCGAGGTCGTAGATGGGCACGATGGCGGGGTGGTCCATCTGCGCGACGACCTGGGCCTCGCGCTGGAAGCGTTCCTCGATCTCGGCGGTCAGATCCGTCGCGGAGATGAGCTTGATCGCGACCTCGCGATTCAG
>JBBDKM010000030.1:0-34517 GCA_040879385.1 Thermoanaerobaculia bacterium | reverse complement strand
AGGAGAACAGCACGGCTCGCGATATAGTTCCAGTATTTCTGTGTCAGGACACTAGTAGGGAACGCCCTGTGGAGCACGGCGTTGACGCAGACCCGCTGCAGTCGCCGCGCCGGTACTCCGGCGCGCAATCCCTTCCTTGGCCTCGCGGTGAAGAAACAAAACGGCCGGGGTCTCCCCCGGCCGAATCAGTCGTTTGGTTGCGGGGGCAGGATTTGAACCTGCGACCTTTGGGTTATGAGCCCAACGAGCTACCAGGCTGCTCCACCCCGCGGTAGGACGCGAACCTTATCGGAGAGGGTTCACGGCGTCAAGATGGGGATCCTCGGGATGACGCTGCAGAGGTGCGCGCCTGCCCCTCGCACGACGCGGCAGGGTGGGTGCCTATGGCTCTCGGGGTGAGACGCCTCGCGGCGCCGGCTGGGCGAGCGGTGTGGCCTTGGGCTTGGTGAGGCTGCCGGGGGGATAGAGGAGAACCACGTCGTCGGGCTGAACGAGGTGCAGCTCCTCGCGGGCGACCTTCTCCGCGGGGAGCTCGTGCCGGTTGGCGGCCTCGATCGACGCCTTGAGCCGCTCATTCTCCTTGCGGCGCTCGGCGATGTCGCGATCGAGGGTCTGGACCTCCGAGCGCGCGCGGCGCAGCTCGAGCACGCGCCGGTCCGAAAGCAGCAGCACGCCCATCAGCACGGACGAGATCGCGAGCGACACCAGGAATGCCGTGACGGGGCGCGGGCCGCGCGAGATGTGCTCGGCGTTTTTCACTGCGGAAACGCGGCGCGGCCGGCGAAGCGGCCGGCCCCCTCCAGCTCCTCCTCGATCGCGAGGAGCCGGTTGTACTTCGCCAGCCGTTCCCCGCGGCAGGCCGATCCGGTCTTGATCAGGCCCGCGTTGACGGCCACGGCGAGGTCCGCGATCGTGTCGTCGCTCGTCTCGCCGGAGCGGTGCGAGACGATCGTGCGGTAGCCCGAGGTCTGCGCCAGCCGCACGGCCTCGAGCGTCTCGGTCAGGGTGCCGATCTGGTTGACTTTCACGAGAAGCGCGTTGCCGACGCCGTCGGCGATCCCGCGCGCGAGGATCTCGGGGTTCGTCACGAAGACGTCGTCGCCGACGAGGAGGATCTTTTCCCCGAGCTCCTTCGTCAGCGCCTGCCAGCCCTTCCAGTCTCCCTCCGCGAGGCCGTCCTCGATCGAGAGAATCGGGTACGCCGCGGAAAGCTCCGCCCAGTAGCGGATCATCCCGTCGGTCGTCAGAGTCTTCTTCTCCCCTTTCAGGTGGTACTTGCCGCCCTCGTAGAACTCGGAAGCGGCCGGGTCGAGCGCGATCCCCATGTCGCGTCCCGGTTTGTGACCGGCCGCCTCGATGGCCGAAAGAAGCAGCTCGATGGCCTCCTTCGACGACGCGATGTCGGGCGCGAAGCCCCCCTCGTCGCCGACGCCGGTCGAGAGCCCCTTCTTCTTCAGGATCGACTTCAGCGCGTGAAAGGTCTCCGTCCCCGCCCGGAGGGCCTCGGCGAACGACGCCAACCCGACCGGGCAGACCATGAACTCCTGCGGGTCGAGCCGATTGTCGGCGTGCGCGCCCCCGTTGATCACGTTCATCAGCGGCACGGGCAGAATCGTAGCGCCGGCCCCGCCGATGTAGCGGTAGAGCGGGATCCCGGAGGCCTCCGCGGCCGCCCGTGCGACGGCGAGCGAGACGCCGAGGATGGCGTTCGACCCGAGGCGGCCCTTGTTCGGCGTCCCGTCGAGCTCGATCATGATCCGGTCGAGCAGGGCCTGGTCCCGGGCGTCCGCGCCCGTGAGCTCCTCGGCAAGCTCGCCGTTGACGTGCGCAACAGCCTTGAGGACGCCTTTGCCGCCGTACCGCTTCTTGTCTCCGTCGCGCAGCTCCAGCGCCTCGCGGCTGCCGGTCGAGGCGCCCGAGGGCACGCCAGCCCGTCCGGACGCTCCGCCCGAGAGCAGGACCTCGACTTCGACTGTGGGGTTGCCGCGCGAGTCCAGGATCTCGCGCCCGTGTATCGCCTCGATCGAGAAACTCATGCGATCAGCTCAGGTCCGGCCAGCGCCAGCGCCTCCAGATCCGACTCCGAGTGGGCTTCGATGTACACGCGGGCGACGGGCTCGGTTCCGGACTCTCGAACCAGAATCCACGAACCGTCCTCGAAAATCAACTTGATTCCATCGAGCTGGTTGACCGACGCGACCCGCCGGCCGGAGAGGCTCTCCGGGGGAGCCTTCTTCTTCTCGGCGAGCTTCGCGCGCGCCTCGGGCGAGAGCGCGAGGTCGATGCGGCGCGTCAGAAACGGCCCGATGTCCCTCCAGAGCTCGGACCGGAGCTGCCCGATCGTCTTCCCGGTCGCGCCGACGAGCTCCGCCGTGAGAAGGTCCGCGAGGATCCCGTCTTTCTCGGGGACATGCCTCTCGACCGTCAGCCCCGCGCTCTCCTCGCCCCCCAGGATGATCTTCCCCTTCAGAAGCAGCTCGCCGATGTACTTGAACCCCACGGGTGTCTCGTAGAGCGGCACGCCGTACTTGTGCGCGAGCGCGTCGAGCGCGTGCGTCGTCGCGACACTGCGCGCCACTCCGCCGCGCCGTCCCTTCCGGCCGAGCGTGTCGGCGAGCAGGAGGGACAGGATCTCGTTCGGCTGCACGTAGGCTCCGGTCTCGTCGCAGACGCCGAAGCGGTCGGCGTCGCCGTCGGTCGCGAGGCCCAGGCGCGAGCCCTTCCCGCGGACCTCCTCCGCCAGAGCGCGAAGCTCCCGCGCGCCGCACTGCGGCGACTCGCCGCCGAAGAGCGGGTCGGGCTCGGCGTGGAGCCGCGAGAGCGCCACTCCCGCCGTCTCGAGGGAGGCGTCCAGGAAGCCGGCCGACGTGCCGAATCGAAAGTCGAGGGAGAAGTGGGCGCTCCCCCTGCCGACTTCCCGCCCGTCGACCTTGCCCGCGAGATCGGCGAGGTATGCGGGAACGGGATCGAAGCGGACGACGGCCGCCTCGGGCGGCGCGCTCTCCTCCGGGATCGCGAGGATCTCCGCCTCGATGCGCCGGGTGACCGCCGGCAGCGCGGGTGCTCCGTCGGCGGTCGAGAACTTGATGCCCAGGTACTGGGGCGGGTTGTGGCTTGCGGTAAAGTTGACGGCGCCAGCGGCGCCCCGGCGGCAGATTTCGAAGGCGAGAACGGGGGTCGGAACGGGCCGGGCGCTGACCTCGGCCGCGAATCCGTGGCGGCCGAGGACGCGGGCCGCCTCGGCGGCAAACCGGTCGGCGAGGAAGCGCGTGTCATACCCCACCAGAATCAGCCCGCCCGCGCGGCCGTCAGCCGCCAGCACGCGCGCGATCGCCGCGATGACCCGCCGCGCGTTCCCGAACGTGAAGTCCTCGGCGATCACCGCTCGCCAGCCGGAGGTCCCGAATCGGATCGTCGGAGCCGTCATTCGATGAAGCTAACACGGCGAGCCTTCTGGATCGCCGCGCTCGCGGCCGGCTGCTCGGCGGCGGCGGCGCGCGATTCCGGGGCGGATCCCCTGCTCGTACGCGCCCCGAATCTCGGCCGTCCCTCGACCGAGGCCTACCCGGCTCCGGCCCCTCCCGAGGATCCCGTCCAGCGCGCGGTCTTCGACCGCATCAACGCCGACCGCGCGGACGCGGGCCTGTCCCCCGTGGCGTGGGACGAAGCCGCCTCGCGAGTCGCCGAGCGTTTCTGCGCCGAGCAGGTGAAGGAACGGACGCGCGGCCACCTCCTGACCGACGGCATGCCGCCATACGCCCGCACCGCGCTGGCCGGCGTCTTCGGCAATCAGGCCGAGAACGTCGTTTCCTGGATCTCGAGCGGGCCGAAGTTCAGGGAGACGCCGGTCGAGCTCGCCCTGGCCGGACACGCCAGCATGCTGGCGGAGGTCCCGCCGGCCGACGGGCACCGCCGCACGATCCTGGATCCGCATGCCACGCACGTCGGGATCGGCTGGGCAGAGGAGCGCGGCCAGTTCCGCATGGCCCAGGAGTTCCTGATCCGGCGGCTGGCGCAGCTGACGCTTGCGCACGTGGCGGAAGATCCGAGCACGGTTCTCTTCCGGGGACGCGCGCAGGCGCCCTACCGGGTCGATTTCGTGACCTTCGCCCGCGAACCCTCGCCGCGGCCCCTGACGCGCGCACAAGCCAACGCGCACACGAGCTACACCTACCCGTCGGCCGGGCTCGCCTACGTGCCGGAGGGGCTCAAGTCCATGCAGGTCCCCGGCGCGATCACGGAGGACCGGCTCCGGCTGGAACAGAACGGCGACTTCTCTTTCCGGTTCACGCCGGGAATGGCCGGCCTCTGGACGGTGACGCTCTACACCTCCACGGGGCGCGCCAAACCGGTTCCGGGAGGCCTCGCGGTGCTCTGGATCGAGAGAGCCGGGACGCCGTGATCACCCTCCTGCTCGTCGGCTCGAGGGAGGAGCCTGTCGAGCGCTTCGCCGCGGGCCACCCTTCCGTCGAGGTCATGACGGCCGGCGGAGGAGAGGAAGCCCTCGAGAAGCTGGCGCGCAACCGGCGGATCGACGCCGTGCTGATCGTCGCGGGGGCGGAGACGGCGGAAATCGCCGCGATGATCCGCGAGGAGGATCCGGGGGCCCCGCCCCTCTACGCGCCGGCCGCGGCGGGAGCGATCCCGGCGGTGCGGCCCATCGAGGCCGAGTCGCCGGAGCGCCTTCTGGACGCGCTCGTGCAGGCGCTTTCCGCGGACGGTTGACGGGAGACGGGAGACGGGAGACGACTCAAACAAATTGGGCGGCCGAAGAGGCCGCCCCGAGACACAGCGTCGGGTCTTACGCGACCCCACGCCCTCCTCCTCACGCCCCCAGCGACGTTCGCCGCGCGAGGACGCAACCCACCACAGCCGGAATTTCTCGGCCCAAAGGTATGAGGGAGGAGGCGAACTGTCAAGGAGAACAGGTGTATTTCTGAGCCTGCCCGGTAGGACAGGGGCAAACCGGGGTCGAATCGGTCCCAAGCGGCGGCCCCAGCCTCGGCAACCCATGGTAACGTCGAGCTTTGGGGGTTTTGTCATGGGTGGCTGTGGTGAGGGCGGCGGCTGCGGGATCGGGAACTCGTACAACCCCGGCCAGTACGTCGGCATCCGGATCAACGAACACGAGGACGGCCGAAGCGTCCTCTGCGACACGCAGGGCATCGAGGTCACCCGCGGGGTGCGGGTGATCGTGGAGGGCGACTCCGGCCTGGAGTACGCCGAGATCACGAACCTGCGGCCCATGATCTTGAAGCAATGTCAGTTACGGGACTCGAAGCGGCTGGTTCGGGTGGCCTTGGAAACCGACCTGTCGAGCTACGGCGCCAAGGTCGCCCGCGAGGCGCGCTTCCTCTCGGACACCCAGGCGCTGGCGGCCGAGAGGAGCCTGGCCGCTAAGATCGTTCGGGCCGAAGAGACGTTCGACGGCCGAAAGGTCACGGTCCACTACACTTCCGAGACTCGGATCGACTATCGCAAGCTCGTCTCGGACCTGGCTATCAAGCATCCGGTCCGGATCGAGATGCGCCAGATCGGTCCGCGGGACGAAACCAAGATACGGGGCGGCACCGGGCCGTGCGGCCTGACGCTCTGCTGCTCGACCTTCCTGAAGTCCTTTCATCCTGTAACCATCAAAATGGCTAAAAACCAGAACCTTTCGCTCAATCCCTCCAAAATCTCGGGGATGTGCGGGCGCCTGATGTGCTGCCTGGCCTATGAAGACGAGGGTCCAGCGGCCACTCCGCCCCCCCGAAAAGCTCAGAATAATCCCGCCGACCTGCCTGTTTGACCTCTCAAAGCGTCCCACCTTTTACCGGGACAAAGAGAGACAGCCGTGGTCAATCGCAACTCCGGCGGAGCCTTCCGGGGCGATGACGAAGCTCCCGCCAACCGAAAACTGATCCGCCCCAACCTGGCGGACCGCTACCCGACGCGCTCCTTCGCCCAGCGCAAGCAGGTCCCGCCCGAGCAGACCAATGCCGAGAGCTACTACTACCTCAAGCAGATGGCGGCCAAGACCCCCATGGTCCTCGTCTTGAACGACGGCGAGAAGATCAATGGCTGGATCGAGTGGTACGACAAGGCCTGCCTGAAGGTCAATCGCGAGCCGGGACCGAACCTCCTCGTGCCGAAGGCCTCGATCAAGTACATGTTCAAGGAGTCCGAGGCCGGCGGCGGGGAAGATCCGAGCGGAAACCGCTAAGGGGAAACCGCTAGGGGTCTGACCCCCGCAGGAAATCCGGGGTCAGACCCCCTCCGGGGGTCAGACCCCACGGGCCCTTATCTCGCTCCGCGTCCCGAGAGCACCGCCGGGACCGTCTTGAGCAGGATCTTCAGGTCGAGCAGTGGCGACCAGGTGTCGATGTACTTCAGGTCGAGCGCCATCCACCGGTCGAAATCGAGCTCGCTTCTCCCCGAGACCTGCCACAGGCACGTCAGGCCCGGCTTCATGCTGAGCCGCCGCCTCTGCCAGGATTCGTAGCGCGAGACCTCCTCGGGCAACGGCGGGCGCGGGCCGACCAGGCTCATGTCCCCGACGATCACGTTCCACAGCTGCGGCAGCTCGTCGATCGACAGGCGCCGCAGGATCCTTCCGGCCGGCGTCCGTCTCGGGTCGCGGGCCGCCTTGAAGACAGGCCCGGTCATCTCGTTCAGGTGCGAGATCTCGGAGAGGCGTACCTCCGCGCCCCGCTGCATGGTCCGGAACTTCAGCAGCGTGAAGTGTCGGCCGTTCAGGCCGCAGCGGACCTGGCGGAAGAAGACCGGGGTTCCCGAGGTGACCAGGATGGCGAGGGCGGCCGCGAGCTGGATCGGCAGCGTCACGACGAAGAGCACGAGGGACAGGGCCAGGTCGAGGGCCCGCTTGGCCACCAGCTGCACGGGGTTCGAGGGCGTCGTCGTGAAGGACAAGAGCGGTATTCCGTCCAGCTCCTCAAGAACCGGGCGCGCCAGCACGTGCGGGAAGATGTCGAGCGAGACGTGGGCGGGCACGCCGTGTCTCTCGGCGACGAGCAGGGCGTTCTCGTACTCGCCGAGCTTGCCCCTCTCGATCACGAAGATGACCTCGTCGATCACCTCGCGCGCCAGGATCGACTCCATGTCCGTGATCCGGCCCAGAAAGGGCCAGCGGTCGCGCAGCGCGATCTCTCCCCCGTTGTCGTCGTCGAGATATCCGATCACCCGGAAGCCCCAGTGCGGGTGCGCTTCGAGGAATTCGGCGAACTGGGCCGCCTTCGGCCCCGTGCCGACGATCAACGCGGTCCGGAAGTTGAAGCCGCGCGCGCGAACCCAGCGCGAGATCAGCCGCAGCGCGACCTTCTCGCTGACCAGAAACAGGAAGTTCACGACGCCGAAGAACACCAGAAACCAGCGGCTCACGAACTCCATACGCAGGCCGTAGATGAGCAGGACGAGGATCGCGGTGCCGCCGAAAGCCACCTTGCCCGCGGCCCAGATCTCCTCGCCCAGCGGCAGCGTTCGGTGGCTGCGGTAGAAGCCGGCGGAGAAGAGCAGCAGGCCCCAGATCGGCAATATGAAGAAGAGCAGCACGAGGTACTGGTCGAGGGGGAAGAGCGGCAACGGAAAGAAGCTCGGAAACGTCTCTTTCAGAACACCATGCCGCAGGGCCCAGCTCACCGGAAGCGACAGCGCCGTCAGGGCGAGATCCGCCAGGAGCACTCCGACGGCGATCGCGCGCGCTTTTTGCTTCAGCATGGAGCGTTACCCTGGGGCAGGACGCGGATCGGACAGGCCGATGTTACGGGATGGGACCCCGCGCTTCAAGGACGGCTTCGTACCGGTCGACCACATCATCCCAACGATATCTCTCCTGCGTGCGTTGGCGCGCCCGCTCTTTCCATACGGAGTGGCCCGCCGGATCATCCAAAACCTCCGTCAGGAGACGCGCGAGCGAGGCGGGCTCCCGGACGTCGAACGGCAGCCCCGCGCCCCCGGCGACCTCTTCGTTCTCCGGGGTGGCGTTGTACAGCACCACCCGGCCGTAACCCAGCGCTTCGACTAAGGCCGGATGGGTGCCGCCGACCTCGGTGGCCTGGACGTAGACCGCGGCGCGGGCGAGGAGTTGCCGGTACCCTTCGCCGTAGATCGCGCCCGGCAGCATCACGCGCGGGTCCGCCGCCGCGCGCAGGCGCGCGATGTAGTCCGCCGCGTAGGGAGCGTCGCCCACCACGACCAGCGGCAGCGTCCCCGGCACGTCCCGATACGCGCGGATCACGGCCTCGGCGTTGTTCTCGGGCTCGAGACGCGAGACGTAGAGCACGTAGTTCTCGGGGGTCAGGCCCAGGCGCTCGAGCGTCTCCGTGCCTTCGGGCTCGGGCAGATCGCCGCCGTAGGGGATCAGGACCGACGCGGCTCCATAGCGGCTGCGGTAGTAATCCTGGATGACCTTCGCGTCCGAGACGACGGCGTCGGGAATGGCCGTCGAAAGACTCTCCGAGATCCGGTAGGCGAGCTTCCCGAGCGCGTTCCACTTTCGGCGGTTGCGCTCGAGCCCGTCCACGTTGAGCACCACGCGCGTCTTCCCCGACAGCCGCGGCAGAAAGCAGAAGGCCGCGTTGATCGCGTTGCAGACGAGGACGGCGTCGAACCGGGCGAAGGCCGCGTCGGCGCCGGAGAGGACGCCGTGAACCACGGTGTCGAGGTACTTCGTCGGGATCGTCGGCAGGACGCGAATCCTCGCGCCGCGCCACGTCGAGAGGCCCGGTTGCGCGTAGCGCGTCCGCGTGTAGACGGTCACCTCGTGTCCGCGGGCCGCGAGGCGGGCCGAGAGCTCCTCGGCGAGCGTTTCGAAGCCGCCGTAGCGGGCGGGAATGCCGCGGGTTCCGAGAATGCCGATGCGCACGGGGAGGGAAGCTATCAGGTGCGAGCGCCGCGAGGGCCGCCCCTACGGGCTCGACCGCTGCCCTGTCCGCACCTTCTCCTGGATCTCCCGGCGTTTCGCCCACAGGCGCTTCCGGTTCCGCCAGAGCCAGCCGAACGCGGGCAGGGAGCTTCGCTCGACCGTGAGGCAGGCGGCGAGCACGAGCAGGTCGCGCGCGAGCGTCGGGGCGAAGGTCCGCAGAGCGTCCGCCGCGGACTGATTGTTGATCCGGAGGAGGAAGCGATTCTTGACCGAGTGGAGGTTGGCGAGATCGGTCATCTGCCGCCGCCGCTCGGGCAGATTGCGGCGCCGGTGCGAGGCGATGGCCGCCGGCACGTAGAGCGCGCGCCAGCCGAGGCTCCGGAGCCGCCACGCCAGGTCGGCGTCTTCCCGGTAGAGGAAAAAGTCCGCGTCGAACCAGCCGGTCGAGATCCGGGCGGCATCGAGCGCGGCGCGGCGATAGAAACCGGCGGCCCCCGAGGGCCCGAAGATCGTCTCTTCGCGCGCGTAGAGGCCGCTCTCGAGCTCTCCGGCGCCCCGGTCGAAGTGCCGGCCGGCCGCCGTGAAGTAGATGCCCGTGGAGTCGAGCCGGTCGGAGGGATCCAGATTCGGGCCTTGCGCCCGGAGCAGCCTTCCTGACGCCGAGCCGACGTCGGCGGCGTCCGCCGCGTCGAGGCGCCGGGTGAGGACCGACGCGAAGTCGGGCTGGAGCCGGCAGTCGGGGTTCAGGGCCAGGACATACCGCCCCGTGGTCGCCTCGATTCCGGCGTTCATCGCCGAGGCGAACCCGACGTTCTCCGGAAGCGCGAGCAGTCGCGCGCCGACCTGCCGCGGCACCTCGCGCGAGGCGTCCGAGGAGGCGTTGTCGACGAGCAGCGTCTCGCACGAAACGCCGGTCTGCGCGACGGCCGACCCGAGCGAGACCGGCAGGTCCGCCGCGTCGTCCTTCGACACGACGATGATGGAGACGTCGGGGACCGTCATGGGTCGGGGGCAGCGAGGCGGGACTCGGAAGGAGCGAGGCCCAGGGCGAGACCGAGGACCCGCAGGTAAGCGCGCGCCGCTTCCCCGCGGGAACGGGGCACCTCCGGGCGCGCGGGGAGAACGAGGAGGCGCAGGAGCATTCCAGCGGCGAGCAGCGGGCGGTAGGCCATTCGCGCAAAGGGTCCGTAGCGCCGGTCGCGGTAGCGCAGCGCGTTGCGGTAGAGGATCGGCAGAAACCGATCGTAGCCCAGGCGCGCGGCCGACTCGCCGCCCCGGTGCCGGAACCGCGCTTCCGGCGCGTACAGGATGCCGCCCTCGCCCGCGAGCCGGGCGCACAGATCGACGTCCTCGTACCAGGCCGGCACGAACCGCTCGTCGAACCCCCCGACCCGCTCGAAGGCGGACTTGCGCACCGCGAGCGCCGCTGCGGCCGCCTGCTCGACGATGAAGGGGCGGCCGCGATCCTCGCCGGCATAGCGCGACCGCCGCCGCCCGCGATTGTTCGGCGCCAGGTGGTCGACGAGGAGCAGCTCGCGGGCGTCGGAGCCGAGCGTCGGGAGGCGCCGGAGCTGGAAGGTGGCCTGGTCTTCGCGCCCGGGCGGCGCCAGATCGAGCGGCCCCCGGGGAGAAGCGGTCCCCTCCATTTCGGTCAGCCGCGGCGCCACCGCCGCCAGCCGCGCGTCCGCGTCGAACGCGCGGGCGATCGGCGTGAACGGCTCGCCCTCCGCCCGGGTGTCGGGGTTCAGGAACAGCACGGCGTCTCCGGCCGCCGCCGCGGCGCCCTGGTTGGCGGCCGGAGCGAAGCCGCGGTTGGCGATATTGACGAGGACCGTGGCGCCCGGCCACAGCTTCTGGACCGCCGGCGCGGCGAGTCCGCCGCCGTTGTCGACCACGACGAGCGACGCACGGACCCCGCCGCTCTCCGGGAGGCGGTCCCGGGCCGCGGCGAGCGCGGCCACGCACGCCATCACCTCCGCTTCGTCGTTCCAGGAGACGATCACCGCCGTGATCTCGCCAATCACGGCGCGCTCTTGCCCGATCCGGGGAAGCGCGACAAGAGCCGCGGCGCGGCGCGCGAGCGCAGCGCGAGGCCGGGCAGGCGCGGCCAGACGAGCAGCGGGAGCGCGAGACCTCTCCATCCGACCTGCCGCGCGTGCGCGAGATCCGCGGCCAGCAGCGGGCCGAGGTTGCGGGCGAGCAGCGCCGGCGCGAAGTTGCGGAAGAGGGTCCGCCAGCGGTTCCTCGCCGTCCAGAGCGCCTTGCGGAAAGGCGTGCGTCTTCCCGTCAGCGACCCCTCGTGCCGCGCGACCGCCCGGGGGTCGCAGAGGAACCTCCAGCCCGCGCGCGAGAGGCGCAGCGACAGGTCGACGTCCTCGTAGTAGGCGAAGAAGGAGCCTTCGAACGCGGCGCCCTGGAGCGCCACCGCCTCGAGCGCTTCGCGGCGGTAGAGCGTGGCCGTGGCCGAGACGCCCGAAACCTCGAAGGGCTCGCGCGGCGCCGAGGCCGCGTCCGCGCCGGAGAGCACCGGAACCGCCTCTCCCCGGCCGTTCCACTGGAGGCCCGCGGTGTCCACGCGGCGGCCGTCGGCCGACAGGACGAGCCCCTGGACGGCCGCCACACGCGGGTCGAGCGCGAGTCGCGCCGCCAGGAGCGCGACGCAGTCCGGCTCGAGCACGGCGTCGTTGTTGAGCAGGAGAATGAACGGGGCGCGCGTGCGGGCGATACCCTCGTTGGCCGCCCCCGCGAAGCCCAGATTGCGCGAAAACGCGATCACCCGCGTCGCGGGTCTCTCGCGGGACAGCCGCGCGCGCTCCGCGGCCTGCGAGCCGTTGTCGACGACGACAGCCGAGAGCGTGACGCCCGTCTGGCTCTCGAGCGAGGCCAGAGCGCGGAAGAGCGCGTCGCCCCCGTCGCGGTTGACCACGACGCAATCCACGTCCGGGAGGTGGGAAGAACCGCTCAAACGGTTGACTCGATCGGCGTGCGCGATATGAAATCGCATCTTCATGCTACCACGCGAGTATCTGCGCGAGAACGCGGAGCGCCTCGTCTCCGAGATGCCGGAGCGATTCGCGAACACGGGCCTCGAGGGATATCCGGAGCTCGAGCGCCAGCGCCGCGCAGCGGTGACGAGGCTCGAGGAGAAGCGCCGGCGCCGCAACGAGCCGACGGCGGTGCGCGGGAAGCCGTCGCCCGAGGCGCTCGCGGAGATGAAGGCGCTCAAGGAGGAGATCCACGAACTCGAGGAGCGCGCCGAGGAGGCGGACCGGACGCTGCAGGCGGTCGAGGCGCTCGTCCCGAACGTGCCGCACGAGTCCGTCCCACGCGGCCACGACGAGAGCGCCAACCGCCTCGAGCGGTCCTGGGGGGAGCTGCCCCGGTTCGACTTCGCGCCGCAGGCCCACTGGGACCTCGGACCCGCGCTCGGGATCCTCGACTTCGAGCGCGGCGTCAAGCTCGCCGGCGCGCGCTTCACGGTCCTCAAGGGCGCGGCGGCCCGGCTCTCGCGCGCGCTCATCAACTTCTTTCTCGACGTCCACACGGAGGAGCAGGGCTATCGCGAGGTCCTGCCGCCCTTCCTCGCCAACGCCGGCTCGCTCTTCGGCACCGGTCAGCTGCCGAAGTTCGAGGCCGACCTCTTCCAGACGCGCGAAGGGTATTACCTCATCCCGACGGCCGAGGTGCCCGTCACCAACCTTCACCGCGACGAGATCCTGGAGGCCCGAGAGCTGCCGCTCCTCTACACGGCCTACACGCCGTGCTTCCGGTCGGAGGCCGGAGCGGCCGGCCGCGACACGCGCGGCATGATCCGTCAGCACCAGTTCGACAAAGTCGAGATCGTGAGGTTCGACCGGCCCGAAGACTCCTACGCCGCGCTCGAGACACTGACCGCCAACGCCGAAGACCTCCTGCGCCGGCTCGGGCTGCCGTACCGCGTCGTGGCTCTGGCGACGGGCGATCTCGGGTTCGCCGCGGCGAAGACCTACGACCTCGAGGTTTGGCTTCCCGGCATGAACGCTTTCAAGGAGATCTCCTCTTGCTCGAATTTCGAGGCCTTTCAGGCGCGCCGCGCCTCGATCCGCTTCCGCCGCGGCGAGGGCGCGAAGCCCGAGTTCGTCCACACGTTGAACGGCTCGGCCCTGCCGATCGGCCGCACCCTGGTCGCCATCCTCGAGAACTACCAGCGCGCGGACGGGTCGGTCGAGATCCCGAAGGTCCTCGTGCCCTACATGCGCGGCCAGACGGAGATTCGGTAGGGGTCAGGTCTTCATTCTTCGGATTTCAACGCTGTCATGTTCCAGAACGACCGCAAAATCCGAAAAATGAAGACCTGACCCCACGTCTCAGGGGACGAGGGCTCCCGCCGAAACGATCATCTTCATCGCCTGCTCGGGCGTCATGTCGAGGTAAGTGACCTTCTCCTCGGGAACCACGAGAAGGAACCCCGTCGTCGGGTTGATGGCGCTCGGAATGAAAAGGCTGCAGAGCCGCCGGCCCGTCTTCTGGCTCGCCTCTCCCGGCACCGTCGAGGTCACGAAGCCGAGACCCCAGGTTCCGGGCGAAGGAAACTCCACCATCGCGACCCGTCCGAACGCTCCGGAACGCGAAGAGCCGAGCAGCATCTCGCCGATCTGGCGGAGCGTCGCGTAGATCTTGTTGATCAGCGGAACGCGGTGCATCAGCCGGTCCCACAGGGAGAACAGGCGCTTCCCGACGAAGTTCGTTGCGGCGAATCCGAGGATGACGAGAACCACGTTCAGCAGCACGAAACCGAGGCCGACGACCGAGATTCCGCGGGCCCGCAGCTCGCCTCCGAGAATGTCGTCGAAGAACTTGAAAAGCTTCCAGACCACCCACAGGGTCAGCGCCGTGGGGGCGAGGACGAGGACCCCCGCCACGTAGTTGCGGCGCAGGCGCACCCCGAAGCTCGCCGGCATGCTTTTCATCCTATCCGAGCGCCCCGGATCCGTACAATGGACGCACGATGCTCCCGCGCCGCACGATCGCACGAGCCGGCTTCGCCGCGATCATGCTGCTGGCCGGCCCTCCCACCGCGCGGGCGCAAATCGCCGGATGGCAGACGTTCGGACCGCTGCTGACTTCGGTCAACGCCATCAGCACGGCCGCCGATTCCGAGGCCACCGTCTACGCCGGGGCATCCCAGTACGACGCGTCGCAGAGCGCGCTCTTCGGATCGACCGACGGTGGACAGACCTGGGACGCGCTCCTCGAGGCCGAGCGCGGCGACTACCTTTCCGAGATCCTGTCCGACCCCCGCGACAGCAGCCGCATCTTCGCCGGCATGCTCGGCGCCGGGGGTATCACGAAGATCTTCCGCTCCACCAACCGCGGCGACACCTGGTCCCTGCTCCTGTCGATCTCGAACCCCTGCGTTCCCTCGTTTGCCGTGGGCGACGGGCCCGACGGGATCCTCTTTGCGTGCGGAACGCGTTTCTTCCGCAGCGGAGACGGCGGCCTGACGTGGGCGCAGCCGGCGACTCCGTTCACCGAGACCACGAGCCTCGCGGCGGCGCCGGGCGGAACACTCTATGCGCATGGTGACACGAAGATCTTTCGCAGCGCCAACGCCGGCGACACCTGGACGGCGGCGGCCGACGCGCCCGCCGGCTGCCCGGGCCTCCTCGTGCTGCGGCTGGATCCGTCCAACCCGAACGTGTTCATCGCCGGCACGGGACGCCTGGGAGCCGGCGGATTTCAATGCGGCGGCGTCTACCGAAGCGAGAACGCCGGGGGGACGTGGGCGGCGAGCGCCCTGGCCGGCGTCTACGTGACCGACCTCGCGGTCGATGCGGCCGACCCTTCGACTTTCTACGCGAGCGCGAGCTACGTTCCCGGCATCCTGCCCCGGGGCGGCGTCTTCCGGACCGGGGACGGCGGCGCGACCTGGCAGGATCTGCGCCTGCCCACTTTCAGCGCCCTGCACCTGGCGCTCTCACCCTCCGGCCGCCTCCTGCACGCGGCGACGCCGCTCGGCGCTTACGAGCTCCGGATCCGCAAGACGCGGGTGATCGAGCCCCGATAGACGGCCGCGGCGCGCCTACTTTCCGGGCTGCGCCGGCCGGCCCGACCGGTCGCGCCGCGATTCCTCCTGGCCGACCGTCTCGAGCAGAGTCTTCATATCCTCGGCGTGCTCCTCTTCCGTCGCGAGGATGCCTTCCAGCATGCGCCGCGTCGTCGGATCGTCGGTTCCGAGATAACGGATCATCTCCGTGTAGGACTCGATGGCGACGCGCTCGGCCACGAGGTCTTCGCGGATCATGTCGAGGAGCGTCGAGCCGGCGACGTATTCCGAATGGCTGCGCGTCGTGAGACCCTGGGGATCGAAGTCCGGCTCGCCGCCGAGCTGGGTGATCCGCTCCGCGATCTGGTCCGCGTGGCCCTGCTCCTCGTTCGCGTGCACGAGAAACTCGTCGGCCACGGCCTTCGCGTGGATCCCGGCGGCCATGAAGTGGTGGCGCCGGTAGCGCAGCACACACACGATCTCGGTCGCCAGAGCCTCGTTGAGGATCCGCACGACCGTATCGCGATCCGGCCGGTACCCCTCGGTGACCGCGCCATTCTCGATGTGCCGGCGGGCCCGCGCGCGGAGCTCCTTGACGTCCGTCAGGAATGGCTTGTTCGTTGCTTGTGTCTTTTGATTTGCCATGCGTTCGCCTTTCGTGGTTCGTGATTTCCTTGTCCCACGGCCGATCATAGCTCCGGGAACCGGGTGGCGGCCGACCCGCCGGACCCGGAATTTTTCGGCTTGCGTCGGATAGGCTCCTGAACGCGCATGCGAATACCCGCCAGCCCGATTCGGGAGGAGCTCTTCTCGACCGAGCGCCTCGAGCAGTTCGCCGCGGCGCTCGCCGCCGAGCAGACCATCTACCCCGGGAGGCGCCGGGGAAGGCGCCTGTTGCCCCGGCTGCGGGAGAACGCCCGGGTGCTCCTCCAGTCCTACGGCGCGCTCGCCGAGGCCAGCCGCGTGACGCGCTCCATCTCCCCGGCGGCGGAATGGCTCCTCAACAACTTTTACCTCGTGGAGGAGCAGATTCGCGAAATCCGCGAGGACCTGCCGCCGGGCTTCTACCGCGAGCTGCCCAAGCTGGCCTCGGGCCCGCTCGAGGGATACCCGCGCGTCTACGGGCTGGCCTGGGCGTTCGTGGCGCACACCGACAGCCGCGTCGAGCTCGAGACGCTTCGCCGCTTCGTCCGGGCCTACCAGGGGGTCCAACCCCTCACGATCGGCGAGCTGTGGGCGCTGGCGATCTCGCTGCGTCTCGTGCTCGTCGAGAACCTCCGCCGCTTAGCCGAGCGGGTCGCCGCGCGAGGCGTCGCGCGCGATCAGGCCGACGCGGTCGCCGACGGGCTGCTCGGCGTGGGAGAGGCTCCCAAAGCCGACGCGGCGGCCGTGCTGCGCCAGTTGGCGCAACGGCCGTTCACGCGGGCCTTCGCGGTCCAGCTCGTCCAGAGGCTGCGCGAGCGGGATCCTGCCGTCACCCCGGCGCTCGAGTGGCTCGACCAGCGCTTCGCGAGCGAGGGAACGACGGCCGACGAGGTCGTTCGCGTAGAGCACCAGGAGCAGGTGGCGTCGCACGCGACGGTCCGCAACGTCATCACGAGCATGCGCCTGCTGTCGTCGGCGGACTGGGCCGTCTTTTTCGAGAGCGTGAGCCTGGTTCACGAGACGCTCTGCGAGGGCACGCGCGTCGAGGAGATGGACTTTGCCACGCGCGATCGGTACCGCCACGCCGTGGAGGAGCTCTCGCGAGAGAGCCTCCGCGACGAGCTCGACGTCGCGCGGCGCGCCGTACGGATGGCCGCGACGGCGCAAGGGCGGGCGGGCGGGTCTGCCGATCCGCGCCTGCTGGATCCCGGGTACTACCTCATCTCGAAGGGCCGTCCGCGCCTCGAAAAGGACCTCGAGCTCCGGCTGCCGGCCCGTCAATGGCTGCGCCGCACCTGGTTCCGGGCGGCCACTCCGCTCTACCTGTCCGGGATCGCCGCGGCAACCGCCGGCGTCCTCGCCCTGCCCCTCCTCGTCATGGCGCGCTCCGGAGCGCCGCTTCCGAGCCTCGTTCTGCTGGCCCTGCTCGCGGCGGTGCCGGCCTCCGACCTCGCGATCGCGCTGATCAACCGGTACGTAACCAGGCTCGTCGGCCCCCGACGGCTTCCGAAGCTCGAGCTCTCGGACGGCGTTCCGGCCGAGTCGCGCGCCTTAGTCGCCATACCCATGCTTCTGACCGACGAGTCGGAGATCCGCGACGCAGTTCAGCGGCTGGAAGTGCACTACCTCGCCAATCCCGATCCGGAGCTGCGGTTCGCCCTCCTCTCGGACTGGTCGGACGCCGAGACGGAGAGCCTCCCCGAGGACGACGCGCTGCTCGAAGAGGCGCGCTCCGCGATCGGCGAGATCAACGCGAAGCACGGGCCCGCGGCCGGAGGCGGCGAGCGATTCTGGGTGTTCCATCGCCGCCGCCTCTGGAACGAGCGCGAAGGCGTGTGGATGGGTTGGGAGCGCAAGCGCGGCAAGTTGCGCGAGTTGAATCGTCTCCTCCGCGGGGCGGCCGACACGTCCTTCCTCTCGGCCGCAGGGGACGAGCCCCTGGCGCCTCCCGGCATCCGCTACGTGATCACGCTCGACGCGGACACGCGGCTGCCGCGAGAAGCGGTCCGCCGCATGGTCGGCGCCATGTCGCACCCGTTGAATGGGCCCGTCTTCGATTCCACGGCCGGACGGGTCGTGGACGGGCACGCGTTGCTCCAGCCCCGCATGACGCCCACGCTGCCGGAAACCGGGCTGGGAACGGTGTTCCAGCTCGTCTTCTCCGGCCCCCGCGGTGTCGACCCCTACGCGTTCGCCGTCTCCGACGTGTACCAGGACCTTTTCGGAGAGGGGATCTACACCGGCAAGGGCATCTACGACGTGGACGCCTTCGAGCGCGCGCTCGCCGACCGCGTCCCGGACAACACGCAGCTCTCCCACGATCTCTTCGAGGGCCTCTTCGCGAGAGCCGGTCTCGCCTCGGACATCGAGCTCTTCGAGGGGTTCCCCGGCCACTACGAGGTGGCGGCCTCGCGCCAGCACCGTTGGGTGCGCGGCGACTGGCAGCTGCTGCCGTGGATCTTCCGCAGGGGGATCCCGGCCATCGCCCGCTGGAAGATGCTGGACAACCTCCGCCGCAGCCTTTCGGCGCCGATGACCCTGGCGACGCTAATCGCCGGATGGTGTCTGCCGGGCGCCGGAGCCGGGCTCTGGACGGCCTTCGTTCTGGGCGCCCTGTTGCTGCCGACGTTTCTCTCCTTTTTCTCGGGCCTTCTTCCCGCGCGGACCGGAATCGCCAAGAGGAGCTTCGTTCGCGGCGTCGCGGCGGACCTCGGCCTCGGCCTCGCACAGACCGGGATGCGGGTCGTGTTCCTCGCGCACGCGGCGTGGATGCGGCTCGACGCGATCGCGCGAACCCTCTGGCGGCTGGCGGTGACGCGGCGGCGACTTCTCCAATGGACCCCCGCCGCCCAGGCGCATCGCGCCCTGGATCTCGAGCCGGTTGGCTTCCTGCGCCGGATGCGCGCCGCAATCGGAATGGCAGCCGGGGCGTCCCTGATCGTCGCGGCGTCGGGCTCCGGTCCATGGAGCTTCGCGCTGCCGTTCATCGGCCTCTGGCTGGTGTCGCCTCTGATCGCGTGGTGGGTCAGCCTGCCGCCGCGCGATCTCCCCAGGGAGCGCTTCTCGGAGGCCGACGCGCGGGAGTTTCGGCGGATCGCGCGCCGCACCTGGGTCTACTTCGAGCGGTTCGCGGGACCCGACAACAATTTCCTGCCGGCCGACAACTTCCAGGAGACGCCGAGGCCCGAGACCGCGAGGCGGACCTCGCCGACCAACATCGGGTTGGCGCTCCTCTCGACCATCGCGGCGAACGATCTCGGCTGGATCGGTCTCTCGGAGATGGTCGAGCGCCTCGAGGCCACCCTCGTCACGCTCGAACGGCTGGAACGGTTCCGCGGGCACCTCTACAACTGGTACGACACGAGCGACCTGGGGCCACTCGAGCCGCGCTACGTCTCGACGATCGACAGCGGCAACCTCGCGGGGCACCTGATCGCGCTGAAGCAGGCCTGCCTCGACAAACAGAGCGGGCCGATCTCGATCGAGTGGGCGCGCGACGGCCTGGCCGACACCCTGGAGCTGCTGGCCGAATCCGCGGCCGCGCTCTCGGGGCGCCGCCAGGGCGGCGTCGTGAGCTCCCGGCATCTCGCGGCGGAGCTGCGCGAGGCCGGGGCGCTGCTGTCCTCCGTCCCGGACTCGCCGGAGGAGTGGGCCGCGCGCCTCGATGCGTTGTCGGTGCATTCCGAGACGCTGGCCGACATCGTCCGGGCTCTCGGCCAGGAGGACGGCGCCGCCGACGGCGCGGCGGCCCTGCAATGGGCGCTCGCTCTGCGCGCCAGCGTGACGAGCCACCGGCGCGACGCCGAGCCGGCGCAGATCTCGAGCCGCCTGGCCGCGCTCGCCGCCGCGGCGGAGCGCCTGGTGGACGGGATGGACTTCACGTTCCTCTACGACTGGACGAGGGACCTCTTCTCGATCGGCTATCGCCCGGGGGAGGGAACGCTCGACCCCGGCTTCTACGACCTGCTGGCGTCGGAGGCGCGCCTGGCGAGCTTCGTCGCCATCGCGCGCGGGGACGTCCCCACCAAGCACTGGTTCCGCCTCGGCCGCACTCTGACTCCCGTCGGCCGGGGATCCGCGCTGGTGTCGTGGTCCGGCTCCATGTTCGAGTACCTGATGCCCGAGCTCGTCCTCGACTCGCCCTCGGGCAGCCTGGTCGAGCGGACCAACCGCCTCGCCGTGCGCCGCCAGATCCAGTACGGGCGCGAGCGCGGCGTCCCGTGGGGGATCTCGGAGGCCGCCTACAACGCGCGGGATCTCCACTTCACCTACCAGTACATGAACTTCGGCGTCAGCGGCCTCGGCTTGAGGCGCGGGCTCTCGGAGGACCTGGTCGTGGCCCCCTACGCGACCGCGCTCGCGGCCATGGTCGAGCCCGAAGCGGCCGCGAGGAACTTCGAGCGGCTGGCCTCGACCGGCGCGCTCGGGCAGTTCGGCTTCTACGAATCGATCGACTACACGCCGTCGCGGCTGCCCGAGGGGAAGCCGCTGGCGATCGTCCGGGCGTACATGGCCCACCACCAGGGGATGACGATCGTCGCGCTCGCCAACGTCGTGCTCGAGGAAACGATGCGCCGCCGCTTCGGCCAGGCGCCGGCGGTGCAGGCCACCGAGCTCCTCCTGCAGGAACGAACGCCGCGGACCGTGGCGGTGGCGCGCCCCCTGACCGAGGGCTGGGAGCGCAACGTGCGAGACGAGGTCCCTCCGGTGCTGCGGCGCTTTCTTTCGCCGCACGATCCCACGCCGCGGACGCACCTGCTCTCCAACGGCCGGTACAGCGTCATGGTCACCGCGGCCGGATCCGGCTACAGCCGCTGGAACGGGCTCGACGTGACGCGCTGGCGCGAAGACACGACGCGCGATCCGTGGGGAACCTACGTCTTCCTGAGCGACGAGCACTCGGGCAAGGTCTGGTCCGCGGGCTACCAGCCGGCGGGCGTCGAGCCCGACACCTACGAGGCGGTCTACTCGGAGGACCGCGTCGAGATCCACCGGAAGGACGGGCCGATCGCGACGACCCTGCGGATCCTGGTCTCGACCGAAGACGACGCGGAGGTGCGCCAGATCTCCCTGACGAACCTCGGCGCGCGGCCTCGCGACATCGAGATCACCTCCTACGCGGAGATCGTTCTGGCGCCGCCGTCCGCGGACGCGGCGCACCCGGCGTTCTCGAACCTCTTCATCCAGACCGAGTTCGTGACCGCCGCGGAGGCGCTGCTCGCCAGACGCCGCCCGCGCGACAAGGAGGACCCGATCTGGGCGGTGCAGGTGATGACTGTGCAGGGCGAGATGGTCGGCACGGTGCAGTACGAGACCGACCGCGCCCGCTTTTTGGGGCGCGGTCGGTCCATCCGCAACCCCGCCTCCATCGCCGAGCGGCGCCCGCTCTCGAACACGGCCGGAACGGTCCTCGACCCCATCTTCAGCCTGCGCCGCCGCGTGCGCCTGGGCCCGGGCGAGACCGCGCTCGTGCACCTGGCCACGGCCGTGTCGGATTCCCGCGAACGGGCGCTCGCGCTGGCCGACAAGTACCGCGACCCGGCCACCTACGACCGCGTCTCGAATCTCGCCTGGACGCAGGCGCAGGTCCAGCTGCGCCACCTCGGCATCACGACCGACGAGGCGCATCTGTTCCAGCGGGTCGCGACACGGATCCTCTTCTCCGATCCGACCCTGCGGGCGCCCGTCGAGATCCTCGAGCGCAACCGCTCGGGACCTTCCGCGCTGTGGGCGCACGGGATCTCGGGCGACATCCCCATCGTGCTGGTTCGGATCGACCAGGTCGAGGACCAGGGCATCGTGCGCCAGCTCCTGCGCGCTCACGAGTACTGGAGGATGAAGGGCCTGGCGGCGGATCTCGTCATCGTCAACGAGCAGTCGATTTCGTACGCGCCGGAGCTCGGATCGACGCTGGAGTCTCTCATCCGGGCCGCCACCCGGGCGCACGGCGTCGGGCCCGAGCAGGCGGCGGGCCGGGTGTTCGTCCTGCGCGGTGAGCTGCTGACGCCGGTCGAGCGCGACGCGCTCCTGACCGCGGCGCGGGTCGTCCTTCTCTCGCGACACGGCACGCTGTCGGAACAGGTGATCCGGCTGTTGCGCCGGCTTCCCGCGATCCGGCCTCCGCGCCCGGTCTTCGCCGGGCCGCGGGGGGCCGATCTGCCGCCTCCGCGCGTGCCGCTGGCCTTCTTCAACGGCCTGGGCGGCTTCTCCGACACCGAGAACGAATACGTCACGGTCCTCGGCGAAGGGCAATGGACACCGGCGCCGTGGATCAACGTCATGGCGAACGCCGGGCTCGGCTGCCTCGTCTCCGAATCGGGCTCCGGGCACACCTGGGCGGGGAACAGCCGCGAGAATCAGCTCACGCCGTGGTCGAACGACCCCGTCACGGATCCGCCGGGCGAGGCCCTGTTCCTGCGGGACGAGGAGACGAGCGAAGTCTGGTGTCCGACGCCCCTGCCGATCCGGGACGACGGCTCCTACGTCGTCCGGCATGGCCAGGGCTACAGCCGATTCGAGCACGAGCACGGCGGAGTCGCGAGCGACCTTCTCGTGTTCGTGCCGCAAGAAGAGCCAGTGAAGATTTCGCGTCTGCGCGTCGAGAACCGCTCCGGCCGCGAGAGGACCGTCACGGTCACGGCGTACGCGGAGTGGACGCTCGGTGCGCGGAGATCCGTGGGCGCGCCGTTCATCGTGACCGAGCTCGATCGAGAGACGGGCTCCCTCTTCGCCCGCAACGCGTGGAACGAGGAGCACGCCGGGCGCGTCGCGTTCGCGGACATCGGCGGGAGGCAGAGCGCGTGGACGGCCGATCGCACCGAGTTTCTCGGAAGAAACGGCGGACTGGACATCCCCGCAGGCCTGGCGCCGGGAATCACGCTCTCGGGGCGCGCGGGGGCGGGCCTGGACCCCTGCGCCGCGCTGCAAGTGCGGCTGCGCCTGGCGCCCGGGCAGCGGGCCGAGGTGGTCGTCCTGCTCGGCCAGGGAAACGATGCAGCGCACGCCCGCAAGATCGTCGCGCGCATTCGCTCCCGCGATCTCGACGCCGCCCTCGCCGACGTGCGGCGCGAGTGGGAAGACACCCTCACCGCGCTCCAGGTCCGCACGCCCGACCGGTCGATGGACTTGATGCTGAACCGCTGGCTCCTCTACCAGGCGCTCGGGTGCCGCTTCCGTGCGCGCTCCGCGTTCTACCAGGCCGGAGGCGCGTGGGGATTTCGCGATCAGCTGCAGGACGTGATGGCTTTCACGGTCGCGCGCCGCGAGCTGGCGCGGGAGCATCTGCTGCGCGCGGCCTCGCGGCAGTTCGTGGAAGGGGATGTGCAGCACTGGTGGCACGAGCCCTCCGGGAAGGGTGTGCGGACCCGGATCTCCGACGACCTGCTCTGGCTCCCCTACGTGGCGCACCACTACGTCGAGGTCACCGGAGATCACACCGTGCTCGACGAGCAGGTGCC
This sequence comes from Thermoanaerobaculia bacterium, assembly GCA_040879385.1. GTDB lineage: Bacteria > Acidobacteriota > Thermoanaerobaculia > UBA5066 > Gp7-AA6 > DAHUXD01. The sequence continues at coordinate 11,527 of JBBDKM010000030.1, read as the reverse complement.
GTTCCTCGAGGGACCGCCCCTACAGCCGGAGGAGACCGAGCGGTACTTCGAGCCGCAGGTCTCGGCGCAGAGGGCCTCGCTCTTCGAGCACTGCGCGCGGGCCCTCGACCGCAGCCTCGCGACCGGCCGCCACGGGCTGCCCCTGATGGGCACCGGAGACTGGAACGACGGAATGAACCGGGTCGGCGCGGGCGGTCAGGGCGAGAGCGTCTGGCTCGGCTGGTTCCTCGGCGCCAACCTCGGGAACTTCGCCGGCTTCGCCGAAGCTCGCGGCGAGACGGACCGGGCGCGGCAGTGGCGAGCGCACGCGGCCGCTTTGAAAACCGCATTGGAGCGCGACGGGTGGGACGGAGACTGGTATCGCCGCGCCTTCTTCGACGACGGAACGCCGCTCGGGTCCGCGTCCAACGACGAGTGCTGGATCGACTCGATCGCCCAGTCGTGGGGGGTCATCTCGGGCGCCGCCGATCCCGAGCGGGCGCGGCGCGCCATGGCCGCGGTCGACGAGCATCTCATCCGCCGGGGCGACGGGCTCGTCGAGCTCTTCACGCCCCCCTTCGACCGCACGAAGCTCGAGCCGGGCTACATCAAGGGCTACGTGCCGGGGGTGCGCGAGAACGGCGGGCAGTACACGCACGCGGCCGTGTGGTCCCTGATCGCCTTCGCGGCACTCGGCGACGGCGACAAGGCCGGCGAGCTGTTCGCGATCCTGAACCCGATCAACCATGCGAGCACGCGCTCCGGCTTGCATCGCTACAAGGTCGAGCCGTTCGTGATGGCCGGCGACGTGTACTCGGAGCATCCCCACACGGGTCGCGGAGGCTGGACCTGGTACACGGGCGCGGCCGGCTGGATGTACCGCGCGGGTGTGGAATGGATCCTTGGCTTTCGGCTGCGCGGCACCGCCCTCCACATCGACCCGTGCATCCCGCGCGCCTGGCCCGGCTTCGAGGTCGTCTTCCGTTACCACTCCGCCCGCTACCGGCTGACTGTCGAGAACCCGCGCGGCGCGATGCGCGGCGTGACGGCCATCTCGCTCGACGGCCAGCCCGTTTCGGGCCGGGAGATCCCGCTCTCCGACGACGGCGGCGCGCACACCATCGCGGTAGTGTTGGGTTGATGCCCGGTTCCCCATAGCTGCGCGATGCACTAAGATCGGCGGCCTGACCGCTCGCGGAGAGGTGGGTGAGTGGCTCAAACCAGCGGTTTGCTAAACCGCCATAGGGGCTTAAACCTCTATCACGGGTTCGAATCCCGTCCTCTCCGCCATCAGAGGCAAGCTGCCGGCTCGGGGCGATCGCCCGGGAGGCGCCAGCAGGTGTTCTGTCGAACGAATACGAGGAGTCTGGTCACCCGGTGTCTGAGTAGCTGCGCCTTCGGCAGTTCTTCCACGCGGGCCATTTCTTCTCGCCGCTGGTGTCGCTCGGCGCCGAGGTGCGGCTGCAACGCTGGCTCTCGGACGCCGCCCCGGCGCGCAACGACCCTTCGGCGCGCCAGCAGCTCACCTTCGGACTCGGGCGGAGGCTGCACCTGAAGGTCGGCAAGGGCTCGTGGCTCCGGCCGGGTCTGTCTTACACTTGCGCGCTGGACGACCCGATGGCGAGAAAGGGCTACAACATCCTCCAGATCGACGTGCCGTATGTCTTCTGACTCGCGCGGTCGATGAGGATTCGACGGGCGACGGCGGTCGCCGCGCTGATCGTTCTCGGCGCTGCTGTCGGCCTCGGGGTCTACACCTTCGCGTACGCCAAGGGCTGGTCGTACCTGACCAACGACCCGAAGGCCTGCGCCAACTGCCACGTGATGACCGAGCAGTACGAGGGCTGGCTGAAGGGGAGCCACCGGTCGGTGGCGGTCTGCAACGACTGCCACGTTCCCCGCGACCCCGCCGGCAAGTACTACACGAAGGCGAGGAACGGTTTCTGGCACTCGTTCTACTTCACGACCCAGAGCTTCCACGAGCCGATTCGAGCGACCCCGGGCAGCCGGAAGGTCACCGAGGCGGCCTGCCGGCACTGCCACGCCGGCATCGTCCAGGCGATGGGCACGCCCGCCCACGCCGGATCGGCCGAGATCTCCTGCATCCGCTGTCACGGCTCCGTCGGTCACATGGAGCTTTCGGCAACGTCCGTCGCGACGGACTCGAGGTGAGACATGGCTGAATCCCATCCAGGCGCCCGCCGTCGGCCCCGCGGCCCGATCCTCGTCATCGGCGGCGTGGCGACCATCGCTGCGGCGGCGATCACCGCACTGCTGGTGAACATCTTCGAGCGCAAGCAGGAGGCGAAGAACCCGTTCTTCCGCGTCGTGGAGCTGACCGACGAGACGACTGACCCCGCGGTTTGGGGAAAGAACTTCCCGCTGCAGTACGACGCGTACCTGCGCACGCTGGACCAGAAACGGACGCGGTACGGCGGCAGCGAGGCGCTGCCGAAGGCGCCGACCGAAGCGGACCCGCGCTCGGTGGTGGCGCAGGAGCGCCTCGACGAGGACCCGCGCCTGAAAACGATGTGGGCGGGCTATCCGTTCTCGGTCGACTTCCGCAAGAAACGCGGCCACGCCTACATGCTCGAGGACCAGACCTACACGCAGCGTGTGCAGGACTTCAAGCAGCCGGGCACCTGCATCCACTGTCACGCGTCGGTCTACGTCGCCTACAAGAAGGCCGGCGGCGGTGACCTCATCAAGGGCTTTGAGGTCTTCAACCGGATGCCGTATGCCGAGGCGCGCAAGAGCTTCACGCACCCGATCGCCTGCATCGACTGTCACGATCCGGAGACGATGGCGCTGCGCGTCACGCGTCCCGGCTTTCTCGAGGGCATCCGGGCCCTCAAGGCCAGCCAGGGCGTGAAGGACTACGACGTGAACACGATGGCCACGCGCCAGGAGATGCGCAGCTACGTCTGCGGGCAGTGCCACGTCGAGTACTACTTCAAGGGGGACGAAAAGCGGCTGACGTATCCGTGGGCGAAGGGCTTGCGGGTGGACGAGATCGCCGACTACTACGACGAGATCGGCTACAAGGACTGGATCCACGCGGACACGGGGGCGCCGCTGCTGAAGGCCCAGCACCCCGAGTTCGAGATGTGGAATCAGGGTATCCACGCGCGATCGGGTGTGGCCTGCGCCGACTGCCATATGCCCTATACGCGGGTGGGCGCGCTCAAGATCAGCGATCACGACGTTCGCAGTCCACTCCTGAACATCAACAACGCCTGCCAGACCTGCCACAAATGGCCCGAAGAGGAGCTGCTGGCCCGCGCCGAGGAGATCCAGGAGCGCACCGTGAGCCTGCGCAATCGGGCGATGGACGCGCTCATGGCGCTGATCGCGGACATCAAGGCCGCCCGGGAAGCGGGCGTCTCGGACGCGGAGCTCGAGACAGCGCGCCGGGCCCAGCGCCGCGGCCAGTTCTACGTCGACTTCGTCGAGTCGGAGAACTCCAACGGATTCCACGCGCCGCAGGAGGCCGTCCGGATCCTGGGCGAAGCGATCGACCTCTTCCGGCAGGGCCAGGTCTCTCTGCGGCCGTTGAAGGCCGGGCCGGCCCCGGGTGCGAGGGTCCGGGGAGGTTGATCGCGGGCGTCCGCCCTACCGCGGCCCGAATCCCTCGTCGCTGCGCGCCTCGGGATGACGGCCAGTGCGTCGCCTCCTTCATCCCGGGGATGTCCCGTCAGACCCGAGTTACGATCCGGCTCTCGTGCGCCGTCGGAACTTCTTCATCGCCCTGGCTCTCATGGTCCTCGCTGGCGCGGGCTGGTGGCTCTACCGAAACGCCTCGATCTCCCGGCTGCGGGCGGAGTTCCGGCCGTGGATGGCGCGGCTCGAGCGCTGGCGGGATGGCTGCGAGGCCGCGCGCCGTGCGCTGCGCAGCCGCGAGGCGACTCCTGCGGACCCGGAGGGCATCGCCGCGCTGCGCTCCTGGGCGTGGGACGGCCTCGATCGCCTCGCCTACGTGCACTACCGCGTCGAGAAGCCGCGGCACGACGGCGAGGAGACTTCGGGACCCGTCACGTTCACCGTCGGCGGGTTTCGCCCCGATGGCTCACGAGTCGAGCGCAGCGCGCGCGCGATCGTGTCGGAGGGCAGCCGAGTCTCCCTCCAATTCGAGCGCGGTCTCGAGGAACGCCGAGAAGCCTCGCCCCGTTTCCACGACGCGACGGGTCAGTCCGGCCTCGGCGCGCCGCGCCACGATCCGCCGTTGAAGTTCGTCAACCGCCTGATCGCCGACATCTGGCCCGGGTCGGGCGTCGCCGTGCTCGACTACAACCGCGACGGGTTCGAGGACCTCTTCGTCGGCGACGGCCGGCGCTCGATCTTGTACGAGAACGACGGCACCGGCCGCTTCACCGACGTCACGGAGAAGGCCGGCCTGGCGCGATCCGCGCACGACGGCATCGCCTCGACCGGCATCGCGGCGGGAGATGTCGACAGCGACGGGTTCCCCGACGTGCTGGTGACCGACGCCTTCGGCCCGGCGCGCCTCTTCCGCAACCGCGGCGACGGGACCTTCGAGGAAACGACGGCCGCTTCGGGCATCACGGTGAGCGGCAACGCGCGTTCCGCCGCCTTCGCCGACCTGGACCGTGACGGCGACCTGGACCTTTTCGTCGCGGTCACCGGCGACTACTACAGCCAGATGCCCGATCCGCCTTTCGATGCCAACGACGGCCGGGAGAACGTCCTGTACTTGAACGACGGTCGGGGCCGCTTCACCGATGCCACGCACGCCTGGGGCCTTTCCGGCATGACGCGCTGGACGCTCTCGTCCCTCTTCCAGGACTACGATCAGGACGGCCGCGTCGACCTCCTGGCGACCAACGACTTCGGGTTGAAGAACCTCTACCGCAACGAGGCGGGCCGGGGATTCGAAGACGTCGCGAAGGAGACCGGCGCGCGCGCCCGCGCCTACGGCATGTCGGGCGCCTGGGCGGACTTCGACGGCGACGGCCGGCCCGACCTCTACGCCACGGGCACGGACACGCAGTGGTACTTCCTCCACGAGTACCCCTCGATCCCGATCAGCCTGGCGGGCCGCCTATTTCTGTCGGTCGCGATCCGGTGGTGCGAGGAGATGGCCTCGGGCAACACGCTCCTGCTCCAGCGCGCCGACCACACGTTCGAGAACGCGACGGCGCGTTCGGGGGCGCAGCACGCGGGCTGGAACTGGAGCGCGATCGCCGCCGACCTCGACGACGACGGGTGGCCGGACGTCTACGCGGCCAACGGGATGTGGGGGGATGGGCGCGACCGCGACGTCGAGCTCGAGTTCTGGTGGCAGACGCTCGCCTACTGGGACGACTATGTCGCCGGGACGAAGACCTTCGACCGCGAGGGTGCGGGCATCGCCGGCATCGAGCGCGATCGTTACTTCCGAAACCGGGGCGGCGCCGCGGCGGGAAGCCCGCTCTTCGAGGACCGCGCCTTCCTCGACGGGCTCGACCTCGAATCCAACGGCCGGGCCGCGGTCGCCTTCGACGCCAACGGCGACGGGGCCCTCGATCTCTACGTGCGCTCGATCGGCGCTCCCGAAGCGCTCTTCCTCGGCTCGCGCCGCCCGCAGGAGCACTTCCTGCGCGTGCGGCTCGCGGGGTCCGCCGGGACGGACAACCGCGACGGGATCGGTGCCCGCCTCTCGGCGAAGCTGCCCGGAGGGCGCGAGATCGTCGTCGAGAACGGGAACGCCAGCGGGTATCTTTCGACCGGGAGCCCGATCGTCCACTTCGGGCTCGGCGCGGCGACTCGCCTGGAGAACCTGACGATCCGCTGGCCCTCCGGAAGGGTCCAGGATCTGGGACCGATTCCGGAAGTGGACAGGCTGATCCAGGTCGACGAAAGGGGCGTTTCGACGACGGGTCCGAAGTAAACTCGGACCGTCATGGACAGCAAGCCTAAACAAGATCCCCTTTCCTACGACGTCGTCGTCGTCGGAGGCGCCGTGGCCGGCGCGTCGACCGCGATCCTGCTGAAACGAGGGAAGTCGGACCTCCGCATCCTCGTCGTCGACAAGACCGACCGGTTCGACTGGAAGGTCGGCGAGTCGACCGTCGAGGTCTCGGCTTACTTCCTGACGCGCGTCCTGAAGCAGTACCGGCACCTCTCGCAGGACCAACTCCCCAAGCAGGCGTTCCGCTTCTGGTTCCACAACGACGAGGTGACCTGCCTGCAGGAAGCCTCCGAGACGGGCCCCACTCAACTCGCGCGCACACCCTCCTTTCAGCTCGACCGCTCCAAGCTCGACGAGCACCTCCTCGAGGTTGCCGGCGAGGAAGGCAGCGAGGTCTGGAGGCCGGCGAAGGTCACGGCCTGGACGCTCGGCGAAGGCGCGGAGAGGAACACCCTCACGATCGAGAAGAGCGACGGCACGACCGCCACGGTCTCGTGCCGCTGGCTCGTCGACGCCACGGGACGGCAGGCGATGCTGGCGCGCAAGCGCGGCGGCGTCACGCCGATCGACACGCATCCGACGGCGGCGATCTGGGTCCGTTACCGCGACGTTCCCGACATGGACGGCGTCGCCATCGCCGGCACCGACCCCGGCAACCCGTGGTCCCGCGCGGTCCTCACGGCGCGCCGCCTCGCGACCAACCACTTCACCGGGTGGGGCTACTGGATCTGGTTCATCCCGCTGAAAGACGGCGAGACGAGCGTCGGCCTCGTCTGGGACAAGCGGCTGGTGACACCCGAGGGCAAGACGCCGCTCGAGAAGCTGACCCGCTTTCTCGACGGGAACCCGCTCTCGCGACAGCTCGTGCAGGGGGCCACGCCGATCGACGGGGATTGCCGCTACTTCGCGCACCTGCCCTACTTCGTCGACAAGTTCGTCGGGCCGGGGTGGGCCCAGGTCGGCGACGCGGGCGGTTTTCTCGATCCCTTCTACTCCCCGGGCCTCGACCAGATGGCCTTCTCGGTCTGGACTCGGACGCGCCTGATCCTGAAGGACTTCGGCGGCGCCCCGTCCGAGGAGATGGCCAAGGAGTACGCCGAGCACAACCGCAAGTACGACCGCTACTTCAAGTACTTCTACGAGTCGATCTACCGGGACAAGTACTACGTCATGGGCGACTACGACACCATGACGACGGCGTTCCTGCTCGACACGGCGCTCTACTACTTCGCCGCGGTCCTGCCGATCTACCGCTGGTCGCACGAGCGGCTCGGCATCCCGCCCTTCTTCGAGGACGGCGCGGAGGTCGGCTTCTATCCGATCCGCTTCTACAACCGGCGGCTCGTCAAGATCGCGCAACGCAAGATGGCCCTCGGCATCTACGGCAATCACAACGCGGGGCGACGTCCGAAGTTCGTCGGCTTCTCAGTACGCAGCTCCATGTGGGTGATGCTCTTCCATGGCCTCGCCCGCTGGGCGAAAGCGGAGCTCGCCAACGCCTGGACGCACGTCGTGAAGCCTCAGCGCCTCGCCAAGCCCGCGCCCGAACCGACCGGGGCGCAGGAGCCCCAGAGCATCTCCGCCAGGTAGAGGCGGGCGCTGACGGATCCGGCTACCCTTCCGGTTCGTCCCTCGCATATCGTGCGCGCATGCCGACCGCGCTCGTGACCGGTGCTTCGAGCGGCATCGGCCTCGAGCTCGCGACCCTGCTGGCCCGCGGCCGGCACGATCTCGTCTTCGTCGCGCGCAACCGCGACCGACTCGAAGCGGTCGCCCGCGGCCTCCGCGAGGAGTTCGGCGTCGCGGTCACCGTCGTGGCGAAGGACCTGGCCAAACCGGACGCGCCCGACGCGATCGCCCGGGAGATCTCCGAGCGCGGCGCGGTTCTCGACATCCTCGTGAACAACGCCGGGTTCGGCGTGTACGGCCCCTTCGCAGGGACGCCGCTCGAAAAGGAGCTCGAGATGATCCAGGTCAACGTCACGGCGTTGACACACCTGACCAAGCTTTTTCTTCCGGGAATGCTCGAACGGCGCCGGGGGCGGATCCTGAACGTGGCCTCGACCGCCGCCTTCCAGCCGGGGCCGCTCATGGCCGTCTACTACGCCACCAAGGCCTACGTGCTGTCCTTTTCGGAAGCCCTGGCCAACGAGACGGCTGGCTCGGGGGTGACCGTGACGGCGCTCTGTCCCGGCCCGACGCTCACCGAGTTCCAGGGCCGCGCGGGATTCGGGGACGTCCCGCTCCTGAAGGGCCCACTGGTCATGCTGGCGTCCGACGTCGCCCGCGCCGGCTACGAGGGGATGCTGCGCGGCCAGCGGATCGTGATCCCCGGAATCGCCAACCGGACGCTCGTCCAGGCCCTCCGCGTCACTCCCCGCCGTCTCGCCACGGCGATCGCCCGACGAATCCAGGAGTCGAGAAACTGAGACAAGGAGAAAACCCCGATGATCCGAGCCCGCATCGTCCTGGCCGTCCTCGTCGTCGTCCTCTGCGGAGCGCCGTTGTACGCGGCCGACCCTCCCGCGCCGCTTGCGCAGAAGCCTGAAGTCGCCGCGGCAATCGAGGTCTTCGACGCGTGGGTGGACTGGACGGTCCGACAGCGGGAACAGCCGGGAGTCTCGATCGGCATCGTGTACGACCAGGACCTGATCTGGTCGAAGGGCTACGGGTTCGCAAACCTCCTGAAGAAGATCCCGGCCACCCCCGCGACCGCCTACCGCATCGCCTCGATCTCCAAGACATTCACGGCGCATGCGCTGCTCCAGCTGCGCGACACCGGCAAGCTCCAGCTCGACGACCCGATCACGAAGTGGATCCCGGAGCTGAAGCTCTCGAAGGTCGACCCGCAGAGCCCGGCGATCACGATCCGCCACCTTCTCACCCACACCGGGGGCATTCCGCGCGAGGTCGACGGGACCTACTGGAACGACATGAACTTTCCGTCGCGGAAGGCGATGCTCCCGGTTCTCGCCCGCATGGGCGTCGTCTGGGAGCCCGACAAGGAGTGGAAGTACTCCAACGTCGCGCTCTCGCTCGCGGGCTACATCGTCGAGGCCGCGTCCGACGAGCCGTATGCCGAGTACGTGGCGCGCCATATCCTCGCCCCGCTCGGAATGGCCGGAACCCGCGTGATCCCCCCGCCCGACATGCCCACGCTCGCCGTCGGCTACGGGCGGCGCATGCCCGGGAAGCCCCGCCGCGTCGAGCCCTTCTTCAACGGCGCCTACATGGTGCCGGCATCCAACTTCGCCTCCACGGTCGAGGACCTCGCGAAGTACGCGTCCCTGCAATTCCGCCGCGGACCCGCGGAAGGGGCGCAGATCCTCGCGGGATCGACGCTCGCCGAGATGCAGCGCGTCCACTGGCTGCAGCCGGACTGGAAGAACGGATGGGGCCTCGGCTGGGGCGTCTCGCGCCGCGATGACAAGACCCGGATCTCCCACGGCGGCTCGGTGCCGGGCCATCGCACGACGATTTCGATGGTGCCCGCGGACAAGTTCGGCGTGATCGTGCTGACCAACGCCGAAGACGGGCAGCCCTCGCTCTACGTGAACCAGGCCTACGCCATCGTCGCTCCTGCGATCGCGAAGGCGACCGCCGCTCCACCGGCGGCGCCGAATGGCGATCCGGCCTGGCAGAAATACGTCGGCGTCTACACGTGGGAAGACGAAGAGATCCACGTTGCGGTACTCGACGGGAAACTCACTCTCTTCGATCCCTCCGAGGACAACCCGTGGGCCGCAAGGGTGATTCTCGAGCCCGTCTCCGGCAACGTCTTTCGTCAGGTGGACGGCGATGCGGAGGGCGAAACCGTCACGTTCATCCTGGATGCCGCGGGCAAGGTCACCCGCTACGAGGCCCCGGGGTACTACATGAGCCGAAGACCCTAGAGGCCCGCCGAGCGCGGGCCGGCTTCGCCGGGTTCTGATCTCCCATGCTCTCGCATCCGAGCGTTGTAGACTCCCGGACAGCCGTCAAGAGGAGCTCACATGAAGCTGGTCGCTGCGTTGCTCGTCTCGGGCCTCGTTACCCCAAGTCTCGCGGCGCAGTGTTCAGGGTGCTTCCACCCGTCGTTCTCCCCCGCGTTTCGGGCCTACGCCGGTGAGACCTTTCTCGATATCGGGTCGGCAGACTTCGACGGTGACGGGTTTCCGGACCTGGTCGTCGCGACCGGAGACGGCATCGGGTTCCTGCGAGGTTCAGGCGCCGGCATTTTCGAGGCGCCGGTGGAATACGGCTCCACGGGCTCGACCTCGATCGTCGTGGCGGACTTCAACGGAGACGGCCGGCCGGACGCCGCCACGGGCGGCGGTCACGTCACGGTCTTCATCGGCAACGGAGATGGGACGTTTCAGCCGGGCGTCGAGTACGTCCCGCCGAGCAATGCCTTGGCCGGGATGATCGCCGCCACCGATTTCGACGGCGACGGTGTTCCCGACCTCGCGGTTCCCGTGACGAGTCTCGCCGCGCTGTTGATCTACATCGCCAACGGAGACGGGACCTTCCAGGCCCCCGAGACCGTTCCCGCCCCCTTCCTGACCTTCGTCACCACCGGGGATTTCAACGGCGACGGCCATCAGGACCTTCTGGGATCGGGCCCCTCGGTTTACCTGGGCGACGGACAAGGGGGGTTCTCGGCGCCGGTCGTCTCTGGCGGCGACGGGTCCTGGTTCGCCGTCGGCGACTTCAACCGCGACGGCATCCCGGATCTGGCGTCGGCGCAGTTCTTCGATGTCCTGATCCTGCTGGGCAACGGAGACGGTAGCTTCACGCCGGGAGCGGCCTATCCGGTCGGCAACGGTTTGAACTTCATCGCTACCGGCGACTTCGACCTCGACGGAATCGTCGATCTGGCCGTTTCCGTGAACCAGGACGGGAACATCGTCGTCCTGCCGGGAAGCCTCGGCCCTGGTGCAGGTCGACTTCGCCGACATCGGTTCGAGCCCCTTCCGGGAGGACATCGACACGATTGCCCGCCTCGGGATCACGACCGGCTGCGGCGGCGGGAACTACTGTCCTGCCAACCCGGTCACGCGCGCACAGATGGCCGTGTTCCTGCTGAAGGCGGAGCACGGATCCGACTTCGTGCCCCAGCTAGCGGTCGGCCACTTCCTCGACGTTCCGCCGGGCTCCTTCGCCGCGGATTGGATCGAGCAGCTTTGGCGCGAGGGGATCGCAGCGGGCTGCGGGGGTGGCAACTACTGTCCCGATGCGCCTGTGACGCGAGCTCAGATGGCGGTGTTCCTGCTGAAGACGGAGCACGGGTCGGCATTCCTGCCCGCCGCCTGCACCGGGATATTCGGTGATGTGGCATGCGCACCCAATCCCGCGTTTGCCGTCGACTGGATCGAGCGGCTCTACCAGGAAGGCGTCACGGCGGGGTGCAGCCAGAACCCGCTTCTCTATTGTCCCGACGCCTCGGTGAATCGCGGACAGATGGCCACGTTCCTGGTCAAAACGCTAAACCTACAATAGGAGTCTCCGCCGCCGGACAGCCGAGGCGAGGAGCCCTCATGACAAGGGATGCCTCCGCTACACTGGAAGGTCGGAGGAGTGGCCGAGTGGTTTAAGGCGGCGGTCTTGAAAACCGCTGTACCGGAAACGGTACCGGGGGTTCAAATCCCTCCTCCTCCGCCA
>JBBDKM010000029.1:118983-146417 GCA_040879385.1 Thermoanaerobaculia bacterium | reverse complement strand
GGAGGTTGGCTTAGAAGCAGCCATCCTTTAAAGAAAGCGTAACAGCTCACTGGTCAAGCGGCTCCGTGCCGACAATTCAACGGGGCTCAAGCGATGTACCGAAGCGGCGGATGCGTGGAGGCTTCGGCCGACACGCGTGGTAGGAGAGCATTCTTAGTGCAGTGAAGTCAGACCGCGAGGACTGGTGGAGCGCTAGGAAGAGACCCTGCCGGCACAAGTAGCGATAAAGCAGATGAGAGCTCTGCTCGCCGTAAATCTAAGGATTCCTGAGCAAGGTTAATCCGCTCAGGGTAAGTCGGTCCCTAAGGCGAGGCCGAAAGGCGTAGCCGATGGAAATCCGGTTAATATTCCGGAACCGCTCGTTTGTCGTTATTACGAAGGGGGGACGCAGGAGGCTAGGCGTACCGGGTGTTGGATGTCCTGGGCCAAGCTCGTAGGCGGAGGGGATAGGTAAATCCGTTCCCTCATTCAACGCCGAGAAGCGATGGGGAGGCCGTCAGGCCGCAAACTCGCCGATGCCACGCTGCCGAGAAAATCCCCTAAGGAGATGAACGGGTGACCGTACCGCAAACCGACACAGGTAGATGAGGAGAAAATCCTAAGGCGCTCGAGTGAAGCGTTGCGAAGGAACTCGGCAAATTAACACCGTAACTTCGGGAGAAGGTGTGCCCCGGTTCGTGTAAGGGTTTACCCCTGAAGCGTCCCGGGGTCGCAGTGAAAAGGCCCAAGCGACTGTTTACTAAAAACACAGGACTCTGCAAAGTCGTAAAACGACGTATAGGGTCTGACGCCTGCCCGGTGCTGGAAGGTTAAGGGGAGAGGTTAGCCGCAAGGCAAAGCTTTGAACTGAAGCCCCAGTAAACGGCGGCCGTAACTATAACGGTCCTAAGGTTGCATGACGCTGCCTTAGTAAAACCTGGCCATATGCTGGAACGTCTGAGCATCTCCGGCTACTCGCCGCGTAAGCGGCAGTGACAATGCAGGGAGTGCAGATCATCAGCAGGAAAGACCGCATCGGACGATGCGGAATCCTCAGAGACTTAACGCCAGGCGATCTGATCTTGCCGAGGTCAGCTCGAAGATAAAGTCCGGACTGCATGGCGACATGCAGAGGTCGGCAGAAATGACCGATCCCCACGGAGACGTGGAGCAACAGATCAAGCGAAATTCCTTGTCGGGTAAGTTCCGACCTGCACGAATGGCGTAACGATTTGGGCACTGTCTCCGCAACGCGCTCGGCGAATCTGTAGTACCGGTGAAGATGCCGGTTACCCGCACGTAGACGGAAAGACCCTGTGCACCTTTACTATACCCAGGCATTGAATTTTGGTGTTGTCTGCGCAGGATAGGTGGGACACTTTGAACCTGGGGTTTCGGCCTCGGGGGAGTGGACGGTGAGATACCACCCTGACGGCACCGGAGTTCTAACTGAGACCCGTAATCCGGGTCCAGGACCATGCCTGGCGGGTAGTTTGACTGGGGCGGTCGCCTCCTAAAATGTAACGGAGGCGTCCAAAGGTTCTCTCAGGCTGATTGGAAACCAGCCGTAGAGCGCAAAGGCAGAAGAGAGCTTGACTGCGAGACCGACAAGTCGAGCAGGTACGAAAGTAGGGCTTAGTGATCCGGTGGTTCTGCATGGAAGGGCCATCGCTCAACGGATAAAAGGTACGCCGGGGATAACAGGCTGATCTTGCCCAAGAGTTCACATCGACGGCAAGGTTTGGCACCTCGATGTCGGCTCATCGCATCCTGGGGCTGAAGCAGGTCCCAAGGGTCCGGCTGTTCGCCGGTTAAAGCGGTACGTGAGCTGGGTTTAGAACGTCGTGAGACAGTTCGGTCCCTATCTCGTGTGGGCGCAGGAAATTTGTGAGGATCCGTCCTTAGTACGAGAGGACCGGGACGGGCGAACCTCTTGTGCACCGGTTGTCGCGCCAGCGGCATGGCCGGGTAGCGATGTTCGAAAGGATAACCGCTGAAAGCATATAAGCGGGAAGCCTTCCTCGAGATGAGATTTCCCGGGAGCAATCCCCTGAAGGCCCGTGGGAGACGACCACGTTGATAGGCGGGGTGTGGAAGCGCTGTGAGGCGTGAAGCTGACCCGTACTAATCGGCCGTGAGGCTTGACCATAAAATTTTTAAGACGCGAATCGAAGAAATAGAAGCGAAGACCCGACTCTCTTACCTGGGCGGGGAACCTTTGCAGTCCCCCAAACCCCCAGGAACCCCGTCCGGGCCTGGAAGCCCGGATGCGCGGGAGAACTTTGGAAACAGAGTTTCCCGGTGACCTTAGCGAAGGGGCCACACCCGTTCCCATTCCGAACACGGCCGTTAAGCCCTTCAGCCCCGATGGTACTTCGCGGGAAACTGCGTGGGAGAGTAGGACGTTGCCGGGGAATTATTTTAGGGACCCTCGAGAAATCGAGGGTCTTTTTTTTGCCGCGCGCCGCCGCGAACGATCGCTGCCCCATGAGCGGGAGTAGTCTCTCGGCATGAATGACGGCTCCCGCCTCGGCCTTCGCCGCCGGGTCGAGATCGCTGCGTTCCTCCTCGTTTTCATGTGGCTCTTCCTCGTAGCCGCAACCCGCATCGTTTCGCTGGCTGCCCCCGGCGAGCTGCGGCTTGATGCGTCGGGCGAGAAGCGCGTTCTTCGCTGGGCGTACCGGGATCCGACGGTCATGTCCTCGCTGTCGAGCGTCGAGCCGCGGCTGAGGCGCAGCGAGGCCGTCTTGGTGACCTGCACTCCCGCCTGCGAGCCGCCTTGGATCTGGGTCATGGCCGCCTACGGCCTTCCCGCCCAGGCCGTCGTCGGCGCGGGAGCGCTCCGCGGTCCCGTCGGGCCCACCCGCCTCGAGTGGAGCCGCGGCGGTTTTCGCATCCTTCCGCGCCGCGGGGCCGATGGCGGCCCCTAGCCTGCTCGCGGGCCTGGCATCGGCCGCCCTGCTGGGCCGGAGCACTCTACCGCGAGGCCGGAGGGTCTCGGCGTCGGCGCTGGCGGAGGACGCCACCGTGGGGTTTGCGCTCGCGATCCCGGTCCTTCTTCTGTGGGGACTCGCGGGGCTGCCCTGGACACCGGTGACGGTGCCCGCGATCGTGGTCGGGCTCTCCGCCGTGCTGTTGCTGGTGCGCCCCCGAACCGCGTTGTCGCAGGCTCCCACCCGCGGTCCGGATCGCACCGCCGCCGCGATCTGCGCGGAGGTTCTGCTCGGCGTCTGCTTTCTCGTCGCGTGCTGGAAATGGATCCGGGCGCCCCTCTGGTCCTGGGACCATTTCGCGATCTGGGGCGTGAAGGCGCGAAGGATCGTCCAGGACTCCACGCTCGACCTCGGCTTCCTCGACCTGCGCGCTTTCGACAGCAGCAACCCGAGCTATCCGATCGGCCTGCCCCTGATCTGGCGGGTCCTGTCGCCTTCCGATCCGTCGGCCTCCGAGTTCCGAGCCGCGCACGTCGTGTTCGCGGCGGGGCTCGTCGCGGCCGTCCGCGAGGCGGCGCGGCGGCTGGGAGCCTCGCGGAGCTTCGCGGCTCTCGCCGCGGCGGCCCTCTGCTTCTCTCCGCTCTTCTGGGACACGGAAGCGCTCGGGCTCGCGGACCTTCCGCTCGCCTGCCTTGCCACGGTCTCGCTTCTCCTGCTGCTGGAGGCCCGGGCGGATCCCGGCGTTCCGGCCTGGGCCGCGGGGGCGGGCTTCGGGTTTCTCTCGTGGATCAAGACCGAGGGATTCTTCCTGGGGGCGCTTCTGGCGGCGGCCGGGTTTCTCCTGATCGCTCCGTCCTCCGGCGGGAAGTCCCGCTGGCGCCGTCGGGCCGTTCTGACCGCGGCCTGGCTTCTGTGGGCGCTCTCCAGCCTCGCGGTCCGCCGGTCTCTTCTGGGAACGGGGGTCGGATTTTTCGACGGCGACTGGCGCGGTCGTTTGATCGCCCGCTCGGCCCATCCGGGCCCGATCTTCTCGGCCGTGCTCGGAGACCTCGGGGGGCGGGAGTGGCTCGGCCTGTGGGTGCTCTTCGGCGTCGCCGCGATCGTTTCTCTCCTGCTCCGCCGGCGGCTCCCGATCCTGCTGTCCGGAGTCGTGGCGACTCAGCTCGGCTTTTACGTTTTCGTCTACTTCGCCACCTACCTCGATCCCGTCAAGCACTTGGAGTCCTCGTTTCACCGCATCGCGGCGGCGCTGGCTCCTCTGGCGATCCTGACAGTCGTAGCCGGTCTCGCGGATGCCGTCCCCGCGCGCCGCCCCTCGGCCGCCTGAGCGGCGGCTTGGCCGGATCCGTCTTTCGGGATAGAACTCCGCCCACGATGCCGACTCGGGAGCATCCCCGCCGCATTCTCTTCTTTCTCTCGATCCTCGGCGTGGTCGCTTACGGCGCCCTCCTGATCGAGCATTTCGCGCCCGGGGTAGGCGGCTCCGACAGCGCGGGCCACGCCAACGCGGCGCGGGCGATCGTCTCGGGGAGGATCGTCGAGCCGATCGAGGCGCTCGATCTGCTGGAGCTGCCCGACCGGTTCGCCCTCGCGTTCATCCCCGTCTCGCACGAGCCGGGACCGCGTCCCCGGACAATGGTCCCGCGCCACTCCCCGGGTTTTGCGCTTCACGTGGCACTCGGCTCGCTCGTGGCCGGCTGGGATGCGGGGCCTTTGATCGTCAGCCCGGTCGCGGCGATCGTATGCCTCCTGCTGCTGTTTCTGCTCGGCCGCGAGCTCGAGCTCTCGCGTCCCTTCGCCTTCGTGGGCGCCGCGATCCTCGCCTCCTGCCCCGTCTTCCTCTTCCAGGCGGTGCAGCCGACCGCCGACGTCGCGGCAACGATGTGGGCCGTCGCCTCGGTGTTCTTCGCTCTGCGCTCGAGGCGGAGCGACCGATGGGCGCTAGCCGCCGGGGCGGCGCTCGGCATGGCGGTCCTCGTCCGTCCGGCCAACCTGCTGCTCCTCCTGCCCCTGGCCTTCGCCTTGAACTGGCGCCCGAAGGCGCTCGCGAAGTTCGTCCTCGGAGGCCTCCCGTTCGCGGCGTTCTTCGGCGCCTGGAACCAGGCCGCCTACGGCGGCGTTCTATGCCTCGGCGCCTCGGGCCAGCTCGCGGGCGAGCTGGCGCTCGCCAACGTGCTCCCGCGCCTCCGGCACTACGCGCAGTGGCTGACGGTGCAGCTTTCGCCTCTGATTCCTCTCGGGTGGGTCGGCGTTGCGGTCGATCGACGTGTGCCCGCCCGCGAGCGGGCGATGCTCGTTCTCTGGTTCGCCCCGTTGCTTCTCTTCTCCTGCCTTCTCGGCGGTCCCTTCGAGGAGTGGTGGCACACGCGGGCTCTGCTTCCCGCGGTGCCGGCGCTGATCCTCGGGGCCCTGCTGGCCGCCCGCGACCTGCTCCGTCTGCTTCCGGAGCCGGAAGACCGTCCGCGGCTGCGCCTTCCCGCGCTCGCCGCGCTTCTGCTGCTCACACTCGTTGGCGCCGCAGAGTGGTCGAGCTACAGGCGGCTCCGCCCCCTCGAGGCCGCGAAGGGAGAGGCCGTGTTCTCGGAGGCGTCCCGGGCCCTGGCGTCGAGGGCGGAAGGCGGAAAGGCGGTCGTCGTCTCGACGGAGCTTTCGGGCGCGCTCCGCTACTACACGGAGATGATCCCCGTTCGCTGGGACCGCATCACGCCCGAGGATCTCGACATCCTGCGCGCGAAGGCCGCCGAGAAGGGTTACCGGATCTTCGCGGCGCTCCTTCCCCACGAAAAGAAGCCGGCTCAGTCTCGACTGCCCGGGCCGTGGGCTTCTCTGGGAAGCGTCAAGACGGCCAGTCTCTGGGAGCTCTCGCCAGCACCCTGAGGAGCAGCTCAGCGCGGGTGCGTGGGCAGCCGGGCCGGTGCCGCGGTCTCGGGCGCGGGCGTGCCCCGCAGGCGATAGAGCGCGGTGCGACGCTCGCCGCACGTCGCGCAGGTGCCGACCGGTTTTCCGGAGCGCAGTCCGTCGCGGATCCGCTTCAAGGGCGCCCCGGCCGCGATCCGGTCCAGTCCGTCGGCCGGATAGAACCCGATCGGATCCGATTCCCAGTAGATGCACGGGTTGACGGCTCCGTTGGGGCGGATGACGTAGTTGCGGTCCGGGTAGGCGCAGCCGAAGAGACCCTGGTACCAGGAGTAGCGCCAGTACTCCGGACGGTCGATCCCGGCGCGCAGGCGCCAGATCCGGCGGCGGAGCCTTCCGAAGAGGTCTCGGGGCTCGTCTTCGGGACTCTCGAAATCCGGATAGGAAGAGATGCGGATACCCCTCCGCACCGCTTCGCGCGCGGCGGACGCGAGCTCGGCGTTCAACTGCTTCGGGTCTTCGTCGGACAGGAGCTCGGGCGTCACGTCGACGCCGGGCGTGGGCGACACGAAGCGCACGTCGAGGTCCGAGGCGCCGTGCGCCGCCGCGAACTCGGGGAGAAGCGCCAGGTCCGCGCGGTTCGACTTCATCCAGGTGAAGATGATCCGGAGCTTCGGCGTCTTCGACTTCGCCGCCCGCCTGACCCGGTTCAAGGTGTCGAGGCAGGCCAGTAGCCGGTCCCATTTGGCGGGCACGCGGATCTTCTCGTAGGTCTCCTTCTTCATTCCGTCGATGGACGCCGCGACGGTCGCGACCCGGGCCTCGACGAGCGCCTGCGCCGTCAACTCGGTCAGCGCGAGAAGGTTCGTCGGGAACCAGAGGTCCGGGACGCCGTACCGCCCGGCGATCGCGACGAGCTCGCGGAACTTCGGGTGGATCATCGGCTCCGCGGCGCACCCGAGCGCCACCCTCCAGGCTCGCGGGAACATGTCGGCCGCGATCTTCTCGAAGACCTCGATGGGCATGTTGCCGTCGTCGGAGAGCTGGGTGTCGAACGGGGGAAAGAAGAGGCGGTCGGTGTTCGAGAAGTAGCACATGACGCACTTCAGGTTGCAGCGCGCCGTCAAGTCCATGATGACGTTCAGAGGCCGTGGCACGGCTCGATTATGTCATCCGCCTCCGCCCGACGAAGATGCGGAAGGCGTCGTCGAGGAGACCCGAAGCGCTCAAATGCTCCTCGGCGGCGCAGAGCACCTGGAGGAGGCGCTCGTCCTCGGGTGACCCCGCGCGGAAGTTTTCGGCGAGGCCCGAGAGGACGGGATGCAGCAGGCCGCCGCCGCCGGGGTACTCGGCCTCCGGGGCGAAGACGCGCCGCGCCAGAGGCAGCAGCCCTTCGCTGTTTGCCGCTTCGGCGGGGCGCTCGCGCTCGAGGCGCGCCGGGTCGACGCGCTCGAGCCTCCAGAGAGTGCGTCCGGTCCGGGGCTCCCGCCGGAGACGTTCCGGCAGGAGCCGGAAGTAGCGCCGCGCGAGCTCGAGGCGTTCCTCCACGTACTGAAAACGGTTCGGTCCGACGTACTCGAAGAAGACGAAGCGCCCGCGCGGCGTGAGGGCGGCGTGGATCCGCTCGAGGAGGGGCTGCGGCTCCCGGACGCGGTGCAGCAGGTCGGAGGCGAAGACCGCGTCCCACGGGCCGCCGGGCAGCGCATCCGCCTCCGGGTCGAGCACGCCGTAGGAAATGGACGCCAGGCCGGCGCGCTTCGCCGCGCGGCGCGCGCGCTCGACGGCGGCGGGGTCGGCGTCGACCGCGAGGATCGACCCGACGCCGTCCTTGCGCACCAGCGCGCGCTCGAGGTCGCCGTTCCCGCAGCCGATGACGAGCGTGCGGCCGAGGTTCGCCGGCAGGTGCAGGGCCCGCACGTACGAGAGCCAGTCGAACTCGGGGTTGCCCGTCGCCGTGCGGTTGAGGTGCCGCTGCAGCGCCGGAGAGGGGACCCAGAAGGGCGAGCCGGGATGCGTCATGCGGCCTCCGCGCGCCGCCGCCGGAAGGCGACCGCCGTGGCTCCGAGCGCCAGGAGGCCGGCGGTCGTGGCCGAGATCGTCGTTCCCATGGCAAATCCGGGCGAAGCGTACCGCAGCGCGATCGCGTGCTCGCCGGGCGGAAGCTGGACAGCGAGAAACGGACCGTTCGCGCGCCGCACGGGCACGGTCCGCCCGGACCCGTCGCGCGCGGACCACCCGCCGTCCTGAACGAGCGAGAGGACCACCCAAACGCCGTCCGCGCCGACGCGCGCCCGGAACGATGCGCCGTTGGTCGATTCGCGGTAGTCGGAGATTTCGGCCGCGCCCCCCGGCGCCTCGCCGTCGCGATCTGAAAGCACCCACGCCGTCCGTCGCCAGTCCGGGTTGGCCGCGATCTCGCGAAACGCCTGCCCGAACGCGGCGTTGGCGTCGCGCCGCGGCTCGCGGAGGGGAGCGGCCGATGCCACCAGGCGGACGCGTGCCGGGACGAAGGCCCGGGGCAGCACGCGCGCGTTCTCGAAGACGCGGCCGTCCTCGCCGGAGTAGACCTGCCGCCAACGCTCTCCGGGGGCGGCCCCGTCGCGCCCCGTGAGCGCGTAGCGCACGTTCAGGAAGTCGAGCGCCGGCGCGTCCGGATTGCGGATCGTCTTGAAGTAGTCGAGCGGCGGAAAGCCGCAGGTCGCGTCCAGGAACGCCACGTAGTCGCGGCGCTCGACGGGATCGTGCGTCCGGACGTCCTCGACGCCCGCGAAGACGTTGGTGTTGGGGAAGAGGGTGGGGCCCACGCCGACGACCCGAAAGGGTTGCGGCTGTGCTCGCAGGTACCGGATCAGGGGAGTCTCGGGATAGAGGTACGCGGTCGGAAAGAACCGGTAGAGCCCCCGCCATTGGTAGAGGAGCTCGGCTCCGCAGAGCGCGGTGATCGCGGCGAGGAAGAGCTCGGGCCGGCGGCGCAGCAGGAACGCGAGCGTCGCGGCGACGGCCAGAACCGAGAGGACCATCGTGAGCTGCCGGGTCTGGAAGGGCATGCCCCCGCTTCGGGCGTGCTCCGAGGAGAACCACAGGAACCCGAGCACGGCGGAAAACGCGAGGGCGAGCGGAACCAGGAGTCCGGCGATCCAGACCCGGCGCCTGGTACGCAGATCTTTCGCGAAGCGGTCGAGCTCGAAGGCGGCCAGAGCGGAGCCCGCCAGCGCGATCCAGCTGTAGAAGCGGAGTGGAAACATGAGGCGGATCCCGGGGATCTGCGCCGCGAGCTCGGCGAACGGCCACTGCCCGATCGCGACCCCGAAGCCGAAGACGAGGAGGGCCGCAAGCGCCCATTCGAGGCGCCGGCGCGGCGAGCCCCGCCGCAGGAACAGGAGGGCCGCGGCCCAGCCGACGATGCCGAAGTAGCCGAGCGCCATCTCGGGGAAGGCCCCGGTTGCCCCGGCGAGCGTCGGCGATGCGATAGCGTTGCCGAGCGTGTGGGGGAAAAAAGCCGTCGGAATGCCCCGCCACAGCGGACCGTGGGGCACGACCGAGAGAATGGGATCCCAGTGCGGCTTCTCGACCACGCGCATGCGATTCGACGCTCCGATCGCCAGGACCGAGGGGATCAGCAGGAAGGCGGTCAACCCGGCGGCGAGGAGCGCGGAAACCGCCGCACGGCGAAGCACCAGGAGCGCGTTTGGAAGATCGCCGAGCGCCCGGCGTCCGAGGATCCACAACGCCGCGAACAAACCTCCGAGCGCCGCGCTCTCCGGATGCCCGGCGAGGGCGGCGACGCCGAGCACGACCGTGAGGGCGGCGACCGCGCGGACGCGGCCCCGCGCGTCGCGCAGCCGCTCGAGCAGGAAGAGCATCCAGGGCCACAGGCAGAACACCGCGGTGTGCGGAAAGAAGATCCACTGGACGAAAGAGAAGGAGAGCGAGAACGCGACGGCGCCGAAGAGCGCCGCCTGTTTCGAGACCTCGAGCTCGCGAAGCCAGAGCCACATTCCGGCGACGGCCAGGAGCAGCTTGAGCGCGGCGAGCAGCGTGAAGCCGCGGGCGAGCGGCAGCAGAAAAGCAAGCAGCGTAAAGGGCGAGAAGGCCGCCGACTGGCTGTTGGCGGCGAGCGGCGTTCCGGCGCCGTTCCACCGGTCGCGCAGGGGCAGCGCCCCGTCCTTCCAGGCCACCCGCACGGCCTTCGCCCACGGGAGGAGCTGCGTGGCCACGTCGTTCAAGTAAGGGTTGAACGGGGGACGGCTCGCCGGAGTCGCCCAGGGTTGCGTGTACAGCACGTGATCGAGCGGGAGAGGCGTCGTGTCGGAGACGAACCCGCGGACGAACGGAAGGACCGAGAGGACGAAGAATACGGCGAGGTACAAACGCGGAATCGGCCGTCTCAGGAATCGCGCCGCGAGGCCGACGCCGGTCGCAACGGCGGCCAGCAGAAGAAGGAGCGTCAGGGAGATGATCACGTCGGCTGACAGTATTACGGCGCGCGGCGCCCGCGTGTTGGGGCTGCTAGACTCCCGCCGTGAGCGAGACGACGGCCACGAAGGCCGCGCAGTACTGGGATGAAAACCGGGAAAAGGCCCGCGACCCCGCCTACTGGATGGCGCACCCCCTCTGCCGCCAGGCGATCAATCGCCGTGTTTCCGGCTCCCCGCACGAGTGGCCATTGGACTGGTTCAAGCGCGTCTACGCGGCGCGGCGATTCGAGCGCGGGGTGTCCTGGGGGTGCGGCCTCGGCCCTTTCGAGCGTTCGGCGCGGCGGCTCGACGTCGTTGCCGAGATCGATGCGTTCGATGTGTCCGAAATCTCCCTCGGCGACGCACGGCGCGAGGCGGAACGGGAGTCGATCGACGGCATCCACTACGGCTTCGGGAACTTCGACGACCCGCACCTGGCGCCCCGCAGATACGACATCGCGTTTTTCCACGCGTCGCTCCACCACGTGTCGGGCCTCGAGCGGCTCTTCCGCCGGCTCACGTTCGCCCTCCAGCGCGGCGGCGCCGTCTATGTCGACGAGTACGTCGGCCCTTCCCGCGCCGACTGGACGCGCGATCAGCTGGCGCTGGCGCAGTCGGTCCTCGACATGGCGCCCGCCGAGGCCCGGCTCAAGCCGGAGATCGACATCCCGATCGAGCCGAACGACCCGTCGGAGGCGATCCGGTCCTCCGAGATCCCGGGCTTCCTGACGGACTTCTTCGACATCCTCGAGTGGCGCCCCTACGGGGGCCAGGTCGTGGACCTCGTCTTCCCGTGCCTCGACGCCGAGTGGGTCTTCTCGCCGGAAGGTCTGCCGTTCGTCCAAGCGATGCTGCGGATCGAGGACTACGAGCTGGCGCGAAACCCGGCGGCCACACACTACGTGGTCGCGCACGGGCGGCTGAAGGGCCTTCCGCGGCTGGCCCGGCCGCTCGCCCGGCAGGTCCGCCGCGCCGCCGGCCGCCGTCTCGCGGCACTCTCTCGTTAGAGGGCAGCGTGCGCGACGTCCCGTTCAGCCGCTCGCTTCCTCGCCGCCTCTGGCGCCGCCGGGACGCGATGCGCAAGGACTGGGACATCCGCGCGCGCGAGAACGCCCCATTCTACATCTGCACGACCGCTGCGGAATCGCCAGAGGCGTTTGCCGCGTCCGGCGAGATAGACCTGGCCGAACAGGTCCTCGACGGCCTCGCGGTGTCGCGCGACTGGCGCGTGCTCGAGATCGGTTGCGGGATCGGGCGGCTTCTGAAGCCTCTGTCGGCGCGGGTGGCCTGGGCGGTCGGCGTGGACCTGTCCGACGAGATGGTCCGGCGCGGCCGGGAGTACTGCGCGGATCGCCCCAACGTCGAGCTCCATCGGACCGATGGCTCGCTCGGTTTCCTCGAAGCCGGGAGCTTCGACTTCGTCTTCTCCCACATCGTGTTTCAGCACCTGCCGCGCAAGACCTACGTCGAGCGCTACCTGCGCGAGGCGCACCGGGTTCTGAAGCCCGGTGGGGTCCTCCGGATTCAGGTCGACGGCCGCTTTCGCCAGTTCTTCCGCCGCTTCATCGCGGACTCCTGGTCGGGCGTGGTGTTCTCGCAGCGCGATCTGACGCGCCGCCTGGACCGGGCGGGATTTCGGGTGACGGAGATCAGAGGCGCGGGAACGCAGTACCTGAGGGCGACGGCGGTGAAGCCTACCGCGACCCCATTGCCTCCCGGAACTCTTTGAGGAGGCCTTCGGGGATCGCCTCCGGCTTGCCGCGCCCCGCGGCTTCGGCGATCAGGACGTGGGGCAGCAGCGGGGTGTCCTCCCAGGTCTCGTGCCGCTCGAGCCCGGAGAGCTCCGGGACCTCGCTCTCGCCGTAGCCGCGGAAGGCGACGTTCGCGAACCCGGCAGCCCGCAGCGCGGAGGCCAAGGTCGGGCGGTTGTAGAGGAACTGATGGCCCCAGCCGTGGAAGGCGCGGTTCAAGCGAATGCAGTCCTCGCGATTGTCCTCGTCCGTGACGTTCTGCCACCGGTAGTGGGTCGTCAGGACCCAATCCAGGTTCGGGGTCGAGAGGCGGAGGATCCCGTCGGCCCGGAGGACGCGCCGGCATTCGGCGAGGAACGCGAGCCCGTCCTCGAACCCCAGATGCTCGAGAAAGTGCTCGGCGTAGATCGCGGCAACGTCGCCGAAGGGCAGGCCCTGGCGGGCGTCGAGCACCTGGTCGACGCCCGGCAATCCCTGGTTATCGATGTTGATCCACCCCGGGATCGACTGCTGGCCGCATCCGATGTGGAGGCGGATTGGGCGGGCGGAAGCCGCGGGCGCTTCGGGGGCGGCCTTCCGAAAGAGTCCCATCGGGTCCGGGTGTTTACCACACTCCCGCGCCGCCGGGGAGCCGGAGCGGCGCATAGCCGGTGAAGTCCGTGTGTTAGGATTTTTGGAAAGTTTTAGGAGGCTCCATGCGACGGTTCCTTCTCGCGACTCCCATCGCGCTTCTCGTGCTCTCCGCTTCCGCCCTGGCCCAGACGACGGGCGACATCATCGGCCGCGTCATGGACGAGCAGGGGGGCGCCCTTCCCGGCGTCACCGTGGAGGCGCGGGGACCATCCTTCCAGGGGGTTCGCACCTCGGTTTCCGACGCGGCGGGGACCTACCGCCTCGTGCTCCTGCCCCCCGGCGTCTTCAAGGTCACGGCGACGCTCCCGGGGTTCGCGCGCTCCGAGGAGACGGTCACCGTGGCGCTTGCGAAGACCTCGACCGCAGACATCCGGCTGAGCGCCGCCGTCCAGGAGCGGATCGTCGTTTCCGGGCAGGCTCCGGTCGTCGACACGACCTCGACCGCGACCGGATCCAACTTCGACAGCCGGGAGATCCTGACGCTGCCCACCGGCCGCAACTACTCGTCGGTCGTCCTGGTCTCACCGGGGGTCACGACCCAGAGCTCGAACACCGACAACTTTGCCAACACCATCGCGATCTACGGCTCCTCGGGCCTCGAGAACAGCTTCATCCTCGACGGCGCGGACACGAGCGGCATCGAGTACGGCTCCCAGGGCAAGGAGCTCAATTTCGAGTTCATCCAGGAGGTCGACGTCAAGACCGGCGGCTACCAGGCCGAGTTCGGGCGCTCGACCGGCGGCATCATCAACGTGATCACGAAGTCCGGCGGCAACGAGTTCCACGGCGACGTCTTCGGCTACTACGACGTCGACGCGCTGCAGGCGAACAACAAGCACCCGAACGACAACCTGTACGGGACCTCGCAGGGCTTCACGAAATACGACTGGGGTCTCGACCTCGGCGGGTATCTCTGGAAGGACCGCATCTGGTTCTTCGGCGCCTACGACCGCGTGAAGAACACGATCACCAACGAGCTGTCGGCCGGTCCGAACGCCGGGCAGCTCGTCGACAGCCCGAGCGTGCGCAACCTGGCCTCCGGGAAGCTGACGCTGATGATCAACCCATCCAATGCCATCGTGGGCGGCTTCTTCCAGGACCCCCGCACCGACACCGGCGCGATCAACGACGGCGCGCACACGCTGAACGGGCCTCCGTCGACCTTCCTCGGCCGGCAGGATTTCGGAGGCCAGGACTGGACGGCGCGCTACACCGGGCTCTTCGGCTCGACGCTCGTGGCGACCGGGCAGTTCGCCCTCCACCAGGAGCGCAACTCCGTGGCGCCGGCGACGGAGGCCGGCCAGGGCATCCAGTACCTCGACACACGCGACAACAACGTGCAATCGGGCGGGTTCGGCCTGGTGCAGCGGAAGAACTTCACGCGCTACTTCTACGGCGGGGCCGTGACGAAGTACGCCGGCAACCACGAGATCAAGCTTGGCTTCGAGTACGAGACGCAGGACGCCACCGTCACCAAGCGAATGTCGGGGGGCCAGCAGGTGCGGATCATCGACAACCCCGGCAATCCGTCCATGCCCGTTTACCGCCACTTCTACTGGTCGGTCCCGGGGGCGTCGGTGCCCGACAACGTTCCGATCTCGCAGCTGAACGCCACCCCCGCGCACAAGATGCTCTCGGCGTACCTCCAGGACTCGTGGGCCATCCTGCCGAATCTTTCGGTCAACGTCGGCGTGCGCTGGGACGAGCAGAAGATCTACGACTCGATCGGCATCAAGCAGATCGACCTGAACAGCGACTTCGCGCCCCGCATCGGAATCGTCTGGGATCCGACCAGCGACCACCGGACCAAGGTGTACGGCTCCTTCGGCTACTTCTACGAGCAGATCCCGATGGACCTCGTCATCCGCGAGTACAGCTACGAGCAGCAGCCGGTCATCTACAACTTCGACCCGGTGGCGACCAACCTGGACCTCGATGCGGCGACCATCGCGGGCGACGACGGGGCGATCGGCCAGGGCGGCGGCAAGGTCCTCGGCGGCTTCACGACGCCGGCGGACCCGAATCTGAAGGGCCAGTATCTGCGCGAGTTCCTGCTCGGGGCCGAGCGCGAGGTCATTCCCAACATGGCGGTCGGGGCCAAGTACATCTACCGCAACTACGGTCGGATCATCGAGGACTTCCTGTGCGGCGATGACGGAACGTACTGCGTCGGAAACCCGGGCGAGGGGATCATGTCGACGATCTTCAACCTCGGCTACGAGCCGGGATTTCCGGCCTCGCGGGGCCAGCGGATCTTCCGCGGCGTCCAGCTCGACGCGACCAAGCGGTTCGCGGACAACTGGTCGCTGGTGGCCTCCTACCTCTGGTCGCGCCTGGACGGCAACTACGACGGCGGCTTTGCGCCGTACACGCAGCCTCGCGGCACCGCCGACCCGAACATCTCGGCGGCCTACGATTACTTCGACTTCTTCACCAACGGGCAGGACCTCGGCACGATCACCAACCGGGGACCGCTCTCCAACGACCGCCGCCACCAGATCAAGGTGTACGGCACCTACGTGACGCCGTTCCGGCTCAACTTGGGCGTCGCGTCCTATTTCCGCACCGGCACGCCCTTGACCCGCCTGGGCAACTCGGTCGCCTACGACCGCTGGGAGTTCTTCCTGACCGAGCGCGGCGCCGAAGGGCGCGTTCCTTCGGACTATGAAGTCGACCTCCACCTCGGTTACCCGTTCCAGATCGGCCCGGTGACGATCAACGCGCTGGTGGACATCTTCCAGCTTCTGAACGTGCAGAGGGCGACCTTCCTGGACGAGGCCTACAACACGTCCGAGTTCGACGACGCGACCTACGTCTGCGGGTCGGACCCGTCGAACCCCGACGAAGCCCGGTGCAACCCCTACTACGGGAGGCCGCTCGCGCGGACGCAGCCGCGCTCGGTGCGGTTTGGCCTGCGGGTCAGTTTCTAAACCGAGGGGGGCGGGGGCGCTCCCAGAGCGCCGGCGAAGAAGTCCGTCAGCGCCGCGGCCACGGCGCCCGGCCGCTCCATCGGCGCCAGGTGGCCCGCGCCGGGCACGGTGACGAGCCGTGCTCCGGGAATCGCGTCCGCCATGGCGCGGGAGTCCGCCGGCGGGGTCAGCGCGTCCTGCTCGCCGACGAGGACGAGAGTCGGAACCGCGATCCCGGGCAGGGACGCCCGCGCGTCCGGGCGGTCGCGCATCGCCTTGAGGTCCGCCTCCACGGTCTCCGGCTTCTGGCGCAGCATGATGCGGCGCGCGCGGTCGAGAAGGTCGCGGTTGGAGATCGAGAGCGGGGAGAGCAGGCGCGGGAGCAGTCCTTCCGCGATCGCCGCGACACCGGCGGACCGCACCGTTGCGATCGCCTCGTCCCGCTTGGCTTTGGCGGCGTCGTCGTCCGCGGCGGCGCGGGTGTCCACGAGCGCGAGCGCGCCGAGGGCGGCGGGGCGTCGCCGTGCGAGGGCGAGCGCCACGTAGCCTCCCATGGAGAATCCGGCGAGGCCGACCGGCCCGGGCAGCTCCGCGAGGACCGCGGCGAGGAAGTCCGCCGAGTCCTCGATCGTGCCGGCCGAGGCAGCCGGGGTTTCGCCGCGCCCGGGCAGATCCGGTTTCAGGACGCGGAAGCGGGCCGCGAGCGCGCGCGCCACGCCCGACCACATGGCCCCGTCGAACGGATAGCCGTGGACGAGAACGACGGCGGGACCGCTTCCCATCTCGCGAATTCGAGCCGGTTGGCCCTTCCAGAGGATCTCCATGGCGGCGCGGCTATTCCTATCACTCCCCGGGCCGGACGGGAAGGCGCAGCGAGGCCGCGGTGCCCCCGTTGGGCCGCGGCTCGATCCTGCAGGAGCTGCCGTTGGGCCGCCGCCACGGCGGCCACGAGGAAGAGGCCGAGACCCGCCCCTCGGCCGGGCAGAAGCGAGACCGCTATGGAAAAGCTCCTCGGGCCGCCTGGCGCTCCGCGCTCACGAGACCCTGCAGGGCCTCTACCACGTCGCCGTCCCACCAGTTCTCGCGAACTCCCTCGGAGAGGACTTCCAGGGCGCTCGAGAGGCTGAAGGCGCGCCGGTAAGCCCGGTCGGAGACGAGCGCGTCGAAGACGTCCGCAACGGCGACAATTCGGACCGGCAGCGCGATGTCGGGGCCCGAAATCCCCTGCGGGTACCCGCTTCCGTCCAGCCGCTCGTGGTGGCCGTGGACGATCGGAAGGGCGCGCCGCATCGTCTTCATCGGCTCCAGCAGGTCGTACCCGACCGTGGGGTGCTCCTCGATGACCTGGCGCTCTTCCGCGGTCAGCACCCCGGGCTTGCGGAGGATCGTGTCCGGGACGACGATTCTCCCGATGTCGTGAAAGAGCGCTCCGCGGCGCATGTCGTTGCGCGCGGCGGCATCCATGCCCAGGCGCTCTGCGATCCGGTCCGCCCAGTCCGCGACGCGGCCGCTGTGCCCCGCCGTGTGGGGATCGCGTGCGTCGATCGTCTTGGCGAGCGTCAGGATGACGCGCTCGGCGTGCTCGTGCTCGTCGGCGAATTGCTTGAGCGTCACCAAGACTCGCACGCGGGGCAACAACTCGTGGGGGGAGAAGGGCTTGGCGATGAAGTCGGTAACGCCCTCGGTCTGGGCACGAACCCGTTCGGCCGTGGTCGCGTAGCCCGTCATCATGACGACGGGGAGCAGCCGCGTGCCCGGGTCCGCGCGGATCGCCTCGAGCACTTCGTGTCCGCTGCGGTCGGGAAGGCGCAGGTCGAGCAGGACGAGGTCCGGGGGATTCTGCCGGATCCCTTCCAGGGCGGCGTCCGCGGTGCCGAACTCTTCGATCGCGTATCCCGCGGGAGTCAGGAGCTGTCGGAGCACGCGACGAATCTCTTCGTCGTCGTCGACGACGAAGATCCGGGGCGCTTGGGGGTCCGATGGTTGCAGCAAGGGCTACTTTTCGGCGGTCGCGGGCACGATCAGTGTAACCGACACGCGCTCGCCACGGCTCCTCTGATCAGCGGATCGACAGAAGAAGGGCGGTCGAGGTCGCAGGGCTACGGGCTCTTGCGTTTCTTCGGGCGAGGCGTCGGGGCCGGAGCCAGCAGGGTGTAGGAGCCCTTGCTGCGGCGCTGCTCCCGGGCGATGGCGCCGAGCTGGTGCGAGTCGTGAGGATTCGAAGCCGCCCGCCCGGGAGCCGAGGGCGGCTGCAGCGTGATCTCGTCGACCTCGATCTCGGCGAGCGAGAGCACTTTCCCGTCGTGCGTCGTGAAAACGAATCGCCCGTTCTTCAAATAGGGGGGTTCCTTGAGGTCGTAGATCGTGCCGTCCTTGAGGCGCATCTGTGCGGGAACGGTGACGGGAGTGTCAGCGAGCACCGCGAGCAGGGACAGCACCGCGGCGACTCTCATCTGCCTCTAGGATACGCCTGCCGCGGCGCTCCGGGAAGCCGGCTGCGTGCGCGATCTTTCGCGTCAGCGTCGGGACGGCGCCGCCCTCGAGCGCCGCGGGCGAGAACCAACGGGCGAATTTCGGATTTCGGATTTCGGATTTCGGACTCGAAATCGCGCAGGCGGGGTACACACGGATGTCGAGCCGTCGGTTGACGATTGTGTGATGCGTCACATGGAGGGGCAGGTCGCCGGCGAGCCGCAGCCCGAGAGACGCCGCGTGGAGCCGCAGGGCCGCGAGGGCTGCGCGCGGCGTTGCCCCCTCGGCGGACGGAAAGCGCCACAGCCCCTCGAGCAGCGTGCCGGGCCGCTGGACGAGGAGCACGCGCCTCTCGTGCACGGCGCAGGCCGCCGCGAGAAAGACGCGGCGGGCCGGCGGCCTCGCCCTCCGCGCCGGGTATCGCTCGACGACTCCGCGGGAACGCGCGACGCAGAAGCGGGCGACGGGGCAGACGGGGCAGTCGGGCCGGCGCGGCGTGCAGATCTGCTGCCCGAGATCCATGAGCGCCGCCGTCAGGTCGCCGGGGCGCGCGCGGGGAAGGAGCTGTGCGGCGCGCCGGAGCACCTCTCGCGCCAGCGCTGGGGACCCCGCGGCGCCGTCGAGCGCGTAGAGGCGCGAGAGGACTCGCGTGATGTTGGCGTCGGCCGCGGGCACGCGAGCCTCGAAGGCGAGCGAGGCGACGGCGGCTGCGGTGTAGGCGCCGAACCCCGGCAGGCCGCGCAGAACGGCCGGATCCCGAGGGAACCGTCCGCCGTGAAGACTCTCGATCGCGCGCGCGGCCCGGTGCAGATTACGCGCCCGCGCGTAGTAGCCCAGGCCCGACCACGCGGCGAGCACGCTCTCTTCTCGAGCGCGCGAAAGACGCCCGAGGTCGGGGAAACGGGCCAGGAAGGGCGCGTAACGCTTGAGCACCGCTGCGACGGTGGTCTGCTGGAGCATCACCTCCGAGACCCAGATCCGGTACGGGTCTCGGGTTCCCCGCCAGGGAAGCCGGCGCCGCTCGCGCCGGAACCAGGAGAGGAGACGAGTCTGCAGTCCTCGGTCCGTCGTTCGGGGCGGGCTCGAGACACGCGACCGACGAGCGCCTACGAGGTGACGGCGTCCCGCGGCGCGATCCACCCGGGCTCCTTCATGAGGTCCCGGATGAAGGTTTTCTCCTGGTCGTTCGGCAGCACCTCGGCCACGTACTTTTCGTAGTCCTCCGGCGAAAGGCGCTCGCCCGTGACCGAGTAGGTGCCGCCGGCGAACTCCCCGATGGCGCGGTGAAACTTCATGTCCGGCGCCGTCAGCGGCGGCGTCCCGGCGGGCTGGAGCCGGCTGATCGACTCGAGGAGCTTCTCGACCTCCTGGCGGTAGAGCTCACGCGACAGCTCGTTCAAGTGGGCCTTGTCCGGCTGCCCGGGCTGCTTCGCCTCGTCGTACCGTCCCTTCAGCCCCCACACGTAGAACCACTCCGCGGAGGACGAGGAGTCCTTGCCGAAGAGGTCGTACGCCGTCGAGAGCCACTTGTTGATGTACTTCTGCAGGAGCGCGGGAGGCACGCGTCCGGCCCTGGCGATCCGCTGGAGCCCCATGTGGCCGGTGCCGAGGTGAAAGCCCTCCTCGCGAAGCATCGGTCCCATCGAGCGGGCGAGCGGCGCGAAGCCCGAGGTCGAGAGCATGTTGAGCTGGAACTTGCCGTCGCGGTCCACGAACTCCGTGTAGGTGAAGAAGTCGACCCAGTTGTCGACATCCACGTTGAAGGAGCCGAGCAGCCGGCTGTTCTGCCAGGATCGCCGCTCCAGGAGCTTGCGCGCCTCGACCTTGCCCGTCTCGCCGAAGTTGTTCACGAGCAGGTGGCACATCTGCCAGCCGTGCCGCATCTCCTCGACCATGATGCGGCAGACGCTGTCGGTGTCGTAGTCCGAGGGGGAGGTCTGGAGCAGGTTGCGCTGCTGCTCGACGGACGCAAACTCGGTGTCGCCCTGGTAGACGATCAGGTTCAGCAGCGCGTCGCGGATCGGCTGGTGGGGGATCTGCGTGAGGCGCTCCCACTTGCGCTGGCCGGCGAAATCGCCGTACTCGATCTCCTCGGTCTTCAGGTCGCCGTATTTTGCGTCGAAGACGTAGTCGGAGTGCTTGGGCAGTTCGAGGCCGATGTCGTTCTGCCACGCCCGGAAGGCGTCGATCCAGTCGTCGAAGGTGGCGATCTTCTTCATGACTTCTCTGAAACCCGTATCATATCGACTTTATGCCGCTGGAGATCGATTGGGAGGGGCTCGTGGTCGCGTTCGAGAACCGGTCCCGGCAGATTACGCACTTCTTCGACCGCCAGACCGGCGACGTTGTCCAGGTCCTGGAGCGCGACGCCGCGCGGCACGCGGCGCTGTCCGCGGACCCGCGTTACGCCGCGCTGCCCCTGGATCAGGGCGAACGCTCGCGGAGCGACCTCGAGGACTTCGCCGCGCACTGCGCCGACGAGAAGTGTCGCGGCCATCTGGCGGCGGCGCTTTCGAGCGTCGACGCCGCGGCGGACTTCCGCAAGGCCCTCCTCCGCCATCCGAAGGAGGAGGCGCACTTCTTCCAGTTCAAGGAGAAGCGCGCGCGAGAGAGGGCGGTGGAGTGGCTCCGGGAGCAGGGGATCGCGAATTAGCCGGCAGTCGGGAGTCACGAGTCAGGAGTCGGAAGTCGGCAAACGCAGGATCCCGAACCTCTCCGGCACGTGAAAATCCGCCGGTTCCGCCAGCGTCGGCGACCACGCGCTGAACTCGTCCTGCGCACCGCGGTCGATCCGGTAGAAGTTCGCGCGCCAGCGCGCGGGAAGCGGGCCGGCGACGAGTGGGGCGAGGGGGATCCGGAGCGTGGCGGACCAGAGAGCGGCGCGCCGCGTCACCTGCGCTTCGAGCCCCGGGCAGTCCCACGCCGGATCGACGCGCATCGAGGCGCGCGAGAGGTCGGGAGATTCGACGCGCGCGTCGAAGAGAGCGCCGAGCGGATTGACCTCGACTTCGTAGTAGGTCGTCGCCCGATCGGCGGGCGCGAGGAACACCTCGAAGACGTCTTCCTCCCATAGGGGGCTGTCGCGCTCCGTCCGCGTCGCGACGACGCCCGCGTCGCGCCCGTCGAACCGGACGCAGAGCGTGCCTCCCCGCAGGCCCACGCGGACCGACGTCGGAAGGCGCGGCCGGCCGCCGGTCCGCGCATCCACGAGCTTGACGGGGGAGAGGGAGACGAGGCGGTCGGTCGGGGCGAGGAGGGGGACGTCGAGGGTCAAGAGAGGAGGCGACATGCGCGCCCATTGTGCCTCTTTGGGCGGGTCGAGTCTGGGATGCTGACGAAGTCTGGGATCCCTCGGAGCTACGCTCCTCGGGATGAAATGACGCGGGCCGCTATCGCGGCCGCGTCATTTCACCTTCCACTGACGCATGAGGTTGAAGCCGATTCGGATGTTCCTGGGGAAGCCGCCGAAGTTCGAGATCAGGTACTGGTCGACCGTGGTTTCCTGGAGGTTGCCGACCGTGAACGCGAATCGGTGCCGGAGAAGCGCCTTCTCGACGGAGACCCGCCAGCCGATCCCCGGAGAATCTTCCCGGGCCACGGGCTGCTCGCAGGGCGTCGCCGTGCAGAACGGAACCAAGAACTCCGTCCGCCGGTAGCTGGGGACGACCTCTCCGTGCA
The DNA here is from genome assembly GCA_040879385.1 of Thermoanaerobaculia bacterium. Lineage (GTDB taxonomy): Bacteria > Acidobacteriota > Thermoanaerobaculia > UBA5066 > Gp7-AA6 > DAHUXD01. Next base: position 124,749 of record JBBDKM010000029.1, on the reverse strand, counting down.
CCGTGATCGAGTGCGTCAGGGCGATCGATGCGCCCACCGGAAAGTTGAAGACGTCGCGATAAACGGGCTCGGGGGTGACGACGAAGAGCGGCAGCCCGTTGGGTCCGCCTGGGATGCTGTACCCGGACTGGCCGGCGGTCTTGGTGAGATACGTGGGGACCGCGGTGAGGCGCACCCGGGAGCCCAGCTGGAGAACCGCGATGGCCTGGACGAAGAACGTGCTGCGGTCCGCCAGGCCCTTCGCCGTGCGAATGTCGTCCCCGACCCGCAGAGCGAGCTTCAGCCACTCGCCGTCCAGCATCTGGTACTTCCCGGCGAGCTCGTAGGCGCCGAGCGAACTGAACGACGAGCGGTAGAAGGAAACGTCGAGGTTCTTAAAAGGGACGTAGCCGAGGCCAAGCCCGACGTCGGCGCCGTCGTCTAAGGAAAACAGGTTGTAGACGTCGCTGTCCTGGAGAGGCACGCGGAACCGGTGCGTCACGAAGAAGGTCATCGTGCCTTCCCTCGGCACCTCGACGGAGGGCAGGTTGATGATGGTGTTGCTCTCGATCGGGCGAAAGGTCGGCCGCTCCTTCTTCTCGCCTTCCGCGGCCGGAGCCGGATCGGCGGGCGGGGTTTCCTGAGCGATCAGGGCGCGGCTGCCGGCCAGGACCGCCAGAGTCAACGCCAGGGGGAGGGGCTTCCACCGCATCGTTCCTCCTCGTTCTCCGCGAGACACTCGTGGGGCAAGGCTAGGCGAGCGGCCGCGGCGCCGCCGGAAACTTACGAGATCTTCACGATACCTCGGGTGCGTCGAGGACCTCCCGCACCTCTGGCTCGCGCGTTCGCGGGGAGCCGTCCCCGTCACACTCGCATCAAGGCCGCGCCCCAGTGCACCCCCGCGCCGAGCGCCGTGAAGCCGAGGAGTCCGCCGGGGCGCACGCGCCCGAGCGCCTTCGCCTCGTGAAAAACGAGCGGGAGGGTCGCCGCCGTCGTGTTGCCGTACTTCTGGATGTTGTTGTAGACGCGGTCGTCGGGAAGCCCGAGCTGTTTCTGGACCGCCTCGTTGATCCTCAGGTTGGCCTGGTGCATCAGCAGAAGCGACAGGTCGTCGAGGGACTGCCCGTGCCGCGCCAGGACCTCGCGCACGATCTCGGGCATGGCCGTCGTCGCGAGGCGGAAGACCTGCCGTCCTTCCACGACGGGGACGGTCCGGTTGTTCGCGTACATGTCGGGCGTGAAGTAGGGAAAGCTCGCCGAGCCGCCGCCGGGCACGTAGAGCTTGTCCCAGTGGGCTCCGTCCGTTCGCATGCAGAAGCCGAGGAAGCCCCGGCCGTCGCCCGAATCGTTGGCCTCCAGGACGAACGCGCCAGCCCCGTCGCCGAAGATGACCGCCCGGTCCCGGTGCGCCGTGCCCCATGCGCGGGCGGATTCGGACGGCGGCGCGTCCGACTCGCCGAAAAGCACGGCCCAATCCTCCGGCGACCACGAGAAGAGCGAGGCGTGGCACTCGGCGCCGACGAGCAGGACGCAGCGGGCCGCGCCCGAGCGGATGAAGGCGTCGGAGATCTGCAGGCCGGAAAGAAAACCCGCGCACTGCATCCGGATGTCGATGGCGTGGGTCGTCGCGAGGCCGAGCGCTCGGGCGAGCAACCCCCCGTTGCCCGGGAAATAGTGATCGGGCGTCATCGTGGCGAACACGATCAGGTCGATCGCGTTCGCCTCGACGCCCGCGTCGGCCAGGGCGCGGCGCGCCGCTTCGGCTCCGAGGACCGACGAGGACTGGCCCGGCCGCGCGAAGCGGCGCTCCTCGATCCCGGTGCGCTGGCGGATCCAGTCGTCGGTCGTATCCATGAACCGCGAGAGGCGCTCGTTCGTGACCAGGCCGTCCGGCACGAACATCCCGGATCCGCGGACCACGGTTGTCGGGAGGGGCACGCGAAGATCTTACCGGAGCCCGCTTCTCCGGGTCGGGCCGGGTCCGCGGGAGGCGGCTCTCAGTGCGCCGGCGCGAGCTCGACGTCGGAGGTGTGCCCGTCGACCTCGGCGGTCCAGGCGTAGAGGTTCATTCCGTCGGGAACGTCGATGCGGATGCGGCCGCCCGGCTGGTCCGTGACGCCGAAGAGGATGAAGACCGCGTTGACGCGTGTGGCGATGTGGTCGCCAATCGCGAGCGAGAACTGTCCGGCCTCTGTCCCGTCGGCCCGGAACCCGGCCACGGTGATCGTGCCGGGGAGCCCGCGGTTGTAGAGCAACAGGTGGGTCCGGAGGGTGGCGGTCTGGGGCAGCCCGATCGCGATCACCGAGCCGTTGGTGACGCCCGAGGCGCCCGCGATCGCGGAGGCGAAGCCCGCGTAGTCGCCGAAGGAGTAACGCGCCGCGATGCGAACCGCCGCCGCGACCGGCACGTTGGAGGTGAGGAGCACGGCGCCCTGGCCCGAGGAGAGGCCGAAGAGAGTCGGCAGGAAGTCCAGGATGGCCTGGCTCGTCTCCGGTTCGAGCGAGACCGTGGCCGTGAGCGGCGGCCCCGCCACGAGGTACGGGTAGAAAGCCAGCGAGATCTCGGCGGTCGTGTCCGGATCGGGGTTGGAAAGGAAGAGATCCGACACGAACCGGGTGCCTCCGGCGCCGACGACCGAGCCGGCATTGGGAATGACGGAGTCGGCGGCCGCGACGACCGGAATGAACGCCGCGACGTCGAGCGTGCCGAGGTCGACGACGTTCACGTAGGGCTGGAGGAAGCCCGTCTCGACGGAGACCCGCACGACGTCGCCCGGCTGGGGCCCGACCCCGAACGCCTCCGCCGCCGGGTTGAACTCCTCCCGCGTGTTGGCGGCGAGGTTGAAGGAGCGCACCCCCCGGATCGACCCGTCCGCGGCCTGGAGCGTGAGCACGCCGCGCGCCCCGCCGGGCGAGTACATCCCGAAAACGGAGACCTCCCGGGCGCCCTCCCGGGCCCCGGTGAAGAGCGTGGCGCTCGACCCCGGGCCGAGGTGTTCCCCCGACAGAGCGGCCGGCAGCTCGTAGCCGAAGGTGCTGCCGTCCGGGCGGATCCGCGTCGAGCGGACGGCCGCGACGAGATCCGAGGGCGTGCCCGCGGTCACTCGGAACCGCACGGCGCCGTTGAGCAGCGCGCCGCCGCCCAGGTTGCCGAAGGCGTCGACGATCACCTGCGTGACGCCCGGAGCCAGCGTGAAGGGCGTCCGAGGAGCTCCCGCCCCCGGCGAATACAGGTACAGAGCATCCCCCGTCAGAGTGCCCGACCCGCGGTTGGAGAGAGTGAGGTCGACGCGGATCTTGTTGTCGGCCGGGCCCGCCAGGCTGGTGGCCACAGGGACCGTGGCGTCCGCCGCGCCGCCGATCGACTGCAGCGTGACGTTCACGAGCTTTCCGTTGGTTCCGACCCAGACGAACCCGTCGGAGACCGCGATGCCGTAGGTCGCCGTCGAATCGAGCTGCGTCGTGACGACGCCGGGATTGTTTACGCTGCCGGACACGATGAGGGTGCTCGCGGGCATGGGCACCTCGGCCGTCGGGAAGGTCGTCGGTGTGATCGTCGACGTGCGCACGGTGATCGCCGTCGGGCTCGGAGAGGCCCCGACGTCGAACGTCAGGGGCGTCAACGTCTGCACGAGCGGGAGCGCCAGCTGCGGATCCAGGACGTTGACGGCCGAGGTGGTCACGGCCGAGGTCACGTAGAGGCGCCCCTGGAAGATGTCGAAGTGGATCGGGTTGGCGGTGCCGAAGTACGACGAGAGCGTGTTGTTGGCCGGATCGAAGCGGTCCATGCGGTCCGCGGCAAGTTGGGCGATCCAGAGGAACCCCTCGTCGTCGAAGCGGATCTCCGCGGGGCTCAGGCGCCCGAAGCTCGGGTCGAAGAAGGTCCAGGAGGTCTCGGTAGCGGCCCCCGGGACGTAGCGCACGATCCGGTTGTTCCCGAAGTCGGCCAGCCAGAGGGCGCCGTCGGGTCCCGGGACCATGTCCGCGTAGGCGAAGGTGGCCTGCGACCGATAGTTGACGGCCGAAAGCGCGGCGAGGTCGACCTTCTGAAGCGAGCCTCCGCTGATCGGAATCCAGTAGTGGCCGTCGGGATCCTTGTAGAAGGCCGCGGGAATCGAGCCGGGGATGACCCACTCGGTCAGGGCGCCCGTGGTCGTGTCGAGCCTGCCCAGGGCACAGGAGCCGGCCGGGATCTGGCTCTGACCGCTCTCGAGGACCCAGATGATGTCGCCTTCGAGCACGAAATCGACGGGATTGGCGCCGCGTTCGTCGTCCGGCCGCAGCTGCCAGGACGTGATGGTCGTCCCTCGCAGGACCGAGATCCGGTCGACGGTCGCCTCCAGGAACCACACGGCGCCGTCAGGCGCGACCTCCATGCGCACGCCGTTGACGCGCGCCGTGCCCTCGGTGGCGTACGTCGAGCCCGATGCCACGGTCGTGGGAGCGCCCGGGGTCGGGGTGGGGGTGGGCGCTGGGGTCGGCGTCGGTGTTTGAGACCGGGCTGCGGCGGACAGACCGAAAAACAGGGCTGCGGCCGCGAGAAGGGGGCGTTTCATGGCGTCGGCGGATGATAACGCACGGAACCCGCGCGGCATTTCGCGCGCCGCGTCCGGGTTATCGTATGGGAGGTCCGTCGATGCCCGCCCCTTCGCCCGTGGCCGAGTCTCTCGCGCGGCGCACCGCCGCCGCGGCGCCCGCGCTCGTCGAATCGCTCCCCGACGGACGCATCCGCTGCCTCGCCTGCGGACACCGGTGCCCGATTCCCGAAGGCCGCGAAGGCGTCTGCCGCGTGCGCTTCCACCGCGGCGGGACGCTGCGGGTGCCGCACGGCTACGTCGGCGCGCTGCAGTGCGATCCGATCGAGAAGAAGCCGTTCTTCCACGCGCTGCCCGGGTCCGACGCGTTTTCCTTCGGCATGCTCGGCTGCGATCTGCACTGCGCCTACTGCCAGAACTGGTTCACGTCCCAGTCGATCCGCGATCCGGACGCCGTCGGGACGCCCCGCGATGTGAGCGCCGCGGAGCTCGCTGACCTCGCCGTCGACAGCGGCGCGCCCACGCTCGTCTCGACCTACAACGAGCCGCTCATCACGTCGGAGTGGGCCGTCGAGGTCTTTCGCGAGGCGCGGCGGCGCGGGCTGCGCACCGGGTACGTCTCCAACGGCAACGGCACGCCGCAGGTGCTCGACTACATCCGGCCCTGGGTCGACTTCTACAAGGTGGACCTGAAGTCGATGGACGACAAGCACTACCGGCAGCTCGGGGGCGTGCTCCAGAACGTGCTCGACACGATCGCCGGCATCTACGAGCGGGGCATGTGGCTCGAGGTCCTGACGCTCACGATCCCGGGCTTCAACGACTCGGACGAGGAGCTCACGCGCGCGGCGCGTTTCCTCGCGTCGGTGTCGCGGGAGATCCCCTGGCACGTGACCGCCTTTCATCCGGACTACAAGATGACGGACCGGGGATCGACGCCCATCGAGACCCTGATCCGGGCCTGCGAGATCGGGACGGCCGAGGGCCTCCAGTACGTCTACGCCGGCAACATTCCGGGCCGCGTCGGGAAATGGGAGAACACCCGCTGCCCGGGGTGCGGCGAGACCCTCATCGAGCGCTATGGCTTCCGCGTTCGGGCCAACCGCGTAAAGGACGGCGCGTGCCCGAAGTGCGCCCGGCCGATCCCCGGCCGGTGGGGTCAGGTCTTCATTCTTCCGAATTCGAAGCCCGTTCGTCCGCTGGCACCGTCCTCCTCGAATTCCGAAGAATGAAGACCTGACCCCGCTGTAAA
>JBBDKM010000029.1:116177-118883 GCA_040879385.1 Thermoanaerobaculia bacterium | reverse complement strand
TGACCCCGCTGTAAACCCCCTCCCGTCCCCCTCGTCTACCCCTTCAGGCAGCGAGACGAAGGGGGAGCACATGAGCGTCAACTGGACCCTTGCGGCGGCGGCCCATCTCTCGCGGCGCGCGGGCTTCGGCGGGACCCCCGCCGAGATCGACGGGTTGTACGCGATGGGCCTCGAGGGCGCCGTCTCGCACCTCGTCGACTACGAGGCGATCAGCATCTCGGCTTACGAGTCGAGCCTCGCCGCCAGGGGCTACAACCTCCAGCGCATCAGCGGCCTCCAGCAGTGGTTCATGGACCGGATGGCGTTGTCTCCGCGGCCGCTCGAGGAGAAGATGACGTACTTCTGGAACCTCCACTGGACCTCGGGCATCGCCAAGGTCCGCGGCGAGACGCTGCTGCTGAACCAGAACCAGACCGAGCGGCAGTACGCGATGGCCCGGTTCGACGATCTCGTCGTCAAGATCTCGCAGGATCCCGCCATGCTCGTGTGGCTGGACAACACCACGAACCGGGTCGGCCGTCCCAACGAGAACTACGCCCGCGAGCTCATGGAGCTCTTCTGTCTCGGGATCGGCCACTACACGGAAGAGGACGTGCGCGAGCTCGCGAGGGCGCTCACGGGCTGGGCCGTCGCCAACTACAACCGCGATACGGAGTACAACGCCGCGACCTTCGTGGACCGCCCGCAGTTCCACGACACGGGGTCCAAGACCATCCTCGGCCAGACCGGAAACTTCGACGGCTACGACGCCATCGACATCATCCTGAACCTCACCGACGGGGCCGGGTCCGTTTCGGGGCGCTTTCTCGGTGCGAAGCTCTGGGCCTTCTTCGCCGGCACTTACGCGCCCGAGTCCCTCGTCGACGCGCTCCAGCAGGTCTACGCCTCGACCGGGCATTCGGTCCGCGAGGTCGTCCGTACGATCTTCCTGCACTCCGAGTTCTACGAGGCCCACACGGTCAAGACCTGGGTCCGCAGCCCCGTCGAGTACGCAGTCGCCTCGGTCCGGATGCTGGAAGGCGTGAGCGACTTTTCCGCCGCGTCGAACGCGCTGCCGGGGATGGGGCAGGTCCTCTTCAATCCGTCCGACGCCAAGGGCTGGGACTGGGGCACGGCCTGGATGAACACGGGCTCCCTGTTCTCCCGCGTGTCGGTCGCCAACACGCTGGCGAGCAACCGGGGCACGACGGGGACGCGGTTCGATCCAGCGGAGATCCTCGCGGGGGCCGACGCCTCGACCGCCGAGCAGGTGGTCGATCGGGTCGCCGCCCGGCTCCACGTCGCCGACGTCTCGTCCGACATACGGGCGGCCTGGATCGACTACATGAATCGCAACGACGACGGCACGCTCGGCACCTGGACGAACACCGCCGCCAACGTCGACAAGAAGGTCCGCGGGCTCGTGCACGTCCTCTTGACGAGCCCCGCCTTTCAGCTGGCCTGAAGAGGGGGGAAACATGGCTTTCTCGCGGCGCGATTTCCTGATGCGGTCGACGGGGTTCGTGACCGTCTCGGCCATGGTCCCGCGCTGGGCGGTGGCCGCGGCCCGCAATTTCGAGGAGTCGGTCGGTGCCGAAAGCGTCCACCGAACCCTCGTCGTGCTCGAACTGATGGGCGGCAACGACGGGCTGAACACGATCGTGCCCTACGCCGACGCGCTCTATCCGACGCTGCGGTCGCGGATCGGGATCCCGGTCGGGACGGTGCTGCCGCTCGACGGCAGCCTGGGCATGAATCCGGTCATGACCGGCATGAAAGCCCTCTGGGACGCCAACCGCCTCGCCGTCGTGACCAACGTCGGCTATCCCAACTCGAGCCTCTCCCACTTCGCGGCCCGCGACGTCTGGCACACCGCCGACCCCCTGCTCGCCCAGCGCCGCGGCTGGCTCGGACGGTGGGCCGACGAGTTCCTCGCCGACGTCGATAATCCGCTTTCGTGCGCCGCGATCTCCAACTCGCTGCCCAAGACGCTGCTGGCCGACCACGTGGGCGTGCCGACCTTCGTCTCCCTGGCGAGCTACCAGTACCAGACCGACGGCGCCTATCCCGGCGACGGCGGCAACCAGGTCAACGCGTTTGCCGTCTCGAACGGGGCGGAGTACGAGATCGAGACTCTGCCGGCGACCCTTTCGGGGGTGGGGCAGGCCGCGATCGCCTCCTCCGACATCCTCCAGACCGTCGGAAGCGGCTACGTGGCGATGGGGGCCTATCCGGTCAACAGTCTCGGCGCGGGGCTGCAGTTGATCGCCCAGATCATCAATGCCGATCTCGGGGCGCGCATCCTCTACGTGACGTACGGCGGTTTCGACAACCACTCCGGCGAAGACGTCGACCACGCTCCGCTGCTGACGGATGTGTCCGAATCCATCCAGGCGTTCTTCGACGACCTCGACGGCCACGGCAAGTCCCACGACGTTCTGTTGATGACCTGGTCCGAGTTCGGCCGGCGCGCGCAAGACAACGGCTCCAACGGCACGGACCACGGGACGGCGGCGCCTCACTTCGTCGTCGGCGACGCGGTTATGCCGGGCATTCACGGCTCACCGCCGAACCTGGCCGACCTCGACGGAAACGGGAACCTGAAGATCGAGAACGACTTTCGGAGCTACTACGGAACCGTTCTCTCCGACTGGCTCGGAGCCGACGCCGCCGCGATCCTCGGCGCCGGGTGGCCGAACCTGGGGTTCGTCAACAGGAGCTACGTCT
>JBBDKM010000029.1:93720-116077 GCA_040879385.1 Thermoanaerobaculia bacterium | reverse complement strand
AGCGTTCCCGTAGAACCGTCCGTGTTGCCTACGACGACGTCGTACGCGGCCCCGGCGGCAAGCGCCGGTGTCGTCGCCGTGATCTGCACGAAGGAGCCGACGCTGACGTTGGTGGCGGAAGCGCCGCCGATGGAGACGGTGGCTCCCGGCGCGAGGTCCGTGCCCGAGAGCGTGACACTGGTGCCTCCGGAGGAGAGCCCCGAGGCGGGCGCCATGGAGAAGACGATTCGCTGCGAGAGCTCCGAGGTGTTGCCTGAGGGGTCCGTCGCGGTGGCGCTGATGCGAGCGCCGGGCGCAACCGCCGCGGGGATGGTGACGTCGAAGACGCCGGTGCCCGCCCCGTCAGTCGAGACCTGGCCCGACCCGATGTAGGTCTGGCCCTCCACGAACTCGCGGGGGAAGCTGGGGCAGGCGGGGTTCTCGAAAAAGTCGAGCTCGTAGGTCGTGGACGGCGCCGAGTGAAGGACGCCCTGGATGCGTGTTCCGCTTCCCGCGGGCGCCAGGATGGTCACCGACGAGATGATCGGAAAGTTCTGGAGCTGATTGGCCCCGGTGTCGCCGTCGCCGGAATCGTTGGGCGTCGGGTCCTCGGGGGGGACGAGCTCGATGCCGAGCGAACCGTTCGAAAAGATCGCATTGCCGCGGATCGCGTTGCCCGTCGCGTTGGAGACGTAGATCCCGTCGAGCTCATGAAACGCAACGACGTTGCCGGCGCCCGGCTCCGTGCCACCGATCGTGTTGTCGGAGGAGCCCTCGATCTTGACGCCGTAGTCGCCGTTGGGCAGGGGGAGAGCCCCGGAGGCGTCGGTTCCGATGCGGTTTCCTTGAACGATGTTGTCGGACGTGAAGAGACCGCCGAGCGAAACTCCGCCGAGCGTGTTGCCCGAGATGAGGTTGCCCGCGCCGGCGGCGCTCCCGCCGATGGTCATGCCGGGGCTGGAGGTGACGTACACGCCGTAGCCGAAGAAGACTCCGCCGCCGTTGGGAATCGCGGCCGCGCCGGTCGCGTTCGTGCCGATGTAGTTGCCGGAGACGACGTGCCCCGAGCCGCCGCCGCTGCCGAGATGGACGCCGGTGTAGAGGCTCCCGGAGATGACATTGCGCGCGGCGGGCGTGGTGCCGCCGATGACGGCGTTGGTGGAGCCTCCGCCCGCCTGGACGCCGAACCCTCCATTGCCGAGGGCGGTGGTTCCGCCGGCGTCCACGCCGATGAAGTTGCCCTGGACGAGCGCGCGCGCGTTGCTGTTGATGTTGATCCCGCCGCCCTGGTTGCCCGAGATGAGGTTGCAGGCCCCGGTGCAGGGGCCGCCGGGGGTCGTTCCCGCCGTGCCTCCGATGAGCACATCGTCGGACCCGCTGATGTAGACGCCGACGCTGAGGTTGCCGAGGTCGACCGCGCCTGTGACGTCGGTGCCGATGAAGTTGCCGGCCACGACCGTCAACGGGGCCGTGTCCAGCCCGATTCCGATGTCGCCGTTGGCCGAGACGAGATTGCGCGCCGCGGGGGTCGCGCCCCCGATCGTGTTGCCGGACGAGTTGGAGATCCAGATACCCTTGGCGTTGCCCGGGCCCTGTGTGCCCGTGGGGTCGGTCCCGATGTAACTTCCCTCGACGGTGTTGCCGCCGCTGTTCTCCAGCCAGATTCCGACGTTGAAGCCATTGATCACCAGGGCCCGGACCGTGCTGCCGCCGGCCGTGATCTCGAGGGCCGTGGTTACGAGCCCGGCGTCGGCGATCTCGATGACGGGCGTTCCCGCGTAGCCCGGCTGCGTCGTGCCGTCGATGACGACGGGATCGGTGATGATCGGCAACGCCGAGAGCGGCGTGATCGTCTGCACTCCGGAGCCGATCGCGAAGGCGATCGTGTCGAGAACGCCGGCGGAGGCATTCGAGTCGAGAATCGCCTGGCGCAGCGACCCGGCGCCGGAGTCGGCGGTCGTCGTGACGGTCAGAGTCGCGGCGCGGCTGAGACCGGCGGCCGCGGCCGACAGAGCTGCGAACGCGCACGCGACGAGCGAAGCGCTGCGAATCATCCTTTCCTCGTCGAGCTCATTGCAGCCCGAACGTCTTCACGATGAACACCGCCATCTGGCCCCGCGTGTTCGGGTTCAAGGGGCAGTAGTTGCCGCCGCCGCAGCCTCCGGTGATCAGCTCCGCGGCGAGCTGCTCGATCCAGTCCGCGAAAACGCCGGGGCAGGGGACGTCGGCGAAGACGCCGGTACAGGAGGGAGGCGCGTAGGCCGAGCCGTGCTCGGCCTTCAGGAGGAAGACCGCCATCTGGTCGCGGCGCACGGGGTTCTGCGGGCAGTAATTGCCGCCCCCGCAGCCTCCGGTGATGCCCTCGGCCGCGAGCGCCTCGATCCAGTCGGCGAAGGTGGAAGGGCAGGGGACGTCGCCAAAAACGCCGGTGCAGCCGGGGGGCGAGTAGCAGAGCCCGTGCTTGGCTTTCAGCAGGAACACGGCCATCTGCTGGCGCAGCGTGTTGTCGTTGACGCCGTAGAGCCCTCCGCCGACGCCCGCGGTGATCGCGTTCGAGACGAGCGTCGTCACGAAGGAGTGAAACAGCTGGCCCTGAGGCACGTCGAGAAAGTCCGAGACCCAGCCCTTCGCCAGAGTCCCGGCTGAACCGTCCGCGTTGGCCACGACGACGTCGTAAGCGGCCCCGGCGGCAAGCGCCGGTGTCGTCGCCGTGATCTGCACGAATGAGCCGACCGTGACGTTGGTGGCGGAAGCGGGGCCGATGGAGACGGTGGCTCCCGGGGAGAAGTCCGTGCCCGAGAGCGTGACGCTGGTGCCTCCGGAGGAGAGTCCCGAGGCGGGCGCCATGGAGAAGATGATTCGCTGGGAGAATTCCGAGGTGTTGCCGGAGGGGTCCGTGGCCGTGGCGCTGATCCGAGCGCCGGGCGCGACCGCCACGGGAACCGTGACGTCGAAGACGCCCGTTCCCGTCCCGTCGGTCGAGACCTGGCCCGACCCGAGGTAGGTCTGTCCTTCCACGAACTCGCGGGCAAAGTTGGCGCAGCCGGGATTCTCGAAGAAGTCGAGCTCGTACGTTGTGGATGGGGCGGAGTGAAGAAGGCCCTGGATGCGCGTTCCGCTTCCCGCCGGCCCCAGGGTCGTCACCGAGGAGATGATCGGGAAGTTCTGGCGCTCATTGGCCCCCGTGTCGCCATCGTTCGGATCGTTGGGTGTCGGTCCCAGCGGCGGGATGAGCTCGATTCCGAGAGATCCGTTCGAAAAGACCGCGTTGCCGCGGATCGCGTTGCCCGTCGCGTTGTTCCACACGTAGATTCCGTCGCGTTTGTGAAACGCGATGACGTTGCCGGCGCCCGCCGCCGTGCCGCCGATCGTGTTGCCGGATCCCTGGATGTCGACGCCGAAGTCGCCGTTGGGCAGCGGGAGAGCCCCTGAGGCGTCGGTCCCGATGCGGTTTCCCTGAACGACGTTGCCGCCCGAGTTCAGAGTGACTCCGCTCTGCGTGTGGCCGGAGATGAGGTTGCCGGCGCCGGCGGCGCTTCCGCCGATAGTCATGCCGGGGCTCGAGGCGACTAGCACGCCGTAGCCGCCGCTGGGAATGGTGGCCGCGCCCGTCGCGTCCGTGCCGATGTAGTTGCCGGAGACGACGTGGCCGGAGCTGTTGCCGCCTAATCCGAGAAATATTCCGCCCAAGGCGCTGCCGGAGATGACGTTGCGCGCGGCAGGCGAGGTGCCGCCGATGACGGCGTTGGTGGAGCCTGCGCCGACCTCTACGCCGTAAAAACTGTTCCCGAGGCCGGTCGTTCCGCCGGCGTCCACGCCGATGAAGTTGCCCTGGACGAGGACGCGTGCGGCGGCGAGGTAGATGGTGATTCCGTTGCCGTCGTTGCCCGAGATGAGGTTGCAGGCTCCGGTGCAGGGGCCTCCGGGGGTCGTTCCTGCGGTGCCTCCGATGAGCACGTCGTCGGATATCTGTATGGAGACGCCGGCGTAGCCTCCGGCGCTGCCTTGGTTGCCGAGGTCGACCGTGCCGGTGATGTCGGTGCCGATGAAGTTGCCGGCGACGACCGTGTCCGGTGCCTGATCCATCAGGATTCCGATGTTAGTGCTGGCCGAGACGAGATTGCGTGCCGCCGGGGTGGAGCCGCCGATCGTGTTGCCCGAGGAGGAGGAGATCCAGACGCCCGTGCCGTTACCCAGGCCCTGCGTGCCCGTGGTGTCGGTCCCGATGAAGCTGCCCTCGACCGTGTTGCCATCGCTCTTCAGCCAGATTCCGCGGTTGAAGCCATGGATCACCAGGGCCCGGACCGTGCTGTTGCCGGCCGCGATCTCGAGTCCCGTGGCGGCGAGACCGCCGCCCGCGAGCTCGATAATGGGCGTTCCCGCGTAGCCCGGCTGCGTCGTCCCGTCGATGACGACGGGATCGGTGACGATCGGCAGCGCCGAGAGCGGGGTGATCGTCTGCACTCCGGAGCCGATCGCGAAGGCGATCGTGTCGAGAACGCCGGCGGAGGCATTCGAGTCGAGAATCGCCTGGCGCAGCGACCCGGCGCCGCTGTCGGCCGTGCTCGTGACTGTGATCGTCGCGGCGAGGCCGGCGTGCGACAGGCCGAGGAGGGCCCCGGCGAGCCAGCCGACCCCGCGCCCTCGCACGCAGCGCTCCGTTCTCATGGGCACGTCGGCGGCAAGCGTGATTTTCATGACAACACCTCCAAGCTGGCAATCCGTCTCACTGCGCGTTCCACGGCCAGTGCGGCCCGAGCGCCTTTGCGAGAAAGACGGCCATCTGGCGTCGCGTCAGAGGAGCGTCCGGGCAGTAGTTGCCGGCGCCGCAGCCGGCGGTGATCCCGGATGCGACGAGCGCTTCGATGAACTGGAATGCCGGGTCGTTCGTCGGCACGTCGTTGAATGAGGCCTGGGCCGGCGCGGGGTTGACCTGGCGCCTCCAGCGCAGCCGCACCATGCGAATCGAAGTCGATCCGTCGTGCGGGGGAGTGCCCACTTGAAGAAAGTGACTCACTATCTCGCTCACGCCATCCCCGTCGATGTCCTGCCGGTAGAGGATCGTCAGATGCGGGAGCGCCTCCAGGTAGGAGTCGCCCGGGCTGCCGTTCGAGCTCACCGAGACCGGGCAGTCCCTGCCCGGATTGGCGCCGGTGCCGGAGTCCACCCAGGTGCGGCAGAGCTTGGCCGAGAAATCTCCTGCTGCGGCGTTCGAGGAGTCGTTGAAGTAGAAGACGATCTGCTCCAGCACGGCGCCGTTTGGAAGCACATCTGCGGGCGCGAAGAGAGAAAGTTGTGTCTCAAATCGGATCCCGAGAAGCACGTCGGTGTCGTATCCGGTGTTCACCGCCGGGAAGAAGTTCGCCCAGCCGATCACGGTGACTGCCTCGTCCTGCGTGCCGAAGTCGAATGGCCCCGCGGTTTCCTGCGCGCGGACAGGGATCGAAAGCAAAGCGAGCGCGGTCGCCATGCCGAACGGGAAACCCCTTCTCATCTGGCCTCCTCAAAACCTCGCGAGCTGACCCGTACCGCTCAGGGTGATCCAGAAGTTCACGCCGTCACTGCAGGCCCCGCTCGGAGAGGACCCCGCTCCGGTCGAGAAGGAGCCGAGCGGCGCGAGATCCGCGGCCTTCCACAAGGAGGCGCTCGAGCCGTTGTTGTTGGTCACCAGAATCCGCTGGCCGTCAAAGGCGGCGGCCCTCGCCCCGTCGAGTCCGTTTCCGGAAAGCGTCGCGAGGACGGCTCCGGTCGATGCGCGAACGACCGTGAGCTCCGAGGAATTGCCCGGGACCCAGAGGTTGGTGCCGTCGAAGACGACGCCTCGCGGCGAGCCGATTGCCACCGACTGCAGGATGGCGCCGCTGGCATCGAGCTTGAGAAGGCCCGCCGAGGTGTCGATCACCCAGACGTTGACGCCGTCGAACACGATGCCTCTCGGTTGTGTGAAGCCGGTTGCGATCGTCGTCGCCGCCCACGGAACAGCGGGGCCCGGCGTGACGATCGAGACGGAGCCCTCGTTGGCGGTCCAGAATCGCGAGCCGTCGAAGGCAATCCCGTTCGGGGAGGCGCCGAGCGCGTCGGCCACGGTCGCGACGGCGCCGGCGGGCTGCGTCGGGTCGATCATGTAGATCTGACCGGGATTCGTATTGCCGGCGACGAAGACCCGCCCCATGGCGACGACCGCGTCCACGGCGCGCGTTGCCCCGGTCCAGGTATCCAGAAGGCGGCCATCGCTCGCGCGAACTCGCGTGACCAGGTGGCTCGGGAACTGGTGCGCCACCCAGATGTCGGCTCCGTCGGACGCCACGCCTTGCGGATTCGCCGGGATACCGGTTTGACCCAGCACGTCCGTGTTCTGCGGCGTCCACCATTGGCCGAGCGCCCCGCGGCGGCTGCCCCGCGACAGCGACTGATCGAAGGACTTCGCGATGAACACGGACATCTGGGCGCGGGTGACGGGCTCGCTCGGCGCGAAGGTCGTCGGCGAGGTTCCGGCGGTGATTCCGAGGTAGTACATCTCGAGAATGAACGGACAGAAGTTGGGCGGGCCCGCACCCACGTCGGTGAAGGGGCCGCAGTCGGCGAGTACACCGGCCACGGCTCCTCCGAAAAGGGCCGCTACTGCGGCGAGCGCGGCGAAGCGGAGCTTTCTTTTCTTCATCGCGACTCCTTATATCTGCTCACGGCGCGTCCGACGGCCAATGGAGCCCCAGGGCCTTAGCGAGAAAGACGGCCATCTGACGTCGCGTCAGGGGAGCGTCGGGGCAGTAGTTTCCGGCGCCGCACCCCGCGGTGATTCCCGAGGCGACGAGCGCCTCGATGAACTGGAACGCCGTGTCGTTCGCGGGCACATCGTTGAAGGACGCCGCCGGCGGGGCCGGACTGACCTGGCGCTTCCAGGAGAGGCGAACCGCGCGGATTGCGGTCGTAAAGTCGGCTGCGGGCGTTTTTACCTGCAGCGTGTAGTGGACGATGTCGGTGTCGCCGTCTCCGTCCCGGTCCCACCGGTAGTGAATCGTCAGATCGACGTCGAAGTCGGCGAAGCTTTCCCCGGGCGCGCCGCCCGGATACGCCGCCGAACGGCACAGGGTGCTCATGGGGCCGTCGGCCAGGTCGAAGTAGTTCTCGCACAGGTAGAGCGAGAGGTTCTCGGTGTCGTTCGAATCGCGGAAGTAGAACCGGGCGTTGGTGAGCAGGGCCCCGTTTGGCAGCATGTTCATCGGCGCGACGAGCCAGCCGCCGCCGAGATCCCAGCGAAGTTGCGACACGCGCAGGGATTGGTTCGACCCATCTTCGCTCGTGAAGTCGGCGTAGGTGACGAGGGTGATGCCGTTGTCCTGCGTCCCGAAGTCGTCGGGCACCTCCGGAACCTGGGCCTCGGCAGAAGCCATCGACAGGCCGGCCGACAAGACGAGCGTTGCGAGACTCGAGATGCGGGCGTTCATGGAGCTCCTCCCTTGCGAGAAGAGACTCGGATCGGGCGATTCCTACCAGTTTCCGCCCCCTGCTGGTTGACCGCGCCGCGCCGGCGGTGCTATCCCTGCTTACGGGATGGCCGAGGACGCTCTCGTTGCGGCCCTGCTTCGGGCGAAACGGAGCGTCGATTCTGACCAGGCGTTTCGAGAGCTCGATCGGCACCTGCGCCCTCGCCTCCACCGCTACTTCCGTGCCGCCTCCTTCTCTCAGGAGGACTCGGAAGACCTGGTACAGAAGACGCTCACCCGGGTCTTTCAGGGCATCGGGGGCGTGCGCGAGGAGGAGAAGCTCCTCGCGTGGCTGTTCACGGTGGCCCGCAACGTCCGGAACACCGCCTTCGAGAGGCGGCCGCCTCGCTCGCTCTCTCTCGAGGAGATCCCGGAGCCGGCGGATACGAGGGAGATGTTCGACGCAGGGCACAAGAGAAGAGGGAACAGGATCGAGGCCATCTGGCGTGCGGTCGAGGCGCTGCCCCCGCGGCAGCGCCAGTGTCTGCCGCTGCAGGTCCGCGATGGTCTGTCGTACGAGGAGATCGCCGCGACGCTGCGGCTCTCGGTGAACACGGTCCGGAACCACCTCGCCGCGGCACGGGAGAGTCTGAGGCGGACCTTCGAGGGAGGCCAGATATGAATCGGGACGAGAGCCTCGAGCGGAACCTCCGGAATGCCTTGCGCGCGCGTGCCGCATCGCCGTGCCCCGGCGAAGAAACGCTGCTGGCGTTCTATCGCGGCGATCTCTCGGAGGCCGAAGGCGAGTCGGTGCGCGAGCATCTCGCAGGCTGCGCCTCGTGTGTGGATCTTGCTCGGGACGCCCGCGCGTTTCTCGAGACGATGGAGTCGGTGCCGGAGAGGTCGCGCTCCTTCCCCCTGCGCTGGCTGGCCGCGGCCGCGGTCCTTGCCGTCGCCCTCCTGGCGGGCCTTTGGGTTGCGAGGCGGGGTCCCGCGGCCGCGACGCCTCCCCCCGTGCCAGCGGCCGCTGCCCTTGTATCGGCGAATCCTTGGCGGGACCTGCCTTTCGTGGCGGCTGCCTATCGCCCCCCGGCTCCGGAAGACGAGCTGGTGTTTCGCTCGGAAGAAGAGGCGCCGCCGGAAGCGGCCTTCGCGGCCGCGATGAGTCCCTACGCGCGCGGCGACTACGCGGCGGCAGACGTCGGGCTCGCGCGCTTCCTCCAGGCGCATCCCGGCCACGCGGAAGCGGCTTTCTACCGGGGAGTCTCCCTGCTGATGCTGGGGAAGCCCGAGGAGGCAAGGGCGCTCCTGGAATCCGCGGCCGCCTCGTCTCGCCCGCCAGCAGAAGTCCGGTGGTACCTGGCGCTCGCGCTGCTGAAGTCGGGCGAGCCGGCCGCCGCGCTCGCCGAGCTCGACGCGGTCGGGCGAGCGCCAGGGCCGCACCGGGCCGAGGCCGCGGAACTCTCCGAAGGAGTCCGACGTGCTCTGGACGCCCGGTAGCCTTCTCGCGCTCGCCCTGGCCGCGTCCGCGGGCCTCGCGGCGCCGCGCGAGGACGTCGAGAGCCTGGTGCGCGAGGCCGAGGACCTGGCCCACTCCGAAGCCTTCGCGCCCGCCGCGGCGAAGCTCGAGACGGCCCTGCGCGCGGCGGAGCGCCTGGGAGACCCGGCGCTGACGGCGCTCTGCCTCGATCGCATGGGCATGGTCCTCGACTTCGAGGGGGACTCCGCCGCGGGATCGGAGCGCCACGCCCGGGCGCTCGCGCTCGCCCGCGAGATCGGCGACGCCTCCCTCGAGGCGTCGATCCTCGCCTCGATCGGCGCGGGGCAGTTCCGCCGGTCGGACTACGGCGCGGCGCTCGCGTCTCTCGGCGAGGCGCTGGCCCTGCAGGAGCAGATCGGAGACGACGCCGGCCGCGCGCGGACTCTCGACTTCATCGGCCGTGTCCACTTCAAGAAGGCCGCGTACGGACAAGCGCGGGAATCCTACGTCCTCGCGCTGACGATCCTGGATGCGACCGGCGATCGCCGCTGGAAGAGCATCGTGCTCGAGGACCTGGGAGACCTCGATCAGGAGCAGGGCTTCTACGCCGACGCGCTCGCCGGCTACGAAGCGGCGCTCCGGGCGCGCGAAGAGATCGGAGACGAGCCCGGGCAGGTCTACGTGCTTCATCTCATCGGCAGGTGCTACATGCTCCAGGGCGCCAACCGCGAGGCGCTCGCCTGGTTCGGGCGCGCCCTGGAGCGCGCGCGGGAGATCGGCGACGAGCCCGGCCGTGCGATGGCGCTCTACCACATGGGGATCGCGCTCTATCGCCAGGGATCGGCGGGGGAGGCGCTCGCGCGCTACGGCGAAGCCCTCGCGATCAAGGTTCGGCTCTCCGACCGCAGGCAGCAGGCGTGGATCCTCGCCCGCATGGGGGATGCGAACGCTTCGCTGAAGAAGTGGGAGGCGGCGCTCGCGCGCTACCACAGAGCGACGGCCATCTGGCAGGAGATCCAGGACCCGCGCGGCGTGGCCTCGGGCCTGGACAAGGCCGGGCTCGCGTACTACCGGCTGGGGCACCACGCGGAGGCGCTCGCGGCCCTGGAGCGGTCGGCGGCGATTCTCGAGGTGGGTCAGCCGGCCTTTCTCGCCCCGACGCTGGCTCTCATCGGCAGGGTCCACGCCGCCCGGGGTGACGAGGCGCGCGCCCTCGCGTACGGCGGGCGGGCCATCGGGCTCGCGCGCGCCCTCGGCAACGAGGAGGTGCTCTGGGCCGTGGCGCACCGGTGGGGCTCGATCCAGCGGGATCTGGGCCGGCGCGAGGAAGCCCTCGAGTCGCTCGACGAAAGCCTCGCCGCGATCGAGCGGTTGCGCGCGCGGGTGGTGGCTTCCGACGAAGCCCGCACGGGATTTCTCGAGGGCAAACAGGTGGTCTACGCCGACGCCATCGACCTGCTCATGGAGCTGGGGAGGATCGAAGAGGCGCTGGAGCTGGCCGAGAGGGCGCGAGCCCGGGCTTTCCTCGATCTGCTCGGCGGGCGAGAGCTCGCCGGCCTCGCGACCCACGAGCCGCTCACGCTCACGCAGATCCGAAGGGAGGTCTCGCGCCGGGAGACCACGCTGGTCGAGTACTTCTGTTCGGACCAGCGGCTCTACGTCTGGAGCGTCGAGCCGGACGGGCAGATCCACGGCTCCTCGGCGCCGATTTCGCGGCGGGAGCTGTCCCGCCTGGCCGAGAGGGCGCGCGGGGCCCGCGACGAGGCCCGGGCCGCTCTCCGGAAGCTCCACCGCATCCTGATCGGGCCGGTCGCCTCCCGCCTTCCGGCAGGTCCCGATCGCCTCGTCACGATCGTTCCGCACGGGCCCCTCTTCCTGGTGTCGTTCGCGGCGTTGCTCGGAGGCGACGGGAAGTACCTCGTCGACCGGCACACCCTGGCCTACAGCCCCGCGATCGGCGTTCTCCGGTACACCGAGAACAAGCGCCGGGGCGCGGCCGAGGGGGATTCCCGCGGGCTGCTCGTCGTGGGCAACCCCTCGATGCCCGTGTCTCCCGGCGGGAGACGCCCGCTCTCGCCGCTGCCGGCAGCCGAGGCAGAAGCGCGCGCGATCGGGCGGCTCTACCCGGCCGGCCGTGTGACGGCGCTAACCGGATCGCGGGCGCGGGAGGAGACCTTCCGCGAGCTCGCGCCGGGCGAAACGATCATCCACCTCGCGACGCACGCCGTGGTATACGACGACGAGCCCCTGTCGAGCTTCCTCGCGCTCGCCCCCTCGAAGGAGTCGGGAGCCGGCTGGCTCGCTTCCGAACGGGACGGCCTCCTGACGGTTCGAGAGGTGTTCGACCTCGACCTGCGCGCCAGCCTCGTCACGCTCTCGGCCTGCAGCACGGGCCTCGGCCTCGTCAATGGCGACGGCGTCCTCGGTCTCTCCCGCGCTTTCCTTTACGCCGGGACCCCGAGCGTGCTCGTGAGCCTGTGGCGGGTGGCGGATCCGGTGGCCCGGTTTCAGATGGAGCGCTTCTACCGTGCCCTGATCGAGACGGGAGGCGACAAGGCTGCGGCGCTCGCGGGGGCGCAGCGGGAAACCATCGCGCGGCTGCGCGCGGGCAAGATCCAGACTCCTTCCGGCCGCGCCCTTTCGGAGGATCCACTTCTCTGGGCGCCCTTCATCCTCGTGGGTGAAGCGCACTGATAGCATCGCCGCCGTGGTTGGCGGCCGCGCGACTCTCGAAGGGACCACGCGCTTCGCAAAGCGTTCCGGCGCCGCGCCCGGGCACTTCCGCGACGCGATGGGACTCTCACTCTCCTCCATCGGCCTCGGCACGTACCTCGGCGAGGAGGACGCGGCGACGGACGCGGGATACGAGGCCTCCCTCGCGGCGGGGCTCGAGTCCGGCATCAACGTCTTCGACACGGCGATCAACTACCGCGGGCAGAGGAGCGAGCGGGCGATCGGGCGGGCACTGGCGAAAGCGTTTGCCGAAGGCCGCGCCGCCCGGGAGGAAGTCTTCGTCTCGACCAAGGGCGGTTACCTGCCGCACGATGCCGAGGACCCGCGTCCGCCGCGCCAGTACATTCAGGAGTCGTTCCTCTCGACGGGACTTGCGCCGGCCGCCGAGATCGCGCAGGGCTCCCACTGCATCGCGCCGGGATACCTGCGCGACCAGATCGCGCGCAGCCGCGCGAACCTCGGTCTCGAGACGATCGATCTCTTCTATCTCCACAACATCGAGACGCAGCTTTCCGCCGTGGATCGGCGGACTTTCGAGGAAAGGCTGAGCCGCGCGATCGAGACGCTCGAGGAGGCGTGCTTCGCTGGCGAGATCGCCGCCTGGGGGCTGGCGACCTGGGACGGTTTGCGCGTGCCGCCCGAGCACCCCGAGCATCTCTCGATGGCCGATGTCTCCGCCCTGGCGGAAGGGATTGCCGGAGAGAAGCACCACTTTCGCGCCGTGCAATTGCCGGTCAATCTCGTGATGGCGCACGGCGTCGCCTACCGGTCGCAGGAGACGGCGGAGGGGCGCCGTCCCGCCCTCGAGGCGGCGCGGCTACTCGGCCTCGCGGCGTTCGGGTCGGCCTCCCTCCTCCAGGGCCGGCTGGCGGGCGACCTCGCGGAGGAGGTCGTGGAGGCGTTTCCCGATCTCGAGACCTCCGCGCAGAAGGCCCTGCAGTTCGCCCGCTCCTCGCCCGGAATCGCTACCGCCCTGGTGGGGGTCTCCTCGCCCGAGCACGCCGCCGAGAATTTCGGGCTTTTCCGCGTGCCCCCGGCCCCTCCCGAACGGGTCCTGGGCCTTTTCGCCTGAAGGCCCCTTTCCCCGCGATTTTCGGGGCCCGGCAGGCCCTGATCGCTTTTCCGACGCTTTCGTCGTAGAATGCCCACTGTTCCCGCCCGGACCCAGAGTCAGCGCGGCGGGGTTTGGGAGTCCATGTCCGAAGATCCCTTGAACCCGGAAAGCTTCTCGTCCGTGTCCGTTCAGACTGACGCCCCCTCGCGATCAGAGGGTGCCGTGTCCGGCAACGGCGAACCCAACCCGCACCGTCGCCGCCGTCGCAGGCGCCGGCGGGGAGGCCGCGGGGCAGGCCCGCCCGGCGGAGGTAGTGCGCCCGAGAGGGCGGACGATCTGGCCGCCAGCGGGCCCGAGCGGCTCGCGGAAGGCGTGTTGCACATCCCCCCCAAGGAGAACGCTCCCGGCGTCCTCGTGTCGGCGCGGGCCAACTACTTGCCGTCCCCGAAGGACCCGCTCGTGCCGCGCGAGCTCATCAACCGCGAGGGCCTCGAGGCCGGCGCGCTGATCTCCGGGTTCGTGGCCGAGGGGAACCGCCCGGTCCTGAAGAGGGTCGAAACCGTGGAGGGGATGGCCCCGGCCGCCTTCCGCCAGCGGCCGGCCTTCCAGGAGCTCATCTCGATCGATCCCACCACGATCCTGAAACTCGAGACCGATCCCGACGAGATGTGCGGCCGGGTGGCCGACCTGCTCACGCCGATCGGCCGCGGTCAGCGCTGCCTGATCGTGGCGCCGCCGAAAGCTGGAAAGACGACGCTTCTCAAGCGCATGGCGCACGCCGTCGAGGTCAACGAGCCGGACGTGCATGTCATCGTGCTCCTGATCGACGAGCGGCCCGAGGAGATCACGGACTTTCGCCGCAGCGTGACGCGCGGCGAGGTGATCGCGTCTTCGGCGGACCTCTCGGCCGAAAACCACATCGCCGTGGCCGAGATCGTCGCCGAGCGGGCCCGGCGCCTCATCGAGTGCGGCAAGCACGTGATCATCTTTCTCGACTCGATCACGCGCATGGCGCGCGCCTACAACCACATGCAGAAGGGCGGAGGCAAGATCCTCTCGGGCGGCATCGACGCGCGAACCATGGAGAAGCCGCGCCGCTTCTTCGGCGGCGCGCGCAACGCCGAGGGCGGGGGATCGCTCACGATCGTCGCCACGGCCCTGATCGACACGGGCTCGCGGATGGACGAGATCATCTTCCAGGAGTTCAAGGGCACCGGCAACACCGAGATCCTCCTCGACCGGGACCTGTTCAACCGCCGCATCTTCCCGTGCATCAACATCCCGCTGTCGGGCACGCGCAAGGAAGAGAAGCTCTATTCGCCCGAGGACCTGCCGAAGATCGTCAAGCTCCGGCGCGCCCTGGCCGCCGTGGACAAGATTCAGGCAATGGAGCTGGTTCTCGGGAGATTGTCCAAGTTCCGCACCAACGCAGACTTCCTGAAGAGCTTTTAGCTACCTCCGCCGGCTCTTCCGCTTCGTCCTTCCGAACGCCTCGTTCTCCGGAACCGCCGCCTTCGGCTTCAAAGCCTCCCGGCGCGTGTCGGGCCGGGAGCGGAACCCCGCGTGCCCCCGCGGGGCCTGTGCGACACGGCCGTGGTGGAACAGGCTCTCCGGCGGCCACTCGACGGGAATCTTGCGGCCGACGCGCTTCTCGATCGCGTCGAGCGAGAAGACGTAGTCGTCACAGGCAAAGGAGACCGCGAGGCCGAGGGCCCCGGCCCTGCCGGTCCGCCCGATCCGGTGGACGTAGTCCTCGGAGTCCTCGGGGAGGTCGTAGTTGATGACGTGCGAGACGCTCTCGATGTGGAGGCCGCGCGAGGCCACGTCGGTGGCGACGAGGACGGCGAGCGTGCCGTCTTTGAAATCCTGCAGCATCCGGAGGCGCCGGTCCTGCGGCACGTTGCCCGCGAGCGCCCGGGTCGGGTAGCCGTTGGCGGAGAGCCCCCGCACGAGATCAGCCGCCGTCGTCCGCCGGTTGACGAAGATGAGAACGCGGCTGCCGCCCTCCCTCTCGAGAAGACCGAGCAGCAGTCGGAACTTCTCCGTGGACGACACGTGGTACAGGACTTCGGTGATCCCGCGCGGGAGGACGCGCTCCGGCTCGATCTCGACTTTCTCGGCGTTGTTGGTGTGCTCGTAGGCCAACTCCATCACGCGGATCGAGAGGGTGGCGGAAAAGAGCAGGGTCTGGCGGCGGTGGTACGGCGGGCAGCGGCGGAGGATCCGGCGCAGGTCCCGAATGAAGCCCATGTCGAACATCCGGTCGGCCTCGTCGATGACCAGGATCTCGACGTCCTTGAAGCTGACGGCGCCCTGCTGTTCGTAGTCGAGCAGACGGCCCGGGGTGCCCACCAGGAGGTCCGGCACGGCCTTCACCGCATCGCGCTGGAGCCGGTAGTCCATGCCGCCGAAGACGGCGACCGTCGTCAGCCCCGTATGGCTCCCGAGCCCCACGGCGTCGGCGCGGATCTGGGCGACGAGCTCCCGGGTCGGGGCCACGACCAGGGCGCGGGGTCCGCGCGGGGGGTGCGCCGGCTTCTTCTGAAGGAGGCGCGTGAAGATCGTGATGAGAAACGCGGCTGTCTTGCCGGTCCCGGTCTGGGCCTGGCCCGCCATGTCCCTTCCCGCGAGGCAGATCGGCAGGGCCTTCGCCTGGATTGGCGTCGCGAAAACAAACCCCGCGTCGGCAAGGCCCCAGCGGACCTCGTCCGGCAGGGGGTAATCCGACAGGAGGGCCTTGGTCAGGTGGTGTTCGGACGTGGCCGTGGTCATGGAGCCGCGGAGATAGTACCGTACCGGCCGGCGGTGGAATCGGCCGTCACGGGCTCATTGGATCCGCTGCCCGAAGTCGCCGATCAGGGGTTTTCCCGTCGCCTCGGCCAGGGCGAGGCCGATCGCCCGCTTCTCCCGAGGGCCGACGGCGGCGGCGACGGAATAGAGCCGGCCCCGCGAGCGGGCCGCGAGCCGCCGGACCGCCCAGGTCCACCAGGGCGCCAGCGGCCACCGGGTCTCTCTCCAGCACTCGAGGTCCGACCGGGGAATGCGGCGGGTCCGCGTCCGCTCGAAGGCGGTCCTCTCGATGAGTATCTCGTCGTGCTCGACGGCGATGCGCTCCTCGGCGAACGCGAGCGCGGCCAGACCGAGCAGAGCGAGCGGTGTCGAGACGAGCACCGCGAGAGAGAGCACGATCAGGAGCGGAAGAGGCAGGTCGCCGAAGTCTCCTTTCTTCAGGCCGGCCTCCCAGGCCTCTCCGAGGCGGGCTGAGCCGAGGAGGGCGGCGCCCGCGACCGCGGCCGCGACCGCGGTCATGCGGAATCGCCAGGGCCGCCGTCGGACCAGCGGGTGGATGCGCACTTCCAGACCCCCGGCCCGGGGGGCAATCGAGACCCGCACATCGTCTCGCCTCGACAACGACCCGATTGTATGATCCGGCTTCCGGCTGGAGCCGGCACAGGAGGACGGTGTGGTCAAGAAGAAGAAAGCGACGAAAAAGAGCGCGAGGAAAGGAAAAAAAGCCCCGAAGAGGACGGCTCGAAAGGCCCCGAAAAAGACCGCGCGCAAGGCGGTGAAGAAGGCCGCCCCGCGAAAGGCCGCCCGGAAGTCGACCCCTGTCGCCCGGAGGTCGAAGCCGGCGAAGGCGAAGAAAGCCTCTCCGGCTCGAAAAGGCGCGTTCGCCCGCGGCGCGACCGTGGCCACGTTCGTGGCGGCGGCGGGCTCGCCGGCGGGGGAGGTCTACGGCGAGGAAGGCTGGCGGGAGGAAGAGCTGTCCGCCGCCGAGCTCGAGACCGATGCCTCCGAGCTCGGCGCGCTCGAGGCGGAGCCGGAGGGCCCCGAAATCGCCAGCGAGAGCGACGAGGACCCGGAGTGGTAGTTCGTAGTAAGATCCTCTGAGCCAGCTCCCATTGCCGGGCTCTTGCTCGGCTGTCGCAGAAGAAGGCCCCGAAGATTTCGGGGCCTTCGCATTTAGATCGGGACCGGCCGGCGGTTCTTGTCCAGGTTCACGTAGGTGACTTCGGCTTCGGTCACCTTGACGCGGTTGCCGAGGCCTTCGCCGGGCTGGGAGACGACCTCCACGGAGATCGTGATCGAGGTGCGGCCGATCCTCACCAGCCGCGTGTAGAACGAGACGAGGTCTCCGACGTTGACCGGCTCGTGGAAGACGACCTCGCGCATCGCCACCGTGACGAGAAACTCCGCCCCGTGACGCTTGGCCTCCACCGCTCCCGCCTGGTCGATGTAGGACAGGATCACGCCGCCGAAGATCGTGCCGTGCGCGTTGGTGTCCTTGGGCATCATGATGACGCGGATCGAGGGCTCGCGGATCTCGCTCACTGCGGCCGCGCCGAGGTCGGGATGCGCGGCGTTGCGAACGTGGCGGACACCCTCGCGACGCGGCCGTCGGTGATGTTGACCTGCATCGTGCCGTCCGCGAAATAGAAAGTCCAGATCTCGTGGCTGGAGTCCTTGCCTTCGGTGCGCACCGAGAGGGAGGGCTTGCCGATCGCCGCCGCGAGGGCGTTGGTGCCGAGGCCGGGATGGACCTTCTCGCGCGCGTCCGCGAGGCGGCCGGGCACGATCCGCGCCTCGACTCCCGCGATCGCCTCCATCTGGCGGTACTCGCGCTTTTCCCACCAGGCCGGCAGCCACAGGACCGCGGCCAGGAGGATCGGCGCGAAGGCGAGCGCAACGAGCAGACCCCGGCGGGGCGGACGCGCATCCTCCATCAGCAGACCCATCCTTCATTCTGGGGGTCGAGCTCCAGAGCGACGGAGCGCTCGAGCGCCCGGGCGCGGCGCGAGAGCTCGGGGCAGGCCCCGGGGGACCCGGCTCGTTCGGCCCGGGCCGCCACCTCCGAAAGCGCGGCCCGCGCGTTGGAGGTCTCGGCGTCCCGTTCGGCCGCCTCCAGGGCGCAGAGCGCTCCCGCGACGTGCGCCGGGACCGAAACGGCGGCCTTGCGGAGCTGAAGCGCCGCCTCCGGATCGTGGCGGCGCAGCGCGTCGGCCAGGCCGTAGGCTTCGTGCACGAGGCGGATCGCCTCCTCCCACAGGGGATGACTCTTGTAGTCGGGGCGCTCCGGAGCCACCCGGACATTGTAGTCGGGACCCGGGGCCGGGAAGTCCATATAGAATCTGCGGTCGCATGCAGCACAAAGTCACGGTCGTCGGAGCGGGCAACGTCGGGGCCACGGCCGCGCAGCGCATCGTCGAGAAGGAGCTCGCGGACGTCGCCCTCATCGACATCGTCGAGGGAGTCCCGCAGGGAAAGGCGCTGGACATCATGGAGTCGGCGCCCGTCGAGAAGTTCGACGCGCGGATGACCGGCTCGAACGCTTACGACGTCTCGGTGAAGTCGGACATCGTGGTGATCACGGCCGGCGTGCCGCGCAAGCCCGGCATGAGCCGGGACGATCTCGTCGCGACCAACGAGGGGATCGTGGCCGACGTGGTCCGCAAGGTCCTGCCGGGGTCGCCCGACGCCATCCTGATCGTCGTCTCCAATCCGCTCGACGCGATGTGCGAAGTGGCGCGCCGGGTCTCGAAGCTCCCGCGCGAGCGCGTCTTCGGGATGGCCGGGGTTCTCGATTCGGCGCGGATGCGCTGGTTCATCGCCGAGGCCCTGAACGTCTCGGTCGAAAACACGCACGCCTTCGTGCTGGGCGGGCACGGCGACACGATGGTGCCTCTGCCGCGGTTCTCGACGGTCGCCGGAATCCCGCTGCCGGAGCTGATGCCCATGGAGCAGATCGAGGCGATCGTCAAACGCACGCGCGACGGCGGCGCCGAGATCGTCAATCTTCTGAAGACGTCGGCCTGGTACGCGCCGGCCTCGGCCGTCGTCGAGATGGTCGACGCGGTGCTCCGCGACAAGAAGAAGATCCTTCCGTGCGCCGTCTACCTCCAGGGCGAGTACGGAATGCAGGACGTCTACCTCGGCGTGCCCGTCAAGCTCGGCGCCCGGGGCGTCGAGCAGGTGGTCGAGATCGCGTTGACCGCCGAGGAGAGCGCGGCGCTCGCGAAGTCGGCCGACGCCGTCCGCGAGCTCTTCCGAATCCTGAAGGTGTAGCGGGCCGCCGATGGAGGCCGCGCCCCGAACGTGGCCCCGGCGCCTCCACTCCCTCTCGGGCGTCGTGCCGGTCGGAGCGTTTCTCGCGTTCCACCTCTACACGAACTCCGCGGCCCTCCGCGGCGCGGACGCCTACAACGAGGCCGCGCGGCGCCTGCAGCAGTTTCCCCTCGCCATCGTTTTCGAGATCCTCGTGATCGCCCTGCCGCTCTTCTTCCACGGCGTCTATGGGCTCTTCCTCGCGGCCACGGAGCCGCCCGGAGGGGCCGGCGCGACGTTGCGCCGACGCGCGCTCGCGGTTGCCCAGCGGGTCACGGGAGTCGTGCTCTTCGCCTTCGTCCTGTTCCACCTGTGGACGGCGCGCCTGGTCCAGATCCGGGACCACGGAGACCTCGACCTCTTCCGGCTGATGCAGGCCGCGCTCGCGAGCCCCTGGATCCGAGCCTTCTACGTCGTCGGGATTCTCTCGGCGGCCTTCCACCTGGCCGCCGGCCTCTGGTCCTTTTCGAGGACCTGGGGGCTGGCGGAGAGCCCGCGCGCGCAGGGCGCGGTCGCGGTCGCGGCTACGGCCGTCTTTCTCGCGTTGTCGGCAATCGGCATGCGGTCTCTGTGGGCGTTCCGCCTCTAGTCGCTTCCTGCTGACTGCCTGCTGCTGACTCACTTATAATCCCCGCTCTTTCACGAGCACCATGAAAGTCCACGAGTACCAGGCCAAGTCGATGCTCGCGCGCTATGGCGTCGCCGTGCCCCGCGGGGAAGTCACGTCCAGCCCGGCGGAGGCCCGCGAGATCGCCAAGCGGCTCGGCGGGCGGGTCGTCGTCAAGGCCCAGATCCACGCCGGCGGCCGCGGCAAGGGCGGGGGCGTCAAGCTCGCGAAGGACCCCGAGGATGCGCACGACGTCGCCAAGCGGATCCTCGGCATGACTCTGGTCACTCCCCAGACGGGACCAGCGGGGCGGGTCGTGCAGAAGGTGCTCGTCGAAGAGGCGCTCGACATCGCCCGCGAGCTGTATCTGGGGGTCACGCTCGACCGGTCTCGGGGACTTCCGGTCGTCATGGCGTCGCTGTCCGGGGGAATGGAGATCGAGGAAGTCGCCGCGAAGGACCCGAACGAGATCGTGCGCGAGCCGATCGACCCCCTGGCCGGTTTCTTTCCGTTTCAGGCCCGCAAGCTCGCCTTCGCGCTCGGGCTCTCGGGCGAGAGCTTCCAGAAGGGTGTGCGCCTGATGCATGCGCTCATGAAGGCGTACGTCGAGACCGACGCGAGCCTCGCGGAGGTCAACCCGCTGCTCGTCACGAAGCAGGGCGACGTCCTCGCGCTCGACGCCAAGATGAACTTCGACGACAACGCGCTCTTTCGCCACCCCGACATCAAGGAGATGCGCGACCTCTCCGAGGAGGATCCCCTGGAGGTCGAGGCGTCGCGCTTCGGCCTGAACTACATCAAGCTCGACGGCAACGTCGGCTGCATGGTCAACGGCGCCGGCCTGGCGATGGCCACGATGGACCTCGTGAAGCTCGCCGGCGGCGAGCCCGCCAACTTCCTCGACGTCGGCGGCGGCGCCAACGAGGAGCAGGTCAAGAACGCCTTCCGCATCATCCTTTCGGACAAGAACGTGCGCGGCGTGCTCATCAACATCTTCGGCGGCATCATGCGCTGCGACATCATCGCCAAGGGCGTCGTGGCGGCGGTGCGGGAGATGGGGCTCGCGATCCCGGTCGTCGTCCGCCTCGAAGGCACCAACGTGGACCTCGGCAAGCAGATCCTGCGGGAATCCGGCCTGAAGATCACGCCGGCCGACGGCCTCGCGGACGCGGCGAAGAAGGTCGTGGAGGCGGTGCGATGAGCATCTGGGTCGGGAAGGGGACGCGCCTCCTCGTTCAGGGCCTGACGGGACGGGAGGGGAGCTTCCACGCCCTCGCCTGCCGCGAGTACGGCACGCAGGTCGTCGCCGGAGTGACTCCCGGCAAAGGCGGCACCACGCACGAGAGGATCCCTGTCTTCCACACGGTCGCCGACGCGGTGCGCGAGACCGCCGCGAACGCCTCTATGATCTTCGTGCCGCCCCCGTTCGCGGCCGACGCGATCGTGGAAGCGGCCGATGCCGGCGTCGCTTTGATCGCGTGCATCACCGAGGGCATTCCCACCAACGACATGCTGCGGGCGCGCGGGGTCCTCGACCGGCTCGCCGCGTCGGGGAAGGCGGTGCGGCTGATCGGCCCCAACTGCCCCGGCATCATCACGCCGGGAGAGTGCAAGATCGGCATCATGCCGGGGCGCATCCACCGGCCAGGAACCGTCGGTGTGATCTCGCGGTCCGGCACGCTGACCTACGAGGCCGTGGACCAGCTCACGCGCCTCGGGCTCGGGCAGTCCACCGTCATCGGAATCGGGGGCGACCCGATCAACGGGACCAACTTCATCGACTGCCTGGCGGCCTTCAAGGACGACTCCGGCACGGAAGCCGTCGTCCTGATCGGCGAGATCGGCGGCATGGCGGAGGAGGAGGCCGCCTGCTGGATAGCGGGAAACTTCCGCAAGCCGGTCGTCTCCTTCATCGCGGGACAGACGGCGCCGCCCGGCCGGCGCATGGGCCACGCCGGCGCCATCATCGCCGGCGGAAGGGGCACGGCCGCCGAGAAGGTGAAGGCGCTCGAGGCCGCCGGAGCCGCCGTCGTGAGGTCGCCGGCCGAAATCGGAGGCAAGGTCAAGGAGGTCCTCGGTCGATGAGCGGCCCGGCTTTCTTCGAAGAGACGCAGCGCTTCTCGCCCTGGGTCTACGTCCTGCTCTGCGTCGTGCTGGCGATCCTCCTGGGCGTTCTCACGATGCGGCAGACGACCACCGTCTCGGGAGACACCGTGACGGTGCGCTTCGGGCGCCTCTACACGACGCGCATCCCGGTCGCCGAGGTGGCGAAGGCGCAGGCCGTGGCCTACCGCCCCGTGCGCGACTATGGCGGCTGGGGCATCAAGGGGAGCCGGCGGCGGCGGGCGCTCAACACGCGGAGCGATCGGGGCGTTCTGTTGACGAAGACGGACGGCTCCACGATCCTGATCGGCTCGCAGAAGCCTCGAGAGCTTCTCGCCGCCCTGGAGCGGGCGGGCGTCCGGACCGAGGACCGCCTTCCCGTCGAGACGAGGGATTTCTAGAACGGAGAAATGAACTTGGAACGGACGCTTGCGATCCTGAAGCCCGACTCGGTCGGCGCCGGCAAATCGGGCGCGATCCTGGCCCACCTGGAGAAGGAGGGCTTTCGGCTGCTCGCCTTCCGCCGGACGCGGCTCTGGCCGGTAGAGGCCCGCGCCTTCTACGCGGTGCACCGCGAGCGGCCGTTCTACGAGGCGCTGGTGCGCTTCATGACGGAAGGGCCCGTGGTGATCGCCGCGCTCGAGCGCGACAACGCCGTGGCGCATCTGCGCCGGGCCATGGGCGCGACGGACTCGCGTAAGGCCGAGCCGGGGACGGTGCGCAACCTCTTCGGCACCGACATCGAGCGAAACGCGATCCACGGGAGCGACTCGGCCGAGAACGCGGCGAGGGAAATCGCGTTTTTCTTCAGCGAGGTCGAGCTGATCTGAACGGGTCATGAGTCGTGAGCTCCGAGTCGGCTTGTCGAGACGACT
>JBBDKM010000029.1:21783-93710 GCA_040879385.1 Thermoanaerobaculia bacterium | reverse complement strand
CCCACGGCTCGGAGCTCAGAACTCACGACATCCTTCTCAGCGACACCAGGACGCGGTTCGCGACTCCCCTCAGGATCGCCACTTCCCGCATCGTCATCGGGCGGCCCGTGACGAGGCGCCGCCAGTCCCGTAGCGAGCGTTCGCGGTGGCCGGTGTCGTAGAACCCGATCGCGTCGAGAGCCCGGTCCCAGTGCGCGATGGCGCCTTCGATCTCCGCCGCGGGGGCCCAGGGCTCCGGCTCCGACGCGGGCCGGGCGGCTTCCGCGAAGGCGGTGGCCACGCCGAGCACCAGGGCCACGGCGTGAGACAGGTTCATCGTCGGGAACCCGGGATCGGTCGGGAGCCGCAGGCAGGCCGAGGCGCGCGCGAGCTCGTCCTGGGTCAGGCCGCTGCGTTCCGGGCCGAAGACGAAGGCCGTCGGCACCGCGCCCGTTTCGGAGAGAAACCCCGGAAGCTCCGACAGCGCGAGCCTGCGAGTCCGGCCGCGTCCGCGCAAGGAGGAGGTCGTGACGACCACGGGAAACCCGGCGACGGCTCGGTCGAGATCCGGATGGCGCTCGATTCCCGCCAGCAGCTCGTCGGCCCCGACGGCCAGACGCTCCGAATCCAAGTCGGGCTG
Source organism: Thermoanaerobaculia bacterium (assembly GCA_040879385.1). Taxonomy (GTDB): domain Bacteria; phylum Acidobacteriota; class Thermoanaerobaculia; order UBA5066; family Gp7-AA6; genus DAHUXD01. Next base: position 93,091 of record JBBDKM010000029.1, on the reverse strand, counting down.
GACGGCCGGGTCGATGACCGAGAGCCGGCGCAGGCCGAAGTTCTTGGCCACGCGTGCCACCGAGCCCAAGTTTGACGCATTGTGGGGCCGGACGAGAACGACGGAAAAGGGGGGTGTCGGCAAGGAATGACAGTCTAGATGAGTCGGGAGTTAGGAGTCGGACCGGGGAGTCGGGAGCCGGGAGGGAGTCCGGAACGGCGCCCAGGCCTTATAATTCGAGGGTGAAGCGCCTCCTCGTTCTCCTGCTCCTGTTGCTGGCTACCGTAGCCGTGGCCCAGACGCCGGAGGAGCCGGCCACCTTCTCCGAGAGCGCGGGCGCCGAGTACGTGATGCTGCCCGTGCTCGTGACGAACAAGGACGGCAAGTTCGTCGACGGCCTGGCGAAGGAAGACTTCGTGCTGCGCGTGGAGGACTCCCGCGTGGATTTCGACACCTTCGAGCGCGACCAGAGCGCTCCCGTGTCCTTCGCGTTCCTGGTGGACACGTCGGGCAGCATGGGACTCGGCGGCAAGCTCGAGAACGCCAAGAACGCCATCCGCAGCATCCTGCGCAACAAGATGGCGGGCGACGACTTCGCGCTCTTCGCCTTTTCCGAAGGTGAAGTCCGGCTCGTGACCGATTCTTCTCCGGATCCATCCGCCCTCGTGCGGGCCCTGTGGGGTCTGGAGGCCTCCGGGCAGACCGCGTTGTTCGACGCGGTCGCCGCGACGCCGGCGATGATGAAGGGTCGGAACAACAAGCGCGCGATCCTCCTCTTCACCGACGGAAGCGACAACGCCAGTAGGCTCGAGCCGGTCGAGATGGCGGAGATCCTGCAGCGCGTGTCGGTGCCCGTCTATCCGATCGGCATGAAGAATGCATCGTTCGATCCGCTGAAGGGGAAAGAGCGGCGAGACCTCTCGATCGACAATCTGCAGTTGCTCGCCGGCTCGAGCGGAGGCCGAATGCACCTGGTCGGCGGAGACGACGACCTGCGACCCCTCGCCTCGAAGATCTCGAGCGAGGTCCGGGAGCAATATTTGCTGGGGTTTGCTCCGTCGGGCAAAGGGGATGTAAAATACCGAATTGTTTTCGTGTCCGTGGCGAAACCCGGGTCTTGGATCGTTCGGACGCGGCGGGGGTACCGGGGCACCGCCCCGGGCGGCTCATAACTTTTTTCAGGAGGTGCAGATGACCAAGGGACGGTGGGTTTCATCCATGCTTTCGAGCGGAGCGCTCCTTTTGGGGACTTTCGGGCTCACGGCGTGCGCATCCAAGACGTACGTGACCGAGGAAGTCGCCAAAACGAGCGTTGTGACCGACAAGCGCATCGACGACGTCGAGTCTCAGGTCGAAGCGACGCAGACCAAAGTCAAGCAGCATGACACGAAGCTGACCGAGCTCGACAACGCCACGCGTCAGGCCCTGGAGCGCGCGCAGCAGGCGGGCAAGCTGGCCGAGGGCAAGTTCATCTTCTCGCTGGTGCTCTCGGACGACGCGGTCAAGTTTCCGGTCAACAAGCACGAGCTCTCGGCCGAGGCCCGCGAGCAGCTCGACGCCTTCGCCGAACGGCTCAAGGTGGAGAACAAGAACGTGTACCTGGAGATCCAGGGACACACCGACGCGACGGGGCCCGACGCCCTGAACCTCCGGCTGGGTGAGGCTCGGGCCGAGACGGTGCGGCGCTACCTGAACAAACAGGGCGTGGCGCTCAACCGTATGTCCACGATTTCCTACGGAAAGGCCGAGCCGGTCGAATCCAACAAGACCCGGGAAGGCCGCTCCAAGAACCGCCGCGTGGTCGTCATCGTCCTCGCGTAGCGGATCCCTTCGGGGTCGATTCGCGGCCCGGCTTTGCCGGGCCGTTTTTTTTGCGGGCGCGCAGGGCGGCCAGCACCTTCTCGAAATCTTCCGGCAGGGGCGCTTCGACCGACACGGGCCGCCCGGTCTCCGGGTGCGGGAAGGCGAGCTTCCGGGCATGCAGCATCTGCCGGGGGGCCGCGGGCGCGGCGCCCTTCCCGACCGGCTCCCTGCCGTAGACGCGGTCGCCGAGGACCGGGTGGCCTGCCGCCGAGAGATGCACGCGGATCTGGTGGGTCCGCCCGGTCTCGGGGCGCACGGAGACGAGGGACGCGGCCGCGAACCGCTCGAGCGTTCGGTAGCGCGTGACAGCGTGGCGCCCCTCCTGGCCGGGCCGGGCGATCGCGCGGCGAAGCCCCGGTTCCCGGACGAGGTCGGCGTCGAGAGTGCCCGTCTCGGGCGGCGTGCCCTCGACGAGGGTCACGTACTCGCGGTCGATGGCGTGCTCGCGAAAGCGCGCCTGGAGCGCGTGGAGCGCCGAGCGGCTGCGCGCGAAGACGAGCGCCCCGGACGTGTCCTTGTCGAGGCGGTGGACGATCCCGGCGTACGGCCGGCCGCCATAGCGGTGCTGGAGATAGTGCAGCGCGCGGCTCCAGAGCGTGTCCTTCTCGCGCGCCTCGGTCGGGACTGTCAGGAGCCCGGCCGGCTTGTCCACGACGAGCACGGCGCCGTCCTCGTGGAGAACCGAGAGGCGGGTCCGCACGCGGCGCCGCAGCGGACGGTCCGGGTGAAACTGGAGGCGGGCTTCGGAAGCGACGGCGGCGCCGGGCTCGTCTGAGACCGTTCCGTCGACCTCGATCCGGCCGGAACGGACGGCTTCGCGGGCCGCGCGCCGCGACAACCCGAAGCGGGTCGAGACCGCGAGATCGAGCCTCAAGGGCCGGTCTCCCGGGGGACGAGCACTTCGACGAAGAAGCCCGGGTCCCCGATCCGCGGATCCGGCTTCGCCCCAGGGCCGTAGACGGCCGAGGGCCGAAAGCGCGCGCGGGCCGCCGCGTCGAGCCGGGTGTAGTAGTCGCGGCCGAAAACCCGGGCGTTCTCTCCGACCGCGAGCACGTTGGCATAGAGGAGCGCGTCGGGGGGGCGGCTGGCGAGAACGGCAATCGCGCGCGCCTCCCCGGCCTCGTCGAGGTGGCCCGGGAAGAACTGATCGAGCCAGAAGGAGCTCCGCCGGCCGAGCGCGTAGTTGAAGAATCCCGTCTCGGGAAAGCCCGCGAGCGTTGCCCCGGCGGGCAGCCGGCGGGAAAGATCGTCCAAAACCGCCCGCGTGGCGGCGGCGACCGGCTCGGTGAGCCGGAGGCTTCCCACCGGCGTGTCCACGCGTGACCAGGTCTGGCCGCGGTAGAGCCGCGCCATGCTCGCCAGACGGAAGACCAGAAAGAGGGTGAGGGCCGCAGCCGTCAGGCGCGGCAGCGCGGCGCCGACCGCCGGGGCGGCGCGGTCCGCGATCGCGAAGAGGCCGTAGAGCGCCACGACGATCGGCAGCGGAAGGAAGAAGGCGGCATACGGTCCGACGTACCCGGCCGCCAGCAGGAGACGCAGCGAGAAGAAGCCGCCGATCCAGAGAAACGGGTCCGGGACCGCGCGAAGCGGCCCCCGCGGCTCCCGATTGCGCAGACGCGAGAGGAGACGCAGCCCCGCGGCGAGCACCAGGCTCGGAGGAATCACGCGCACGAGCGGCGGGAAGAGCTCGAGCTCGCCCGCGAGAAATTCCGGGGGATGAAACCGCGCGGCCGCCGCGGCGGCCAGAAGCGCGATCGGGAGAATCTCGAGCAGGGCGGCCCCCCTCCGGGACTTCCCGGCCACTCGGGAGGCGAAGAAGGCCGCGGCCGTGACCAGCGCGGCAGCGAGCGCGAGGACGACGGCCACCAGCGAGAGCTCCGACAGGCGCAGGCCGACGCGGTCGAGGCCCGCGTACGACCGGTACACGTTTCGGTACGCCTCGGGCGGATCGAGAAAGCGCAGCCAGCCATCGGCGGCGAGAAGCTCCCGCGAAACGCCCACGGAGAACGCGCCGTATGCGGCGGCGGCCGCCGCCAGGGGAAAAGCGGCGAGGGCAAGCAAACGCAGCGGCTCGCGGCGCGCGGCGAGGGCGAACACGGCCACGCCGGCCAATCCCATTTCCGGCCGCGCCAGCAGGGCCGCCGCCAGGCACAGGCCCGTCCGCCCGCCGGCTCCGGGCGCCTCCCCGCGGTCCTGAAAGACGAGGGCCCACGTCAGCGCCGCGACCGCGATCGCCGTGTCGAGGCTGAACGGGAAGAGCCATCCGCCGGGGCGAAGGAACATCGCGGCGCCAACGGCGGCGGAAGCCGCCAGCGCCGCGCGCCACGGCGGAAGAAGCCGCCGGGCCAGCCGGTCGAGCGCGGCCAGGTGCAGGAGCGCGATCAGGGCCGCAAGCGCGGTGCGCGCGTAGAGCGAGCGTCCGAAGATCCCGTCGGCGAGCGCGGCCAGATACGGCCCGAGCGGCCCGTGAGGGAAGTGGATGTCCCGATAGAGGTTCTCGCCCTGCGAAAGCCGCCACGGCGTCATGAGCTCTCGCCCGGTGTCGACGTAGGGCTCGATCCAGCGATTCCAGGACACCGCGGCCAGCAGGGCGAAGACGAGGTACGGGAGCGCCGCCGGAATCCGCGTCTTCAGTGCCGATTTCTCCTGACTTCCGATTCCGACTTCCGACTTCCGACTCCCGACTCTCTTAGGATACCTCCCGTGCAGGAAAAGATGGCCACGCGCAATCCGATCGCCCGCGCGGTCGCGTCGGCGACGTCGCGCCTCTGGTTTCCCGCGACCCTCGCCTTCGCCCGGCGCCTTCCGCGCTGGTCCATGCACCGCGGCGGCCGGAGGCTGGCGAGCGTCTACTACCGGCTCCGTCCCAAGTACCTCCAGGCGGCCCGCGCGAATCTGTCGATCATCCTCGGGCAGAGCGCGCAAGCGCCGGAAGTCCGCGAGAAGGCCTTCGCGATGGTGTGCTCGCACTTCGACGCCTGGGTGGACTTCCTGCACTTCGCGACGCGGCCGCCGGAGGAGTCTCGCCGCCTGATCGAGAGCGTCGAGGGCTATTCGCGGATCGTCGAGGGGCGCCGGCGCGGAAAGGGCGTCGTCCTGCTGACGGCGCACCTGGGCAACTGGGAGGTCGGCGGCCTCATGCTGGCCGAGGTCAAGCAGCCGATCCACGTCGTCCTGGTGCCCGACATCTTCCCGGGAGTGGAACGGGAGCGGCGGCGCCTGCACGCCCGTTGCGGCGTGACGGAGATCCGCGTCGACAGGAGCATCGTCCCGACCCTCGCGGTCCTGCGCGTCCTCGAGCGCAACGGCATCGTCGCCATGCAGGGCGACCGCGACTTCGACAATACCGGAGTTCCCGCGCCCTTCTTCGGGCGGGAGGCTTACTTCCCCCGCGGTCCCCTGCGCGTCGCGATGGCTTCGGGGGCGGTCGCCCTGCCCGCCTTCATCGTGCGTGTGCCCGACGGCCGCTACCGGGCCGTCGTCGAGGAGCCGCTCGAGATCGAGACCGGCGGCGACCGCGACGCGGCCTTCCGGAAGAACCTGGAGCGCTACGTCGCGATCCTCGAGCGCTACGTCCGGGAGTATCCGGAGCAGTGGTACTGCTTCTATCCGTTCTGGGACGATCCGTCGCGAAAGAAATGATCCCGACTACGCCGGACGCCGGGCCCACACCGCCGCCACGAAGAAGGCGTCGTAGTGGCGGGCGAGCTCCTCGACGTCCGGGAGGATGCCGGGGTGCTCGAAGCCGGCCGCGCGGAAGGCCGCGCGCCAGTTCTGCGGCGTCAGGAATCCGTGATTGGGCCGCGTCGCGGCATCGGTCGCCACGCCCGTGAAGTTCTCCAGGAAGTTAAAGACGAACTCCACGTAGATCGGCTGGGCGGGGAAGGGACGCACGCACTCGGAAAAGACCGCGGCTCCGCCGGGCTTCAGGACCTCGCGGATGCGCGCGAGGGTCGACGCGAGGTCGCGCGCGATGTGCACGGTGTTGACCGCATACACGACGTCGGCGATTCCGGCCGGCACGCCCTGCGCGGCGAAGTCGCGGTCCATGTCGAGCCGAACGAACTCGGCCGGCAGGCTCGGAAAGCGCGACCGGATCGCGCGCTCGGCCCGCCGCAGGAACGTCGGGACGATTTCGGTGAAGAGGTAGCGCTCGATGCGCGGAAGCGCCGCCTCCCGCGCGAGCCTCTCGGCGACCGCCAGCGCCGCCGACCCCGAGCCTCCGCCGATCTCCACGACGACGGCCGGGCGCGTGGAGGGCAGGACCCGCGCCAACGCTTCCGCCCCGAGGCGGTTGTTGATCTGGTAGAGGAGGTTGTCGTTGGAGAAGTAGTCGAACCACAGAGGCAGGCGGGCGGGCGCGAAGAGGATCTCTTCCCCGGTTTTCTCGCCCCGCAGGAACTCCGGGACGTGCTCCACCATCGTCCGCACGACCGCGAAGGCCGGCAGGGAACGAGGATCGATGGCGCGGGCCTGCGCCTCGGCGCGGTCGGGGTCCCCGGGCGGGAGCGGGCCGCGCGTTCGATAGACCGCCTCGGCGCCCTCGCCCGAGACGTCCAGGTAGCCGGCGGCCTCGAGCTTGCGGAAGAACCACCGGATGGGAATCTCGGCGCGAGGCGCGAAGCCCCGTGCCGACACGACGGCGCGGGAAGAAACGCCGCGGGCGAGATCGTCCTCGAAGCCGAGCTCCCGGCAGAGCCGCAGCACGAAATCGATCGTGAAGCGGTCGAAGTGCTCCGCGCACAGGATGAACTCGGGGGAGAAGAGGGAGCGGACCGCGCGATCCGGGATCCGTGCGAGTAGCGTCTCCAGATCCTCGGTCCGCGTCGCCACGCCCGGATTGTAGTGCCGGCCCGGGTCCGCATCCATTCGTCCGCAGACTGCTAAACTGAGGCCTCCGCATGAAGCTGACCGGCGCCGCGCTCTCGGTCCTCCTCCTCGCGGCGCCGCTCTCGGCCGCAGCTCCCGGCCGCATCGTGATCCTGGGGTTCGACGGCGTGGACGCGAAGATCGTCGAGGAGATGCTTGGCAGGGGAGAGCTTCCGAACCTCGCCGAGCTCGCGCGGCGCGGCGGGTACTCGCCGCTGACCCCGACGATCCCGGCGCAGACACCCGTCTCGTGGGCGACCTTCTCGACGGGCCTCGATCCGGGCGGCCACGAGATCTTCGACTTCCTCAAGCGCGACCCGGCCAATCGCATCCCGACCTTTGCGGTCGCGGAGGAAACCTCGGTCCCGTTTCTCTTCGGGAAGAAGACCCCGGCGGTTCTGGCCGCGGCCGGGGCGGCGATCTTTCTTCTGCCGGCGCTCCTTCTGTTCCGGCAGCGGCGCGCCGCCGGCGCGGTGCTGGCGGTTCTGGCGGCGGGCGCGGCCGCCGGCGCGTTTTTGACGGCGAGGTCGTGGCTGCCCGAGACGCGGCCCTCCGTTCGGAACAACCGGCGGGGGCCGGTGTTCTGGAGCGAGGCCGGGGCGCGGCCTTCGATCGTGGTCCGCATGCCCGTGACGTTTCCGCCCGAGCCCTTCGCCGACGGGCGCATGCTCTCCGGGCTCGGCGTGCCGGACCTCTCGGGCCGCATCGGCAAGCCGGCGTACTACACGTCCGACCCCTTCTTCGCCCTCCGCGAGGGAAACGACTTCTCGGTCGACATCGTGCGGCTCGAGTCGAACGTGGGCCGCCAGGCGACGAGGATCGCCGGTCCGCCCGGCCGCGCGTTCGGCCGCGAGGGGACGATCGACGCGCTCCTGACGTTGACGGTTCCCGACGCGCGCGACCGTCTCGTCATCGAAACCTCCGGGGGGCGGGAGGAGCTGAAGCCGGGGGAGTGGAGCGACTGGATTTCCCTCTCCTTCCGCGTCAATCCGCTCGTTGCCGTGCGCGGCTACGCGCGGATGCGCCTGGCGACGGTCCAGCCAGAGATCGGCCTGTACCTCTCGCCGATCCAGTTCGACCCCGAGCGTCTCCCTCCGGGGTTCGCGATCTCCTCGCCCGCGGGCTTCGCGGGAGAGCTCGTCGAGCGGTTCGGCCGCTACAAGACCATGGGTTGGGCGATCGACACCTGGTCGATTCAGTCCGGCACGCTGTCCGAGGAGGCGTTCCTGGAGGACGTCCGCCACACGAGCGACCAGGAACGAAAAATGCTGCGCGGGCTCCTCGGCGGCAAAGAGCGGCTGCTGTTTAACTACTTCGAGTTTCCGGATCGTGTCGGACACGTGTTCTGGCGCTTTCGGGATCCGGAGCACCCGGCCTACGACGCCCGGCTCGCCGGGACGTATGGCGACGCGGTCGAGAAGTCCTACGCCACGATGGACGAGATCGTCGGCGAGACGGCGAAGGCGCTGAAGCCCGAGGACGTCTTGATCGTCCTGTCGGATCACGGCTTCGCCACCTGGCGCCGGTCCGTCAACTACAACTCCTGGCTCGTCGAGAACGGCTACCTCGTCCTCGAGGGCGACGCCAGGCGGCAGAACCTCGAGGCCCTCTTCTCGCGCGGCCAGTTCTGGGAGGCCGTCGACTGGTCGAAATCGAAGGCCTACGCGATGGGCCTCGGCGACATCTACGTCAACCTCCAGGGCCGCGAGCAGGGAGGGATCGTCGCGCCGGGCGCCGAATACGAGGCGCTGCGCGCCGAGCTTTCCGAGCGCCTGACCGCGCTGACGGATCCGAAGACCAACGAGAAGGCGGTCTCGCGGGTCTTCAAGCGGGAGGAGGTCTACCGCCGCTTCGACCCGCGCCTGATCCCCGACCTGATCGTCACCAACCGTCCGGGCTATCGCGTCTCGTGGCAGTCCTCGCTCGGCGTGCCGACCGCGACCGTGTTCGAGGACAACCGGGACGTGTGGAGCGGCGACCACTGCTCGCTCGACCCGGACCTCGTGCGCGGCGTGCTCTTCGCCTCGAAGCCCTTCCGGGCCGATCCGGTTCCCGGGATCGCGGACGTGACGGCGTCGGTGCGGGCGCTCTACGGCGGGCCGGTGGTCGAGGACGCGGCGGGGAAGGCGCTCTGGTGAGGCTGCGGCGTGCTGCGGTGGTCCTTCTTTTCGCTCTTCCGCTTCTCGGTCAGGACCCGGTCCCTCCCGGCGACTCGGACCGCCAGGCGGACCTGGATCGCCTGAAGAGCCGCATCGCCTCTCTGAAGACGAAGCTCGCGGAGAGCGAAAAGAAGGAAGCCACACTCGCCGAGGAGCTGCAGCGCCTCGACCTGCGGCTCGAGCTCGCCACGCGCGAGGGCGAGCTCGTCTCCGCGACGCGCGAGGAGTTCGGGCGGCGGCTCGCCGCCGTGTCGGAGGAGCGCGCCGCGGCCTCGGCGGCGGCCGCGCGCTTCCGGCAGGCCCTCTCGGCGCGGGCGCGGCTGCTCCATCGCTTCGGGCGGTTCGGCTACTTCCGGATCCTGCTCGAGGCGAGGGATCTGCCGGCCTTCCTCGACTCGATCGAACGCCTCGACAGCCTGGCGCGGCGGGACGGGAAGCTGCTGCGGGGCTACCGCGAGGCGGAGGCGCGCCTCCAGCGGGACCTCGCCCGCGAGCAGGCGCTCAAGGCCGAGATCGACAGGCTCTATCTCGTGAGCCGCCAGGAGGAGCAGCGGGTCGCCTCGCTCAAGACCGAGCGCGAGAAGCTGCTCTCGCTCGAGCGCCGGGAAGCCGCGTCGCGGCGGCGCGAGGTCTCGCGGTTGACCGACAAGGCCTCGCGCCTGGAGAGGCTGCTCGAGACTCTCTCGCGCCAGTCGGCGGGGGACGAGCCGGCGGCGGCCGGCGGGATCCGTCCCTGGAAGGGCGTGCTCGACTGGCCCGCCCGCGGCACGATCGTCGAGACCTTCGGCCGTCACCGCCACCCGAAGTTCGACACCTGGACCGTCTCCAACGGTGTCGCGGTGGCGGTCCCGCTGGGAACGCCCGTGCGCGCCGTCTACGCGGGAAAGACGATCTACGCGCAGTGGCTGGCCGAGTACGGAAACCTCGTGATCCTGGATCACGGAGACGGGATGCTGACGCTCTATGCCTGGCTTCAGGGCGTCGCAGTCCGGCCGGGAGTGCCCGTGTCCGTGGGCACGGAGATCGGCCTGGCCGGATTCGGGCCGGGGCGCGATGAGCCGGGCCTGTACTTTGAGGTGCGGGACCGTCAGAAGGCCAGCGACCCGGTGGCCTGGCTCCGCTAGTGTCCGCGCGCGATTGACGAAATGGGGCTGCCGCAGCCCGGTGTTACCATCCTGCCGATGAGATCCAACCGCTCGCGCATCGCCTTCGTCGTGGTTTCCCTGGGGGCCCTGGCGTCTCTGCGGGCCGTGGCCGGGCCCGAGGGCGCGGGACGGGACCCCGCCACGCGGGCGCTCTCGATCTTCTCCGAAGTTTTCTCCCTGACCCGGTCCAACTACGTGGAGCCGGCGGACTCGCGGGCCCTGCTCGAAGGCGCCTACGACGCCATGTCCGACGCCCTCGACCCCTTTTCCTACTACGTGCCGGCCTCCGCGATGCCCGCCTACAGGGCGCAGCAGAGCGCCGGCGCCGCCAGTCCCGGAATCGTCTTCGCGCGGCGCGGCGGATACCCGTACGTCGTCGGTCCCCTGCCCGGCTCGCCGGCCGAAAAGGCCGGGATCAAGGCCGGGGATCTCCTCGACTCGGTGGACGGAAAGCCCCTGCGCAACGCTCCGTTCTGGAAGGTCAAGGCGGCGCTCGAGGGCCCGGAGGGCTCTTCCGCCGAGCTGGGACTCTTCCGCGGCGGCGACGAGAAGAAGCTGACGATCCCGGTGACCCGGTCGAGCTTCGAGCCTCCGGCGCCGTCGACGAAATGGGAGCGGGACGTCGCGATCATCCGGATCCCCTCGTTTACGTCCTCCACGGCCGCGGCCGTCCGCAAGGAGCTCGACGAGGCGGCGCGCCGGTCGATCTCGAAGGTGGTGCTGGATCTGCGCGGCTCGATCGGCGGCGAGCCGGCCGCCGCTGCTCCGGTTGCCTCGCTGTTTCTCGACAAGGGCCCGATCGCGACCGTGCGCTCCCGCAAGGCGGCGGGTCAGCTCCTCGAGGCGCCCGGCGATTCGGTGTGGAAGGGCCGGACCGTGATCCTGACCGACGATTCCACGGCCGGTCCGGCCGAGGTGTTCGCGGCCGCGCTGCACGATCGCGCGAAGGCGACGACGGTCGGAGAAACCACGGTCGGCATGGCCATCCTCCAGCGGGCCGTGCCGACGCAGGAGGGCGGCACGCTGTTCATGACCATCGGCCGCTACGTCTCTCCCTCGGGGCAGGTGCTCGGCGGCAAGGGTCTTTCCCCCGACGAGCGGGTCATCGTATTCCCGGGCGAGACCGGCGAGCGCGATCTGATCCTGGAACGGGGCCTGGAGGTCATTCGGTCCGCCGACGCGTCACGCCAGGCGGCGTAAAGCCCCGGACCCGTTGAGCCGCCGCCCGCGCCGCATTTCCCGGACGACGGTCTTCTTCGCTCTTCTTTCCCTCGTCCTGGGGGCCGCGCTCTTGTGGAAGGCCTGCCCTTCGGGGCGTCCCCAAGCCAAACCTCCGGCGCCGCCGCGCCCTGCGGCTCGACCGATGCGACCTCGCCGTTCCCCCGTGCCTCCGGAACCCGCGCCACGGCCGACCCGCGCCCCCGATCGCGCTCGAAGCTCCGCCCGGGCGCCGGTGCGGGTGGCCATCGTCATCGACGATCTGGGCAACGAGCTCGGCCCGGCCGAGCGCATCGCGGGCTGGCGGGACCCTGTCGCCGGCGCCGTGCTGCCGGGGTTGCGCTTCAGCGCGGCATCGGCCCGGACGCTTTCCCGCGGAGGCAAGGAAGTGCTGCTTCACCTTCCGATGGAGCCCGCGGGCTATCCGAACGTGCGCCCCGGCCCGGGCGTGATCCTGCGGACGCAGTCCGACCCGGAGATCGTCCGGATCCTCGAGGAGGACCTCGACTCGGTTCCGGGCGCCGTGGGGGTCAACAACCACATGGGCTCGGCCGCCACAGCGGATCCCCGCGTCATGCGGACGGTGGCGCGCGTGCTCTCGGGGCGCGGCCTCTTCTTCCTGGACAGCCGGACGACGGATGCGACCGTCGCCGAGCGTGTCGCGGAGGAGTCTTGGGTGCCTGCCGCCCGCCGTCGCGTCTTCCTCGACGACGTCTCGACCGAGGCCGCCGTGCGGGCGCAGCTGGCCGAGCTCGTGCGGCGTGCGCGCAAAGAGGGCAGCGCGATCGCGATCGGGCACCCATATCCGGCGACACTCGCGGTACTGGAGCGCGACTTGCCGGGGTTGGTGAAAGAGGGTGTCCGCGTGGTGAGAGTGACGGAGCTGGTGAAGTAGGGGCGCTCACGCTCCGGCTTTCTTCGCTTCCTCCCAGTACGCGTCGAGCTCGGCCATCGGCGTTTCCGACACATCCCGTCCGCCCGCGCGCGCCTTGCGCGCCACGGCCGCGAAACGCTCGCGGAACCGCCGGTTGGACCGGCGCAGGGCGCTCTCGGGGTCGATCTTCCGGCGCCGCGCGAGGTTGACGACCGAGAGGAGGAGGTCCCCGATCTCGTGCGTCTCGCCGGCGGCATCCTGCGCCTTCTCGGCCGCCCGCCACTCGGCGAGCTCCTCCTCGATCTTGGCGGCCATGTCGGCGTCCCGCTCCCAGTCGAAGCCCAGGTCCGCCGCGCGCTGGGTCTGCCGGTAGGCGGTCGCGAGCGCCGGAAGGGCGGCGGGGAGGCTCCCGAGAGGGTCGTCCTCAACGTCGGGCTGCCGGCGCTTGCGCCGTTCCCAGGTGCTCTTGACTTCCTCGGCGCTGCCCGCGGGCGTCTCGCCGAAGACATGCGGATGGCGCTCGATCATCTTCGCGGTGACGGCGCGCGCGACCTCGTCGATGCCGAAGCGGCCCTTCTCCTCGGACAGCCGCGCCAGGAAGAAGACCTGAAAGAGCAGATCGCCGAGCTCGTCGCGGAGGGGCTCCGGCTCACCCGTGTCGAGGGCGGCCAGGGTCTCGTAGGTTTCCTCCAGAAGATAGGTCTTCAGGGTCTCGAAGGACTGTTCCCGGTCCCAGGGGCACTCCCGGCGCAGACGGGCGACCAGCGCGGCGAGGCGGTCGAGGTCGTCGGACACGAGCGGATCATACCCGCCGCTCCGGCCCGGCCGAGGCGCGCGGCGCGCCGACGGGTTAAGATTCCTCTTTCCCAGTCGAAGGACGGTGGCGATGGCCGAAGAGGAAAAACCCATCCGGGTCGTCGATCGCCGGATGTTCACGTCCGACGGGCAGCTGCGTCCGGATTTCGAGGCGGAAGAGAAGCCCGAGCCGCCGCAGGCTCCGGAGGCCCCATCCCGCCCGCCGGCCGGAATGGAGGGGAGCGCCCCGGCGCCGGACCCCGGGACCGACCGCGTCGCGTCGCAGGCGTTCATCGGGCTCGTCAGCTTTCTCGCCTCCAACGTCTACGCGGCGCTCGGCATCGATCCGATGACGGGGGAGCGCCTCCCGCGCCCGGAGCCGGCGGCCGCGAGGCAGATGATCGACTGGCTCGGGGTCCTCGAGGAGAAGACGCGCGGAAATCTCGCTTTCGAGGAGTCGGACCTGCTCGCGAAGGTCCTCTACGAGCTGCGCCTGGCCTACGTCGAGGTGGTGCGCCCGCCGGGCCGGGAGCCGCCGCGATAGGCCGCGGAAGGATGTTCTCTCGACGCGGCGGAGGGCCGTCGGCCAGGTTCGCCTGCCTCACGGCTGCCAATTCCTGCGTCCTCGCCGTCCTCGCGGCGGCCCTCGTCCTTTCTGCGCCGCCCGCGCGCGCGCAGGACTCGCTCTCGCCCCTGCCTCCGCCCGTCACGCGCAGCCTCTATCGTTCGCAGTGGTTCGAGTTTCTCTCCGCCTTCTCCGAGAACGACTCCGCGGCCGCGGCCCGGGCGCTCGACGGCATGGTGCGAGCCGCGCGCAAGGTCGGCGTGCACCATCTGTCGGACTTTTCCCGGACCGCCGTGTACCTGGGCCGGCGCGCCGAAGAGCTCGGACAGGCGGAGGAGCGGGCCTTCCGGGCCTACGAAGCGGCGCTCCGGCTCGACGGCGCCAACCCGGACGCCATTCTGGCCCGGCTGTCGTTCCAGGTGCGCCAGGGCCGGACTCTCGAGGCGCTCGGCTCGCTTCCCGCGGCCGCCGTCGCGCTCTTCTCGACGCACGAGTCGCGCGTGGCGATCTTCTCCTCGATCGGGCTCTGGGCCGCGTGCGCGATCGGCGGCATGCTGATGGTCACGATTCTCGCCCTCGGCCTGCGCCACTTTCCCCGGGCCGCTCACGACATTCGGGAAACGGCCAACCGCCTCTTCGGAAGGAGCGCCGCGCTCCCGCTGGCGCTGGCCATCCTGGGCTTGCCGCTCTTCCTCGGGTTCGGGCCCCTCTGGCTGATCCTGTACTGGGGGGCGCTGCTCTATCCCTACGCGGAGAAGCGAGAGCGCGCCGTTCTCGTCGCGGGGTTCTTCCTGCTCGCCCTGGTGCCGCCCCTGGTCTCGTGGCTGACCCGCGAGAACATCGAGCAGCGGTCGCCGCTCCTGGTGTCGGCGGTGGATCTGGCCGAACGCCGCGAGGACGCGAGCGCCGAGGACGGCCTGCGCCAGGCGTCGGCCGTTTTCCCGGAAGACTCCGACGTCTGGTTCCTGCTCGGCGTCTACGCGGAACGGGCCGGCGACTACGAGCGGGCGCAATCCGACTACGGCCGGGCAATGCACGCGGACCCCAACGACTACCGGCCGATCCTGAATCGCGGGAACGTGCGTTTCACCGAGGGCGACTACGGCGAGGCCATCCGCGACTACTTCGAGGCGTCCATCCGTGCCCCCGACGCCGCGGAGGTCTTCTACAACCTGTCGCTCGCGCGCGGCGAAGCATACGACTTCGACGGGCAGGCCCGGGACATGGCGCGCGCGCGGGAGATCTCGCCGTCTCGGGTCAACGGATGGGCCGATGCGCCGACCCTCTTCCGAGTCGTGCCGGCCGGTTACTCCGTGGCCCGGGCCCACAGCCGGATCGCGGAGTGGAACGCGCAGCCCAAGAGCCGCCGGCTTCCCGGGCACGGGGCGGCGCACGGCTGGCGCGGGCTGGTCTCGGTCTGGTCGCTGCCGCCGCTCGCCGCGCTCGCCCTCGGGGCCCTCCTCGAGCGTCTGCGCCGCCGCGGCCTCGCCGCCGAATGCCAGCGCTGCGGCCGCGCCTTCTGCAACCGCTGCCGGCGCTACGGAGATCCGAAGCTTTACTGCTCCGCGTGCGCGCGCCTCGCTTTGCGCAAGGAGAGTGTCGACATCGGTGAGCAGGCGGCGGAGGCGAGGGCCCTGGAGCACCGCCTGACCTGGCGGCATCGCGCCAGGCGGATCGTGTCGCTCCTGGCGCCCGGTGCGGTCGCGTTCGGGGTCGAGCGCCCCGCGGCGGGCGCCGTGGCGGCTTTCGTGTTTTTCTTCGGCCTAGCGGCCGCGCTCGTAGGTCTGCGCCTTTTCGACCCGCTCACGCTCCCGGCGTCGGGGCCTATCCGGCTCACGGTCGTCGCCGGCGCGATCCTGGCGGCGGCGGTCTGGTTGCGGGCACAGCTCGCGGCGAGGAGGTCCTCCGGTGGGTCTTGAAGGAACCCTCAAGGTCTTCTCGCTGACCGACATCTTCCAGATGCTCGGGCTTCAGCGGAAAACGGGTGTCCTCATCGTCGAGGGCGAGGACGACACCGTGACGATCTCCTTCCTCGGCGGCAAAGTCATCGCCGCCGAGTCGGCCGAGCGCCGGCTGGAGAATCGGCTGGGCAACCTCTTGATCCGGGCGGGCTACGTGACGCAGGAGCAGCTCGACGGCATCCTGGCGACCCAGAAGGAGACCCAGCAGCGCATGGGATTCCTCCTCGTGCGGGAGCGGCTGGTCGATCCGCAGGAGCTGCACCAGGCCCTGCGCCTGCAGATCGCGCGGATCGTTTACTCGGCGTTTCGCTGGCCGGACGGCCGATTCCGGTTCAGCCAGGAGGGCATGGTCGACTACGACGCGGACCACATGGCCCCCGTTTCCACCGAAACCATCCTGATGGAAGCCGCGCAGATGGTCGACGAGTGGCCACTCTTCGAGAAGAAGGTCGGATCGCTCGAGACGGTCTACCGCCGAGCGCCCGGTGTCGAGACCCTGAACCTCACCGTCGGCGAGAAAAACCCGCCCGAGGGGACGCTGTCGGTCACCAAGTCCGAAGCCGAGACGTGGCGGTGGATCGACGGGAAGCGCTCCGTCGGCGACATCATGGAACGCGCCTTCCTCTCCGACTTCGAAGTCCTGAAGGGCACCGCGGACCTGATCGGGCGGCACCTGATCGAGCCCGGTCGAATCGAGGAGGAGCCTCCCGGTCCGGGGCCGCGGGCTCTCGCTCCCGCCGCTCCGCACGCCCCGCCGGGACGCGCGCTCGGGCTCTGGGCGGCGCTCCTCGTGCTGGCCGCGGTCTCGATCTACGTGATCCCGCGCAATCCCGCCAATCTCCTCCTTCGGCCGCCCGGCGAGGTTCTCGAGATCGCCGAGTTCCGCAAGGCGATCTCCTTGAACCGTGCGGTGGCGATCGAGCGGGCCGTGCGCGTCTTCTACGACTCGAGCGGGCGTTATCCGCAGAGCCTCGAAGACCTGGTGGTGGCGGGTATCCTCGAGGAGGATGCGCTGCGGGACCCGTACGGACGCTTCTACCGCTACATTCTGCGGGCGGAGGACGGCAAATTCGGCCTCTACGGGCGCAACGCCCGCGGCCAGATCGACCTGGATCTGTCGCTCGAGCGGAGTCTCGCGCCCGTTTCAGAGCTCCGTCCGGCAACCTCACGGCCGGTGCAGCTACCCGACCGGCCGAGTGTTCTGGTCGTCGAGTAGGCTCAAGATATGAGTCTTAATGGCTTAAGCTTCCGGCCAAGTTAGTTGACAGTACTTGACTCATGTTCTATAGTCGCGACTCTCAAATAGAGGTTTAGAGGAGCAATCGAACATGAGCAAAATCATCGGCATCGACCTCGGCACCACCAACTCGTGTGTGGCCGTCATGGAAGGCGGAGACCCCGTCGTCATCCCCAACGCGGAAGGCAACCGCACCACGCCTTCGGTCGTCGCGTTCACCAAGAGCGGCGAGCGTCTGGTCGGACAGGTCGCCAAGCGGCAGGCCGTCACCAACCCGGAGAACACCGTCTTTTCGATCAAGCGCTTCATGGGGCGGAAATTCTCCGAGGTCTCCGAAGAGATGAAGATGGTTCCGTTCAAAGTCGCCCTGGGCGGGAACGGCGACGTCCGCGTGAAGGCCGGCGGGAAGGAATGGTCCCCGCCCGAGATCTCCGCGATGATTCTCGGCAAGCTCAAAGAGTCCGCGGAGGCCTACCTCGGCGAAAAGGTGACGCGCGCGGTCATCACGGTGCCCGCGTACTTCAACGACTCGCAGCGCCAGGCCACCAAGGACGCGGGCCAGATCGCCGGTCTGACGGTCGAGCGGCTGGTCAACGAGCCGACGGCCGCGGCGCTCGCGTACGGGCTGGACAAGAAGAAGGACGAGACGATCGCGGTCTACGACTTCGGCGGCGGCACCTTCGACATCTCGATCCTCGAGGTCGGCGAAGGGGTGGTCGAGGTCAAGTCCACCAACGGCGACACGCACCTGGGCGGCGACAACATCGACCAGCGGATCATCGACTGGATCCTGGCCGAGTTCAAGAAGGACCAGGGCGTGGACCTCTCGAAGGACGCCATGGCGATGCAGCGGCTCAAGGAAGCGGCGGAGAAGGCGAAGATCGAGCTCTCGAGCGTCGTCGAGACGGAGATCAACCTGCCGTTCATCACGGCGGACGCCTCCGGCCCCAAGCACCTGCAGCTGAAGCTCTCGCGCTCGAAGCTCGAACAGCTCGTCGAGGACATCATCGAGAAGTCGATGGGCCCCTGCAAGCAGGCCCTCAAGGACGCCGGGCTCGAGGCCCGGAACATCGACGAGGTCGTGCTCGTCGGCGGCCAGACGCGCATGCCGCGCATCCAGAAGCTCGTCAAGGATTTCTTCGGCAAGGATCCCCACCAGGGCGTCAATCCGGACGAGGTCGTCGCGATCGGCGCCGCGATCCAGGCGGGCGTGCTGGCCGGAGACGTCAAGGACCTGCTGCTGCTCGACGTGACGCCGCTCTCGCTCGGGATCGAGACGCTCGGCGGCGTGACCACGCGGCTGATCGAGCGCAACACGACCATCCCGACCAAGAAGAGCGAGACCTTCTCGACCGCGGGAGACAACCAGACGTCCGTGGAGATCAAGGTGCTCCAGGGAGAGCGCGAGATGGCGCGGGACAACAAGACCATCGGCGTCTTCCACCTCGTCGGCATTCCTTCGGCGGCGCGGGGCGTCCCGCAGATCGAGGTGGCCTTCGACATCGACGCCAACGGCATCATGAACGTCTCGGCCAAGGATCTCGGGACCGGCAAGGAACAGAAGATCACCATCACGGCCTCGTCCGGCCTCGCCAAGAACGAGATCGACAAGATGGTCCAGGACGCCCAATCGCACGCGGAGGAGGATCGCAAACGCCGCGAGGAGATCGAGGCCAGAAACCGGCTCGATTCGCTCGTGTATTCGGCGGAGAAGACGGCCGCCGAGAACAAGGACAAGCTGTCTTCGGCGGATGCCGCGTCCTTCGAAGGGGCGGTGGCCGATGCGAAGAAGGCCCTCGAGGCAGGCGGCGCCTCCGCGATGAACGAAGCGGCCGAGCGGCTCCAGCAGGCGTCCCACAAGCTGGCCGAGTCGATGTACCGCGGGGCGGGCCAGGGCGGCGCGACGGGCTCTGACGAGCCGGCCGGCGCCGGGCCGTCCTCCGGCGAGGCCGGCAAGGAAGACGAAGTCATCGATACGGAGTATGTGGACACGGAGAAGAAGTGAGTCGACAGTTGACAGCCAGCAGTTGACAGCGCGGCGGCGGCGGTTTCGGCGCTTCGGTAAAAAAAAAGGGGCGCCCAACTGTAGACTGTTGACGGCATCTCCATGACCGTCTTTCGCTGGAATTCGCTTCAGGACCTTTTCGCCATCCAGGAAAAGGTCAATCGCCTGTTCGAAGAGACGATCCACCGCACCGAGTTTCCCGACGAGGGTCTGGACGCGGCCCTCTGGTCTCCGGCGGCGGACGTGTACGAGACGCCCGAGGAGATCATCCTGAACATCGAGCTCCCCGGGGTGCGGCTCGACGACGTGCGGCTCGAGGCCCTCGACGGTAAGCTGCGGATCGCCGGGCTCCGCAAGGCCTGGACCGGAGCGGAGCCGCGGCACTTCGTGCGGATGGAGCGGATCTACGGCTCCTTCTCACGGGAGTTTCCGATCCCGGCCTCGCTCGATGCGGCGTTGATCAAGGCGACGCTGCGCGCTGGAGTGCTTCGAGTCGTGGCCCCCAAGTCGGACCGCGCCCAGCCGATCTCAGTCGAGCCGAGGAAGGCTCGATGAAGAGCCGGGAGAGGGAGCGGTCCGGGGTTTTCCGGATTGGCGCGATCGCGGAGCGCTACGGGATCCACCCCCAGACCCTCCGCATGTACGAGCGCGAAGGGCTCCTCCGGCCGGCCCGGACCGGGGGAAATACGCGTCTTTACGACACCGACACGATCGAGCGACTGGAGATCATCCTGACGTTGACCCGGCACCTGGGCGTCAACCTCGCCGGCGTCGAGGTCATCCTGCACATGAAACAGCGGATGGAGACGATGCACGGCGAGGTCCAGAAGATTCTCGGGGTGCTGCGGGAGGAGCTGGGAACACGGAAAGGCGGGTCCCAGACCCTCGCCCTGGCCAAGATCCCGGGCCGGGGGTACTCCGTGGTCAAGACGGAACGCCGCTAGGCAGTCGCTTCCTCTTCGCGGCCCGGCCCCCGGGCCGCCTGCTTTCTCCGCGCTTCCGCTATAGAATCTGCCCCTTCTGATGAACCCTTTGGGAGGATTTGTGAAAAAGATCTATTTTGCTCTCGCCGGCCTCGTCATCACCGCGGCCGCGCTGGCGCAGCTGTCGAAATACAAGGACTGGGACAAGACACCGGAGGCCTACTTCCTGACTCCGGCCGAGCGCGCCGAGTGGAAGAACGTCTCGACCGACGAGGGGGCCGATAAGTTCATCGCCCTCTACTTCGCCAGGCGCGGGGGCGAGCCGTTCCGCGACGGGATGCGGCGGCGGATCGCGGCGGCCGACGAGCAGTTCAAGGGCCGCCGTCAGAAGGGGTCCGAGTCGGCGCGCGGGCGCCTCTTCATCGTGCTCGGAAACCCCAGCCGGGTCCTGCAGTCCGGTCTCGGAGGGCCCATGGACGGCCAGGCGACCCCGGACACGGGTCTTCGGGACCCCGGCGTGGAATCGGTCGCCGGGGGCGTGACGACCGTGCAGACCTGGATCTACGACGAGGACAAGTTCGACCCCTCCTGGGGGCTGGGCGACCTGCGCGTACGGGTCGCGCTGGATCCCCAGCGCGGCAACGACGAGTTTCAGAACGCCTCGGCCGCCGACAAGGCGATGGCCACGATCGCCGACAAATCGATCGTGAATCCCAACGCGACCGTCGGTACCCCGCCGGCCGCTGGAGCCCCCGCGGCGAGTGCGCCGCGGCCCGCCGCCGTACCGCCGGCCATGGGTGCGCCGGCCGCGACAGGCGCCGCTCCGGCCGCTGCCGCGCCGGCGGCCTCCGTTCCCACGATGCCGCTGCCGGCGGCCGTCAAGTCGGCGCTCGAGGCCGCCGCCGGAAAGAACGAGGGCGACGCGTCCTTCTGGTCGGGGACGTTCCGGTCCTCCTCCGGAGACTCGTTCCTCGCGCTCCAGTACTACCTGCCGTCGAACAAGCCCGCTTTCGCGTCGGGGGCCCCGCTCAAGTTCGGAGGACTGATCCATGACGAGTCGGGGAAAGAAGTCGAGTCTTTCTGGGAGGACGCCGCGTTCTCGGAGATCGCCGAGGCCGGACGCAAGGACCGGGCGCTGGACCGCTCCGTCGTGCTGCCGCCCGGCAGCTACAAAGGAGTCTTCGGTCTCTTCCCCGCCGAGGGCCAGCCCCCCGTCTCCTCCTCTACGGTGTCCTTCAAGATCGATCCCAAGTCCGAGGAATTTGCCGTCTCGCCCCTGATTCTCTCGAGCGGCCTCGTGCCGCTGGCCAAGCGTCCGGGCCCCGCCGATCCGTTCGTCTTCGGGACCGAGAAGCCGATCAAGGTCGAGCCCAAGGGGGACCACCTCTTCTCGAAGCAGGACAGCCTCTGGTACTTCTACACCGTCTCGAACCCGGGGGTCCCCGCCGAAGCCGCGGCTCCGGCGCCGAGCGCCACGCCGGGCGCGGGCGCGCCCGCCACGCCGCCGGCCGCGCCGGACGCTTCCAAGCCGCGCGTCATGACCCGAATCAACGTGCAGAAGGACGGCCAGGACGCCTTCGCGCCCTTCACGGGGCCGGCCGACCTGCTGCCGATCGGCAGCCGTTACTACGGAACGGGAACGGAGATCCCGCTCGCCTCGTTCGAGCCGGGCTACTACACCTTCCGCATCTCGGTGCGCGACCTGAACGCCCCCCGCGGCTCGGCCGCCAACAAGGGCATCGAGCGCAAGGAGGACTTCGTCGTTCTCATGCCGGACGGGACGCTGCCGCCGAAGTCGGCTCCTAAGGCCGCCGCCCCCAAGCCCACGCCCAAGAAGCCTTAGGACGGCTCCGCGAGTTGAAGCTGTCGGCGGCCTGGGTGCCGCGAGGCGAAAGACCTGACTCGCAGGCAGCCGCAGCTTAACTCGCTCCGCTCGGCTTGCAAGTCCTGCGTAGCCCGAGCTATTCGACCCGGACGTTCGCGCGTGCCGTTCCCATCTTGCCCGTGGCGCTGTCGCGCACGTTGACCACGATCCGGTAGTTGCCCTTCTTCGTCATCAGCCTGGCGTTGAACTGGAGCGGCGCGTTGCCCGCGGCCTCGTCCGCTGGGAGCTGGAAGGTCGCTTCCTGGCGGGTGATGTCGCTCCGCCGGCCCTTGTCGTCGACCGAGCCGATGAAGATGTCCGCACGCGCGGACGCGCGCTCGCCCTCAGGGGTGAACGTGAGGGCCGAAGCCGGGATGGTCACGGTGATCGGGAGGCTGTATAGCTTCTTGTCTGGAGTCGGCGGCGCCATCTGGAGCGTCACCGGGATCGCCCTGTACGACAGGTCGGTCTCCATAGTCGCCAGCGCCCGGTCGCGCACGAGGTCGGCCTCGGGCCGCGCCTGGAATCCCCGCCGCGCCCGCACGACCGCGCCGGGTCGGTTCACGGCCACCCGCACGTCCTCGTAGGACGTCGAGTCGAGCTTGGCGAGAGTCATGCCGAGCGTGTAGTAGGTCGACACGGCCTGGTAGACCCTGGAGAGGCCCCGGTCGAAGTCGTTCGTGTTCAGAAGCGCCAGCCCGCCCGTCTCGACGGCGAGCTCCTGCAGCCCGCTCTGCCTGTCCTGGCGGGCCTGGAATCCGACGAGGGGCCGGTTGCCCAGGGGATCGTCGTTGGAGGCGCTGCCGCCTTCGCCGGTCAGGCCCAGCGCGTCGACCGTGTAGAAGGTGATCTCGTCCGCGTTGGCGCGCTTGATGAGAGCGCCGACCGCGCCCGAGACGTTCCGGATGTTGAAGGCGATCAGCGAAGCCGCGCCCCCGCCGGCGTATTGGGACATGACGAAACCGGGCTGATACTCGAAGCCGCCCGACAGGAACAGGAAGGATCGCTTTCCGTTCAGGGGCGTGAGCGTGACGAGCTCCTGCTCCATACTTGCGAGCATTCGCTCGATCTCCTGGCCGACTTCCTCCCCGTACTGACGGGCGATCTGCGTGCGCGTGCCCCCCCGGCGGCCCCGGGGGCTCGAATCGATCAGCGACAGCGCCTGCCGCTCGGCCTGCAGCCGCGACATGCCGACGCCTTTCGACTCGATGGAGGAGAGAGCGGAGAGCACCGTTTCCTTGCTCGTCGTCCAGTCGGCCAGGACCTTCGGGGAGCGGTCGAAGACGACGACGCGCGCCGCGTCGTCGGGGCCGAGCCGCGTGACGAAGTCGCGGAGCGCCTCGAGGCTGCGGTTGCGAACGCCGGGGGAAAGGAATCCGAGGTCGACGTACAGAATGAAGTTGCGCGGCACGAAGACCTCGTCGCCTTTCCGGTAGGTGGCCAGCACCTGGTCCGGCGAGGCGGAGGAGAGATCCGGCGCGTGGATGGTGCCCTGGTCGACCCGGGCGAAATAGTCGATCGGGACCGTTTTCTTGCCGATCTTCACCTTGAAGTCCTCGCGCTTCAAGTCCGTGACCGGCTGGCCTTTCGAGTCGGTGACGTCGACGTCCAGGTCGAGGACCCGGACTTCGACCCGCTCGGAGAAACTCGGGAGGGAAGGGGCCGGCTCCTGGGCGAGCGCCGCCGCGGCGCCGAGAATCAGGAGGGTCGCCAGTCGCGTCGATCGCATCGTTCGTCCTTTCTGGGGGCCGGAGTCCAGGGCTTCCGGTCCCGGTACGGCACGGAGAACGCGCCCGGGCGGGCCGGGATTCCGCACCGTCCCTTTCTGAGGAAATCGTTAGGAAGGCGGGTGTGCCGGGGTCTTATTCCCGTGCGGCGCCGACCGGCTGGAGGCCGAGGTACTCGAAAAGCATGTTCAGCTCGCCCGTCAGCTCGTCGGACTCCAAGTCGTCGGCTCCCTCGACCGGCAGGCTCCCGATCGCGCACGCGGGGATCGCCGAGCGCGCCTTGCGGACGACCGCGGCCGCCGCGCTCGGGTCGGTCCCGTCGTCGGAGAGGACCGCCTCGAAGTCCCGCGGGAGTCCCCAGATCTCGGCGCGGGAACGGCCTACGGCCGGCCGGTAGGTCTCCAGAACCGCGCCGCGGAAAGGCCCGGAGGGCAGGTTCATCTCGCGCACGATCTCGAAGAGATCCGAGTAGCCGATGCAGTGGAGGAGGCCCAGCGTGTACCCGCGCTCGCGAGAGATCCCGTAGCGCTCGGCGAAGCGTCCGGCGGCGATCGCCGCGGCGAGGCTCGCCCGACGCACGGCGCGCGGGGCCGGGTCGTTGCGCGGCAGGGCGGGGAAATCGGCGGACGAGAGCCGGTCGATCAGGACCGTCGCGGCCCGCGGCCCGATGCGGTCGAGGGCCTCCGGGGCGGTGCCGACGGAGTTCTCGCGGTCGACGGAAAGCGAGTTGGCGAGGATCAGCAGGTCGAGCGTCAGGTATTGGTCCAGGGCCGCCACCGGGACGATCGACTGTGGGTCCAGCGGGGTCTTCTTGAGAAGCTCCACCAGAAGCGCGGCCGTGTCGTGATGCACCGGCCGCATCAGGTAGTTCTTGATCAGGCGCTCGCGCAGGCGCCGCGCGAACTCGTGAAACCGCATGGCGTGGCCGCGCCCCTCGGGCGGGTCGAGCGGCGCCTCGATCTTTTCGAGGGCTTCCCAGAAGTGCTCCTCGATCCCCTCCGGAAGGAAGGGGAGGACCCAGGCGTCGGCCGCCTCCCAAGTTTCGCGGCGCTCGCGGCGGGAGAGGCGGTGCGTGTCGTCGAGCTGCTTGACTCCCTGAAATGCGAGCGCCTGTCCGCGCAGCATCAACCCGATGCGGAGGATCGGCGTCACCCGGTACGTCGGGTCGTACTCGAAGTTGGCCTCCCGCCACTCGAAGATCTCGAAGAGAAGCTTGCGCGCCAGCTCCTCGACGCGCAGCGACAGGCCGTCGAGCGTGTCGTGCCCCATCTCGAGGATCAGCCGCGTCAGGTTCTCCTGGGTCGTCATGTTGCGGGCGAGCAGCTCGTACAGGGTCGCGGCGGAAAGGGCGCCGCTGCGGAGCAGGTGGACGCCGAGGCGGTGGCGGGGCAGCGATCCCGAGACGTAGACGATCTCGCCGTCCTTCCAGTCCAGGGTCCGCCGGTCGTGGCCGCGCGTCACGGTCAACCGCCCCGACCGGCGGTTCAGCTCCATCCATTGGAGAAGGTCCGCAAGGCCGAAGACCTCGAGTCTTCCGCGGAAGTGGTCGGTCATGGACGCGCGCCGATTTTAGCATCCGGCCCCGGGTGCCTCCGGGACCCGTGAAAGAATCCTGGCGTGAAGGAATCGAAGGAAAAGCGCCCCAACCTCCCCGAAACGACCTCTTCCGGAATCCCGATCGAGTCCTTCTACGGCGCCCCGCCTCCCGGCGAGTTCCCGTTTCTGCGGGGTATCTCGCCGGAGATGTACCGCAGCCGCTACTGGACCATGCGGCAGTACGCGGGGTACGGATCGGCGCGCGACTCGAATATTCGCTACCGGTATCTCCTCGAGCAGGGGCAGACGGGGCTTTCGGTGGCCTTCGACCTCCCGACCCAGATGGGCTACGACTCGGACGACCCGGCGGCCCGCGGGGAAGTCGGGAAGGTGGGGGTCGCGATCGCGACGCTCGACGACATGCGGACCCTGACCGAGTCCCTGCCGCTCGAGCGCGTTTCGATGTCGATGACCATCAACTCCACGGCTTCGATCCTGCTCGCGCTTCTTCTCGCCGTCGCTCGCGAGCGGGGGATCGCCTGGAGCGCGCTGTCGGGGACGGTCCAGAACGACCTGCTCAAGGAGTACATCGCGCGCGGGACCTACGTCTTCCCGCCCCGGCCGTCGCTGAAGATCACAATCGACATCGTTGCGTTCTGCGCGGCCGAGGTACCCCGCTGGAACACGATCTCCATCTCCGGCTACCACATCCGCGAAGCCGGCTCGACGGCCGTGCAGGAGGTCGCCTTCACGCTCTCGAACGCGATCGCCTACGTGGAGGCGGCCCTGTCCCGCGGCCTCGCCATCGACGATTTCGCGCCGCGCCTGTCGTTCTTCTTCAACGCGCACGCGAACTTCTTCGAGGAGGTCGCCAAGTTCCGCGCCGCCCGCGCCCTCTGGGCCGAGATCGCGCGCGACCGATACGGGGCGCGGGACCCGCGCTCCTGGCGCCTGCGGTTCCACACGCAGACGGCCGGCTCGACGCTCACGGCGCAGCAGCCGGATGTCAACGTGGTGCGCGTCGCCCTGCAGGCGCTGTCGGCGGTCCTCGGAGGCACCCAGTCGCTCCACACCAACGCGCGGGACGAGGCCCTGGCCCTGCCGACGGAAGAGTCCGCGCGGCTCGCCCTGCGGACCCAGCAGGTCATCGCCAGCGAGACCGGAGTCGCGGACGTCGCCGATCCCCTCGGCGGCTCGCACCTGGTCGAAGCGTGGACGGCGGAGATCCGGGAGCGGGCTCGCGCGCTGATCCAGAAGGTCGACGCGCTCGGCGGCGCGGTCGCGGCCATCGAGCAGGGGTTCTTCCAGCGGGAGATCGAGGACGCCGCCTACACGGCCCAGCGCGAGGTCGAGGACGGCAAGCGGCGGATCGTCGGCGTGAATGCCTACCGCGAGGAGCAGGAAGCGGCGCCGCCCATCCTGTCGGTCGATCCGGCCCTCGAAGCGGAGCAGGTCGAGCGCCTGCGCGCGTTTCGGGCCTCGCGCAACGCCGGGGAAAGCCGCGAGGCGCTGGAGGCGGTGGAGCGCGCCGCACGCGAGGATCGCAACCTCATGCCGGCGCTCATCGAGGCGGTCTCGAAGCGCGCCACGCTCGGCGAGATCGTCACGGCCCTGAAGGCGGTTTACGGCGAATATCGGCCCGGAAACTGAGTGAGCCGGCCGGCCGTGGAAGCGTAAAACCCGTCTTCAGCGCCAGTTAAGTTTCGTTGTCTGAGTCGGTTGCACGTGTGGAAAAAGGCCCGCCGGCGCTTTCGCGACTTTCGCGCTCTGCACACCTCCTTGGGCATCCACACTAAGTGACTCAAAGAGAAAGCTTTATTCAGTCGCACAACGGATGGTGCAATTCGCTTCGAAAACGCCGTATCCGCGTTTTTTGGCCCTTTTCCACAGGGATATCGACAGGCTTTTCCGCCGGCTCTCTGGAAAACTGATTTCCGCAACGCCGGCGTGTATTTTCACGGGATCTGCACGCCGACTTTGGGGCAGAGCCTCTCGACCGGGCACTCCCAGCACTGGGGCTTTCGGGCGACACAGATCTGCCGGCCGTGCGCGATCAGCAGGTGGGCGCCGAGCGTGCGGCGTCCCCTCTTGACCAGGGCGTTCAAGTCCCGCTCGATTTTCACGGGATCGACCTCGCGCGTCAAGCCGAGGCGCCGCGCCAGGCGTCCCACGTGCGTGTCCACGACGAAGCCCTCGTCCTTCCCGAACGCGTTGCCGAGGACCACGTTGGCGGTCTTGCGCCCGACCCCCGGGAGCGCGACGAGCTCTTCCATCGTGTCCGGTACCTGCCCGCCGTGCCCGGCCGCGATGGCGGCGCCCGCCGCCCGAAGGCTCTTCGCCTTGGAATTGAAGAATCCCGTCGAGCGGACCTCCCGCTCGAGCTCCCCCCGCGGCGAGCGCGCGTAGTCGGCCGCCGTGCGGTACTTCGCGAAGAGGGACGGCGTGACCATGTTGACCCGCACGTCGGTGCACTGCGCCGAGAGGATCGTGGCGACCAGGAGCTCGAGGGGGCTCCTGTGGTCGAGCGCGCATTTTGCGTCGGGGTAGGCCGCCTTCAAGCGTCGGAAGACGGCGGTGGCCCGGCGCTTCTTGTCCTCGAAGGTCTCCTTCGGCCTCCTCGCCATCGCCCGGCATTCTATGTGTAGGATCAGGTTCATGCGGCGCCTCGCCATCGCGTTCCTTCTCGTCGCGGGCGCGCATTTCGCCTCCGGCGTCACCCTGACGATCCTCCACACCTCCGACCTGCACGGCCGCGTCCATCCCCACGACGCGCTGGCCGATCGGGACCTCGGCGAGGGGCTGGCGCGGGTGGCGGCGGCCGTGAAGGCGATTCGCGCCGAAGGCAACGCCGTACTCCTGCTCGATTCGGGCGACACCATCCAGGGAGCGCCGGAACAGACCCTGGCTTTGGAGGGCCGCGCCGGGGACGGCAGCGATCCGATCGTGCGCGCGATGAACCTCGTCGGCTACGACGCGATGGCGATCGGGAATCACGAGTTCGACTTCGGGAAAAGGCGCCTCGAGGAATCGCGGAAGGCGGCGAAGTTCGCCTGGCTTTCCGCCAATACGCTCGGCCCGAGCGGCGACCCGCCGTTTCCGCCCTACGTGGTGCGCGAGATCGCCGGCCTGCGGGTCGGCATCCTCGGTCTCGTCACGAACCAGGTCGGAAACTGGATCAGCCCGGCGCTGCTCGAGAAACTGCGCTTCACCGAGCCCGTGGCGATCGCGCGCCGCTGGGTGCCGGTCCTGCGCGAACAGGAGCGGTGCGACCTGGTCGTCGTCATCACGCACCAGGGGTTCGAGCGCGACCCGGCGACCGGTAAGGACTCGGGCGGCGCCGGAGAGAACCGCGCCTATGCCCTGGCGACCCAGGTCCCCGGGATCGACCTGCTGTTGACCGGTCACGCGCACACGATCGTCAACCCGCAGCGGCTCGGAGGCGCGTGGGTCTCGCAACCCGGCCGCTGGGGAAACACGCTGACGCGCTACGACCTCAGTCTCGTCAAGAACGGCGAGGCGTGGAAGCTGGCCGACGTTCGGGGCCGGAACCTCCCGATGAAGAGGATCCTGCCGGATCCGGAGATCGTGGCCTCCGTCGCCGTCGAGCACGGGGCGGCGATGCGCGTTCTGGCCGAGAAAGTCGCCGACCTGGCCTCTCCGGTCTCGGCGCGCCGCGTTCGATTCGAAGACTCGGCGCTCCTCGACTGGCTCCACGCCGTGCAGCTTCGCGAAGGGGCCGCCGAGCTCTCGTTCTGCACGCTCCTGCCGGTCCAGTTCACCGACTGGCCGGCCGGTCCGCTGACGGTCCGGCAGATCTGGCAGTTCTACCCCTACGAGAACAGCCTCGTCACCCTGAAGGCCACCGGGCGGGAAGTCCGCGCGGCCCTCGAACGCTCGGCCGAATGCATTGCCGACCCGACCGAGCGCCTGCGCAGCTGCGACACGCTCGAGGGGGCCGAGTACACGATCGACCCGCGGCGGCAAAGGGGACAGCGGGTGGTGTCGCTGTCCCGAGGCGGCCGCGCGATTGCCGACACGGACACCTTCACGGTCGCGCTGAACTCCTACCGCGCCGGCGGCGGAGGCGGGTACGGGATGTGGAAGCGCGCCGAGCGCCTCCGCGAGACGGGCAGACTCCGCGACCTGCTCATCGCCGACGCGCGCGCGAAGAAGCGGCTCGAGCTCCAGGCCAGCGGAAACTGGAGGACCGTCGCCGCGCCGTAAGGGTTCCTGAAGCGAATCCGATAGGGCTACGGACGATCAGCGTTTCAGGTCCTTTGCGATCTCCCGGCTCGCGTTGAACCCCGGCGCGCCGGTGACCCCGCCGCCCGGGTGCGTGCCCGAGCCGCAGAGGTAGAGGCCGCGGACGGGGGTGCGGTACTGGGCCCAGTTGAGGAGCGGGCGCATCGTGAAGAGCTGGTCGAGGGCAGGCTCGCCGTGGAAGATGTGGCCGCCGGTCGCGCCGTACGTCTCCTCGAGATCGAGAGGCGTCAGGACCTGACGGCCGGTGACGAGTCCTTTGAGGCCCGGGGAGTAGGCGGCTATGGCATCCACGACGGCGTCGCCGAGAGCCTCCCGCCTGCCCTTCCAGTCGCCCTTCAACTTGTAAGGAGCGAACTGGGCGACGACCGACAGGACGTGCTTGCCGGCGGGGGCGAGCGAGGGGTCCGTGATCGTCGGGATCGTGACGTCGCAGTAGGGGTGCGGCGAGAAGTCGCCGTACTTGGCAGCGTCGTAGGCGCGCTCGAGGTAGTCGATGTCCGGGCCGATGTGGATGCGCCCCGACAGGACGTTCTTCGCGTCGGCGCCGACCGCCTTCGCCGCCGGAAACTCCGGGAGGCCCGAGAGGGCCAGGTTCACCTTGGCGACGGCCCCCATCGCGCGGAAGTTCCGGATCTTCTGGATGAAGTCCGGATCGAGATCGATCGGATCGACGAGGCCGAGGAGCGTGCGCTTGGGGTCGGCGTTCGAGACGACGGCGCGCGCCGGGATTTCCTCGCCGGTCGAGAGAACGACGCCCGTGGCCGCGCCGTCTTTGGTAGCGATCCGCGCGACGGTTACGCCCGTGCGGATTTCCGCGCCGAAGCCCCGCGCCGCCGTGGCGAGCGCCTGTGTGAGCGCGCCCATTCCGCCCCGCACGAACGTGGCCGGTCCGGCGGCGTTCGAGTCGGTCGCCGCCTGGAGGATCACGCCGAGGCTCGTGCCGGCGGACCAGGGGCCCGCGAAAGCTCCGAAGATGCCGCGCGCGGCGACGACCGCCCGGAGCAGCTCCGTCTCGAAGAACTCGGCCACGAGGTCGGCGACGGCCATGGGGCCCCAGCGCAGCAGCCGGAAGGCGTCGCGGCGCGGGAGCGCCCGGAACCGGCGGCCGACCCCGAGGAGGTCCCAGATCGCGCCCAGGCCAGGATCGTCGATCGAGGGCGGCGTCATCGTCACGAGGGGCTGGAGCACCTTGCCGATCCGGCCGAGGCTCTCGTGAAAGGCGATGTAGCCCTTCGCGTCGTGGGGAGAAGTCTTCTCGAGCTCGCGGGCGGTCTTCGCCGCGTCGCCGTACAGCAGGATGGCCCGTCCATCCGGCGCGGGCGCAAAGACCCGCACGTCCGGCTGGAGGAGGGAGAGCCCGTGCCGGGTAAGGTCCAGGTCCCGCGCGATCGCGGGGAGGAACGGTCCGGCCGCGTGGAGAACCGAAGAGACCCGGAAGCCCGGCGCGAACTCTTCGGTCACGGCGAGCCCGCCGACCACGTCGCGCCGCTCGAGGACGACCGGCCTGAAGCCCGCCTTGGCGAGGTAGGCGGCCGCGGTCAGGCCGTTGGGGCCGGCGCCGATGACGACGACGTCGCGCTTCTCTGCCATACGAGGTCTAGACCTTCCCGCGCTTCCAGTCTTCGAGGAGCTTGAAGGCGGCGTTCTTGCCGTTGGCGCCCATGATGCCGCCGCCCGGGTGGGTGGCCGAGCCGCACATGTAGAGGTTCCGGATCGGCGTGCGGTACTGCGCCCAGCCCGGCGCCGGGCGCAGGAAGAAGAGCTGCTCGAGGGTCAGCTCGCCCTGAAAGATATTCCCCTCGGAGAGCCCCCACTCGCGCTCGAGGTCGAGCGGGGTGACGACCTGGCGGTGCTTGATGATGCTCTTGAAGTTCGGCGCATGCTCCGCGATCGTGTCGACGACGGTGTCGCCGAAGTTCTCCTTCTCCTTGTCCCAGTCGCTCTCTTTCAGGTTGTACGGCGCGTACTGCACGAAGCAGGACATGACGTGCTTGCCCGGCGGAGCGAGCGACGGGTCCGTCAGGGTCGGGATCACGATGTCGATGTAGGGGCGGCGGGAGAAGCGGCCGTACTTGGCGTCGTCGTAGGCGCGCTCCATGTACTCGACCGAGGGCGAGATGGAGATCGCGCCCCGCAGGTGCGCGCCGGCGCCCGGGATCGACTTGAAGTCCGGCAGCGCGTCGAGCGCGAGATTCACCTTTCCCGAGGAGCCGCGGAACTTGTAGCGCTTGATGTCGTCGACGAAGTCGCCGGGCAGCTCCTTCTCGCCGACCATCTTCATGAAAGTCAGCCGCGGGTCCACACTCGACGAGACGACCCGCGCGTCGATCTCCTCGCCGTTCTCGAGGACGACGCCCGCGGCCTTGCCGCCCTTGACCTGGATGCGGGCGATCGGCGTCTGCGTCCGGATCTCGACACCCGCCTCGCGGGCCGCGTCGGCGATGGCGTTGGAGATGGCGCCCGTGCCGCCGCGGGCGAAGCCCCAGGAGCGGAAGGCGCCGTCGATCTCGCCCATGTAGTGGTGGAGGAGCACGTAGGCAGTTCCCGGCGAGCGCACGCCGAGAAACGTGCCGATGATGCCCGAGGCCGACATCGTGGCCTTGAGGACGTCGGTCTCGAACCACTGGTCGAGGAAGTCGACCGCCGACATCGTCATGAGCTGAATCTGGTTGTACTTGTCCTCGCCCGAGAGGCCGCGGAAGCGCTTGCCGAGGAAGAGCAGGTCCTGGAGGCCCTTCCAGTCGAGCTTCGTCGGGTCGGGAGGCGTCATGGAGAGGATCGGCTTGACGAAGCGGCCCATGTCCGCCATCGCCTTGCCGTACTCGTCGTACGCCTCCGCGTCGAGCTTCGAGTGGCGCGCGATCTCGCGCCGCGTCTTCGCGTGGTCGTTGACGCGCCAGAGGTGGTCGCCGTTGAGCATCGGCGTGAAGGTGCCGTCGAGCGGCAGGATCTCCAGCCCGTGCCGCGGGAGCTCCAGGTCCCGGATGATCTCCGGCCGCAGGAGCGAGACGACGTACGAGCAGACGGAGAACTTGAAGCCGGGGAAGACCTCTTCGGTCACCGCGGCGCCGCCTAGGACGTGGCGACGTTCGAGAACGAGCACTTTCTTGCCCGCCTTCTGGAGGTAAGCGGCGTGGATGAGGCCGTTGTGCCCGCCTCCGATCACGACGACGTCGTACTTCGCGCTCATTCGCCTCGGTTCGCCTCGTTTGTGACCCGTGGTTTCGTGCCGCCCGCTTGCCGCGAGCGCGCGAGCATACTTATAATCGCGCGCTCCGACAAGGTCCACGTGACTCCGCGTTCCGGCGGGCCGCGCGGACCGGATACGAGCTGCGAGGTTGCCTGTGCCGATCGGGACCGCCTTACACGAGAGAACGTTTCCGCTCTGCGAGAGCCTGAACTTTCGCGAGTGGTCGGGCTACTACGCGGTCTCCGCCTACGAGGCGCACCACGAGCACGAGTACAATGCCATCCGCAACGCCGCGGCGCTGATCGACATCTCGCCGCTCTTCAAGTACCGGATCTCGGGCAAGGACGCGACGCGCCTGGTCGACCGCATCGTGACGCGCGATCTCCGGAAGGTCTCGGTCGGATCGGTCATCTACACGCCCTGGTGCGACGGGCACGGCAAGGTGATCGACGACGGCACGGTGGCACGCCTGGCGGAGAACACGTACCGCTGGACCGCGGCCGATCCGAGCCTGCGCTGGTTCAAACAGAACGCGCTCGGCCTCGATGTCGCGATCACGGAGATCTCCGAGGAGGTCGCGGCGGTCGCCCTCCAGGGGCCGACGTCCGGGCGGATGCTGAAGGCGATCGCCGAGGCCGACATCGAGAACCTCAAGTACTTCAAGGTGACCTCCGGAAAGATCGCCGGGGTCCCCGTCGACATCTCGCGGACCGGCTACACGGGCGACCTCGGCTACGAGATCTGGATCCCGTGGAAGGACGCCGTGAGGGTGTGGGACGAGCTCTGGAGCAAGGGCAAGGCTTTCGACGTTCACGCGGCCGGCATGCTGGCGCTCGACGTCTCGCGCATCGAGGCTGGCCTCCTCCTGATCGACGTGGACTTCAACAGCTCCAAGAAAGCCCTGATCGGGCCGCAGAAGTACACGCCCTTCGAGATGGGGCTTGCGAGGCTCGTCGCGCTGGACAAGGGCCGCTTCGTGGGCCAGGGCGCGCTCCGCGCGGAGGCGAAGACGGGGCCGGCTCGCGAGATCGTGGGCCTCGAGCTCGACTGGAACGCCGTCGAGGCGATCTACGAACGGCTGAACCTGGCCCCGCAGATCCCGGCGGCGGCCTCCCGCGTCTCCGTGCCCGTCTACCGCGAGGGCGAGCAGGTCGGGAAGGCGACGTCGACGACCTGGTCTCCGACGCTGAAGAAGATGATCGCGCTCGCGACCGTCGCCCGCGGCTCCAACGCCGTCGGGACTCGCCTCGAGATGGAGGTCACGGTCGAAGCCGTGCGCCACCGCGTTCCGGCGACCGTCGTGAAGCTGCCGTTCTTCAATCCTCCGAGGAAGACCGCAACGCCCGTGCGCTGACAGCCGCGCTGAAACCCGATCGGGAGGACTCATGGAACCGTCGGTCGAAGAGATCCTGGGCGCCTACGACTCGCGGGCCCCGCTCGAGGAGGCCTGGACGATCCCGGCGCCCTGGTACGTCGACGACCGGATCGCACAGCTCGAGCGTCGGACCGTCTTCTCGCGGACCTGGCAGATGGTCGGCCGTCTCGACCAGCTCGAGAAGCCCGGCCAGTACATCACGACTGTCCTCGCCGGCGAGCCGATCGTCGTCGTGCGCGGCGAGGACGGGACGCTGCGCGGCTTCTTCAACGTGTGCCGGCACCACGCGGCGGCCGTGATGACGGAGGAGGAGGGGAAGGCCCCGATGCTGCGCTGCCCCTACCACGGCTGGACGTATTCGCTCGCCGGGGAGCTCAAGGGCACGCCGGATTTCGCCGGCGTGTGCGGCTTCGACAAGGCGAAGAGCGGATTGATGCCGGTCGAGACGGCGAGCTGGGAGAAGTTCGTCTTCGTCCGGCTCGAGCCGGGCGGCCCGCCGCTCGAAGAGTCGCTCGGGCCCCTCGTCGGCCAGTTTGCGAAGCTCGACCTCGCCCGTTTCCACTTCGTGGAGCGGCGGCGCTGGACCTTCGAGTGCAACTGGAAGGTGTTCGTCGACAACTACCTCGACGGCGGGTATCACGTGCCGCATCTCCACAAGAGCCTCTCCTCCGTCCTCGACTACAGCCAGTACATGATCGAGACCGGCCAGAACTGGTGTCTGCAGTGGAGCCCCATCGACCACTCGAACGCCGACGGCGACGTCGCGGCGGTGCGCGGCGGCGACCGGGCGCTCTACTACTGGCTCTACCCGAACTTCATGATCAACTGGTACGAGGGGGTCATGGACACCAACCTCGTCCGCCCGCTCGGCGCGGGCAAGGCCGAGGTCATTTTCGACTTCTACTTCACCGACGTCTCGACACCCGAGGCGATCGCGAAGAACAAAGCCTCGATCGATGTCGGCAACCGGGTGCAGGACGAGGACCTGGCGATTTGCGATTCGGTCCAGCGGGGCCTCGGGTCGCGCGCCTACCGAGCGGGGCGGCTCTCGGTGCGCCGCGAGGGGGGCGAGCACCTGTTCCACCGGCTGCTCGCGTCCGACCTGAAGGCGGGGCTCGCTACGGCGTAGGGGTGCGCGGGTCTCCCTGCTTCCAGAGTGCGATCTCGTCGGTCAGGCGCTGCGTGACGCCCTCCTCCGGCAGGGGCCGGCTGACCCAGTAGCCCTGCATCTCGTCGCAGCCGTACTCCTGCAGTCGGAGGAACTGCTCCTTCGTCTCCACCCCTTCCCCGATGACGCTCAGGTTGGAACCGTGGGCCAGCGCCACGATCGCCCGCACGATGCCGGCGTCCGCCGGATTGGTCGGGAGATCCGACACGAACGAGCGGTCGATCTTCAGCGAGGTGATCGGGTAGCGCTTGAGGTAGCTCAGCGACGAGTAGCCCGTGCCGAAGTCGTCGATCGCGATCCCGACGCCCATGGCGCGCAGCTGATTCAGGTTCGTGACGACGATCTCGGCGCCCTCCATCGCGATCGACTCGGTGATCTCGATCTCCAGGTTCCGGGGCTCGAGCCCCGCCTCCGAAACCGCTCTTTCCACGGTCTGGACGAGGCCGCGCTCCCGGAACTGGCGGGCCGAGAAGTTGACGGCCATCCGCAGGCCCAGCCCCGTCTCGTCCCAGGCCTTCAGCTGCTTGCAGGCGGTGGCGAGGACCCACTCCCCGAGCGGCAGGATGAGCCCGGTTTCTTCGGCCGCCGGAATGAACGCTCCGGGCATGACGAGCCCGCGCTGCGGGTGCTGCCAGCGGACGAGGGCCTCGAGACCCACGATCCTCCCCGTGTGCAGGCTCACGAGCGGCTGGTAGTGCAGAACGAGCTCCTCGCGGTCCAGGGCGAGCCGCAGGCCGTTCTGCAGGTCCAGCCGCTCGAAGGCCATGGCGGTCAGCTCGGGCGTGCAGAGCTGAAAGTTGTTGCTGCCGAGCTCCTTGGCCCGGTCCATCGCGGCGTCGGCGCTGCGCAGGAGCGTGTCGGCGTCCTGGCCGTCGTCGGGGTACGTCGCCACGCCGATCGAGGACGTGACCTCGATCGTGCGGCCGTTGAACTCGAACGGTCGGGCGGTCAGCGAGAGCAGCTTCTGGGCGAACCGGCCCATGTCCGCGCTCCGGCGCAGGTCGGGAACCAGGACGAGGAACTCGTCCCCGGCGACGCGCGCGACCACGTCCACTTCCCGGACTCCCCGTTTGAGGCGCAGGGCCAGAGACTGCAGCAGATGGTCCGCCACGGAATGTCCGAAGTGATCGTTGATGAACTTGAACCGGTCGAGGTTCAGCGAGACGATCGCGAGCCGGCGCTCGTGCCGCCGCGCCTGCGCCAGCTCGAGCTCCAGTCTTTCCATGAAGCGGACCCGATTGGGGAGCTTCGTCAGCGGGTCGACGAACGCCCGGTCCACGTTGTGCGCCTCGGCACGCCGGCGCTCGGTGACATCGAGGAGCGTCCCGACGATCGCGGTCCGCCCCGCCGATTCCGCCGCGGACTCGTAGACCTCCACCTCGATCCGCTCCCCGTCCCGCCGGATCATCCCGAAGCCGTACGGGCCGTCGGACGGTACGCCGGCGAGGGCTCGCTGGATCCGCGCGAGGACCGCGGCCCGGTCTTCGGGGGCCACGAGAGAGGTGATGGAGGAAAAGCCGAGGAGGTCCTGCTCCGAGTAGCCGAGAAGGGCGGTGAGCTTCGGGTTGGCGTAGCGGTACCGCTCGTCCTGGATCACGTAGGTTCCGACCGGCGACTGTCCGATCAAACGGCGAAACTCCGGGTCGGAGAAGGGCCCCGTGCTGACCCGGGCGCGCGTGGACTGAGTGTCGTCTGTGCGCGCGTCGTCCGGCCGCTCTTTTCCGCCGCTGTCGGTCGGGAAGCTCATGTTAAAACTTTTGCTGGAGAGGCTCTCTATTGTACCCGGAGTTGCCTCTTTCTCTCTTTCGGTGCGTGCCTGCCGGCGGGCGGGACGGGCCGGGGCCGGTCTAGGCGGACCGAAGCGTGATCGGCACGACGCTGGCCGTCTGGCGGGACGCCTCGACGGCGCTGCCTCGGACCGAGGCGATCGCCGGCTCGAGAGCCGCGAGGAGGTGCTCGAGCTCCGAGGCGAGCCCGATCGAGCCGCGCTCCTCGGCTTCCACGCGACTCTCGGCGAGGCGGCGGCAGAACATTCTCAGGTCGTTCCAGCGGCCGAGGGTCTCCTGCAGGGCCCTCTCGCGCGCCGCGTGCGTCTTCCACTCGGCGAGGCCCATGGCGTAGAGGTCCTCGGCCAGGTAGCGCGCCTTCTTGACCGCGAGGCGATAACGGTGAAGCGCCGCGTCGTCCCGGCCCTCGAGCGACCGTCCGAGAGATTCTTCGGCGCGCCGGCGGGCGCGCGCGATGCGATCCGCGCCTGGACTCCTCTTCCGGTGCGCGAGGCGGCCGACGCTCCGGACGAGGCCGTGGATCGCTCGCCCGTCGCCGGCGCGCGCGAGGCGGCGGTCGCCGCGGGCGGCCAGCTTCTCCCAGCGCGCCGCGAGCGCGGTCACGGCGTCCGGTGAGAGAAAACCAAGACGTCCGACCCGCGCGAGAAGCTGACGGTCGACCTCGAGCTGACGCTGCGGCGCCAGAGAGCGCGCCATCGCGCGGGCCTCGCGCGAGAGGCGCTTCTTTCCGAGCGCGCTCGCGGTGGCACTCAGCCGCCGGAGCGCGACGCGCAGATCGTGGAGGCCCTCGGGGTCGCCGCGCTCGAGCGCCTTGCGCGCCCGTTCCAGGGACGCGGCGCGGAGCTTCCAGAGCGAGGCGGGTTCGCGCACGGGGCGCTATTATAGTGAGACGAAACCGGAAAGCCGCTTCACGCGCTCTTCACACCGTCTTCACGGTGTCCCGCCGCCTCCCCGGGAGAATGAGGCCTCCATGCGGACCCTCGCCGCCATCGACATCGGCACCAACAGCATCAAGCTGCTGGTCGCCAACGTGGAGGACGACGGAACCCTCGAGGTCCTGTCGCGCGAGAAGGCCATGGTTCGCCTGGGCAGCGAGACGCTCCGGACGGGGCGCCTGTCGCCCGAGGCCATCGAAGCGGGAGCGTCGACCGTCGAGCACCTGGTCAAGCTCGCCGAGTCCTCCGGCGCGGAGGTTGTCCGGGCCGTGGCCACCTGCGCCGTGCGGGAGTCCGCCAACGCGGACGACTTCGTCCAGGCGGTCAAGAAGCGCACCGGCGTGCGCGTCGACGTCATCTCCGGAGAGGAGGAGGCGCGGCTGATCAACCTCGCTCTCCGGAGCGAGTTCCCCGCCCAGCAGGACCCGCTCTTCCTCGTGGACATCGGCGGCGGCTCGACCGAGCTCGTCATCTCCGACGGCTCGCGCGTGCTCTCGACCGAGAGCCTGCCCCTCGGCGTCGTTCGCCTCGTCGACCGCTTTGGCCGCAACGATCCCCCTTCGGACAAGGACCGGAAGGCGATGAAGAAGGCGATCCGGCGGGTGGGCCGGCGCGCCGCCGACGCCGTGCGAAAGAAAGGCTTCAAGACCTGCGTGGGCTCCTCCGGCACGATCCAATCGCTCTCGCTCGTCCACGAGGCCGCGGTGCTCGGCCGGGAGCCGAGCCCCACCGGCCACCGCACCCTCACGCGCGCCGGCCTGAAGAAGGTCAACCGCCTTCTGCGCAAGACGACCGAGAAGGAGAAGCTCCGCGTCCCCGGCCTCGATCCGCGGCGGCGCGACATCGCCGTCCCGGGCGGCATCCTGCTCGCCTGGGTCCTCAAGCGCACCGGAGCCGACGCGATTCTCGTCGGGGAGCGGGGCCTCCGGGAGGGCCTGCTGCTCGACTACGTGGCGCGGCACGGCGAGACGCGCATCCCCGTCAACCGCGACATGCGGGCTCGCAGTGTCGACCGGTTGCTCCGGCGCGGCAACGCCGAGGTTCTCCACGCGGCGCACGTCGCGCGCCTCGCGCTGGAGATCTTCGACCAGACGCACGCGCTTCACCAGTTGACGGCGGCCGAGCGGGAGTGGCTCCAGTACGGGGCGCTGCTCCACGACATTGGTTGCTACATCGGCTACTCGAAGCACCAGAGGCACTCCTATTACCTGATCACGCACGGAGACCTGACGGGCTTCTCGGCCGACGAGATCGAGGTGCTGGCGTCTCTCGCGCGCTATCACAAGGGCGGGCGGCCCAGGGCCTCCCACGACAACTGGCGCCGCCTCAACCCGTATCTGCAGGCCGCGGTCGAGAAGCTCGCCGCGATCCTCCGGATCGCCGACGGTCTGGACCGGAGCCACCGCCAGGTCGTCACGGGCGTGTCCTGCCGCGTGCGGTCGCGCAAGATCGAGTTCGAGGCGAGCGCCCGGGCCGACTGCGAGCCGGAGCTCTCGGCGGCGCGCAAGAAATCGGGCCTCTTCGAGCGCGTCTTCGATCGCTCCGCGGCGTTCCGCGCGGTTCCCACGGAGCGCGCCGAGGAGGTCCTGCAGAAGGACCTGGAGATCCTTTCGGCCGAGGCGCTGTGGAGCTGAGGCGAGCGTGAAAGAGCACTTTTCCGAGCAACTCGAAGATCTCCGCCGCCAGCTCATCCTCATGGGCGGCGAGGTCGAGCGGCAGATCCACCGTTCGATCGAGGCCTTAACCGAGATGGACGCCGAGAAGGCGCGCTCGGTGATCGCCGCCGACGAGGACATCGACCGGATGGAGTTGGGCATCGAGGACTCCGCGATCGCGCTCCTCGCACTCCAGCAGCCGGTCGCCGTGGACCTCCGGCTCCTCGTGGCCGTTCTCAAGATCAACAACGATCTGGAGCGGATTGGCGACCATGCCGTAAACATCGCGGAAGGTGCCGAGCGACTGGCGGGCCAGCGGCCGTTCAAGCCGTTCATCGACATCCCGTACATGGCCGAGGTCGCCGAGTCGATGCTCAAGCAGTCGCTCGACGCCTTCGTCAACCGGGATGCCGAGCTGGCGCGCAAGGTCATCAAGAAGGACGACATTCTCGACGAGAAAAACGTCTCGATCATCCGGGAGCTCTTGACCTACATCGCGGAGTACCCGGCTCTGACGACCTACTGCATCGAGCTCATCTCGATCTCGAAGAACCTGGAGCGCGTCGGGGACCTCGCCACCAACATCTGCGAAGACACGATCTTCATGGCCGAGGCCCGCTGGGTGAAGCACCACGCGTCGGAGCTGCCCTAGCCCTCGTTGAGCGTAGTCGCCGAGCTCGGGAGGCGGTTCCTCAGGGAAGCGGATGCGCCGTTTTCCGTCTCTTCGCGAACGTGACGTACTCGCCCGCCCCGGCGCCCCGCGCGAGCTCCAGCGTCCGCTCGAAGCCCCAGCCGACCTCGGCGGGTGCGTGGGCGTCCGAAGCGAACGTAACGGGAATCCCGGCGGCCACGATCTCCCGGAGCAGGCGCGGCTCCGGATAAGCTTCGGCGACCGGCTTGCGCAGCCCGGCCGAGGAGATCTCGGCGGCGCAGCCGGCCTCCTTCGCAGCGGCGATCGCCCCGCGCTCCGCTCCCGTCCGCGGCGCTTCCGGGCGGTGGCCGAACTTCTTGGGCAGATC
Organism: Thermoanaerobaculia bacterium; assembly: GCA_040879385.1. Classification (GTDB taxonomy): domain Bacteria; phylum Acidobacteriota; class Thermoanaerobaculia; order UBA5066; family Gp7-AA6; genus DAHUXD01. The sequence continues at coordinate 52,979 of JBBDKM010000029.1, read as the reverse complement.
GAAATGCGTGAGGACGTCGAAATAGCCCGTCCGGGCCGCGCGGGCGAGGAGCCGGTAGTACTCGTCGTAGAGCCTCTCGGTCCCCTCGCTCGCGAAGCGGCGCGGGGAGCTGTCCGGATCGTCGATCCAACCCCCCGCGACCCAGTGGACCGAGCCGAGCACGAGGTCCCAGTCCGCGCGGGAGAGCCACCGGCCGAGCTCGTCCTCGCGGCCCTCGGCGTAGTCCGCCTCGATCCCCAGCCGCACGGCGATCCGCCCGGCGAACTCCTCACCCAGGGCCTCGACCTCCCGAACGTAGCCCTCGAACTGGTCCTCACGCATCGCGAGCTTCGGATCGCGGTCGGCCTCGGGCAGGAAGTACAGCGGGATATGGTCGGTGAAGGCGATCTCCGCGAGGCCGCGGTCGATCGCCCGGAGGACGAAATCCCGCGAGCTCCCGCCGGCGTGTCCGCACCGGAACGTGTGCACGTGGTAGTCCGGCAGACCCTTCACGGCGACGATTATGGGCTCCGGCCGCGGCGGCCAGCGAGCCTCCGGAATCTTCACGCCCTCTTCATGGGGCTCTCCTACGCTCCGCGTCATGGCCGAGAGGACCGACGCCGCGGGCCGCTGCGAGTGCGGCGTGACTCTCGTCCTGAACGAGGAGGGTGTCGCGGGCGCCCATCGCGAGCTGCGATGCCGATGCGGGCGCCGGCACGACTGCGAATTCCGCGAGGCCGGGTGGACCGCCGTGGCGCACCTGGAGCCGGAGCGGTCGGTCCCGCTTTCGGGCTTCTCGAGAGACCTGCGCCAGGCGCCCGACGCGGAGCGGTTCCGGTTCTCATTTCCGTTGCGGGGCGACGTGCCGCTGCCTGTCCACATCGTGTATTCGCCCTCCGCGAAGTCCGCCGAGGTCAAGTCGGCCGACCTGAAGGTGTACCGGCTCGAGAACGTCGAATCGCCCGCGCAGGCCCGGCGGTTCTGGGTCGCCTGGTGGCGGACGAGGCAGCGCGCGCCGCGGTCCCGCGGATCCTCGCCTCTGGTCCCGACGCGCGTGGGCCGCCTGCCGCCGCCCGTGAAGCGGCCGGGCCTGGCCCCGGCCTCCTGACGGCCTTCGCTTCACAGTCTTCTTACACGTTCTTTCAGCGGCCTACCCGCGGCCCTCGTGCCCGCTTCGCGCTTGCCGCCGAGAATGGCCAAGCACATGTTGCTCTGCGACTTTCACATCCACACGACCTACTCGGACGGCGTCCTGCCGCTTCCTAAAGTCGTGGACCTCTTCGGTCAGACGGGCCACGACGTCATCGCGATCACCGATCACATCGTCAATCGGGACAACTCTCTGGGAAAGATCGCGCATCGGATCGGTAACAGCCTGAATCCCGAGACCTGGAAGCGCTACGTCGAGGAGATCGACCGCGAGGCGGAGCGCGCCTGGCACGCCTATCGGATGCTCGTCATCCCCGGAGCCGAGATGACCCGCAACACGATCAACCGGGACACCTCGGTCCACGCGCTCGCGCTCGGCCTCGACGAATACCTTTCGGCCGACGGCGACCCGCTCGAAATGCTGCGCGAGATCCAGGTCCGGGGCGCCGTCTCGGTCGCCGGCCACCCGCACGAGATGAGCGAGTGGTACGCGAACACCTGGTACCTCTGGAATCGACGAAAGTTTGTCGGAGACCTCGTTCACCTCTGGGAGGTCGGCTGCCGCTGGGAGCTCTTTCCGGTCGTGTCGCGCGAGAGCCTGCCGCACATGGCCAACAGCGACTTCCACCGCCCGGAGCACCTCTACGCCTGGAAGACGCTTCTGAACGCCGACAAGACGCACGAGGCCGTCCTGGCGGCGCTCAAGCGCGGCACCGGGATCGGCGTCCTGCGGCTCACACCGGGACAGGCGGCGGCGACGGCGTGAACGCCGTGGCGACGATCGGGCTCGCCGGGCTCGCGCTGTCGGCCGCGGTCTACGCGCTGTCGGTCGCAGCCCGCGCCCGGCTTCGCCGATCCGGCCCGCGCGCGGCCGTCCCCGGCTTCGCCCCGCCGGTCTCGATCGTCAAACCGCTGTGCGGGATCGACGAGGAGCTCGCGGAGAACCTGGAGTCCTTCTACCGCCTGGACTACGAGGCGTACGAGGTGATCTTCTCCTTCGCCTCCGGGGACGATCCGGCATACCGCGTCGCGCGGGCGGTCGCCGACCGCCATCCAGGGGTCCGGTCGATCTTCGTCTTCGACGCCCGGGAGCCGGGCGGCAACGCGAAGGTCAACCGTCTCGCGGCGGCGCTGCGTTTCGCGCGGCACCGGCTGGTGTTGTTCTCGGACGGCAACGTCCGGGTCCGGCCCGATTTTCTCGGACGCGCCGTGGCGTTTTTCGCGGATCCCTCCGTCGGGCTCGTGTCGCACCTCTTCCGCGCGGCCGGACCGGTGAGCCTCGCCTCACGGCTGGAGGCGTCGTACCTGAACGGGTGCCTGCAGCCGGGGACCGCCCTGGTCGCGGGACTGCTCGACCTGCCGTGCGTCGTGGGCAAGTCGATTCTCGTCTCGCAACGCGCGCTCCAGGCGACCGGCGGGATCGCGGTCCTGCGCGATTACCTCGCGGAGGATTTTCTGCTCGGCCGGGCCGTGCGCCGCGCGGGCTATCGGGTGGCGCTGTCGGCCGACGACCTGGACACGACCGAAGTGCGGAAGCGAGCCCGGCCGGTGTGGGAGAGGCACCGCCGCTGGGCCATGATGCGCCGCCGGCTGGGGGGCCCTCTCTACGCCGGCGAGCTCCTGGCGAGCCCGCTGCTCTGGTTCGCGGCGGCGATGGCCGCGCCCTCTGCGGGAGCGCGGGTCGCCGCGGGCGCCCTGCTCGCCCTGCGCTGGGGGATCGAGCTCTTCTCGGCGCCCCGCGGGTCCGGGGCCCTGTCGTGGCGCGACGCGGCCGTCCTCCCGCTGCGGGACCTGGGGGCCGCCGCCGTGTTCTGGGCGGGCCTTCTGGGACGCGGCGTCGCGTGGCGGGGAAGGCCGCTTGTAATCGGGAAGGAGACGCGGATCCTGCGGAAGGCGGCGTAGCCCGCCGGTGGGTAAACGCCGGAGTACCGGCGTTCCCCACTGTCGGGGGTCTGCCTCTGGTGGTCGGGTCACAGCGCCGGAACGGCCTTGAGTCCCCGTCTCGCCAGCCGATCGAGCAGGTTCTGTTGCGTGTCGAAGGGCGCCTCTCCCGGCGCGGGGTGGCGCCGCACGTAGGTCCCGTCGCTCTGAAGGTCCCATGCGCGCGTGTTGTCGGCGCGGATGGGGTCCAGGACCTCCTGGCGAATCTTCTCGCGGGCCTTCTGGTCGAGGATCGGGGTCATGATCTCGACGCGGCGGTAGAAGTTGCGGGGCATCCAGTCGGCGCTGGAGATGTAGATCTCCTCCTCGTCTCCGACGCCGAACGAGAACACCCGGCTGTGCTCGAGGAATCGGCCGACGACGCTCGAGACGCGGATCCCCTCGGAGACACCCGGCACGCCGGGGCGCAGGCAGCAGATCCCGCGGACGGCGAGGTCGATGGAGACGCCCACCCGGGAGGCGCGGTAAAGCGCCCGAATCACGGACGGGTCCACCAGGGCGTTCATCTTCGCGACGATGGCGGAGGGCTTCCCCTGCCGCGCCTTCTCGGCCTCGTGATCGATCAGCGCGATGACCCGGTCGTGGAGAGCGAAGGGCGCCACCGCGAGGCGGCGGTACTTCGTCTTCTTCGAGAAGCCGGTCAGGAAGTTGAAGAGCTCGGAGGCGTCGTGACCGAAGTCGGCGCGGGCCGTGAAGAGGCCGATGTCGGTGTAGACGCGAGCGGTGAGACGGTTGTAGTTGCCGGTCCCGACGTGCACGTAGCGGCGCATCACCTGGCCCTCGCGCCGCACGACGAGAGCGATCTTGGCGTGGGTCTTCAGACCTCCGACGCCATACGCCACGTGCACGCCGGCGCGCTCGAGCGACCGCGCCCACTGGATGTTGTTCTCCTCGTCGAAGCGCGCTTTGAGCTCGACTAAGACCGCGACCTGCGTGCCGTTCTCCGCGGCGCGAGCCAGGGCCACGACGATGGGGGAGTCTGCGCCGACCCGGTAGAGCGTCATCTTGATGGCGAGGACGTCCTTGTCCTCCGCCGCCGCCTCGAGGAACCGGAGGACGGGGTCGAAAGAGTCGTAGGGGTGGTGCATGAGGATGTCGCCCTTCCGGATCGCCTCGAACGGGTCGGCGGGCGCGTCGAAGATCGATCGAGCGGACGGAAGAAACGGCGCATCCTTCAGATTGGGGAGGTCGAGCTTCATCACGGACAGCAGGTCAGCCGCGCCGAGCGGCCCATCGACGGCGTACACGTCGTCGGGCTCGAGCTCGAGCTGCCCGCGGAGGAGCTCCCGGACGTTCTCCGGGCAGCGCTCCTCGACCTCGAGGCGGATCGCGGCGCCGAATCTCCGCCGCCGCAGGTTGTCCGTCATGCTCCGGAGGAGATCGCCAGCCTCATCCTCCCGGATCTCGATGTCGGCGTCGCGCGTGACGCGGAAGGCGGACGCGCCGAGGATCTCCATGCCGGGGAAGAGCCGGTCCAGGTTCGCTTCCACGAGATTCTCGAGAAGGACGAACTCGAGCGTCTTGCCGGGCGCGCCGGGGATCGGAACGAAGCGGGAGAGCGAGGGGGGCACCTTGACGCGGGCGAAGGCAGCGCGCTTTTCCTTTTTCTCCGACAGTTCCACGGCGAGGGAGAGCGAGAGGTTCGACACGAACGGGAACGGGTGAGCGGGGTCGAACGCGAGAGGCGTCAGGACCGGGAAGACGACGCTGTCGAAGTAGGACGCCAGCTCCTTGCGGCGCTCCGGCTCGATCTCGTCCCACGGCAGGATGCGCACGCCCGCGTCCGCCAGCCGGGGCTGGAGATCTCCCGTCAGCGTCTTCATGGCGAGCCCGGCGTCCTGGAGAACGATCTCGCGGATCATCCGCAGCTGCTCCGGGGCCGAGAGCCCGTCGGCGCTGCGCTCGGTCACGGCCGCCTCGAGCTGCTCGTGCAGGCCCGAGACTCGGATCATGAAGAACTCGTCGAGGTTCGAGTGGAAGATCGCCAGGAACTTCACGCGCTCGAACAACGGCCACGCCGGGTCGAGCGCCTCTTCGAGGACCCGCCGGTTGAAAGCGAGCCATGAGATCTCGCGGTTGAAATAGAGGGCGTGGTCCTCGAGACGGTCGTCCGGAGTGACCTTCCCACCGATGAAATGAACTTCGCTCATCGAATGACCGCACCTCGAAAGGAAGACAATGAGGACGGGAGGGTAACACCGGGCCCGGAAGGACATGTGAAGTTCGGCTACCCAAAGGGAGGGCCCTACCGAGATCCGTGACTCGGGCATCGCGGCTGCGAAGTCGATAAGACTAAACGACTTGTCGTCGGCGGTGAGGAGCCACCCGGTCGTCAGCCGCGTTCCGCGAGGACCCGGCGGGCGAACTCTTTGTGGGGCTCGGCGAAAGCCTCCCGTCCGCGCGCGAGGAGCTCCCGCGAACGCTCCCCGATTGCCGACCGAATGCTCTCCATCAAGCCCGGTGCGGCCGGGAGGGATCCCCGTTCCTGCCGCGACGCGAGCGCAGACCGCAGGACGATCAGGTCGGTGACCCGGCCGAGCTCCTCGGCCAGCGCGGAGAGGGCCTTTTCCTGGCGCTTGAGCTCGGCGCTGCCGGTCGACGCGAGCAGCTCGACCTGGTAGCGGAGCTCCTTGACGCGTTTGCGCCACTCGTGAAAATCGGCGTCGAGGCCCGTCGACGCGGCGCGCTCGAGCGCGCGGCGCGTGCGCCGCCAGCCGCGGGCGATACCGCGCGCGAGGTCCTCCATCGAGTACGCGCGGGGCAGCGTCACGCCGAGAACGCCCGGCAGGGGTTGAAGGATTCGGCTCCCGGCGCGGAGCGCCTCCCCGGCCGGCGCGGAGTCGCCGCCGGGTTCCTCTTCGAGCGCGCGGAGGACCGGATCGCGCGCGGGGTCGTCGGACGGTACTTCCCGGAGCGTTTCGAGGAGGATGTGCGTGTCTCGCAACTCTCCCGTCGGGCCGAAGGCGCGCCGCAGCTCGCCCGTGATGCCGGCAGCCGCGGTCTTCCCGAGCGACGGCCGCAGGAGTGACACGACGGCCCGCGCGCGGCGCACCGACTTGCGGAAGTCGTGGACGGATTCGATCGGATCGGCACAAGCTCGGCGAGCCGCCGAGCGTGCGTGGGCGAGGATGCGGGTGAAGCCCCCGAGGACCGCCTCCCTCAGGGGGACTCCCCGCCGCATGGAAAGCTTGTTCGCGCTCGTGCGGCGACGTTGGCGCTTGACCAGACGTGGCGCGGCGGGGTTCGTGGACATCGTCGGCGATCCTACCGCCGTTTGCGCCGACGCCCGCCCGATCGGGCAGGACCGGGACCGCGTCCTCGAGCAGGGTCGTGCTCGATGCCCCGTCCTCGTAGTGATCGGAGCTGGCTCCGAAGTTCATGATCAGCTTGCGGTCGGCGTCCGGGTTGTCGGGGTATCCGTCGCCGTTGGTTCCACGTAGTCGGTGAAGTTCAAGACGGAATCTGGCCCCCACGCGTTGCACGGTCCTTCCAACGCCCCGAGCAATCGGGGCCCTTTTTTTGTCGGTCGGCTACCCGAGACTAACGTGCGGCGCACCGGCGGGCTCCGACTTCAAATGGAATTTACGCGGCCTTCCATACTCCTTGACCCGTCTCAACGGAAACTCTGCCTTCGAAAGAGGAGGACGATTCTCATGAAGCATCCATTTCGAAGGGCGTGGGTCGCGTGTGTGGCTGTCGCCATCGCATTTGCCGCGATCTCCGCTCCGGCACTCGCCCAGGATTCCTACTACCGTGAGGTCACGGTCGACGGGCGCATCTACGTGTTCTCGTCCGAGAAGGCCCAGAAGACCTGGGAAGCGTCGAAGGAGCTCGCGGTCGGAACAGTCACGCGGCCCGGCTACGGGCTCAACGGCGAGACCGTCGTGTTCGACGGCCCGGCGTCGGTCGACGCGTTCAACAAGAAGTACGGCAAGACCGACGCTCCGCCCACCGACGTCAAGGCGGTCGATTACAAGCTGCCGTTCGACGTCAAGTACCGTATGCCGGGTCTGCGTCTGACGTTCCCGAAGTTCGAGATGAACTGGGTCAACCGCGCGCAGTTCCGTTACACGTACGAGGATCCGGACACCAACGCCCCGCAGTCCGACAAGGGCTCGTTCCGCATTCCCCGGTTTCGGATGAAGTGGGACGGCTGGATCTACAGCAAGGAGCTGACCTACGAGCTGCAGATCGACGTCGCTCAGGTCAGCTCGACCGGGACGAACATCCTGCAGGACGCCAACATCAACTACGACTTCACCGGCGGGAAGAAGGCCTTTCAGCTCAAGATCGGCCAGTTCAAGGCGCCCTTCTCTCAGCAGCAGCTGACCTCTTCCGGAAATCAGCAGTTCGTCGACCGGTCGATCACGGATGCATTCTTCGTTCCGGGCCGGCAGCTCGGCCTGCAGCTCTGGGGCCAGATCGGCCCCGGCGGCGTGGCCGACATGATCGACTGGCGCTTTGCCATCTTCAACGGCAACGGCCGCACCGTCGCGGCCAACGACAACGACAAGTACGAGTATGTCGCCCGCCTGGCGTTCTCCCCGTTCGGAAGCCCGGGTTACTCGGAGTCGAACCTGGAGAGCTACGACTTCCGGATGGCGGTCGCGGTCGAGTACAACAACAACAACCGGAAGGTGCTCACGACCGATCCTCCGACCGGAACGGATACGGAGAGGGAGCTCGGCGCGAGCCTGGTGATCAAGGCGGCGCGAGTTCTGTTCGTCTACGGCGAGTATTACTCGCAGACCGTGCGGAATATTGCGAACGCCCGAACGCGCTCGAACGGTTTTACGGCTCAGGCCGGCGTCCTCGTAATTCCGGAGAAGCTCGAGATCGCCGGGCGTTACGCGCAGATCGATCCGAACACCAACCGGGATAATGACCTGCGCAAGGAGATCCGGGGCGCCATTTCCTGGTACATGAACAGGCACAACTGGAAGCTGCAGGCCGACTACGGCCAGATCAGGGACCAGAACGCCAACGGCGCAAACGGCGAGAAGCCAAAGAATGACAAGGAATTGCGGGTCCAGGCGCAGCTGCTTTTCTAGCCGACTTTTCCAGGGAGCTTTACGCCAACTTCAAACGTGTCTTACACGAAAACTTCACACTGAACGCGTGAACAAGGAGCCAATCATGAAGGGACTTCGCAAGCTGGGTCTGGCCGCCGCCGCCGTCGGCGCTGCCGGCGTCCTGCTGGCCGCCGAGGGCGCTCTGCAAGTGGATCCGAAGCTGACCGTCTATCAGAAAACGGCCGGCGTCTCGGGCAATCTCTCTTCCATCGGCAGCGACACGATGAACAACCTCGCGACTCTGTGGGCGGAGGGCTTCCGCAAGTACTACCCCAACGTGAAGGTGCAGGTCGAGGGCAAGGGATCCTCCACGGCCCCCCCGGCCCTGATCGAAGGCACGGCGCAGCTCGGCCCGATGTCGCGCAAGATGAAGAAGGAGGAAATCGACAAGTTCGAGGCCAAATTCGGCTTTCCTCCGACCGGAATCCGAACGGCCCTGGACGGGATCGCGGTGTACGTCAACAAGGACAACCCGCTGACCGAGCTGACCCTCGAGCAGGTCGACGCGATCTTTTCGAAGACCCGCAAGGGCGGCTACAAAGAGGACGTCACGACCTGGGGCCAGGTGGGGTTGACGGGGGAGTGGGCCAACAAGCCGATCTCGATCTACGGCCGCAACTCGGCGTCCGGCACCTACGGCTTTTTCAAGGAAGTCGCGCTTTTCAAGGGGGACTACAAGGATTCCGTCAAAGAGCAGCCCGGCTCCGCCTCGGTCGTCCAGGGCGTCTCCGAGGACAAGTACGCGGTCGGATACTCGGGCATCGGCTACACGACCTCCAACGTCAGGGCGATCAAGGTCGCGAAGAAGGCGGGAGAGCCGTTCTATGCCGAAAGCTACGAGAACGTGCTGTCCGGCAAGTACCCGCTCGCACGGTATCTCTACGTCTACGTTTCCATCGATCCGTTCAAGTCCGGCGAGGCCAGGATCTCGCCTCTGACCCGCGAGTTCCTGAAGTTCGCGATCTCGAAGGAAGGGCAGGAGGTCGTCGTCAAGGACGGCTACTTCCCGATCCCGGCCAAGGTGTCCGCTGAGGAACTTCGCAAGCTCCAGTAGTCGCGGTTCCCGTTCGAGCCGGCGGCCTCCATCGGGCCGCCGGCCCTGATTTCACCGCTTCAGGAGGGACCGTGGCGCCTGCCCCCCAGCCGAAAGTCGAGCCGGAGCCCGAGCCCGCGAGGAAGCTCCAGGAAACGCGGCGCTGGGTCAAGCGCGCCGACAAGATCGCGCGCGCCGTCATCGTGGGCGGCGGTATCGCGGTCGTCCTCGCGGTCTTTCTCATTCTCATCCTCATCGGAGCCGAGTCGGTCCCCATCTGGGAGGGGGCGAAGGGGAAGCCGGAGAGCGCTCTGAAGTTCGCCACGGCGGCGAGCGATCCGATCCTGACCGTCATCGCCGATCCGTACCGCGAGATTTTCGTGGTACTGCGCGCCTCGGGCGTCTTCCAGCAGGTGGACCGCAAGACGGCGAGGGTCGGGCGCACCATTCCCGTCCCCGGCTCCGGAGGCAAACGGGTGACCTCGGTCGGTCGCATCGCCAGCCGCGACTACCTGGCCGTGGGCTTCGAGGATGGCCGCGCCGTCGCCCTCTCGGCACGACTGCGCGTGGATTTTGCGCCTCAGGGCCGCACCTCGAACTTCGACGTACGCCAGACGGCCGAGGTCCAGCTCCTGCCGGCCGGCACGCCGGTCCGCTTCGTTGCCGCGGCGCGCGAGGACTGGGGCAACCTGCTGCTCGGCTCCTCGGGCGCCTCCGACCTGACGGCCGCGAAGTTGCCCGAGGAATCCGAGGAAGGCGACGCGCTGCCGGGGGCCGAGCCTTCGAAGCCCGTGCTCGAGGACCTGTCCGGCCGTCTCAACGGCGCGAAGGTCACCGGCATCGCCGTCGGCGACACGGGGCAGGAAGCCGTCGCGGCGACCTCCGTGGGGACGTTTCTCCCCCTGTCCATCGACGCCGAGGGCGTGATGACGCCTGCCGATCTCCTCGTCGTCGAGCCGGAAGATCCGGCGCCCGTCACCGCCCTGGCTTTCGTGCTCGGCGGCCAGTCGATCGTGTTCGGCGACGAGAAGGGACGCGTCTCGTCCTGGTTTCGCGTGCGAACGCCCGAGAACCCGAATCTCCGCCTCTTTCGGAAGATCCACGTCTTCGACCCGATGCCGGCCGCGGTGACGGCGATCGGCATCTCGACGCGGAACAAGTGCTTCGTCACGGCGGACGCGAAGGGCGGCATCTGGCTGCGTTACAACACGACGGAGGAAACGCTGCTTCGCTTCCCGGGCCGGGGCGCGCCCGCGATCGACGCCGGCATCACGGGGCAGGGCGACGGTCTCTTCACGGTCTCGGGGAACGGAGTGCTGTCCACGTGGGCGATCTCGAATCCTCATCCCGAGACGACACTGAAGTCCCTTTTCGGCAAGGTCTGGTACGAGGGGTACGACGAGCCCCAATACTCGTGGCAGTCGACGGGGGGAACGGACGACTTCGAGCCCAAACTTTCGCTGACGCCGCTGATCTTCGGAACGCTCAAGGCGACCGTCTACGCGCTGCTCTTCGCGATTCCGGTCGCCCTGGGCGCGGCCCTCTACGCGGCGGTCTTCGCGGCGCCCGCCGTTCGGCGATTCGTCAAGCCGATCGTGGAGATCATGGCGGCGCTCCCCTCGGTCGTGATCGGGTTTCTGGCGGGCCTGTGGCTCGCCCCCCTCGTCGAGCGCACGACGGTGGGCACGCTCCTTCTTCTTCCCGTCGTGCCGCTCGTCGTGGTTGCAGCGGCGATCGGCTTCCAGGCTCTTCCGCGGGCAGCCCGCACGCGCTTCGGCCGGCTGTGGGAGATGGTCGTCCTCGTGGCAGTCGTCATCCTGGCGGCCTGGATCGCCTACCGGATCGGGCCGTGGTTCGAGCAGACGGCCTTCGGCGGCGACTTCAAGAGCTGGCTCTTCCAGAACTGGCAGCTCCGGTACGACCCCCGCAACTCGATCATCATCGGCTTCGCGATGGGGTTCGCCGTCATTCCGATCATCTTCACGATCAGCGAGGATGCGTTCTCCAACGTCCCCGCGCACCTCTCGGCGGCGAGCCTCGCCCTCGGGGCCTCGCGCTGGCAGACGGCGACCCGGGTCGTCGTGCCCACGGCGTCTCCCGGGGTTTTCTCGGCGGTGATGATCGGGTTCGGGCGCGCGGTGGGCGAGACGATGATCGTCCTCATGGCGACCGGCAACACGCCCATCATGGAGTGGTCCATCTTCAACGGCATGCGGACGCTTTCGGCCAACATCGCCGTCGAGATCCCGGAAGCGCCTTTCGGAGGAACTCTCTACCGTGTGCTGTTCTTCGCGGCGGCGATTCTCTTCGCGATGACGTTTCTCGTGAATACGGCGGCGGAGATCGTTCGCCAGCGCCTTCGGAAGAAGTACGAGGTCATCTGATGGGCTTCACCGAGAGCGGGGGCCAGCGCGAATCGGGGGCGGTCTTCATCTGGCTGACGGGCGCGGCCCTCGCGGCCTGCCTCCTGATGATCGTCGGGATCGTGCTCCTCGTCGCGTCCCGCGGGCTCGTCGTCTTCTGGCCGCGCCCCCTCGTGGAGCTGACGCTCGAGGACGGCAGGAAGTACGTCGTCGAAGAGCTCTCGCGCGAGGAGATCCCGGCGACCACGGAGAGTCCCACTCCCGGCGAGCGCCTGCAGGTGCGTCTCGCCAACCGGGATCTGTACGGCCTGGACTTCCGGTGGATCCCGCAGGCAGAGATCGCGTCACGCGGCGTTGCGCCCGACGCCGTGCTCGTGGAGCGGCAGGAGTACGGACCGTTCCAGGGGTTCCTCGTCCGGATCGCGGAGGCCAGCGGCAGGACGGTGGGCCCGTCCGATCCGGCGCGTTTCGCGATTCTTCAAGGGCTGCTGAAATCCGCACGCGCCCGCGTGAAGGAGATTCAACGGATCGAACAGAGAGAGATCGGCGGCGTCAACTACGAGCTCGAGCGCAAGCGAATCGCCATCAAAGAGCTCGAGCGAGAGGACCCGAAGAAGAGCCCGGCCACGCAGGGCAAGCTCGCCGGGCTCGGGCGGCAGATCGAGGAGCTGCAGGAAAGCTACAAGGCGCTGCGCGAGAAGGCCGAAGCGCTCATCGCGGAGAACGAGAAGGACAAAGTCACCTTCGCCGACGCCAACGGGACCGAGAAGACGATCCCGGTTTCGGCCGTCGTTCGGTTCTTCCGGCCCAACGGCCTGAACCTGTTCCAGAAGCTCGGCGTCTATCTGTCCCGGCTGTGGGAGTTCGTGTCGGGCGAGCCCCGCGAGTCGAACACGGAGGGCGGCGTTTTCCCCGCGATCTTCGGAACCGTCATGATGGTGATCCTGATGAGCGCGGCCGTCATGCCGTTCGGCGTCATCGCGGCCCTGTACCTGCGGGAGTACGCCCGGCAGGGGCCGCTCGTGCGCGCCGTGCGCATCGCCGTGAACAACCTCGCGGGTGTGCCTTCGATCGTTTTCGGCGTCTTCGGCCTCGGGTTCTTCGTCTACCTGACCGGAGGCGCGATCGACAAGCTCTTCTACTCGGCGCGCCTTCCCGATCCGACCTTCAAGACCGGCGGCATTCTCTGGGCCTCGCTGACGCTGGCGCTCCTGACGGTGCCCGTCGTCATCGTGGCTACGGAGGAATCGCTGGCGGCCGTTCCCCGCGGCGCCCGCGAGGGCTCGTATGCGCTCGGGGCGACCAAGTGGCAGACGATCCGCCGCGTCGTCCTCCCGGCCGCGCTGCCCGGGATTCTGACGGGCCTGATCCTCGCGATGGCGCGCGGCGCCGGCGAGGTCGCCCCGTTGATGATCACGGGCGTCGTCAAGCTCGCGCCGGAGCTTCCGCTGGACGCCAACTTCCCGTTCTTCCACCTGGAACGCAAGTTCATGCACCTGGGCTTTCACATCTACGACGTCGGCTTCCAGTCGCCCAACGTCGAGGCCGCGAAGCCGATGGTGTACATGACGACCCTGCTGCTGCTGTTCGTTGTCGTCGCGCTCAACCTGACCGCCATCCTCGTCCGGGAGCGCCTGAGGCGAAAGCTTCGCTCGGCGACGTTCTGATGAAGAACGAAGACATGGAAACGATGGCTCCCGCTTCGCCAGAAACTCTCGCGACGCGCCGACCCGAGACGGGCGCAGCCGCCCACTCCGAGCCCGGAGCCGCGGACGGCGCGGCGGTCTCGAAGGGCCGGCTCGTGCTGGACGTCCAGAATCTCAACCTCTTCTACGGGGCGAAGCAGGCTCTCTACGACATCTCGATCGGGTTCCACGAGAAGAAGGTCACGGCGCTGATCGGCCCGTCCGGCTGCGGAAAATCGACGCTCCTGCGGTGCTTGAACCGCATGAACGACATCATCGACGGCGTCCGTATCGAAGGGAAGGTGCTCTTCGACGGTGAGGACATTTACGCCCCGAAGGTCGACGTGACCGAGCTGCGCAAGCGTTTCGGCATGGTCTTCCAGAAGTCGAATCCGTTTCCGAAGTCGATTTACGAGAATGTCGTCTACGGCCTCCGGATCCAGGGCGTGCGGGACAAGGCGACCCTCGACGAGGCCTGCGAGCGGTCGCTTCGCGATGCGGCCCTCTGGGACGAGGTCAAGGACCGCCTCCAGGAGAGCGGGCTTTCCCTGTCCGGCGGCCAGATGCAGCGCCTCTGCATCGCGCGTGCGATCGCGGTCAAGCCCGAGGTCGTTCTCCTGGACGAGCCCTGTTCGGCGCTGGACCCGATCGCCACGTCCAAGGTCGAGGAGCTCATCTACGACTTGAAGAAGGACTTCACGATCATCATCGTGACGCACAACATGCAGCAGGCGGCGCGCGTCTCGGAGGTGACGGCGTTTTTCATGCTGGGCCGGATGGTGGAGTACGACCGCACCGAGAAGATCTTCACCAACCCTGGCCAGAAGATCACCGAGGACTACATCACCGGCCGGTTCGGATAGGCCAGGAGAGAGAATAATGAAGACGGTGGCAAGCAAGGGACGCGACGGAGCGACGGGATCCCACGGCGAGGCGCAGCCCGTCGCGATGAAGCGGATCGCGCTGATCGAGGACGACGCCGACATCGCGTACACGATCCGGCTGAATCTCCGCAAGGAGAAGCGCTACCAGGTCGAGCACTACGTCTCGGGGATCGCGGCGCTCGCCGCTGTCCAGGAGAAGCCCTTCGACCTCGTGATCCTGGACCTCAACCTGCCGGATATCGACGGCCTGGCGCTGTGCCGCGAGCTGCGCCGCGTCGACGAGACCAAGCGCATCCCGATCATCATGCTGACGGCCCGGGTCGAGGAACGAGACAAGCTGCTCGGCTTCGAGATCGGGGCCGACGACTACATCACCAAACCCTTCTCGATGCGCGAGCTCCTCGCGCGCGTCCATGCCCACCTGCGGCGCGTCGCCTCCTTCGAGACCTCCGAGGAAGAGGTCTTTCGCGACGGAGAGCTTCACGTCGACCGCGCCCGGTTCGAGGTGACGCTCCGGGGCGAGCGGGTGCACCTCACGAAGAAGGAATTCGACCTTCTGTGGCTCCTCATCCGCAACCGCAACCGCGTCGTGACGCGAGACGCCATCCTGGCGCGTCTCTGGGACTACGACGCCGACGTGGAGACGCGGACCGTGGACGTCCACATCCGCGCCCTGCGCCGCAAGCTCGGTGATGAGAGGATCGAGACCGTCGTCGGCCTCGGCTACCGCTATCGCGAGGCCGCCGCCAAATGAGGGTCTCGAGCTTCGAAACGCGCAGTTCCATTCTCCCGTGAAGCTTCCGTCGCGTTTCGTTTTGATCTTCGGCGTCCTGTCCGCGGCTGCGGCCGTCGCGCTGGTTCTTCTCCTGGAGGGGACGGTTCGGCGCGCGGTCGAGGAAAGGGTCACCGAACGCCTGGACCAGGAGCGCGATCACCTCGCCGACGACGCGTCGCGTTGGAGCGGGCTGACCGAGGGCGAACTCGATGCGGTCCTGCGCGGCGCGGCGACTCGGCTGTCGCTGCGTATCACGGTCATCGCGCCGGACGGCCGCGTGCTCCACGAGACGGGTCTCTCTCGGAGTGACGTGGCGGCCATCGAGAACCACAATGGCCGCGAGGAAGTGGGCGCGGCGCGCGCGCGCGGGCGGGGCGCGGCGCGGAGACTGTCCGCGACGACACGGACGCCGATGATCTATTCGGCGCGGCTCTTGCCCGACGGCCGGGTGCTCCGGGTCGCGGTTTCCGCGGACCACGTGCGCCGGATCGAGGAGTCCCAGCTGTGGTCGATGCGTGCGGCGGTCGTGGGGGCGTGCGTTCTGCTCTTTCTCATCGGTACGGTCGCCGCCCGGCGTCTCTCCGGGCCCGTCGAGGAGCTGACGCGGGCGGCGTCGGCCGTGGCCGCAGGCGACTTCGCCCGCGACCTGCCGAGCTCCGGGGGAGAAGAGGTGCGGCTGCTCTCGGGTGCCGTGCAGCGCATGAAGGATTCGCTGAACCAGGCACTCGAGCGGGCGGAGGCAGAGCGCCGGCTGGCGGCCATGGTCTTCGAGACTCTCCCGGACGGCCTCGTGGTCGTCGACGCGAGGCTCCGCGTGCTCGAGTGCAACGCGCGTTTCTCCGCCATGACGGGCGTCGCGGCCCCCGCTGGCCGGGGCGTCTACGAGGTCCTGCGGGAACGGGCCCTCTACGACTGCTTCGAGGCAACCGTCAAATCGGGCGAGATCTCGGAACGGACGGTTCATCTTCCGGAGGAGCGCGTCTGGCAGATCTCGGTGGCCGCGCTGCCGGAGGGCCACCGCGCGGCGGCCGTGGGCGTTGTCCGCGACGTGACGCGGCTCGAGCGGACCGAATCGATGCGGCGCACGTTCGTCGGCGACGTGTCGCATGAGCTGCGGACCCCGATCGCCTCGATCGCGGCGGCGGCGGAGACGCTCGCCGAGGCGCAGCCGGATCGGACGGAAACGGCGGAGCTCCTCGGGCTCATCCGGCGCCAGGCGGACCGGATGCGCGAGTTGATCGACGACCTCATGGACCTGGCCCAGATCGAGAGCGGCGCGGTTCCGCTCGAGCGCGAGGCCGTGCCCCTGCGCGAGCTCCTGACGGAGGTGGCCGAGGACCTCGGGGGCGCGGCGCGGGAAAAGTCCGTCGACGTCGTCGTGTCGGGGGACCCGGCTCTGTCGGCCGTCGGCGATCGGCGGCGCCTGGGGCAGCTCGCCCGCAACCTGCTCGACAACGCCGTCAAGTTCTCCCCGTCCGGGGCGCCCGTCACCGTGCGGGTCTCGCGCGAGGCGGGGCGTCCCGGCTTCTCGGTGTCCGACTTCGGGCCGGGCATCCCGAAATCGGAGCAGGACCGCATCTTCCAGCGCTTCTACCAGGTCGACCGTTCGCGCTCCAAGCAGAGGCCGGGAACGGGCCTGGGGCTGGCGATCGTCAAGCACATCGCGCAGCTCCACGGGGCCGCCGTGGAGGTCGAAAGCGAGGTCGGAAAGGGGAGCACGTTCCACGTGCGCTTCCCCGCGGTCGCCTGAAGTCTTCGTAAAACGCCGTGTGAAAACGGCGTGAAGCCGTGGGATAGCATGTCGCGGTTTCCTCTGGAAACGCGCATGCTGAATTTCCTGCCGCGGGACGAGAAGTACTTCGAGCGCTTCACCGAGCTCGCCGTGCGCATCCACGAGGCAGCTCGGATCCTCGAGCGTTACTTCGTGGGTCAAGCGGACGTGAAGACGGTGGCGGATCAGGTCAAGCGCCTCGAGCACGAGTGCGACGAGATCTCCCACGAGATCCTCCGCGGCATCGACCGGACCTTTGTCACTCCGATCGACCGCGAGGACATCCATCGGCTCGCCGTGCGGCTGGACGACGTGATCGACCTCATCGACGGCACCGTGCGCCGCGTCGTCCTCTTCCAGATCGATAAGCCCACTCCCGTTTCGACCCAGCTCGCCCGGCTCATCGTGCAGACCACGAGCGAGCTCGTGGAGGCCGTCTCGCAGCTGCGCCAGCAGAAGGGCGTCATGGCGCACTGCATCAAGATCAAGCAGCTCGAGAACGAAGGCGACGTCGTGTACCACAACGCGATCGCGTCCCTGTTCCGAGACAACCTCCCCGCGATCGAGGTCATCAAGTGGAAGGACGTCTACGACAACATGGAGCGCAGCATCGATTCGTGCGTGGCGGTGGCGCATGTGCTGGAGAGCGTGGTGCTCAAGCACTCATGAGCCGGCTGTCGACTGTCGACGGCTGACTGACCACTCGCCCCGATGATCTACGTTCTCGTCATCATCGCGGTCGCGCTCGTCTTCGACTTCATCAACGGGATGCACGACTCGGCGAACTCGATCGCCACGGTCGTCTCCACGCGCGTGCTCTCGCCCTTCGCGGCGGTCTTCTGGGCGGCCTTCTTCAACTTCGTCGCTGCCTTCGTCTTCGGCACGGCGGTGGCCAAGACGATCGGCTCGGGGCTGATCGACATCACCGTGGTCAACTCGGACGTCGTGCTCGGCGGTCTCCTCGGCGCCATCGCCTGGAACCTGATCACGTGGTACTTCGGGATCCCGTCCTCCTCTTCGCACGCCCTCATCGGGGGGTACGCCGGCGCGGCGGTGGCGCGGGTCGGCATCGGGGCGATCGTGCCCGGGATGGCCTGGGTCAAGACGCTCTCCTTCATCGTCCTCTCGCCGCTGATCGGGATGACCGTCGGCTGGGGCCTGATGGTCGGCCTGTCCTGGATCTTTTACAAGACGCCCTACGGCTCGGTCGATCGCTGGTTCCGCCGCGCGCAGCTCGGATCGGCCGCGGCGTTCTCCCTGTCCCACGGCACCAACGACGCCCAGAAGACCATGGGAATCATCGGGGGTCTGCTCGTCGCGAACCGCTCTCTGTTCGCCGACCCGTCGTCGACGTTTCACTGGATGCACATGCCGGATTTGAAAGTCGTGCCGTGGTGGATCATCCTGTCGGCGCACGCGGCCATCGGCCTGGGGACCCTGACGGGGGGCTGGCGGATCGTGCGCACGATGGGGAGCCGCATCACCAAGCTCAAGCCCTTCTCGGGCTTCTGCGCGGAGACGGGAGCGGCGGCGACCGTGATCGCGGCCTCCGTCTGGGGAATTCCGGTCTCGACGACGCACACGATCACCGGCGCGATCATCGGCGTGGGCTCCGCGCAGCGCTTCTCGGCCGTCCGTTGGGGAGTGGCCGGGCGCATCGTCTACGCCTGGATCCTGACGATTCCGATGGCGGCGGCGATCGGGGCGCTGAGCTACGGCATCCTCGCGGCTCTTGGCCGCTGAGAAAGGGCGGAACCATGCAAAAGTCCTTTACCGCTGCACTCGCCTTAGCCCTCGCCGGCCCCCTTCTCGCGGCGAATCCGCCGGACCCCGCGGCCTTCGACGCCGTCCTGGCGGAGCGGGCCCGCGGCGGCGGCTTCGACTACCGGGGCGCCACGGGCCAGGACCGCAAGAGGCTGGCCGCGTACCTCGCCAACCTCGGCGACGCCGACCCGAAGGCCATGACGGCCGAGGAGCGAAAGGCCTTCTCCATCAACGCGTACAACGCCATGGCGGTTGCGATCGTGCTCGAAAAGTACCCCGTGAAGAGCATCCGCGACATCGACGGCGCATTCCAGTCGATCCGCCGCAGGATCGGTCAAGAGATGCTGACCCTCGACGACATCGAGAACCGCCTGCGCGACACCGGAGACGCGCGCATCCACTTCGCGATCGTCTGCGCGTCGAAGTCCTGCCCGCCGCTGGCGGGAAAGGCGTATACGGCCGCGGGTCTGTCGGCCGCGCTCGACGCGCAGGCCCGGGCGTTCGTCAACGACCCGACGAAGAACGTCATCGACCGGGCGAGGGTCCGCCTCGCGCTGTCGAAGATCTTCGACTGGAACCGGAAGGAGTTCGAGCGGGACGGCGTCACGCTCCAGGCATACGTCGCGAAGTTCGTGAACGAGCCCGGCCCGGCGAGCTGGGTTGCAACGTTCCCGAAACCGCCCGAATTCCTCGAGTACGACTGGGGCCTGAACCAGCCCTAACGGGGCCCTTCTCCCCCAAAAAAGAAGCCCCTCTCGCGAGGGGCCCGAAGGAGGAGATCGCGTGTGTCTGCCTCTTCTACGGAGGCAGGCCCGCGCGCGTTTGGGGGTTTCTGGGGCCTGCTATCGTCCTTTTGTGATTCGCCTCCGACTCAAGCCCGGCCGGGAGGCGTCGGTTCTCCGCCGGCACCCCTGGCTCTTCTCCGGGGCGGTCGCCGTGGCCGAGGGAGACGGCGCGGACGGTCACGCAGAAGTCTTCGCCGCGGACGAACGCCCGCTGGCGCGCGGGGCGTATTCTCCGGACTCTCAGATCGTGGCGCGTCTGTGGACCTTCGACGGCCGCGCCCCCAACGCGGTGCTTTTCCGAGAACGCTTCGCCGCCGCAAAACGTCTGCGCGAAGAGGTTCTCCCACCGGAGACGACGGGTTACCGCGCGATCAACTCCGAGGGGGACCTCTGTCCCGGTGTGCTGCTCGATGTCTATGGTGAGATCGCCGTCCTGGAGCTGCTGACCGGCGGCACGGAGCAGTGGCGCAAGGACCTCGAAACTGTCGTCCGCGAGGTGTTCGCCCCGCCTCGTTTGGTTGTTCGGAAGACCGGTTCGGCACGCGATGCGGGGCTCCCTGTCCCCGCGGGGGAGGGTCGGGGTGAGGGGCGTGCCCCGTTCCTCGAAAACGGCCTTCACTTCTTCGCCGACCTCTCCGGCGGGCAGAAGACCGGCTTTTTCCTGGATCAGCGGGACAACCGCGCGCGACTGCGGTCTCTGGCGAGGGGAAAGACGCTGCTCAACCTCTTCTCGTACTCGGGCGCCTTCTCGATCGCCGGCCTCACGGCCGGCGCGGCCCGGGCGGTCGACGTGGACTCCTCGGCCGCCGCGCTCGAGCTCGCCCGGGAGCATCGCCGCGCCAATGGCTTCTCGGCCGACGACGCCGACTTCGTGCAGGCGGACGTCTTCGAGGATCTGCGGCGCCGCGTCGCCGCCGGCGAGCGATGGGACGTCGTGGTCTGCGACCCGCCGGCGTTCGCGAAGAAGAAAGCGGACCTCGATCGGGCGGCACGCGGTTACAAGGACATCAACAGGCTCGCCATGTCGCTCACCGCGCCCGAAGGCTGGCTCCTGTCCTGTTCCTGCTCGGGCCTGGTGGATGCGGACCTCTTTCAGAAGATCGTCTTCGCGGCGAGTGTCGACGCGCGCACGCCGTTCACGCTTTCGGCCCGCCAGGGCGCCGGCCCGGATCATCCGGTCTCGCTCGACTGCCCGGAGGGGGAGTACCTGAAGGGGTTCTGGCTCCGCCGGTCGGCTCCGTAGTCTCCGGATCTATACTCGCTGCGGATGGCGGTCCCGGGATTCCACGCCCTGGTTTTTCTCCTCGCCGCGTCGGCGCCGGTCGTCGAGACCGGCCCGGCGGTGTTTCGCGCCCCCGCGCCGCGCCCCGCGGCCGCCGCGGAGATCGTGGCCCGGGCCCGCCCCCTGCCCGCGTCGGCGCGGCACGTGCTGCCGCCGCTTTCGCCGGCCGAGCGGGCAGTCCTGCAGTCCCGTGACGCGCGGGCCTCGAAGCTCCGACGCAAGGCTCCGGCCATCCGCGTCGGCCTCTCGCGCGCCCTGCCCGGCGGTATCGGCTTCGACTCCCTGCCGGCGGACCTGACGCCCGGCGCCTCGCGGGCTTTCGGCGGCGGTCTCCTCGAGCGGGCCGTCGACGGACGCCTGACCTGGACCGCCGCGTTCGCGTCGCCGGGCGCGGGAGCCCTGCGCCTCCACCTGCGCGACCCGCGCCTGCCGGCGGGCGGCCGGGCCTGGGTCTTCTCGGCCTCGGGCGAGGCCCACGGCCCGTACGGCTTCGACGGGGGCACGCGGCCCGAGGGGTTCTGGACCAACACCGTCTTCTCGGAGGAGGTCTTTCTCCGGGTCGAGCTGCCCGTTTCGGGCGGCCCCGCGGTCCTCGCCGTCGACGCGCTCATGCACCTCGAGCACCCCGCCTTCGCGCCGGGCGCCGCGGCGAGAGCCTCGGGGACGCTCCGGTCGAAGTCCCAGGACTGCTTTGTCGACGCGAGCTGCGTGACGCCGGCCGAGTTTCCCAACCTCGAAGAGGCGTCTCGCGCGGTCGCCCAGCTCACCTTCGTCGACGACGGCAGCGCCTTCCTCTGCACGGGCGCGCTCCTGAAAACGACGACCTCCTCCTTCGTGCCCTACCTCCTGACGGCCAACCACTGCTTCGCCAATCAGCCCGCGGCCACCTCGCTCGAGGCGATCTGGAACTACCGGACGGCCTCCTGCGACGGCCCCTTTCCCAACCCGTCTCTTTTCCCGCGCACGCTCGGCTCCACACTCCTCGCGACCGGCGAGGCGACCGACTTCACCTTCGTCCAGCTCTGGCAGGATCCTCCCGACGGGAGCGTCTTCCTCGGCTGGACTACGACCGACTATTCCCACGCGGGAGGAACGATCCTCTACCGCCTGAGCCATCCGGACGGCGACCCCCAGTTCTACACGCGGCACGCGGTCAGCGCGACCCCCACGCCCGTCGATTGCATCGACGCCCCGCAAGGGGACGTCGTCTACTCCAAAGACGTCGTCGGAGGCACGGGACTCGGCAGCTCGGGCTCGCCCGTGTACCTGGAGGACCTGAGGGTCGTGGGTCAGGAGTTTCGGCTCCTGCGGCTTCAACACCGAGGACGACTGCGACGTCATCGAGAACTCCACGCTCGACGGCTCCTTCCACCTCACGTTTCCGTCGGTCGAGGGCTGGCTCGACCCGTCCGGTCCGTGCGTGGCCGACTCCACGACGCTGTGCCTGAACGGCGGGCGCTTCCGCGTCCGGGTCGCCTGGACGCGGTCGGGGGGAGGCAGCGGCCCCGGCATGGCCGTGCCGCTGACGGCGGACTCCGGGTACTTCTGGTTCTTCGACGCCGCCAACATCGAGCTCGTCGTGAAGGTGCTCGACGCCTGCGGGATCCCGCCGGGGAACTTCTGGGTCTTCGCGGGCGGGCTGACCAACGTGGGCGTCGTGCTGACGGTGGACGACCGGGTGGCCGGAAGCACGCGGACGTACACGAACCCGCTCGGAATGCCGTTTCCTCCGCTCCAGGATACGGCCGCGTTCGAGTGCCCGTGACGGCGACGCGACCCTCCCGCTGACCTTGAGCCCGGCGCGCCGCCTCGCGATTCTCGGGCCGGCGCCTCCGGACCGCGGCGGCATCGCCCGCGAGACCGCACTGCTGGCGGCGGAGCTCTCCCGCCGCGCTGCGGTCTCCTGGTACACGTACGCGCGGCGCTATCCACGGTGGCTCGACCCGCGGCGATTCGACGAGGATCCGGGGCTCGCCCCCGCCGCGGCCGTGCGCCTCCTCGACTATCGCTCGCCGCTTTCCTGGAAGCGGACGGCCGAGGCGATCGCGACCGAAGAGCCGGAAGCGCTGCTCCTCCCGTGGTGGACGGCGTTCTGGGGTCTGCCGTACCGCGCCGTGATGCGGCGGCTCCACACTCTCGCGCCGCGGACGCGGCGAGTCCTGCTGTGCCACAACGTGGAAGACCACGAAGGCGGCGCCGCGCGCCGCTTTCTCGCTCTCGGGGCGTTTCTCGCCGCGGACGCCTTCATCGTGCACTCCGCCAGCGACGGGGAGAGGCTCTGGCGCATCCGCAGCGGGGCGCCCGTGCTCGTTCGGCCGCACCCGGTCCTGACGGTGCCGGCGCCGGCACGGGAGGAGGCGCGGCGGCGCCTGGGCCTCGGCGCGGAGCCGCTCCTGCTCTTTCTCGGCCTGGTGCGGCGCTACAAGGGCGTGGATCTGCTCCTCGACGCGGCGCCCGCGATCGTGCGCGAGACCGGCGCGTCGATTGCGGTCGTGGGAGAGGTTTTTCCGGACGCGGCCGACCTCGCCAGGCGCGCCCGTTCGAGCCCGGTGCGGGACCGGATTCTCTGGAACGACGCGTACGTCTCGGAGGAAGAGATGGCGCTCTGGCTCGCAGCCTGCGACGCCGTCGTGCTTCCGTATCGGGCGATCTCGGGCAGCGGCATCGCGGCGCGCGCCCTGGCCGCGGGCCGGCCCGTCGCTGCCGCGGCGATCGGCGGACTGAAGGACGCCGTCGTGCCGGGCGTCACCGGCGAGCTCTTTGCCCCCGGCGATGCCGCCGGCCTGGCCGCCGCGGCGAAGAAAGTTCTCGCGCGCGGCGCCGCCTTCTACGCGCCGGGCCTCGCGGCCTCAGCCGAGGCGGCCTCCTGGCCGCGATACGCCGACGCCGTGATGGAGTTCGTTGGGTCCGTCGACGTCTGACGTGGTCCCGACTCCCGACTGTCCCGGTATACTCCGCCTCCCATGAACCTGGACCTCACGGAGGAGCAGCAGCTCCTCCAGGCCTCGGTCCGCGAGTTCGCCGAGGACGTCGTGCGCCCGCGCGCCGCTGCCATCGACTTGAGCGGCGAGTTCCCGCGGGACCTCTTCGCCGCGGCGGGAGAGCTGGGACTGGCTGGCGTGGCCGTCCCGACCGAGCATGGCGGCTCGGGGATGGACACCGTGTCCTACGCCATCGTGATCGAGGAGATCTCGCGGGTCTGCGCCAACACGGGGGTCATCCTCTCGGTCAACAACTCGCTCGTCTGTGAT
Organism: Thermoanaerobaculia bacterium; assembly: GCA_040879385.1. Lineage (GTDB taxonomy): Bacteria > Acidobacteriota > Thermoanaerobaculia > UBA5066 > Gp7-AA6 > DAHUXD01. The sequence goes on along the minus strand of JBBDKM010000029.1, from coordinate 29,245 downwards.
CCGATCGAGAAGTTCGGCAACGAAGACCAGAAGAAGCGGTTCCTGACGCCCCTGGCCAAGGGAGAGAAGCTCGGCTGCTTCGCCCTGACCGAGCCGGACGCGGGCTCGGACGCGGGGAACCAGAAAACGCGGGCGGTGCGCGAGGGCGACGTTTATCGCATCACGGGCCAGAAGGTCTTCATCACGTGTGGAGAGAAGGCGGACGTCAGCCTGCTCTTCGCCATGACGAGCCCGGAGAAGAAGCTCCGGGGCATCTCGGCTTTTCTCGTGGACGCCGCGGCCCCGGGGTTCGACCGTTCGCGCCACCAGGTCAAGCTCGGGGTCAACGCCTCCGGGACTGTCGAGATCTTCCTGACCGACGTGCAGGTGTCCGCGGCCGACCGGCTCGGCGAGGAAGGCGACGGTTTCAAGATCGCGATGTCGACCCTCGACGGCGGCCGGATCGGCATCGCCGCCCAGGCGGTCGGCATCTCGCAGGAGGCGTTCGAGGCGGCGGTCGCCTACGCGAAGTCGCGCCGCGCCTTTGGCAGGCCGATCGCCGACTTCCAGGCTCTGCGCTTCTATCTCGCCGACATGGCGACGGAGATCGACGCCGCCCGCCTCCTGACCCGCAAGGCGGCCGCGGCCAAGGACGCGGCGAAGGCGTCCGGCGGCCGCTTCTCGATGGAGGCCGCGGTGGCCAAGCTCTTCGCCGCCGAGATGGCGCAGCGCGTGACGACCAAGGCGCTGCAGATCCACGGCGGCTACGGCTACACGAAGGAATACTCGGTGGAGCGCAACTTCCGCGACGCGCGCATCACCGAGATCTACGAGGGCACGAGCGAGATCCACCGGCTCATCATCGCGCGCGAGATCTTTCGCGACAGCGGACTGGCGATCGGATGAGGGTCGCGTAGGGGCGGGGCTCGTCCCTGCCCGCGGGCGGCCGCAAGGGGCGCCTCTACGGACGGACGAAAGCACATGGGCCAGACACGCATGTTCCGGGACCGGGTGGTCTCGATGGAACAGACCCTGGAAGGGGGCGAGAAGCACCTGCCCCTTCTCCGCGAGCTCTGCCGCGAGGCGCTCCCCGAGCACGAGTTCCGCGAGCACTCCCTCGACCACGAACGGGACCTCTTCGTCATGGACTTCGGCGCGCCGGACGGGAGCCGGAGGCGCATCTGCTGGACACGCATGGTGCTCTACGACGCGGAGCGCATCCCGACGCTGACCGGGGATCCCGCGGCCGCGCTGCGCGGCAAGATCGTCGAGCTGATCCGGGGCAACGCCAACCGGCCCGAAATCGTGGTGACGTTCCGCCACCTCGAGGAGGGCTGGGTCGACACCCCCGAGCCCCGGCGCGAGGGGCGCCGCCGCCGCCGCGGCGGGAAGAGCGGCGGCCGGGGCCCGGAGCGCGGAGGGCCCGCTCCCGCCCGGCGGGCGCAGCAACCGGGGTCCCCGCGCGGAGGGCCGGCGCGGGGCGGGCCGCAGCCCGCGCCTCGCGGCACCTCTGCTCCGCGTCCCTCCGGACCGCAGCGTCCGCCCTCCCCGCAGCGCGGCCCCGGGCCCCCGCGTCCCTCGTCGCCGGCCGCGCAGGCATCCCCCGAGGACGGAGCCGGGGCCCCTGGCGGCAAGCGCCGCCGCCGTTTTCGCCGCCGCCGCCGGGGAGGCCGGGGCACTGGCGGGGGCGGCGCCGCGCCCGGCCCGGGTAGCGCGCCGCCGGCGGTACCGGGCGCATGAACTTCGAGCTCTCGGAGGACCAGAAAGGCATTCGCGACGCGGTGCGCGAGTTTGCCGAGGCCGAGATCGGGCCTCGCGTGGCGCAGTGGGAGAGAGAAGGCCACTTTCCGCGGGAGATCCTCGGCGAGCTCGCCCGGATGGGCCTGATGGGAATGATGGTTCCCGAGATCTGGGGCGGCGCGGGCGCCGACGCGCTCTCGTACGTGCTCGTCGTCGAGGAGCTCGCGCGCGTGTGCGCGTCCACGGCCGTGATCGTGTCCGTGAACAACTCGGTCGCCTGCTATCCGATCTGGAAGTTCGGCACGGAGGAGCAAAAGACGACGATCCTCTCCGCGCTGGCTTCCGGCAGGGCGCTCGGCGCGTACGCGCTGTCGGAGCCCCAGTCGGGCTCGGACGCGGCCAACCAGAAGACCCGCGCCGTCCGCGACGGCGAGGCGTACGTCTTGAACGGCGCAAAGGCATGGATCACCAACGCGGGCGAGGCGCAGTGGTACGTGGTGATGGCGATGACCGACCCGTCCGCGGGCACGCGCGGCATCACGGCCTTTCTCGTTTCGGCCGAGGACCGAGGACTGCGCGTCGGCGCGCCGGAAGACAAGATGGGCCTGCGCTCGTCGAAGACGGCGGCGATCTTCCTGGAGGACCTGCGGATTCCCGCCAGCCGCCGCCTCGGGGCGGAGGGAGAGGGCTTCACCATCGCGATGACGACGCTCGACCACTCGCGCATCGGTATCGCCGCGCAGGGCATCGGCATCGGCCAGGCGGCCTACGAGGCCTCCGTCGAATACGCGAAGACGCGCGAGACCTTCGGCCGCAAGCTCGCCGAGCACGAGGCGATCGCCTTCCAGATCGCCGACATGCGGCTGCAGCTCGAAGCGGCCCGGGTGCTCACCTACCGGGCGGCCGTCCGCTCGGAAACGCCGGGCGTCCGCTATTCCAAGGAGTCGTCCATGGCGAAGGTCTACGCCACCGAAGCCTGCAACGCCATCGCGGCGCGGGCGGTCCAGATCTTCGGCGGTTACGGCTACTCGAAGGAGTATCCGGTCGAGCGGTACTATCGGGACGCGCGCGTGACGACGATCTATGAAGGCACCAGTGAGATCCAGCGGATCGTGATCTCGAAGAACGTGCTGGCGGGGCGCTGAGCGGTGAGTGACATCGACGAGCCGCTTCCTCCCTCGAGCTCGGGCGACGAGGACGAGCCGGCGGCGCCGCCGGCCCCTCCGGTCGCCGAGGCCGTCACCGGGAACGTCGCTGCGCCGCCGGCGGCCTTGCGCGCCCGGCCCGATCTGACCTACCGCCGCGAACCGCTCTTCCGCGAGTGCCGCGGATACCGCCTGCGCCTGGACCCTCCGGACCTGGCGCGGCTGCGGGAGCTGGCGGGGTCGCGCGGCAAGTCCGACGAAGAGATCGGGGAAGCGTTCTTCGACGGACAGGCCGACCGGCTCGCCGCCTCGCTCATCGACGACGTGCCGGCCGGGAACGAGATTCGTGTCGTGGTGGATCCCTACTCGCGCCAGGCCTTCCTGGCGCTGGAGAACAGCATCCGGGGGATCCTGAGCTTCTAGCCGGCTTCTAGATGTCTGCGGTGATGACGATCCTGTGCGCGCGCGTCAGGTGCGCCTTCTTTTGATGCGGATCGATCGATACCGCGATTTCACCCGGCTCGGCGCCGGCCGAGGAGAGGACGTCGGCCCAGCCTTCGGCTCTGAACCGGAGGAAGTCTTCGGCGATCGCCGGCTCCTCGCGGCCCTCGAAGTCGGGCATCGCCTTGAGCTTTTCGACCTCGGCCCGGCCGAGCACGAAGGCGTAGCCCTCACGATCCATCCGGTATGTGCGTGCCGTGTTAGGGGAGTTTGGTTCCATGAAGGGAATTTTAGGGCATTCCGGGCGTTTTTGGCCTTGATGAAAACGAAGACAGCCCCGGTCGCGGCCTCCCTGCTCCTGGCGGCTCTGGCGACGACGGCACTGCCGGCCGAGACGCTTCGCAATCACTTCGACGCCGACGGCATCATGCGGCCGCCCGGCTTCTTCGATTTTGCGGTCCTCGGGGCTCCCGGCGCCGCGCGCTGGCTCATCCTCTCGGACCTCAATCCGCCCTCCGCGCCCAACTGCGTTTCCCAGACCGAGGCCGCGCGACCCACGGACTCGATCGCCGCCGCGCTGCGCCGCAACCAGGTCTTCCAGGACGGGGCCGTCTCGACGTTCGTGAAGCGCGGCCCCGGCCGCGCCGGCCTGCTGCTCCGGACGGTCGACGAGAAGAACTTCCTCGTGGTCCTCGCCGACACGGGAACCGGCGAAGCCGTTCTGTGGAGCTACCGCGACGGCAAGCCCTCGGAGCTCGGCCGCGGGCGCTCACCGTTCGAGCGGGGCTGGGAGAAGCTCGGTGTGACGGCGTCGGGGCCGAAGGTCGCGGTGCTCCTCAACGATCAGAAGCTTTTCGAAGCCGCGGACCCGAGGCCCGCCGCCGGGAGGACGGGGCTTGCCACTGCCGGGCCGGGAAACGCGCGGTTCGACGAGTTCGTGATCGAGGCGGCCGACGCTCCCAAGCCGTAAACCGGGCTAACTGCTAGCGGCTAACGGCCGTCACCCGGCGCGATCTTTGCCGCGAAGCGGAAGCGTCCGCCCTCGACTTTCAGCACGACCGCCGGCTTGATGGGATTGCGGTCCGCGTCCATCGTGATCGCGCCCGTCACGCCGGCGAAGTCCCGGGTCGACGCGAGCGCGTCGCGAATCCGCCTGCCCTCGGTCGAGCCCGCGCGCGTGATCGCGTCGGCCAGCAGGCGCGTCGCGTCGTAGGAGCTCGCGGCGATCGAGTCCGGCTCCGCGCCGTAGCGGGCCTCGTAGGCCTCGACGAACGCCCGGACGGCGGGCGCGGGATCGTCGACGGAGTAGTGATTGGAAAAGTACGCCCCCTCCACGGCCTCGCCGCCGATCTCGACGAGCTTGGGGGAGTCCCAACCGTCGGCCCCGAGGAGCGTCGCCGTGACGCCCAGCGACTTCGCCTGGCGCGCGATCAGCCCGGCGTCGGTGTAGTAGCCCGGAACGACGATCACGTCGGGCTTCAGGGGCCGGATCGCCGTCAGCTGGGCCGAGAAGTCGCTGTCGCCCTCGGAGTACTTGAGCTCCTCGAGAATCCGTCCGCCCCGGGACTCGAACTCCTTGCGGAAGGCCTCCGCCAGGCCCACGCTGTAGTCGCTGCGGACATCGACGAGAATCGCGGCGGTCGCCGCCTTCCGGTTGTCGCGGGCGAACGCGGCGAGCGCACGGCCCTGGTAGGGGTCGATGAAGCAGGCGCGGAAGATGTAGTCGCCCTTCTTCGTGACCTCCACGTTGGTGGAGGTGGGGCTGATCATCGGGATCCCGTAGCTCTGGGCGATCGGCGCGGCGGCGAGCGTGCGGGAGGAGGCCTGCTCCCCGATGAGCCCGACGACGTGGTCGCGCGTGATGAGCTTGGAGACGGCCGACGCGGCCTCGGAGGCCTCGCCCCGGTCGTCCTCGGCGAGAAGAACCAGGGGTTTGCCGAGGACTCCGCCGGAGGCGTTGATCTGCTCGACCGCCAGCTGGGTGCCGTTTTTTCCCGAAAGCGCGAAGGTGGCCGTCGGGCCCGTGAGCGCTCCGTAGAAGCCGATCTTGATGCCCTGGGCGTCCGGCGCCTTTTCGCCGCCGCAGGCGAGGCAGAGGAGCGTTCCGAGGAGCACCAGGCGGCGCATGGCGGAGGATTATAGGATCCCCGTTCCGGAGGGCGCCATGTCGAGAATTCCCCTGATCGGTCGGGCCGCCGCAGCCGGCCCGGTCCGCGAGGCCTTCGAGCGCAAGATCGCCGAGCGCGGCAACATCCCCAACATGTATCGCGCCTTCGCGCACCGGCCGTGGCTGCTGTCGACGATGGACGCCCACTTCGCCGCCGTCCTCGGCTCAGGGACGGTGCCGCTGAAGCTCAAGGAGATGCTCGCGCTCCAGACCTCTCAGTGCAACGAGTCCCGGTATTGCTCGGCTTCGCACACCATCCTCGCCCGGAAGACGGGCTCTTCGCCCGAGCAGATCGCGCGGCTGCAGGACTTCGAACGGGGGCCGTTCACCGACAAGGAGAAGGCGGCTCTGCGCTTCGGCCTGCAGATGACGCGGGAGCCGACCCGAGTCTCCGACGCGGTCTTCGCGGAGCTCCGCCGCCACTTCGACGAGGGAGAGATCGTCGAGATCGCGGCCGTCGTCGGCCTCTTCAACTATTTCAACCGGTTCAACGAGGCGCTGCGGATGGAGCCGACGAAGCCGGGGGAGGGTGCGGACTCGTGATTTTGATATTCTCCGCCGCTCCAGGAAAGTGTCCATGAGCAACGGCAAGACCTACGATCTCGGCATCATCGGCTCCGGTCCCGGCGGTTACGTCGCGGCGATCCGGGCCTCGCAGCTCGGCCTGTCGGTCCTCATTGTCGAGAAGGAATCGCGCCTGGGCGGAGTCTGCACGCTCTGGGGCTGTATCCCCACGAAGGCCCTCCTCCACACGGCCGACTTGCTCGAGGAGGCGCGGCACGGCGCCGAAATCGGCGTGACCTCGCGCGAGGTCCGCCTCGACATGCCGGCCGCGATGAAGCACAAAGAAAAGATCGTCCGGCAGTCCACCAACGGCATCACGTACTTGATGAAGAAGAACCGCGTCGACGTCGTGAACGGGTTTGGCCGTCTCGCGGGCGCCAACCGCATCTCCGTCGCCGGGTCAGACGGCGCGGAGACAGTCTACAGCGCCAAGAACGTCATCCTCGCCACGGGCTCCATGCCCCGCTCGCTGCCCGGGATGGACATCGACGACAAGACGATCCTGTCCTCGACCTCGATGCTCGAGCTGACGGAGATCCCGAAGTCGCTTCTCGTCATCGGCTCGGGCGCCGTTGGCGTCGAGTTCGCGTCCATGTACGCGCGGTTCGGCTCCAAGGTGACGATCATCGAGGTCCTTCCCCGGATCGTCCCGGTCGAGGACGAGGAGATCTCCCGCGAGCTCGCCGCCTCCTTCAAGCGCCAGGGCATCGCGATCTACCCGGACACCCGGGTCGAGCGCATCACGAAGGGTGTGGGGGGAGTCGAGCTGCTCGCGCGGTCGTCGAACGACAGGACCGAGACCTTCCGCGCGGAGAAGGTGCTCATGGCCGTCGGCCGCCGGCCCCTGTCGGACGGGATCGGGCTCGAGGCGATGGGCATCGCAACGGAGAAGGGCTATCTCAAGGTGGACGCCTTCATGCGGACCAACGTTCCCGGCGTGTACGCGATCGGCGACGTGATCCCGACGCAGGCGCTGGCGCATCTCGCGTCGGCCGAGGGCGTGGTCGCCGTCGAGCACATGGCCGGCAAGGAGACGCGGCCGATCAACTACGACCAGATCCCGGGCTGCACGTACTGCTCACCGGAGGTCGGCTCCATCGGGCTGACCGAAGGCAAGGCGCGCGAGCGGGGCTACGACGTGGTCGTCGGCAGGTTCCCGTTCTCGGCCATCGGCAAGGCGCGGATCCTGAATCAGGCCGCGGGCTTCGTGAAGATCGTCGCCGAGAAGAAGTACGACGAGGTCCTGGGCGTCCACATCGTGGGGCCGGCGGCCACCGAGCTGATCGCCGAGGCGGGCGCCGCCCTGAAGCTCGAAGCGACCTCCGAGGAGCTCGTCCGCACAATCCACGCCCACCCCACGCTCTCCGAGGCGATCCACGAAGCCGCGGAGGCCGTCCAGGGGCACGCGATTCACATCTGACGCGCG
>JBBDKM010000029.1:0-21683 GCA_040879385.1 Thermoanaerobaculia bacterium | reverse complement strand
GAGCCCGAGAACCAGCGAGGGACGCGGGGATGGCTCCTGCTGGGAGCGGTCCTGGTGACGGCGGCGGGGTTGGCCGCCTACCTGCTCACGGGCCGGGGCTTGCGGCCGAAGACCGTCGAGATCGTGACGGCTTCCGTCGTGACCGAGGGCCAGGCGACGACGCTTCTGTCGGCAACCGGGTACGTCGAAGCCGAGCGGAAGGCCGACCTCTCGCCCAAGATCACGTCCCGCATCACGGACTTAAACGTCACCGAAGGGACGCGGGTGAAGAAGGGCGACGTGATCGCGCGGCTCGATTCTACGGACCTCGACGCGCAGATGGCGGAGGCGAAGGCGAATTGGGTCAACGCCGAGGCGGAGCTCGAGCGGCAGAAGACCCTCTACGACCAGGGCCTGACGACCCGGTCGGCCCTCGACGTGGCTGTCGCGAACGAGGCAGCCATGCGCGCGCGCGTGCGGTACATCGAGGCGTTGCTCGACTACACGATCATCCGGGCGCCCTTCACCGGCGTCATCACGGCCAAGCGGGCCTTCGTCGGCGAGGCGGTGTCGCCCTTCGGATCCTCTCCGTCGGGCGGCGGCTCGGGCGGCGCCATCGCCACGATCGTGGAGTTCTCTTCGCTCTACGTCGGCGCGGACGTCAACGAGGCCAACCTCTCGAAGCTCGCCAGGAACCAGCCGGCCGAGATCACGCTCGACGCGATTCCCGACAAGATCTTCCACGGGACGCTTCGGCAGATCGTGCCGGCGGCCGACCGCCAGAAGGCGACGGTGCGGGTCAAGGTGGCCTTTCTCGACTCGGACGACCGCGTGCTGCCGGACCTCTCGGCGCGCGTGGCGTTCACTTCGGAACCGACGCAGGGCAAGGAAGCGCGCTCGCGCGTGCTGATCCCGAAGGCCGCCCTGACGTCGCTCGAGGGCAAGGCAGGCGTTTTCCGCGTCGTCGAGGGAAGAGCGGTCTTCACGCCGGTGACCGCGGGCGGCGACGTTCAGGGCCAGGTCGAGGTGGCGCAGGGCCTGCAGGGCGGGGAGCGGTTGATCTCGCTCGCGGGCGGGCTCCATCTGAAGGACGGTGACAAGGTGCGCGTGGAAGGACAGGAGAAGTGAGCATAGCCGAGCCCCTGATTCGGATCGAAAACGTGGAGAAGGTCTACCACCGGGACCAGATCGAGATTCCCGTACTCATGGGAATCAATCTCCACATCCCCGAAGGCGAGTACGTCGCCCTGATGGGCCCTTCCGGCTCGGGCAAGACGACGCTCCTGAACCTGATCGCCGGGATCGACCTGCCCACGCGCGGCCGGATCGTGGTGGGAGGCCGCGACATCGCGACGATGGGGCAGACGGAGCTGGCCGCGTGGCGGTCGCACACCATCGGCTTCATCTTCCAGCTCTACAATCTGCTGCCCGTCCTCACGGCCTTCGAGAACGTCGAATTGCCCCTCCTGCTGACGCGGCTCAAGAAGCGCGAGCGCAAGAAGCACGTCGAGGCGGCGCTGTCCATCGTGGGCCTGGCGGACCGGATGGACCACTACCCGCGGCAGCTTTCCGGCGGTCAGGAGCAGCGGGTCGCGATCGCGCGCGCGATCGTGTCGGATCCGAAGATCCTGGTGGCCGACGAGCCCACGGGAGACCTGGACGCGAAATCCGGAGACGAGATCCTGGAGCTGCTGCGGAGGTTGAACGAGGAGTTCGGCAAGACGATCGTCATAGTGACGCACGACCCCAGGGCGGCCGCCCGCGCCCACCGGATGGTCCACCTCGACAAGGGCGTCCTGCACGGCGACGAGCGCACCGGCTCCTTCCCGAAGCTGCTTGGAGCGGGAGTAGATCCGGCATGAAGTACTTCCGCTTGATCTGGAAGAACGTCTTCCGCAAGAAGACGCGCATGTTCCTGACGACGAGCTCGATCGTGCTCGTCCTCGTCCTGATCGTGATCCTGGCGTCGCTCCTGCAGGCCATGGAGGCGGATCCGTCGGGCGGGAGGGGGGCGAACCGGCTCGTCGTCCAGCACGCCACCGGTCTGGCCAATTTCCTGCCCCTCTCGCAGCTCCAGCGCATCCAGCAGATCCCCGGCGTGGTCGCCGTGTCGCCCGAGACGTGGTTCGGAGGCGTCTACAAGGACGACAAGCCGGAGAACTGGATCGGCCAGCTCTCGGCCGACCCCGAGATCTACTTCGACAGGATCTTCGACGACGCGAAGATCGATCCGGCCGTCAACGCCGAGTGGAAGAAGACGCGCAACGGCTTCGTCGCGGGGCAGAAGATCGCCGAGCGATTCAAGTGGAAGAAGGGCGATCACATCATCCTCCGTGGGACCTACATCCCCGTCAACCTCGACCTGGTCTACATCGGCTCCTACAACGCCGGCGACGAGTCGAACGTCTTCTTCCACAACGAGTACCTGAACCAGGCGCAGTGGTTCGGCGCGAACAAGGTGACGGGCATCTACTACCTCAAGGTGGACAGCGGCGAGAACGTGCCGCGCGTGGCCGCCACGATCGACCGCATGTTCGAAAACAGCGACGCGCCGACGAAGACGCTGACCGAGAAGCAGTTCCAGCTCCAGTTCATGGAGATGATGGGCAACGTGAAGTTCCTGATCAACGGGATCTCCCTCATCATCGTCTTCGCCGTGACGCTGATCGTCGCGAACACCGTGGCGATGTCCGCGCGCGAGCGCGTCACCGAGATCGCGGTCATGCGGACCCTGGGCTTCGGCGGCGGCCACATCCTGGGGTTCATTCTCTCGGAGGCCGTGCTCATGTCGCTGCTCGGCGGCCTTCTCGGGGTGCTGATCGCGAAGTTCGTGCTGGTTCCGATGCTCCTGGCGGTCGGGAACAAGACGTCGATCTCGATCTGGCTCACGAACTTCCGGGTCACCCCGGAGACGCTCGCGCTGGCCTTCGGGGTCTCCGTGGGCGTCGGGATTCTCGCGGGCTTCGTCCCCGCGATCCGGTCCTCGCGCCTGCGCATCGTGGACGGCCTGAGACAGGTGGTGTGAGATGGCGATCCCGCTCAAGTACAACCTGCGAAACCTGGTCGCGCGAAAGATGTCGACCGGGATGACGGCTTTCGTCATCGGCCTCGTGGTGGCGGTCTTCCTCTGCGTCCTGGCGCTCGTGCAAGGCGTCACGCGCACGCTGTCGGTGACGGCCTCGAACCGGAACGTCCTGACGATGCGCGTCGGGTCTCAGGCGGAGATGCAGAGCGTCATCACGCGGGACCAGGCCGACCAGATCCAGTCGATCGCCGGCATCGAGCGCAGCTCGTCCGGGCAGCCGCTCGTCTCGCCGGAGCTGCTGACGCTCATCAACGTCCCGCGAGCGGACGGCAAATCGAGCTCGAACGTGCAGATCCGAGGCATGGCGCCGATCGGGCTGGAGATGCGCCCCACGGTCAAGATCGTGGACGGCCGCATGTTCCACCCCGGCAGCAACGAGGCGATCGTCTCGAAGAACCTCTCGAAGCGGTTCGCCGGCATGAAGTTGGGGGACACGATCAAGTCCGGCAGCTTCCGGTGGATCGTCGTCGGCCTGTTCGACGCGGCCGGCAGCGCCTACGAGTCCGAGATCTGGACGGACGTCACGGATCTGCAGCAGCAGACCAAGCGCCAGATCTACTCCTCGGTGTTCGTGCGAATGCCCGACGCCGACGCGGCCAGCCGGTACATCGAGACCGTCAAGGGCGATCAGCGTCTCAAGCTCGAGGGAAAGACCGAGCGCAAGTACTACGACGAGCAGATGATCACGGGCGATCCGATCAAGGCCCTCGCCTTCATCGTCGGCATCTTCACGGCGATCGGCGCCGCCTTCGGCGCCATGAACACGATGTACGCGCAAGTCTCGGCCCGCACCCGCGAGATCGGAACGCTGAGGGCGATCGGCTTCTCGCGGCGCTCGATCCTCCTCTCGTTCGTGCTCGAGGCCCTGATGCTGTGCCTGGCCGGCGGGCTTCTGGGCGTGGTGTTCACCTTCCTCGCGTTCAACCTGTTTCTCACGAAGCCCACGGGCACGATGAACTTCCGGACGTTCTCCGAGGTGCTGTTCAACTTTCGGATGACCCCGCAGTTGATCGCCGGCGGCCTGGCCTTCGCCCTCGCCATGGGCGTGGTCGGCGGATTGTTCCCCGCCTTCCGCGCGGCGCGGCTGAAAATCACGACCGCGTTGAGGGAGATTTGACGAGAGTCGGGAGCCGGGAGCTCGCCGCGGCGGGGCTCGCGAGCTCGCCTTCACCGTAAACTCGCCGGGTGCGGCTGCACTTCTACGGAACGAAGGGCTACGTCGACGAGTCCTCGCGCGCGCACGCGGGCCATTCGGCCTTCGTGATCGAGACGGAGGGCTTTCGCCTCCTCTGCGACTTCGGCGAGAACCGCAAGGGGATGCTCCGCAAGATCCGCCCCGACGCCGTCTTCGTCTCGCACGCGCACCCGGACCACGGCTGGGGGCTCTGGGAGGGGACCGACGTCCCGGTGCACGCCTCGGCGATCACGCACGAGCTCCTGAAGGAGCTTCCGCTCCTGAACCGGGTCGTGCTCGCCGCCGAGGAACCCGTCTCGATCGGCCCCTTCCGGCTGACGCCCTATCCGGCGATTCACTCCGTCCGGTGCCCGTGCGTCGGGGCGCGGATCGTGGTCAACGGCTTCACGCTCATTTACTCCGGCGACATCGTGGCCTTCGAAGAGCCCGCCTCCGCGCTGGCGGGCGCCGACCTGTACATCGGCGACGGCTCGACGCTGACGGCCTCGCTCGTGCGGCGCCACCCGACCGGGGCGCTCCTCGGCCACACGACCGTGCGGGCACAGCTCGGCTGGCTCGCGCGCCACGGGGTGCCTCGCGCGATCTTCTCGCACTTCGGCAAGGGCCCGATCGAGATGGGCACGGAGGCGCTGGACCGGGCGCTCGCCGAGCTCGCGGCCGCCAACCCGCCCGGCTGCCGGGTCGCCGCGGCCCACGACGGCCTCGAGCTGGAGATCGAAGTGCCGACCCGGCGCGCGACCCGAGACTCGGGCTAGCGGCCCTCGATCCCCGACTTCGTGTGCGCCGGCAAGGCCGGGCCGGTCGACGCGACGGGCGATTCGGCGCGGTCCTCCCTGGCCACCGGGGCCTCGACGACCGCCTTGCGGGCCTCGCGGGCGCGCTTCAGGAAGGCCAGGAGGCCTCCCGCCATCATGACGTAGAAACCGCCCCAGACGAGGCCGATCAGAGGCTTGCGCGTCACGTCGATCGAGAGCGACTCGACAGTCGCCGCCTGGAGCTCGTCGGCGGGATTCTTCGAGATTCCCCGCAGGCGCAGCACCACGGCGCCGTCGTTGGGCGAGACCGCGACGACTTTCATCTTTCCGCCGGGGAAGCCCGGGATATCGACCTCCTCGGCCTCCGCCTCGCGCCCGTCCATGTCGAAGACGTAGCGGACCGTGACGTCGTGCTTCGAGCCGTCGGGCGGCGTGATCGTGAGGTCGGTCAGGACGAGCATCGTCTTCTCGCCGCGCAGCATGGCGGAGCGGTCGGCGTTGAAGTCCCGGAACGTGAACCCCGCGCCCTCGATGTCCGTCGTCGTCCCTTTCGTCAGGCGCAGGTCGCGGCCGACCATCTCCGGCTGTCCCGGGTCGTACTGCTGCGGGGCGATGTAGAAGTCCACGACCGCGGAGCTTCGGATCGAGGGGTTCGCCATGAGCTGCCCGGTCCGACTGTTCACGTACATCTTCGGGTACGTGTAGAACGTCTTGCCGGCCGCCGTGTCGACCCGGACCTCCATGGCCTGCTTGCGCGCCGCGGTTCCCGGAACCACGCGGAGGAACGTGAGCGTCGCGTCGCCTGTCTTCTTCGGCACGCCGATCGGCAGCGTCAGGCGCTGCGATCGGGCGTAGGCGCCCGAGACGACGATCCCGGCGAGCATGATCCCCACGCCGACGTGCGCCAGGTAGCCTCCGGCGCCGCCGAACGTGCCGCTCTTGCCCTTGCGGATCACGGCGCGGAGATTCATGTCCGCCGCGAAGAACGCGGCGAAGAGGAGGACGAGCGTGTCGGGCCGACGGGCGCCGAGGGCGACGGCCGCCAGGGTCAGGACGGCGGCCACGGCGAGCGAGCGCCGCGAGCTCCGGAGGAGCTCTCCGGGCTTCTCGCCCTTCCAGGACACGAACGGCACGAGACCCGCGAGCAGGAGCAGCAGCAACGCCGCAGGCGGCGTCGTCTTCTCGTAGAAGGCGATCTGCACCTGGGAGGGTGTGCCGGACAGGCGCGTCAGCAGGGGAGCCGAGGTGCCGAGCAGGATGACGCAGGCGAGCGCGCAGAAGACGGCGATGCCGAGGATGAAGAGCACGCCCCGGGAGAGGACCGGCGGTTCCTCCTTCTCGGGGCGCGGGATCTCCCGCCAGCGCCACGCGAGCAGAGCGATCGAGAGCGCGAGAAACGTCCCCAGGATGGCGACCAGCCAGCCCGTGATGCCGAGGTCGATGAAGGAGTGGACCGAGAAGTCCGCGAGCACGCCGGAGCGCGTGAGGAACGTCCCGTAGAGGATCGACGCGTACGCCGTACAGGCGAGGATCAGGTTGATCTTGCGGTGCCGCTTCCTCGCGCGCTGGAGGAACATCCCGTGCACGAGCGCGACCGTGAAGATCCACGGCACCAGGCTCGTGTTCTCCACGGGGTCCCACCCCCAGTAGCCGCCCCACCCGAGGGTCTTGTAGGCCCAGTAGCCGCCCATCAGGATCGCGGTCCCGAGCGTGAGGAACGTCAGCAGCGCCCACGGAATGCACCGCGCGATCCAGCCGTCCCAGCGCTTCTTCCACAGCGCCGCGATCGCGAAGGCGAACGGGACCGACAGCGACGCAAACCCGATGAACATGACCGGCGGGTGGATCACCATCCACGGATCCTGGAGCAGAGGATTCAAGCCCACGCCGTCGGCCGGCGCCGGCGGCGGGAGGTACTTGAAGGGGCTCTGCTTGCAGAGGATCGCGATGATGCCGAGGAAGGTCGAGAGATACACGATCATCACGGGCGCTTCCTGCTCCTTGGCGCTCCGGAAGACCAAAAGGCCGATGAGCGAGCCGAAGAAGCACCAGAGGAGAAACGATCCCTCCTGGCCGGCCCAGAAGGTCGAGATCAGGAAGTGCAACGGCAGGTCCGCGCTGGAGTACGAGTTGACGTAGGAGACGTCGAACCGGTGCTGAAGGAGCAGCGTCATCAGGATGGCGGACGCGGCGACCACGCAGGCCGCAAACGCCGTGTAGGTCGTCCGCGCCAGGGGCAGCAGATCCCGGCGCCCCCGGTCGACCGCCAGGTACGTCGCGGCCGAGGCGAGCCCCGCCAGGAGCGCTCCCCAGATCGCCGCCACGCCGGGCCAGAAGTACATCAGGACACCCTGGAGGGGACCCTGGACTCGTAGGCCTTTTCGACCTCGGCGCCCTGGTACTTGGAGGGGCACTTGACGAGGAGCTTCTCGGCCTCGATCCGGCCGTCCCGGAACCGCCCGATCGCGACGATCGAGATGGCGTCCTTGAAGTTCCCGGGCCGGATGCCGCGGTAGACGACGGGCATGCGGCCCCCGCCCTGGTCCAGGAGCTCGAAGGCGAGCTCTTCCTTCCCGGTGTCATACCGGTCGCTCGTCTTGTCGAGGGCGCCCATGACCTGGACGATCCCGCGGGCCTTCCTCGCTTCGTCGAAGGTGAGATAGGGCGTCAGGGTCTTCTGGAAGGCGGTCAGGCCGAAGCCGACGAAGGCGAGCGTCAGCGCCGCGGCGATCCAGTAGCCCCGTTTCATTGCCCGCGTTCCGCGGCCGAGATCCGGCGGTCGAGAAGCCAGAGGTACAGAAAAAGGCCGACCCAGATGACCACGTTGACGGCGGCGAGATAGCCCAGGCTGCTCACGGAGTCAGTCTCTCCTTTCCCGGGTCCCGGAGCAACTGTCGTCGAGGACAGGCCGGGAACTGCGTTTCGTAACATATCAGGCGGGCCGCGCATTTCGACGGGCGCGGGAGAGGCGCTCCAGGCGCGCCTCGAGGGACAGCAGCCACAGAAAGAGCCCCGAGAACCCGAAGAGGGCGCCGAAAAACACGGTCTTGGTGGGCGCGTCCATCAGGATCCTGCCCTGCGGATTGATGACGGTCTGGGGGTGGAGCGAGGCCGTGATCCGGGGAGCCACGAAGACGAGAAACGGCATCAGCACCGCCGCGAACAGCGCGTAGGCGGCCGCGATCCGCGCCCGCCGTTCGGGATCCTCGATCGAAGCGCGGAGGAACACGTAGGCGCCGTAGAGGAAGACGAGCAGCAGGTAGGAGGACTCCCGCGGGTCCCAGTTCCACCAGGACCCCCACATGATGTGGGCGAAGAGCGAGCCCGTGACGAGCGTCAGGACGCCGAAGAGAAGGCCGATGCGGACCGCCGCCGCCGCGATGTCGTCGTGCCAGGGGTTGCGCCGCCGGAGATACGCCAGCGAGTAGGCGGCCGCCACCAGGAAGGCGAGCGTCGAGGTCCAGGCGCACGGGACGTGGAAAAACACGATCCGCGACGACTCCCCGAGAAACCCCTCCGCCGGCTCCGGCCAGAGGAACGCGGCCGCGATGACCGCGGAAAGATACGGGAGGAGAAGGAGTTTGAGGAACTTCATTGCCTCGGCTCTCTCAGCTGACCGCTGACCGCTGACAGCTAATCCTCCCACGCCGCCCCCGCCAGCATGTACGCGGCCCCCGTCGCGGCCCCATCGTAGGCGATCAGCACCCGCAGCGGCATCCACGGAAAATCGCCGCGCGTGGCTTCCAGGGTGGCCGCGATCGCGGTCAGGAGGAGCGGTACGAGAAGCGGAAAGGCGATCAGGACGAAGAGCACGCTGCGCTGCCCGGAGCGCGCCGAGAGCGCCGAGAGGAACGTCGAGACGACCGCCAGCCCGTACCCGCCGGCGAGCACCGTGACCGCGATCGCGGCGGGGGAGCCGACCCTCCAGTCGAGCAGGACGAGGAAGCCGGGGATCGTGACGGCGGCGATCGCCAGGAAGAGGAGCCAGTTGAAGAGAGTCTTGCCCGCGAGCACGAGGGTCGCGGGCAGCGTCTTGCGCAGCGCGAAGGCGGTCCCGGTTTCCTCTTCGTGGGCGAAGGCGCGCGGCAGGCCCGTCGCGGCGGCGAAAAAGAGGATGATCCAGAGGAGCGCCGCCTGGAGAGGCGGCCGGTCCTCTTCGGGCAGGCCGAAGGGCCCGATCGCGAAGGAGACGAGCGCGAGCGCCGTGGCCGCGAAGAAGAAGACGGCCACGATGGCGATCCGCCGCCGCAGCTCCTGCGTGGCGTCCTTGGCGCAAATCGCCCAGACGCGCGCGATCGAGCCCGGGCCGTGAGCCGTCAACCGTAAGCCGTCAACCGACTTCTCATCCTCGACGCTCCTCATGCCGGGGAATTTCGGCTCATGGTTCACGGCTGCCGCCTCCGCCGAGCTCGACTCGCTGCTCCGGCGCGACGAAGTCCCTCTCGTCGTTGGACGCGACGACCACGGCGCCGTGGCGGCGGGCGTGGTCGATGACCCCGAGCGCCATCGCGCGTCCCTCGGCGTCCAGGCCCGCGGTGGGTTCGTCGAGGAGGAGCAGCGGCGGGTCGAAGAGCGTGGCGAAGGCGATCCGAAGACGCTGCGTCATGCCGGTGGAGTATTGCTCCACTCGCCGCCCCGAGGCCTCGGAGAGGCCCGCCTGCGAGAGCCGGCGGCGGATGTCCTCGAGCGAGGTCTGGCGTCCGGCCGCCCGGCGAAAGAACAGCAGGTTCTCCTCGGCCGTCAGCTCCCCGTAGAGGGCGAGGTCGGGGCCCGCCCAGCCCAGGGCAAGGCGGCGCTCGGGCTCCGGCAGCGGCCGGCCGTCCCGCTCGACGAGGACGCGGCCAGCGGTCGGACGCATCAGGCCGGCGAGGATCTTGAGAAAGGTCGTCTTGCCGCTGCCGTTCTTCCCGGACACGGCGACCAGACCCGTCTCGGCGCGCAGATCGAGCCCCGAGAACAGCGGCGGTCCCGAGAAGGATTTGTCGAGCTTCTCCGCGGTAAGCGTCGTGGTCGACACGGGGTCCCGCGACGATACCATCCGGCCGCTTGAAAACGGCGGAAGGGCTTGGATATGATCGTGGCGCTTTCGGCGGCGCCTTCGCGGAAGAGCGCCGGCTCCGGGAGCGCGGCTGCCGAGAATTTCACGAAGGAGAGTTTTTGATGTTGAAGCGTGGCCTTTTTCTGCTCCTGGCGGCCACCGCCACCCTGTCGCTCCTGGCCTGCGGTGGCCAGAAGGACGAGGATGCGTTGATGGAAGACGAGGCCCCCGCGACGGCGGCGGCCCCGGCGGCGGCTCCCGCGGCCGCTCCCGCCGCGGTGGCTCCCGCCGCCGCCGGCGCCACGGTCACAGGCTCGGTCAACTTCGAAGGCGCGAAGCCCGCGATGCCGGCGATCAAGATGGAGGCCGACGCCTTCTGCAAGTCCGAGCACAAGGAACCGGTCTATGCCCAGGAGGTCGTCGTCAACGCCAACAACACCCTGCAGTGGGTGCTCGTCTACGTCAAGGAAGGCGCGACGGGCAGCTATCCGGCGCCGACCGAGCCCGTCACGCTCGACCAGCGCGGCTGCGAGTACCGGCCGCACGTCTTCGGCATCCAGGCGGGCCAGCCGCTGAAGATCGTGAACAGCGACGGGACCCTCCACAACATCCACGCCCTGCCCAAGAAGAACGCCGAGTTCAACATCGGGCAGCCGTTCAAGGGCATGGAGACGGTCAAGAAGTTCGAGAACGTCGAGGTCCCCGTCCGGTTCAAGTGCGACGTCCACAAGTGGATGGGCGCCTACTCGGGCGTCTTCAACCACCCGTTTTTCGCGGTCACCAACGACCAGGGAACCTTCGAGATCAAGAACCTCCCGCCCGGCAACTACGTCATCGAGGCCTGGCACGAGAAGTACGGGCCGCAGACGCAGAACGTGACGGTCACGGGCACCGAGGGCAAGACGCTCGACTTCACCTTCAAGGGATAGTCCGGTACTCTACGTCGCCGTGAAGGACACCGTCAGGTTCTCTCGCGCCGCCCGGATCCTCCGGACGGCGCTTTTCTTTGTGGGAGCGGCCACGGTGCCCGGCGCCGCCGGGGCGCTCCCGTTCTGGCTCCGCCTTCCCGAGCAGGCCTCCACCTACGCCGGCCAGATCGACTCGATGTTCCACCTGATCATGTGGATCACCGGGGTCGTCTTCGTCATCGTCGAGGCGCTGCTGCTCTACTTCCTCTGGAAGTACCGCCATCGCGAGGGCCGGGTCGTGCGCTACACGCACGGCAACAACCGTCTCGAAGTCGTGTGGACGATCGTGCCGGCCCTCATCTGCGTCACGCTCGCCCTGCTCTCGCGGCGCCTCTGGGCGGACATCAAGGAGCGCATGCCGGCGGACGCCATCCAGATCGAGGTCGTCGCCGAGCAGTTCGCGTGGAACATCCGCTACCCGGGTCCGGACGGTAAGTTCGCGACGCCGGATGACATCGTGACGTTGAACCAGCTTCACTTCCCAGTCGGCAAGCCCGTGGTGGCGACCCTGATGTCCAAGGACGTCATTCACTCCTTCTTCCTGCCGGAGTTCCGCGTCAAGCAGGACGCCGTGCCCGGGATGAAGACGCGCATCTGGTTCGAGGCGATCCGGGTGGGCAACTGGGAGATCGCCTGCGCGGAGCTGTGCGGCCTCGGCCACTACCGGATGAAGGGCTTCGTCCACGTCGACACGCCGGAGGATTTCCAGAAGTGGCTGGCGGAGCAGGCTGCCGCCCAGGCAGCCGAGCAGCAGCAGGCCGCCGCGCCGCCTGAAAAGGGAGGGAGCTCTTGAGCACGGTCGCCTTGCCGCGCGAGGCCCCGCACGCCGGAGTGCACGCGGCCCCGACCTCGTT
Source organism: Thermoanaerobaculia bacterium (assembly GCA_040879385.1). Taxonomy (GTDB): domain Bacteria; phylum Acidobacteriota; class Thermoanaerobaculia; order UBA5066; family Gp7-AA6; genus DAHUXD01. The sequence continues at coordinate 9,809 of JBBDKM010000029.1, read as the reverse complement.
CTGGCGCAAGTACGTCTTCTCGCTCGATCACAAGATGATCGGCAAGCAGTACCTGTTCTACGCGCTGGCGATGCTGGTCGTCGGAGGGCTCCTCGCCACGCTCGTCCGCTGGCAGCTCGCCTGGCCGGGAAAGCCTCTGCCGTTCATGGGCAAGCTCGCCCCGGAAGGAATGCCCGGCGGCGTGATGCTGCCGGAGTTCTACAACTCCCTCTTCACGATGCACGCGACGATCATGATCTTCTTCGCGATCATGCCGATCCTGATCGGCGCGTTTGGCAACTTCGTGGTCCCCATCCAGATCGGCGCGCGGGACATGGCCTTCCCGAAGCTCAACATGATGTCCTTCTGGGTCGCCGTTCCGGCCGCGGTGATCATTCTCTGGTCGTTCTTCGTGACGGGCGGGGCGGCCGCGGGCGGGTGGACCTCCTATGCGCCGCTCTCGGCGATCCAGCCGAAGGGGCAGACGCTCTGGCTGATCTCGCTCCTCATCCTCGGCCTCTCCTCGCTCCTGACGGCGGTCAACTTCATCACGACGATCGTCAACATGCGCGCGCCCGGCATGACGTTTTTCCGCCTGCCGCTGACCGTCTGGGCCCTCTTCATCACGGCGGTCCTGCTCTTGCTGGTGCTGCCCGTGCTCTCGGCCGCGCTGATCATGCTGCTCTTCGACCGGACCCTCGGCACGACCTTCTTCCTGCCGGCGGGCCTCGTGATCAGCGGCGTGCCTCTGACCAACGCCGGGGGCGGCCAGGGGGGGGGGGGGGAGCACCTCTTCTGGTTCTTCGGGCACCCCGAGGTCTACATCATGATCCTGCCCGCGATGGGGATCACCTCGGAGATCCTCCCGGTCTTCTCCCGCAAGCCGATCTTCGGATACCGCGCCATGGCCTACTCGATGCTGGGAATCGCCGGCCTCGGGTTCATCGTCTGGGGCCACCACATGTTCTTGAGCGGCATGAACCCGATGCTCGGGACGACGTTCATGATCTCCACGATGGTGATCGCGGTGCCCTCGGCCATCAAGACGTTCAACTGGCTCGGGACCCTCTGGGGCGGGAGCATCCACTTCACGACGCCGATGCTGAACGCGATCTCGTTCGTGTCGATGTTCGTCATCGGCGGACTCTCGGGCATCTTCATGGCGTCGACACCCGTCGACATCTTCATCCACGACACCTACTTCATCGTCGGGCACATCCACTACGTGCTCTTCGGCGGCTCGCTCTTCGGCGCCTTCGCGGGGCTGTACTTCTGGTACCCGAAGATGTTCGGCCGGATGATGAACGAGCGCTGGGGGAAGATCCACTGGGCGTTGACCTTCGTGACGTTCAACCTCGTGTTCTTCCCGATGCACTTCCTCGGGATGCGCGGGATGCCGCGTCGCATCTACGACTACACGCAGTACACCCACCTGAAGGGCCTGCAGCCGATGAACCAGATGATGACGATCGCACTCTTCGTCCTCGGCGCGGCCCAGCTGATCCTGGTGGCGAACTTCTTCCTCTCGATGCGTCGCGGCAAGCTCGCGGGCCCCAACCCGTGGCACGCCAACACGCTCGAATGGCAGACGTCCTCGCCGCCGCCGCACGAGAACTTCGCGCGAGTCCCGACCGTCTACCGCGGACCCTACGAGTTCAACGCTCCGGGCCACGGCTCGGACTCCTGGCCGCAAAGCGAGCCGCCCTCCGGCGCGCACCCCGAGAAGGCGCATGGCTGATCGGCGCCGCGAGCGGGAGGCGCGCGCCCGGGCCGGGTCTCCGGCCGGGCGCGGCCTGCATGCCTTCGCGGTCCTGACGGCGGCGGCGACGCTCCTCCTGATCGTGGCAGGAGGCCTCGTGACCTCGACGGAGTCGGGTCTCTCCGTGCCCGACTGGCCGACGACCTACGGGCGGAGCATGTTCACGTTTCCCGTTTCGGAGTGGGTCGGCGGCATCCGGTACGAGCACACGCACCGCCTCATCGCATCGGCCGTCGGGTTCCTGACGATCGTTCTGGCCATCTGGCTCGCGCGCCGCGAGGAGCGCCGCTCTGTGCGGCGGCTGGGGTACCTCGCTCTGGCCGCCGTCGTGGCGCAGGGCGTGCTGGGCGGCCTGACGGTGCTCTTCCTGCTCCCGATCGCCGTGTCGGTGGCCCACGCCTGCCTCGCGCAGACGTTCTTCTGTCTGACGGTCACCCTCGCGGTCGTCACCTCCGCGCGCTGGCGGCAGGCGGCTCCCGGGGATCTGAAGGCGGCCTTTCTCGCGAGCCCCGTCGCGCGGGTCGCGGGAGCGACCGCCGCCGTGGTCTTCGTGCAGCTCTTAGTCGGCGCGGTCATGCGGCACACGAAGGCGGGGTTGGCGATCCCGGACTTCCCGCTCGCGCTCGGCCGCGTCGTGCCGCCGCTCGAATCTTTCCCGGTGACGATCCACTTCGCGCATCGGGTGGGCGCGCTCGCGATCGCCGCGCTCGTCGTCTGGTGCGGCATCCGCGCCTATCGCACACACCGGTCCGGCCTCTACCAAACCGCGCTCTGGCTCGCGCTTCTCGTCGCCGTCCAGATCGCGCTCGGGGCCTCGACGGTTCTGACGCGTAAGTCCGTCGCCGTGACGACGGCGCACGTCGCCACGGGCGCGCTTCTGCTCGGCTCGACGCTGGCCCTCGGCCTCGGGTCTCTCGCGGTCGAGCGGCGCCGCAACAACGTCGTGCCGATCCGTCCGGCCATGGCGGGAAGGGCGGCGGGATGGAAGTAGTCCCGGCTGCCGCGCTGGCGGTCGCGCCCAGCCGGGCCGCCGACTTCCTGGAGCTGACGAAGCCGCGGATCACCGCGCTCGTTCTCGTGACGGCCGCCGTAGGGTATTCGGTGGGCGCAGAGGGGAGCTTCGATGCGCTCCGCTTCCTCGTCTTTCTCGCGGGAACGGCCCTCTTGTGCGGCGGGGCCTCGACGCTGAATCAGTATCTGGAACGGGACGCCGACGCCCGCATGGTCCGCACCAGCCGGCGCCCCATCCCGGCCGGACGGCTGCGGCCCGATGAGGCCCTGGCCTTCGGCCTCGCGCTCTGCGCCGCCGGGCTCGTGCTCCTGAGCTTCGTCAACCTCCTGACGGTCGCGCTCGGCGCCGCCTCGCTTGCCTCGTACGTGCTCGCCTACACGCCGTTGAAGCGCGTCACCTCGCTGTGCACGGTCGTCGGCGCGGTCCCCGGGGCGCTGCCGCCCCTGATGGGCTGGGCGGCCGCGCGCGGGGAGCTCGGCGCCGCCGGCTGGGGGCTCTTCACAATCCTCTTCCTCTGGCAGCTCCCGCACTTTCTCGCGATCGGCTGGCTTTACCGGGACGACTACGCCCGCGGCGGGTTTCCGATGCTCGCGGTGACGGACCCCGACGGCTCCTCGAGCGGGCGCCAGGCGCTGCTGTACACCACGGCCCTTCTGCCGGTGACGCTGGCGGCGGGGGTTCTCGCCGCGGCGGGGCAGGGCTATCTCTGGGGCGCCCTGGCGATGGGGTTCGTGTTCCTCGCGTGCGCCGCGCTCTTCGCCTGGAAGCGCTCGATTGCGGCCGCGCGCCGGCTGTTCCTCGTTTCCGTGATCTATCTGCCGGCCCTGCTCGGGCTCATGGTGTTCGACCGATGAACGCTTCGGCCGCCGGGAACCGGCGACTGCTGTGGCTGCTCGCGGCCATCGGGATTTCTCTCTTCGTCGGATCGATCCTGTTCATCATCTCGCGGGCCCAGTAAGGAGAGGACATGGAGACTCAGGAGCACTCGGTCCCCAACTACATGGCCATCTTCTGGTGGCTTCTGGGCCTGACGATCGCGGAAGTCGCCTGGGCGATCATCCCGCACCGCACCGCGTTCGTGCTGGGCGCCGGCATCGTGGCAGCGGCGGTCATCAAGGCGGTCCTCGTGGCGCTGTACTTCATGCACCTGAAGTTCGAGCGCAAGACCCTCGGTCTCCTCTTCGCCTCGACTCTGATCCTGGGGGTAATCCTCGTGTCGGTCGGCATCGCCGAGCTCGTGCTCCCGAGGCCGTAACGAAGAACACATCGGAGTTGACCGCATGACCGAAGCCGCCATCACCTTCGACCCGCACGCCGAGGAAGACCGCACCTCGACCGGCATCCCCCACGACAAGATGGGGATGTGGGTCTTCCTCTGCTCCGAGGTGATGTTTTTCACGGGGCTGATCGGCTCCTACATCGTCCTGCGGTACGGGTCCGTCTGGCCGGATCCCAAGCTGACGCTCAACATCTGGCTCACGGCGGGCAACACGTTCATCCTGATCTGCTCGTCGGTGACGATGGTGAAAGCGCTCGAGTGGATCCAGCGGGGAAACATCGCCAGGAGCAAGCTCTTCATGTGCCTGACGCTCGCCGGCGGCTCGATCTTCCTCGGGGTCCAGGTCTACGAGTACAAGCACCTCCTCCATTCCGGCTTCAACCCGCACGTCTCCCTCTTCGGCTCGACGTTCTACACGATGACGGGCTTCCACGGTTTCCACGTGTTCTGCGGCGTCGTGTGCATCGCCTGGTGCACGGGCAAGCTCTTCCTCGGCAAGTACACGCAGCAGCACCACCTCGGCATCGAGACTCTCGGGCTCTACTGGCACTTCGTCGACCTGGTGTGGATCCTGCTCTTCGCGATCGTGTATCTGATCTGAGTCGGCAGCTCACAGGCGACAGTTGACAGTTTGGCCATCACGGATCTACCGGTAGTGAACGCGGCGCTGAACGCGACGAGCGGCGTGCTGCTGGTTCTCGCCTTTCGCGCGATCCGGGGCCACTCGGTCGAGCGGCACCGCAGGCTGATGCTGGCGGCCGCCGCGACCTCGGCGGTCTTCCTCGTCTGTTATCTCGTCTACCACGCCCACGTGGGATCGGTGCGTTTTACGGGGCAGGGTCCGGTGCGGACGCTCTACTTCACGATCCTCATCTCGCACACGATCCTGGCGGTCGCGATCGTGCCGATGGTCCTGCGGACGCTGTACCTCGGCCTGAAGCGCCGCGACGACGCTCACCGGCGGCTGGCCCGCTGGAGCTTCCCGCTCTGGCTCTACGTGTCGGTGACGGGTGTCGTGATCTACCTGATGCTCTACCAGCTTTACCCGCCCGCCCGGATTGGATAGATTGGTCGGCGATGGCTGAGCACGGCAGACGGAAGCGGTTCTCGGCGGCGATCGCCCTCGTGCTGCTCTTAGCGGCGCTGGCGCCCGCGCTCGCCTCCGCCTGCCCTCTCTGCAAGGAGAACGCGGAGAGCGCGGCCGCGGCTGGAGGCGGGGTCTGGCGGGGGATGTACTGGTCGATCCTGCTCATGATCGCCGCTCCGTTCAGCATGGCCGGGACGATGATCCTGGTGATCCTGCGCGCGCGCCGGCGCCGCCCGTCCGCTCTTCCCTTCGCCGAAGCCTCCGCCGAAGCCCCGCTGCCGTTTCCGGACTCCCGCGGAGCCCGATCCTGAATCTCGCCGCGCTCTTCGTCCTCCCGGCGTTCCTCGCGGCTTCGCTCCCCGGGGGGCAGGCGTCCGCGATCTCGAGGCTCGACCCCTCGCCCGCGCTCGACGAGCTGGCCGCGCGGGTGGCCGCGGAAACCGTGGCCGAGTTCGCGGCGGCGGGCCTCTCCGAGGATGGCCTGTCGATCGCGATCATCGACCTGACCGCGCCGACCCCGGTCCCGTCTTTCCCGACCGGCGCCTACCGCGGGGACGTGTCCTACTACCCCTGCTCCGTCGTGAAGCTCTGCTTCCTCTCCTACTACGAGGCGCAGAAGCAGGCCGGCAAGCTCCCGGACAGCCCGGAGCTCGCCCGCGCCGTCAAGGACATGATCACCGTGTCCTCCAACGACGCGACCGGCTTCGTCGTCGACTCGATCACGGGCACGACCTCGGGGCCCGAGATCGCCGACGCGCGAGAATGGGAGAGGTGGAAGACGCGGCGCAACGCGGTCAACGACTTCCATCGCGCGCGCGGATACACGAGCCTGAACGCCAACCAGAAGACGTTCTGTGAGGACGCTTACGGGCGCGAACAGGCGTTCCGCGACGGCGGAAAGAACCGGAACCGCATGACCGCCGCCGAGTCCGCGAAGATTTTCAAGGAAATCGCGCGGGGCGAAGTGGCCGGGCCGCTTCTGACCGACGAAGCCATGATGCTTCTCTCGCGCGACATCACGGGGGAAAAGCCGCTCGAGGACCTGGAGCTCGAGGACGCGCGGCTGGCGGGCGAGGGCCTGCCGGAGGGCAGCCGGGTCTGGGCAAAGTCCGGCGACGCCTATGACTTCCATCATCTCGTCGGCCGGGTCGCCATGCCCGACGGGGCCGACTTCGTCATCGCCGTCTTCACGAAGGGCGTGAAGAGCGTGCCCGGGATCATCCCGCGCGTGTACGAGAAGGTGGCCGCGCACTTCGCCGCGCGCCGCCCCTGAGGAGGGCTCCTGGGTCCCCGTCTCACGGCCGCCGTCGTCGGGGCGGGGATTCTCGGCCTCCGCGTCTCGATCCGCATCGAGACGCTCCACCCCGAGCGGCGAGAGACGCTCTCCGCGCGCGGCGTGCCGTTCGCCTACGCGCTCTGGCACGGCCGGATGGTCCTGCCGATCCTCGCGCACCGCCATCAGGGGATCGTGACCATGGCCTCCCGCTCGAAGGACGGCGAGATCATCGCCCGCTGGCTCGCCTCGAACGGCGTCCTCCCGGCGCGGGGCTCGACGCGGAAGGGGGGCGGTACGGCGCTCCAGGAGATGATCGAGCTCGTGCAGGCCGGACATCCGGCGGCCCTGACGGTCGACGGACCCAAGGGGCCTCCCCGCGTCGTGCAGCCGGGGATCCTCCAGCTCGCGCGGCGCACCGGCGCCTGGGTTCTGCCGGTCACCGGATCGAGCACGCGGCCCTGGTTCATGAAGTCGTGGGACCGGTGCCTCGTCCCGAAGCCGTTCTCGCGCTGCTTCGTCGCCTACGGCGAGCCCTTTCCGGTCCTCCACGAAGGCGACGACGCCCCGATCCTCGCGCGGATCGGCGCTGCCATCGACGCCGCCACGCGGGAAGCGGACGCGGCCGCCGGCGTCGTGCCGCCTCCCCCCTGGGAGTCGTGAATAATGCGCGCTGAGGAGGCGACGATGACCCGGAAGCGTAAACCCGCCATGTCGGTCAACCTCAAGAATCGCAGCGTCCTCGAGATGTCGGACTTCACGGGCGAAGAGATCCGTTTCCTGCTCGACCTTTCGAAGGACCTGAAGCGCGCCAAGTCAGCGGGCACGGAGGTGCCGGGTCTGCGGGGCCGAAACCTCTGCCTCATCTTCGAGAAGACCTCGACCCGTACGCGCTGTGCCTTCGAGGTCGCCGCGTACGACCAGGGGATGGGCGTCACGTACCTCGACCCCTCGGGTTCCCAGATCGGCCACAAGGAGTCGATCAAGGACACCGCCCGGGTGCTCGGCCGCATGTACGACGCGATCGAGTACCGCGGGTTCAAGCAGACGGTCGTGGAGGAGCTGGCCGAGTACGCGGGCGTCCCCGTCTACAACGGCCTGACGGACGAGTCGCACCCGACCCAGATGCTCGCCGACCTTCTGACGATGGAGGAGCACTCGACCAAGCCTCTCCCAAAGATCGCGTTTTGCTATCTGGGGGACGCCCGCAACAACATGGGGAACTCCCTTCTCCTTGCCGGCGCCCGCATGGGCATGGACGTGCGCCTCGCGGCTCCGAAGTCGCTCTGGCCCACGGCGCCCGTCGTGACGCGCGCCCGCGCCCTCGCCCGGGATTCGGGCGCGAAGATCACGCTGACCGAGGATCCCCGGAAGGGTGTGCAGGGCTGCGACTTCGTCCACACGGACGTCTGGGTCTCGATGGGAGAGCCCGCGGAAAAGTGGGCCGAGCGGATCAAGATCCTGAAGAAATACCGCGTGACCGCGGCGCTCATGAAGGCGACCGGAAACCCGCACGCCAGGTTCATGCACTGCCTGCCGGCCTTCCACGACCGGGAAACCACCAAGGGCGAGGAGCTCTACGCCAGGTTCGGCATGGAGGGCCTCGAGGTCACCGACGAGGTGTTCGAGTCCGAGGCGTCGGTCGTGTTCGACCAGGCCGAGAACCGCATGCACACGATCAAGGCCATTCTCGTCGCGACGCTCGGCTGACGGCCGTCAGCGGCTAAGTGCCTCTCCCCAGGGCGGTGGCACTGGGCTTGCACCGACGAAGTAGGCGAGCTCGGCATCCGGTCGAGCTCGTTCAAAGGCTGTCTCTCCGGCTCCTGTCGGCGAGACCCAGTCGAAAGGAAAAACGCATGCGAAAACTGTTGAAGCTCTGTGTCCCCTGTCTCGTGGGGAGCTTCGTCTTCGTCGCCGCGGCCGGGGCCCAGGAGCCCACGACGGCAACCCAGACCACGACCGAGGTGACCGATGACGGCGTGACGAGGACGACCAAGACCACCACCATCGACGGGAAAGTCGTTCGCTACGAGCCGGGCAAGACGATCGTCGTGGTCGGAACCGACAACCGGGAGATGTCCTATCCGCTTTCGGGCACTGTCGTCGTCCCCGCAGACGTCAGCGTCGGCCGCATGGTCACACTCAGCACCGAGCCCTCCGCCTCCGGGCCCGTGACGGTCACCCGCATCACGACCCGCTCGATGACTCCCGAAGGGAACATCAAGACGGAGACCCAGACACATTCCAGGACCGCCAGCGGCAACGAGACCTCGATGAAGACCACCACCATCACCGGGACCGTCTCGGCTTTCGAGCCGGGCCGCTCGGTCACGTTCCTGCTTCCGGACAAGAGCACGGTCGTGTACACCGTGGACTCCACCTCGGTTCTCCCGTCCGACTTGGCCGCTGGGAAGACCTACACGCTGCAGACGACACGTACGACCACCGGCGGGCCGCTCGTCGTGAAGAAGATCGTCTCGACGACGAAGAAGACGACCAGCGTTCAGTAAGCTCCCTTTTGTAACCTTTGGAGTAACGAACCCGGCAGTTCGAGGCGCCGCCTCGGGCTGCCGGATTTTTTCTTTTCCGCTGACTTCGGCGGCGTGACAGAGCGTCCCTCCGGGAGGCTCGCCGAGAACGTCCCTTCGAAGAGCGTCTCGGTGTGCTCGACCGTCGTCTGGCCGGCCTCCGACGCCTCTTCGGGCGTCACCTCCATCGGAATGTGGCCGACGACGTCGAGCCCCTGCTTCTTCGCCTCGTCGATCAGCGCGAAGTAGACGTCCCGAGGCAGCCGCCGGTGGATCTTGAGGAAATCGACGCCCACTTCCTTCAGGGCCCGGGCCACGCCGCGGGTTCCCTCGGGAGTCCCGGGAACCATCTGGAGGGGGTTGAACTTCTTGCCGTTCAGGATCGGGCCCGCCCGGAAGATGCGCGGGCCGGCGAGGAGCCCCGCGGCGACCCGGGTGCGCCACTCGTCGATCTCGGGCAGCGACCCGCCCATGTCGCGCACCCCCGTGACGCCGTTGGCCAGGAAGGCCGGAAGCGCGCTCTCCTTGCTCCACGAGAGATGCACGTGCATGTCCCAGAGGCCGGGTATCATGAACTTGCCGCGCCCGTCGACGACCGTGGCGCCCTTTTCGGCGGCGGCGTCCGACCCTTTCTCGATTCGCAGAATGCGGCCCTCTCGCACGACGACGGTCCGGTCCGCCTGCGACGGCCCTCCGGCCGTGTCGACGATCGTGACGTGGGTGATGCGCAGAGGGCGCGGAGCCGTCGGCTCCATACCCGCGCCCCCGGGGATTGCCGCGAGCGCGAAACAAGAAAAGATGCGCATCGGAATGAGGTCGGGATCCCTCGTCGCTTTCCTCCTCAGACGATATGGAACGACCGGCTCGCGATCGCACGGTCGCGGGTTAGTAC
>JBBDKM010000028.1:0-35362 GCA_040879385.1 Thermoanaerobaculia bacterium | reverse complement strand
GCGCGTCAGCTCGGCGTTCCCTTCGACGGCACGCCGGGCCCGCAGAACGCGATCACCGACGTGCGCGGCGTGGAGGTGGGGCACAGCACGATCATCCGGGGCGACGGCCCGCTGAAGGTGGGGCAGGGCCCGGTGCGCACGGGGGTCACCGCGGTTCTGCCGCGCGGAGCGACCTCCGACGGGGACCCCGTCTTCTCGGGGTGGTTCTCGCAGAACGGCAACGGCGAGATGACCGGCACGACGTGGGTCGAGGAATCGGGATTCCTCGAAGGACCCGTCATGATCACCAACACCCACAGCGTCGGTACCGTGCGCGACGAAGTCATCGCGTGGCGCGTGCGGCGGGGCGCCGCGGACAAGACCGGATACTGGTGGTCGCTTCCGGTCGTGGCCGAGACCTGGGATGGCGAGCTCAACGACGTCAACGGATTTCACGTCAAGCCCGCGCACGTGGACGAAGCGCTGTCCTCCGCCAAGGGCGGCCCCGTGCCCGAGGGCAACGTGGGCGGCGGCACCGGGATGATCTGCTACGGTTTCAAGGGCGGCATCGGCACGGCCTCCCGGCGGCTGCCCGCCGGAGAGGGCGGCTACACCGTCGGCGTCCTCGTCCAGTGCAACTGCGGCCGCAAGAGGGATCTGCTCATCGCCGGCGTGCCGGTGGGCCGGGAGATCGCGGGCTCCGGCGCTCGCGACGCCGACTCGGGCTCCATCATCATCGTGGTCGCGACCGACGCGCCGCTCCTGCCCCACCAGCTCAAGCGCCTGACGCGGCGCGCCACGATGGGCCTGGCGCGCACGGGGTCGGTATCGGGTAACGGCTCGGGCGACATCTTCATCGCCTTCTCGACCGCGAATCCCGGAGCGGGGGCCGCGGAGGCGGAGGCGAGGGTCACGATGCTTCCCAACGGCGCGATGGACCCGCTCTTCACGGCGACCGTGCAGGCCACCGAGGAGGCGATCGTCAACGCGATGGTGGCCGCCGAGACGATGACCGGCGCCAACGGGGTCACCGTCCGCGCCCTCCCGCACGACGGGCTTCGCCGGGCGCTCGAGAAGTACAACCGGCTCGCGAAGTAGAGGAAAGGTCAAGGATTCGCGTCGAGCGAGCCCAGAAATCTCTCCCACGCCTTCCAGTACGCCTCCCCGCCGGTCAGGTACGTGTCGTTGTGCCCGGCTCCGGGAATGACGTAGAGCGTCTTGGGTTCCTTCGCCAACTCGAAGAGGCGGCGGCCGTGGTCGGGCGGCACGATCTCGTCTTTCTCGGCGACGAGGAAGAGCTTCGGTGGCGCAACCTCGGGGATTTTCACCGCGTTGTCGTAACGGCTGCGCAGGAGAAACGTCGGCACGAACGGGTAGTGCTCCCGCGCCATGGCCGCGAGCGACAGGAAGGGCGTTTCGAGCACGACGGCTCCGGAGGCCCGGTCGAGCGCGAGCTGGATCGCGACGGCGGAGCCGAGCGACTCCCCGAAGAGCAGGATGTCCTCGGGGCGAAATCCGCGCTCGACCGCCGCCCCGTGGATCGCCCGGGCGTCCCGGTACAGGCCTTCCTCGGACGGGGCGCCCTGGGACTTTCCGTAGCCCCGGTAGTCCACCAGGAAGACGTCGAGGCCCAGACGCTGGCAGAGGATCTTGGTCCGGTCCAGGCGGTCGCCGACATTGCCGGCATTCCCGTGGAAGAAGAGCAGCGCGCGCTTTCCACGGCCGCGGATCCACCAGCCGGAGAGGCGCACCCCGTCCTCGGCCGTGACCGCGAGCTCCTCGGCCTGGAGTCCGTAGTCCGCCGGGGTCGAGCCGAGCTCGCGCGTCGGAAAGTAGAGGAACCGGTCTTCCATGCCGCTCCTGACTGCCAGCAACCCCGCGCCGGCGCCGACGGCCAGGAGCGCCCATCGCCATCTCCGTGCCATCGCGCCGTATACTCTCCCGCTCGGCGGGCTCTCTTCCAGCCCACGACCCTAGAAGGAGACAATTCATGAAACCACGCACCTCGCTTCTCGCGACTCTGGGTTGCGCCCTGGCAACACTCTCCCTGGCCCAGGCCCCGACCACGACGAGCACGCAGATGCCGCCGCGTCCGGCCGCCGCCGCCGCCGCCCCTGTTTCGGGCTTCCCCGCCGAGTACGTCGCCGAGGTTGACAACGTCGGCAAGAAGCTCGTGGAGCTGGCCGAGGCGATCCCGGCCGACAAGTACGGATGGCGGCCGTCGACGGGCGTGCGCTCGGTCGGCGAGGTCTTCATGCACGTGGTCGGCGGTAATTCCTTCATCCCGACCTTCCTCGGTGGCAAACCCATGGCGGGCGTCACGCGCGAGAGCGAGAAGACCGTCACCGACAAGGCGCAGATCGTGGAGCTGCTGAAGAAGTCACTCGAGAACGCGAAGGCGGCGGGCCTGAACGTCTCCGATGCCGACCTCGACAAGAAGGTCAAGACGTTCGGGGGGCGCGAGATGACGGAGCGGCAGGTCCTGACTCACATCCTCAATCACCAGCACGAGCACCTCGGCCAGGCGATCGCCTACGCGCGCGTCAACGGGATCGCGCCCCCGTGGTCGAGGTCGGAGTAGCGCGGGCTTGAAGCGCGGGCGGGGCCTCTTCGTCGCCGCGGCGATGGCGGCCGTGGCCGCAACGGCCGCGCTGCCCGGGGGGCCTTCGACCCCGAAGCTCCCGCCCGTCTTTCTCAACCACGTCTACCGGGTCCTCGATGCGGCGACCTTCGAGGCCGCCGACCATTCCGAGTTCCTGCGCTCGGAGCTCGCGCAGTTCGAGCGGCGCACGACGAAGTCGGCCGACGACAGCTGGACCGGTCTCTATTTCTACGGCCAGAGCACGTACTTCGAACTTCTCGAAGCCGATCCCGCCCGTTTTCGTCCGGTCGGGCAGGCCGGAATCGCCCTCGGCGTCGAGGAGCCGGGCGCCAGCGCCGCAGTCCGGACCGCACTGGAGGGTCTGGGCGCCGGCCCCGCCGTTTCGATTCCCCGGCCGCGGGAGTCCGGCGGGCGGATGGTCCCGTGGTTCCTGATGACGGGCTTCGAGCCGAAGGATCCCGCGCTCGTGACGTTCGTCATCGAGTACGACCCGGCTTTTCTGGCGCAGTGGAACCGGGAGATCCTGCGGGGCCTTTCCGGGATCTCGCGGCGCGCCGTGCTCGAGCGTTACCGGGCGAAGGCCGCGCGGGCCGTGCCGGCGCGCGATCCGCTGCTGCGCGACGTGACCGGCGTGACGCTCGCCCTCTCTCCGGAGCTCGCCCGCCGGCTCGGCGCCGAGCTGGGCGCCCTCGGCTACAGGCGCGACGAGAAGGGTCCCCGTACCGACTGGATCGGCCCGGACGCCCGTATCTCCGTCGTCCCGTCCACGGGGAAGAGCGGAGGGCTCGCCGCGATCGAGATGTCCCTCGTCCGCCGGCCGGCGGAGCGCCGGACGATCTCCCTGGGCCCCCGGGCGCGGGTGGAGATCCGCCCGGACGGCACGGCCACGTTCACCTTCTAGCCGCCCTCGAGACCCCGAACTTTCCCCCGCCCTTTTTCGTTCTCTCTATCGATGACCAGTACGCCGATCGAGGCGGAGGGCCTGCGCAAGGTCTACCGCTCGCGGTTCTCCTCGCGTCAGATCACCGCCTTAGACGGGGTGTCCCTGCGGGTCGAGCAGGGCCAAGTCTTTGGCCTGCTTGGGCCAAACGGCGCCGGGAAGACCACGACGGTGAAAATTCTGCTCGGTTTGACCCGCGCCACGGGGGGCCGGGCGGCGCTTTTCGGCCTGCCCGCCTCCAACCCCGAGAGCCGCCGGCGGGTCGGCTATCTGCCGGAGGGCCACCGGTTTCCGGGCTATCTGACCGCCCGGCAGACGCTGAACATCTTCGGCCGGATGTCGGGCATGGATTCCGCGGCCCTGTCAAAGAGAGCTCCGGAGCTGCTCGAGCGCGTCCGGCTCTCGGCGTGGGCCGACGTGCGCGTGAAGAAGTTTTCCAAGGGCATGACGCAGCGGCTGGGGCTGGCGGCGGCCCTCGTCCACGATCCCGACGTGCTGCTGCTCGACGAGCCGACCGACGGGGTGGATCCCGTCGGGCGCCGCGAGATCCGCGACCTCCTCCGGGAAGAGGCCGCACGCGGCAAGGCGATTCTCTTGAACTCCCACCTGCTCTCCGAGATCGAGCGCACCTGCGACCGCGTCGCGGTGCTCCGGTCCGGGAAGGTCGTGGCCGAGGGGCGCATCGAGGACCTGACCGCCTCGGGATCGCGCTACCGGCTCGTCGCAACGGGAGTCGACGACGCGGTGCTGGCCGCCTTTCGTGAGACCGGAGCTTCGGTCGACCGGGTCAACGGCCACTTCGAGCTGACGGCGCGCGACGTCGACCACCTGAATGCGCTGGTCGACCGCCTGCGCCAGGGGGGCGGGAAGCTCCAGGAGCTCTCGCCCGTGCGCACGAGCCTCGAGGACGTGTTCGTGGACCTCGTGCGCGAAGACGAGCCGGGCAAGGAGCGGATCGCATGAGGGCCTTCGCCGCCAGCATCCAGGAAGTGTTCCGCGAGGCGGCCGCGCGCTGGACGCTGATCGCCTACTTCACCCTCTCCTCGCTCTTCATTCTGATCTTCGGGGCGGCGGTCAACCTCGACATCGTCGACGGCGCCCTCGCCGGCGCCAAGCTGTTCGGCCAGTCCGTCGATATGGGCGGCGGCCCGGTCGAGATCGACAAGATCGTGCTGGGCTTCGAGTCGGGGTTCTCGGGGTTCCTGTATCTCGTCGGAACCTTCCTCGCGCTCTTCGCCACGGCGCACCTGGTGCCCCGCCTCCAGGAGAAGGGCACGATCGACCTGTATCTCTCGCGCCCGATCGGCCGCGTGAAGCTCCTGCTCTCGCGCTACGCCGGCGGCCTGCTTCTCGCCGCGGCGAACCTCGCGTACCTGATCGGCACGATGTGGCTGATCATCGTCTGGAAGACACGCGTCCTCCACCCGCGCTTCCTGATGGCGGGCCTCGTCATCCTGTTCACGATCGCGGCGCTGATGGCCTTCGCGTTCCTGATCGGCGTCGTCACGTCGTCGACCGGCGTCTCGCTGATGGGGACCTACGCGGTCTTCTTCTTCGCGGCGATCCTGGTCGCCCACGACAAGTTCTCGGCCGCCGTGTCGACGGAGACGGCCGCGAAGGTGATCGACGGGCTGTACTGGGTCCTGCCCAAGACTGCCGAGCTCGGCCAGGCGACGGTCGCCCTCGTGGCCGGCGCCGAGGCTCCCGGACGGCTGGCAAACATCAACCACCTCGCCGTTTTCGGATCGACGGCGCTCTTCGGCGCCGCCGCCCTGTCCCTGGCCTCCTGGCTCTTTTCGAGAAAGGACTTCTGACATGAACCGCTTCCGGATTCCCCTGCGCTTCGCCCTCGCCGGCCTCCTCGCGGCGGCCTCCGCCGCCGAGCTCCTGGCCGTCCGGCGCACCGAGGACCCGCTCGCCCTAGTCCCTGCCGGCGCGGCGACCGTCTGCGTCATCCACTGGAACGAGCTGCGCAACAGCCCGCTCGGACCGCGGGTGTTCACGGCGCTCGACGAGATCTCGGCCGACGGCGACGCGGCGCGCTTCCTCCAGGAGACCGGGCTCACGCCCCGGGAGGACGTCGACACGGTCATCGTGGCGATGTCGCCCGGTGCTAAGGCCGGAGATTCCGAAGACGGGCTCGTGCTCTTCGAGGGACGCTTCGACGTGCACAAGCTCGGGTCCGCTCTGGCGGCGCGCGGCGCTTCGCTCCAGGGCAGCGCCGGGGGAGACGCGTACTACCGGCTGGCGCACAAGGGCGGCGGGTCGGAGGGAGCGGTCGCGCTGGTCAACCGCGGCCTGATCGTCGCGGGCAGCGAGCCGGCCGTGCTCGCCGCGCTGGCGCGCAAGGAGAACGGCGGATCGGGCGGCCTGACGTCGGGCACGGGTCTCGGCCGGAGTCTCGGGCGCATCGACTCGCAGGCTTCCGCGTGGGCGCTCGTCGACGTGACGCGCTTCCCGTCGATCCGGGGCCGGCACACGGACGGGGACGGAGCGCAGCCGAATGATGAGCCCTCGCGGGCCATCGTCGGCGCCATGAAGTCCGTCTCGCTCATCGCGCTGCAGGCGACGGTCCGCGGCGACGCCGTGGAGCTAGCCGCCACCGGCGTCACGGCCGACGCGGAAAACCGTGACCTCCTGGAAGACTCGCTGCGCGGCGTGCTCGCCATGTGGCGCCTGGCCGTGCAGGAGAAGTCTCCCGAGCTCGTCTCGGTCATTCGCCGGTTCCAGATCGACAACAACGGGGACGCCGTCTCGATCCGCGGCACGCTGCCGGCGAGCTTTTTGCGCTCGCTCAAAGGCAGCCGCCAGGTGGAGAAGTAATCCCCCGGTTCGGAGCTAGGGTTTCTTCGTGGGCGCCGCCGGCTTCGCGGCCGGCGGCTTGCCCGCGCCCGGCTGGGGCGCCGCTCCGGCCGCCGCCTTCTGCTTCTTCTCGAGCTCCGCGCTGCGCGCGGTCATGAGCCCCTTCAGCTCGTCGGAGTGCGCCTGACCGAGCTGCGCTCCGATCATCGCGCTGCGCTGCGTCAGCTCCGGCATCTTGAGGAGCGCCTTCTGGCCGGCGGGTGTCTTGTAAAAGGCGACCATCGCCTTCAGCTCGGCCTCGGTGAAGTTCGCCGCATAGAGCTTCGTCAGCTCCGGCGCCATGGCCTGCCAGGTCATGTACTTCTTGAGCCACTTGACCATCACGTCGCGGAAGGGCTCCAGCCCCGGGTTGCGGCTGACCTCCGAGGCGATCATCGCGTCGGGCATGTCCTGCACTTCTTCCTGCATCTGGACGGCCTTGAAGAGCTCCTGGACGGCGGCCGCCTGCGCAGCCGGGACCGGGGTTGCGGCGGGCGCCGCCTTGGCGGGCGCCGTGGAGGCCGGTTTCTGTGCGGATGCGGGCGACGCGAGCACGAACAGGAACAAAGCCGGCGCGAGGCCGGCGAGACAGCGGCGTTTCATCGTATTCCTCCCGGATGCGCGAGGGCTCGTCCCGCCAAGAAGGCTTCCGGGCCGCCGGACGGAGACATCCCGTTCCCGTTCCTTAGGATACGACGGGTCCTCGGCTCGCGGTCGAGCAAAAACGGGCGGTTTCGCCCAAAACCCCACCCGCGCTTTTCCGTATCTCCATCGATCCGCATGAGGAGGGATTTTTCATGAGGCGTTTCCAGCTCCTGGCGTCGCTCCTGATCGTTTGTGCTTCCGCGGGTGCGGCCGACCCGGCGACGCCCGCCGGCGCCGCGCCGAAGCTCGAATTCGAGAAATACACGCTCCCGAACGGACTGCAGGTGATCCTGCACGTCGATCGGAAGCTGCCCATGGTCAACGTGAACCAGTGGTACCACGTCGGCTCGAAGAACGAGCGGCCGGGGCGCACCGGCTTCGCGCACCTCTTCGAGCACATGATGTTCCAGGGCTCCGGGAACGCGAAGGAGGACTACTTCAAGTACGTCGAGACGCTCGGCGCGAACCTCCAGGAGGGGGGCGTCAACGGCACGACGAACCAGGACCGCACCAATTACTTCGCGACCGTGCCCTCCTCCAACCTGGAGACCCTCCTCTGGCTCGAGTCGGACCGCCTGGCGACTCTTCCGGCGGCGATGACGAAGGAGAAGCTGGACAATCAGCGCGACGTCGTCAAGAACGAGCGCCGGCAGGGTCTCGAGAACACGCCTTACGGGCGCTGGTTCAAGCTGGTCCTCGAGAACATACACCCGGCCGGCCACCCGTATTCGTGGACCGTCCTCGGAAGCCACGAGGACCTGACGGCAGCCTCGCTCGAGGACGTCACGGATTTCTTCAAGACCTACTACACGCCCAACAACCTCTCGCTCGTGATCGCCGGCGATTTCGATCCCGCGCAAGCCAAGCGGCTCGTCGAGAAGTACTTCGGCGCAATTCCGGCGGGACCGCCGCTGGACCGGCCGACGCTCTGGATCCCGACCCTCCAGGGGGAGAAGATCGTCGAGGCCCTGGACCGCGTGCCGCAGGACCGCGTCTACATGGCCTGGCCGTCGCCGCCGGGGTTCGCCCCGGGCGACGCGGAGCTCGACCTGGCCTCGCTCGTCCTCGCCGACGGGCTCTCCTCGCGCCTGAACAAGGCGCTCGTGTACGACCGGCAGCTCTGCACGGCCGTGCAGGCGTTTCAGGCTTCGAGCGAGATGTCGAGCTGGTTCGCCGTCATCGCGACGGCGCGGCCCGGCGTTGCGCTCGAGCAGATAGAGAAGGTCGTGACGGAGGAGATCGCGCGGCTCGCCAAGACCGGGCCGACGCCGGCCGAGCTGTCGCGGGCGAAGACGAAGCAGGAGTTCGCCTTCGTGACCGCGCTGGAAGGGATCGGCGGATTCGGGGGCAAGGCGGACCGCCTGAACCAGTACAACGTGCTCCTCGCAGATCCCGGCAAGCTCGACTGGGACATGGCCCGCTACCGCAACGCGACGACCGAGTCCGTGCGGAAGACGGTGGCGAAGTGGCTCGACACCAACAACCGCCTGCTCGTCCGTTTCCGCGTCGAGAAGTCGGGACGCGCCTCCGAAACCGCGCTCGACCGCTCGAAGGAGCCGGCGCCCGGCACCGACCGGCCCTTCCGGGCGCCGAAGGTCGAGACGGCGAAGCTCGACAACGGGCTCGAGCTCTTCGTCGTCGAGCGCCGCGATCTCCCGAAAGTCGGCGTCACGTTGGTGACGCGGGCCGGCGCCGAGGCGGATCCCGCGGGGAAGGCCGGCCTCGCGCACCTGGCGACCACGCAGATCGACATGGGTACCCAGACCCGCCGGGCTCTCGAGATCGAAGACGCGCTCGGCGACCTCGGCGTGACGCTGGCGGGCTCGGCCGGGCGAGAGAGCGCCCGCGTGTCTTTCGAGACGTTGAAACGCAACCTGGATCCGGCGATGGCGATCGTGTCGGACGTCGTCCGCAACGCGAGCTATCCGGCCTCGGAGTTCGATCGCGAGAAGAAGCGCCACCTCGACGCCCTCGCGCAGCAGGAGAAGAACGCCAATGCCGTCGGCGCCCGCGTGCGCGCGATGCTGGCCTTCGGCCCGGAGCACCCGTACGGGCGGCCGGCCCAGGGGTTGCCCTCCACGGTCGCCGGGATCACGCGCGACGACCTCGCGAAGTTCCACGAGACGTACTGGAAGCCGGGCTCCTCGGCGCTCGTGGTCTCGGGCGACGTGACGCTCGGCGAGGCCACCGCGCTCGCCAGGAAGTACTTCGGGTCGTGGACGGGAGGCGCCGCGCCCGCCGTGGCGATCCCGGCGCCGTCGCCGGCCCCCGCCGGCAAGCTGTACGTCGTCGACCGGCAGGACGCGGCCCAGACCTTCGTCTCGCAGTTCCTGCCGGCGCCCAAGCGCCAGACGCCCGATTACTACGCGCTCTCGCTCGCCGACACCGTCTACGGGGGCGGCGGCTTCGGCACGCGGTTGAACCTCAACCTCCGTGAGGACAAGGGCTACTCCTACGGAGTCTTCTCCGCGCTCGCGCTCTACGACGACGCGGGAATCTGGTACTCCTCCGGAGGGGTCCAGACCAATAAGACCAAAGAGTCGGTCGTCGAGTTCGACAAGGAGCTCAAGGGCATGACGGCGCGGCCGATGAGCGAGGCGGAATTCGCCGACACCAAGTCCCGCAAGGTCCGCGGCTATGCGCAACAGTTCGAAGCGCTCGGTCGGATCAACGAGCAGATCGCCGATCTGTGGGCGAGCTCTCTGCCGATGGCGGAGCTGCAGAACGAGTACGACGAGACGGCGAAGGCGACCCTGGCGGATGCCAACGCAGCCGCGAAGGAGTGGGCGCAGCCCGCCCGGGCGTCCTTCGTCCTCGTCGGCGACTACTCGAAGATCGGACCGGGGCTCGAGGAGCTGTCGCTCGGCAAGATCGTGCTGCTCGACACCGAGGGCAAACCCGTCAAACAGTGACGCGGCCGGGCACGGGCGTCTCGCCGGAGGCGCCTCCCGCCCGCGCCGAGCGCAGCATCGCCGCCGCGGCGTAGAGGACGACGGCGAAGACGAGCCAGCGCAGGGCCGTCAGAGGCAGCGACTTCACGAGGAAGGCGGCGATCAGGACCGCCGGAATGCCTCCGAGGGCGAGCCCTACGGCTGCGGGGAGGCTGTAGCTTCTCTTCGCGATGAAGCGCAGCCCTCCGATCGGCATCAGGAACGCGCAGGAGCCCATCATGATCGGGAAGGCCGCCCGCGGGTTCATTCCGAGAAGGGCGACGAGGATCATGCAGGGCGCGTAGAGGCCAATGCCGAGCGTCATCAGGGCGCCGAGCACGAAGTTCGCGGCGATACCGGCCCACAGGAGCGGGGAGGAAAGGCCGAGCGTCTCGCCGCCGGACGGGAAGAGCCCGAGGTTGGTCATCGCGAAGAAGGACGCCGCGGCCAAGAGCGCGAGCCCCATGCCGATCTGGACCTTCCGGCGTGGCAGGACCGCTACGGCGCCGGCGCCGAGCCAGGCGCCCGCGACCGAGGAGGCAATCATGCCGATGAGCGTCGTCATCTCGACCTCGACGATGGCGATGAAGATGAACGCCTGCACGATCGTCGGCACGGCGTGCCCGACGTTCAGCGTTCCTGGGACCTGCTCGTCCGGCACCAGGCGCTTCAACTTGAAGATCGAAGTCGTCGGAGCGAAGGAGCCAATGCCGAGCGTGTCGAAGAAGTTGGTCACGAATCCGATCGCAAGCTCGAGCGCGGAAGGTCGGCCGTCCTCCCGCGCCCGGCGCGCCGTGCGAATCCACGCCGCGAGGAAAGCCGCCGCGACGGCCGCGACGGCCGCAAAGAGCGCCAGCTTGGCGTCGGGCAAAGTGAGGTGATCCTACCTTCGGGTTAGAGTTGCCTTCCATGAAAATCCGCAGGATCACAGCCCATCGGGTCGAGCTGCCGTTGCGCGAGGGCAGCTACAAGTGGTCCGGCGGCAAGTCGGTCGACGTGTTCGACTCGACGCTGGTGCGCGTCGAAACCGACGCGGGGCTCGTCGGGCACGGCGAGGTCTGCCCGCTCGGGCCGGCGTACCTGCCCGCCTATGCGGAGGGCGTGCGTGCGGGACTCGCGGTGCTGGCGCCGCACCTGATCGGGGAGGACCCGAGGGAACTCGAGAAGCTCAACCGCCGCATGGACGCGGTCCTCAAGGGGCATCCGTACGTGAAGTCCGGTGTCGACATCGCGTGTTGGGACATCCTCGGGCAGGCGGCGGGAGTGCCCGTGGCGACGCTTCTCGGCGGGCGCTACGGGGAGGACTTCGTCCTTTACCGCGCGATCTCGCAGGAGTCGCCCGAGGAGATGGCCGCGAAGGTCGCAGGCTATCGGGCGGAGGGGTACCGGAGGTTCCAGCTCAAGGTCGGCGGGGATCCGGACGTCGACATCGAGAGGATCCGCGCCGTGCGCTCGGTGCTGGATCCGAGCGACACGCTCATCGCCGACGCCAACACGGGCTGGCTGCCGCACCAGGCGGCCCGCGTCGTCCGCGCCGTGCGCGACGTGGATGTCTACATCGAGCAGCCCTGCGCGACTTACGAGGAGTGCCTGTCGGTGCGCCGGCGCACGGACCATCCGTTCGTGCTCGACGAGACGATCGACGGAATCGGTATCCTGCTCCGCGCGGCCGGCGACCTCGCGATGGACGTCGTGAACATCAAGATCAGCAAGTTCGGCGGGTTGACGCGCGCGCGCCAGGCGCGCGACCTCTGCGTCTCGCTCGGCGTCGCCATGACGATCGAGGACTCCTGGGGGGGAGACGTGACGACCGCCGCGATCGCGCATCTCGCGCACTCGACGCCGACACCGCTTCTCTTCACCTCTACCGACTTCAACAGCTACGTCACCGTCTCGAATGCCGACGGGGCCCCGCAGCGCCGGAACGGCCGCATGGCAGCCTCTTCCGCCCCCGGCCTCGGCATCACCCCGCGTTCCGACCTGCTCCGCGCCCCCGCCGTCGACGTCTCGTAGGGGTCAGGTCTGGACTTTGTCCATACCAATTGCCTCCCCGATGGACAAAGTCCAGACCTGACCCCCCCGGCCTGGGCTAGTATCAGCGGTTCATGTTCGTACCCGCCCCCCTTCCACCCGAGGTCCAGGACCTCATCGACGAGAAAAAATTCGACGCGCTCGGGGATCTCTGGACCCGGAAGATGGAGGAGGACGCGAACGACCTGCCGTTCTTCTTCGGCGTGGCGGCGGCGGTCAAGAAGAAGGGCGCGGGAGCTTCGGCCGTCACGTGGCTCCGCTTTCTCGCCGACTACCACGACCCGGCGTCCGGGGACTGGCGCGTCCAGGTGCTCCTCGAGATCGCCCGCATGTCGCCTACGGACGCGGGGGTGCGCAAGGAGCTCGCCGCCACGCTTCGCGCCCGGTTCGCGGGCCACCCGGTTCTCTCCGCCGTGATGGCGCAGTTTTCGGTCGAGGGCGCAGCCGACCCCCACGAGGTCGCCGGCAGGATCTCGCGCTGGCTGCGCTTTCAGCCGGGCGAGATCTATTTCATGCCGGGCCGCGGGGCGGGACGCCTGGCCGAGATGAACCCGGCGCTCGACGTGATGCGCCTCGAGGTCGGCGGCGCGCGCGTGCCGCTCTCGCTCGTCTCGGCCGAGAAAAACCTCACGCCGCTGCCGCCCGACCACTTCCTCCGGAAGAAGGTCGAGGACCCGAAGGCGCTCTCCGCCCTCGCCGAGAAGGAGCCCGCCGAGGCCGTCCGCTGGCTTCTCGCGAGCTTCGGGCGTGCGCTCACGGTGCAGGAGGTCAAGGACCACCTGTCAGGCCTCGTGACCGAGGACCGCTGGTCGGTGTTCTGGGCTACCGCGCGCAAGCACCCCCAGATGCTCGTCTCCGGCAGCGCCAAGTCGGCGGCCGTGACCTGGAGCGACAGCGCCGACGCGGCCGAGCAGAGCGTGCGGACCGCATTCGAGAAGGCCGCTCCGCAGGCGCGGATCGATCTGGCCCGCAAGCACGCGAAGCGCTCGAAGGAGCTGGCGCGGTGGATGGGCCAGGCCCTCGCGGCCGATGCGAGCCGGGTCGCCGCCCGCGAGCCCGCGCTCGCCTGGGAGCTCTCGCAGGCGGCCGTGCGGTTCCTCGCCGGCGAGCCGGAGGCGTTCCCGGAGGAAGCGCTCCTGGCCTCGCCGGACCTGCGCCGCGTGGTGAGCGAGATTCGCGATCACCAGGCGCGTGAGAAGGCGCTGGAGGCGGTTCGCGAGAGCCGGTCCGACTGGGCCGAGTTCTTCATGGAGCAGATCTCCCGCGAAGAGGACGCGCGCGCTCTCACGATGCTCTTCTCCGCGCTCGGCGACCGCGCGGCGGATCTCTCCCGCAAGATCCTGCGCTCGCCGCGAACGGCGCCACGCGCGTTCGTCTGGCTGTGCGAGAGCCTGCACGCGGAGGGGAAGGCCGAGCCCGCCTCGCTCTTCGTGGCCCTCACGGACGCGATGCGGATGGACGAGTTCTCGGCGCTGAAATCCCGCATGAAGGAGTTCTTCGAGCCGGGGGGCTTCGCCGTCGCGCTCGTGCGATCGGCGGCCACCGAGGAAGAAGCGCGCGAGTTCCTCCACGCGCTCGACCGCGTGTTCGGTCTCGAGGAGCATCGCCGCGCGACCGTGCGGGAGGCGCTGCTCATGAAGTTCCCGGAGCTGCGCGCGCCGGCGCGCGAATACCTCTACGCGACCGCGGAGTCCATCGAGTCGCGCCGCCAGGAGCTCATCCACTTGAGGCAGGTCGAGCTGCCGTCGAACGCGCAGGCGATGAAGACCGCCAAGGAGCACGGCGACCTGCGCGAGAACTTCGAGTACCACGCCGCGCGCCAGAAGCACGAGTACCTCTCGGCCCGGATCGCCTCCCTGTCCGACGAGCTCTCGCGCACCCGGGTGCTCGATCCCGGCAAGGTCGACGCGTCGGAGGTGCGGGTCGGAACCCGCGTCCGCATCCGCAACGGCGCCGGGGCCGAGCGCGAGGCGACCATCCTCGGACCCTGGGACTCGAAGCCCGAAGAGGCGATCTACTCCTACGAGTCCGAGTTCGCGCAGAGGCTGCTGGGCTCCCGGCCCGGCGACCGCGTGAATCTGCAAGAGGGCCAGGTCGAGATCGTCGCCGTCTCTCCCTGGAGATCGTGACGCCCGTTCGCTGGCTTCTCGCGGCCGCCCTCCTCGCGGCGCCGGCGGCGGCGGAGGATCTCCTGAGGCTTCCGATCGGCGACCCCGCGCGCAAGGGCCGCGAGGCTCCCGTCGTGCTCGACGCCATCACCGACACGGCCTCGGGGGCCGTCCTGACGCCGGCCGACTTGCCCGGGAGGCTCGCCGCCGCGCGGCTCGTGATCGTGGGCGAGGGCCACACCGACATGGACTCCCACCGCGTCGAGCGGCGCGTGATCGAAGAGCTCCATCGAGCGGGGCGGAAGGTCGCGATCGGCCTCGAGATGTTTCCGTACACGGAGCAGAAAGCCCTCGACGACTGGAGCGCCGGCAGACTCTCCGAGGACGAATTCCTCGCGGCCTCGCGGTGGTACCGGAATTGGGGCTACAACTGGCTCTACTACCGCGATATCTTTCTTTTCGCCCGCGACAACCGGCTGCGGATGATCGCCGTCAACGCGCCCCGGGACGCCGTCTCGGCCGTGCGCAAGAAGGGCTTCCGGGGACTGACGCCCGAGGAAGCCGCGCACATCCCGACCGAGATCGACGCCGGCAATCCCGACCACCTGCGCCTCTTCAAGGCGAGCTTCGACGACGAGAGCTTTCACGCCGCGATGAACGACGAGCAGTGGCAGGCGATGCTGAACGCCCAGTGCACCTGGGACGCGACGATGGGTTGGAATGCCGTGCAGCCGCTGCTCCGGGACGACGATCCGAAGTCCGCCGTCGTTGTCCTCGCGGGGGCGGGGCACGTGCAGTACGGACTCGGGATCGAGCGCCAGGCGCGGCAGTGGTTCCGGGGAGGGATCGCCTCGGTCATCCCGGTCGCGGTCGCCGAGGAGAAGAAGGGGCCGGTCGGCAGCGTGCAGGCCTCCTACGCGAACTTCGTCTGGGGCACGCCGGCCGAGACCGATCCGCTCTATCCCGAGCTCGGGATCTCGACGCGCGCGCGGGAGGACGACAAGCGGCTCGAGATCATCGACGTCGAGGAAGGCTCGCCGGCGGAGAGGGCCGGGCTGAAAGTGAAGGACGTTCTCCTCAGCCTCGACGGCGCGGCCGTGACCGACCGCGAGACGCTCGCGCGCCTGATGGCCGGCAAGCGCTGGGGCGACGCGGCGGTCTTCACGCTCCGCCGCGAGGACGCGCCGACCTCGGTGACGGTGCTTCTGCGGCGCACGGCCGAGAAGCCGGCGAGATAGCCGGAGTTACGGCGCCGTGTCGAGCGGCCGCCGGCCCGGGGAGTACTTCAGGACGCGCACCTTCTCGAGCGTGACGAGCCCCTCGGACACCATCTCGTCGAGAACCGGCAGCAGGCGGTCGATGTGCTCGGCGGTGTCGACGATCTCGATCACCAGCGGCAGATCCTGTGAGAGCCGTTCGAGCAGGGTCGTGTGGAGAATGCTCCGCGCGCCGAAGCCGCCGATTCCACGCAGCACGGTCGCGCCCGCGTAGCCGTCCTTGCGCAGCCGCTGGAGAAGCGCCATCCACAGGGGCTGGTGCTGCCACCGGTCCGACTCGCCGATGAAGATGCGGGTGAGAACCTGTTCGCCGTCGAGAACGCGCATGGCCGTTTATCCTCCGAAGATCCAGCGACCTGCGGCGAGGCCCGTGAAACCCGCGGCGAGGCAGGCCAGCACCGTCGCGGCGACGTTGCCGAGCGCCAGCAGCCAGGACCCCTCCTGCATGTACCGGATCGTCTCGTAGTTGAACGTCGAATAGGTGGTGAACCCGCCCATCACGCCCGTCGCCAGCGTGAGCCGCAGCGTGGGAGTGATGAGCGAGGTCGCGAGGCCGACCTGCATGAGGAGGCCGAGGAGAAACGACCCGAGGACGTTGACCGCAAGGGTGCCCCAGGGGAACGAGGCTCCCAGCGCCGCCAGCGCCCAGCCGGAAAGCAGATAGCGCGCGCCCGTTCCGGCGGCGCCGCCGAGACAGATCCAGAGGAAGCGCGTCACGTTTCCGTCGAGGCCGCGAGGCGGCGGCGCCGTCTGCCCGCCAGCGTGCCGTGGATCGCGAGGACCGGGCCGAAGAGGAAGTAGGCGAAACCCGCCAGGCCGGCCATTCGGGGAGGCACGGTCAGGGCAACGACGCACGAGACAGCTCCTATTCCCGCGGCGAGCAAATGCGTGACGATGCTCGACTTCGTGTCGAAGATCTCGAGGGCGGTCAGCTCCAGGTCCCGCCTGCGACGGAAGGCGTGGACGTAGAGAAGCGCCATCAGGAGGTAGAGGGCAATGATGCCTGCTCCATAGATCAGGAAGAGCGTCGAGACCTAGGCCAGCTCGATTACCGGCTCGCTGCCGCCCCCGGGGCGCGGGATCGCCGTTGGAGCGCCCGTCAGGGGAGCGAGGGCGAGTGTGAAGAGGAATTTGAGCGGGTATACGTAGAAGAGCATGACGAAGAGCAGGGCGGCGTTCAGCCAGATCGTCGTGTTGTCCTGGAGCCCGTAACGCCGGAAGAAGACGTAGTGCTCGCGCCAGGCGACGATGAGAAGAGTGAAGCAGACGGCGAAGGCGAGGAATCCGCGCATCGTCTCGGTCAGCTCGTGAAACGTGCGCGGCACCTCGAGCGAGACCACGAGAAGTGTCACCGCGAAGGCGAAGACCGCGTCGGAGAATCCCTCGATGCGCGAGATCTCGCCGCCCCGCCACCGGAAGCCGTCCCGGCGGCCGGCGCCCTTCCCGGCCAGGCGCTCGCGCAGCGCGCGCGTCATCGCGGCAGTCCCTCCAGGCACGCCTCGGCGATGAAGAGGTCCTCGGCGCCGAGCCCGGTGAAGTCGGCCACCGTGATCCCGGAGCGGTCGAAGGCCGCCGGCCTCTCGCAGAAGGCGCCGATCTCGATCGCGCGGGCCTTTTCCGTGAGGGCGTGCTGGAGCTCGCCGAGCTTCTCGCACTGGGCGAGGGAATCGACCAGGAGGAGCGACGCGCGGCGCAGGATCTCCGGGTCGAGCTCCTGTTTGCCGGGGGAGTCGGCTCCGACGGCGCAGATGTGGGTTCCGTCCCGGATCTCTGCCGCCGCGAGAAGGGGAGCGCGGGAAGCCGTCGCGGTGACGATGAGGCGGGTGCGCGCGGCGATCTCGGCGGGAGAATTGGCCGCGAGGACCCGGACTCCGGGGAGACGGGCCCCGATCTCGCGAACGCAGGCGGCGGCGCGCGCCGGCGAACGTCCCCAGAGATGGATCTCGGAGAGTGTCAGGACTTCGGCGTGGAGCTCGGCCTGGAGGCGCGCCTGGACGCCGCTGCCGAGAATGCCAAGAACGGCGTCGGTCCGTCCGAGCTCGCGGGCGACCAGCGCGGACACCGCAGCGGTGCGCAAGTCGGTCAGATATCCGCCGTCGTCGAAGTACGCCTCCGTCTCGCCGGTGCCAGCGGAGACGAGGACGACCATCCCGTAGGGCCGCGTCGCATACGTGCCCGCGATCTTCAGCGCGAAGTGCGGACCTCCCTTCCGGTAGCTCGACTTGATGTGAACCTCGCCCCCGCCGCCGCTCGCCAGATCCAGGTGCATCGGCATCGGCGTGTCGCACTCCCCACGCGACTGCGCGACGACGGCCGCGCGCATGGCGTCGATCGCCGCGGCGGGGTGGATTGCCTTCCGGATCTCGTCCGACCCGACGATCCTCATGCGGCGAGGATTCTCCGCAGGGTGGACAGGGCGACGTTTCTCCCGGATATCACCGCGACCGCGGGGGAGTCGAGGCGGCCCGCCTTTCCGGTGATTATGGCGGCGACCGTCACGGCCGAGGAGGGCTCGATCAGGTACTGGTGCTCGTCGAGCATGAACCGCACCGCGTCGAAGATCTCGTCCTCCGTGAGCAGCGCCACGGCGTCGATCCGCGTCTTCAGGACGTCGAACCCCGTCTTTCCGATGCCCCCTTCGAGTCCGCCGGCGGTCGTCGGAACCGGCGGCAGCGACAGGATCGCCTCGCCCTTCTCGAGCGACAGCGCGAGAGCGGGGGAATCCGCATGCTGGCAGCCGACGATCCGCGCGTCCGGAAGCACGGTCTTCGCGTAGAACGCGAACCCGCCGGCGAGGCCGGCCCCGCCGACCGGCAGGAGGAAGGTCCGCACCGCGGGCGCGTCCTCGAGGACCTCCACGGCCAGCGTGCCGCCGTTGGCGGCGAGGATGAGCACGTCGTCGAACGCGGTCAGGTACGGACGCCCGGATCGCGCGGCCTCGGCCTTGGCCAGCCGTTCGGTTTCGTCGAAGCCGTCGTGCTCGGACCGCAGGACCTCGGCACCGAGGGCGAGCATGGCCCGGTGTTTCGCTTCGTCGACGCTCTTCGGTACGTAGATCGTGGCCGGTATGCCGAGCTCGCGAGCGACGTAGGCGATCGCCTTGCCGTGGTTGCCGGCCGAGCACGTGACGACGCCCCGAGACCGTTCGGCCTCCGACAGCCGCGTCATCGTGAAGAAGGCCCCGCGGATCTTGAAGGAGCCGGTCAGCTGGAGCGATTCGAGCTTGAGGGAAACGGGCACGCCCGCGATCTCGGAGAGCCGGGGCGAGGCCTCGATCGGTGTGCGCCGCACGCGTCCCTCCATCACCCGCCGGGCGTCGAGGACCAGCGGCATCGTGAGCGCAGTCACCGCGTCACTGTACTCCGAGCGCGCGGGCGATCTCGCTCCGCACGCGCTCGGCCAGCCGCGGGGCGTCCGCGGCCGTCAGGCCGGCGACGGAGACGGGCGGCAGGACCGTGACGCTCGCCGTCGTCCGCCGAAAGACCAGCGAGTGCTTGGGGAGAGCCGTCTCGGTGCCCGCGACGGCCAACGGCACGATGTCGACGCCGAGCTCGATCGCGAGCCGGAAGGCGCCCTCGCGGAACGGCGCGAGCGATCCGTCGGGGCTGCGCGTGCCTTCCGGGAAGACGATGACGGAGCTCTTCTGGAGGAGGCGCTGCCGTATCTGGTCGATCGCCTTCTTCGTGCTCTCCCGGTCGCCCCGCTCGATCGCGATGTCGCCGGCCGTGCGCATCTGCCAGCCCAGAAGCGGGATCTTGAAGATCGAGTCCTTGGAGAGAAACTTCATTTCCCAGGGCAGCAGGCAGAGCAGGAAGACGTCCGCGAGCGACTTGTGGTTCGCGACGAAGAGATAGGGCGTGCGCGCGTCGGGATGCACGTCGTCCACCACGCGATAGTCCCAGAAAGAATTGATCCGGGCGGCGAGAGCCGCCGAGTGGCGCAGCAGGCGACCGACCCGGTCGCGATTGGGGTCGGACCGGAACGTGAAGAGCCGATAGAAGGCGACGAGCGGCGTCCACACGATCACGATCAGGACGCACGAGGCCCAGAAGAGGTAGGAGAGAGGTACAGCGACGATGCGAAGGTCGAGGAGGCTTCGGTGCGGCTGCGTCACCGACCCGGGATTCTACAGGCAGCTGCGAATCCGCGCGGGAGCGCCGCGCCGGGCAGTGAAGGGGCCGATCGCCTTGCCGCCTCGCCCGAGGAGGATCTCGAGGGTCAGGCTCTCGCCCTCGAGCCTTCCGCGGTAGCGGGCGGGCTCGACCTTCGGCGCGGCGCCCTCCCGCACCGGCCCCATGCTGCCTCGCTCGTAGGTCCCCGCGACGTCGAAGCGTCCGTCCGCATCGAGGAGGAGAGAGCCGGAGACGGCGCCGCTGGCGCAGTCGAGCTCGATCTTCGCGCCGGCGGAGTCGACCTGGATCGAGATGCCGGTCCCGCCCCAGCGGCCCTCCGGCGCGCGGCGGCCTTCGTCGGAGGCGGGCGTCGGCATCAGAGCCGAGAGCAGCAGAAGAAAGGTCGCGGATGCCACGCTACACGTACGCCTCGTGCGGGTAGCACCATCTCCAGTCTTCGCCCGGCTCGAAGGACTGGATGATCGGGTGCTTGACCGTGTTCCAGTGCGCGCGGGCGTGCTTGTTCTTCGACGAATCGCAGCAGCCCACGTGCCCGCAGGAGAGGCACAGGCGCAGGGGAACCCAGCGGTCTCCGGTCTTCAGGCAATCCTCGCAGCCCTTCGCGCTGGGCGCGACCTGGCGAATCTCCTCGAGATGGATGTCGGTGCCGGCCATGCGCCCTCGTTACTTCCAGACCGCGGCGTGGTCCTTTGCAAACTTGTCGAACGAGCCGGGCTTCCGGCCGAGGAGCTGTTCCACGTCCCCGGTCACGGGCTCGCCGCCGCCCTTGTGATAGTAGTGCTGGAGGTCGATGAAGGCGTCGACGAAAGGCTCGGGCATCCCGAACCCGACGAGCATCTCCTTGTACTCCGCCTCTGGCATATCCACGTACTTCACCGGCTTTCCGATCGCCTTCGAGAGCTTCTCGGCCATCTGCAGATTCGACAGCGCCTCGGGGCCCGAGAGGGTGTAGGCCTTGCCCTCGTGCCCCGGCTCCGTCAGGACCTTCGCGGCGACGGCCCCGATGTCCCGGGCGTCGATGATGCCGTACGCGCCATCCGCCCCGCAAAGGACGAAGGCGCCCTGGTTCCTGATCTCGGCGACGTGCGCCGTGCTGAAATTCTGCATGAAGCCATTGGGGCGCAGGAACGTCCAGGGAAGCCCCGAGGCTTCGATCGTCCTCTCGACCGCGCGGTGCCCGCGCCCGAACACGAAGGCTTCGCCGTCGGCACCCCAGACGGAGAGCTTCACGAGGTGTTTCACACGCGCCTTTTTCGCGGCGTCGACGACGGCGACTTCGCGCTCAGTGCCGCCCGGGGGGGTCAGAAGGAAGAGCGAGTCCACTCCGGCCAGGGCCGCGCCGAAGGTCTCGGGGCGGTCGAAGTCGAACGGCACGGCGTCCATGCCGGCGACCTTCTCGGGCGAGCGGGCGCCGACCTTGAATGGCGCTTTCCTTTTCTGCAGCTCCTTGACGACCTCCTGGCCGACCTTTCCCGTGGCTCCCGTGACGAGGATCATGAGTGTCTCCCTCCGGAGGGTATTACGCGCGCCTGGAGCGGCGAGGTTCCGGGTATTTGCCGGTTGCGTGCCTCAGCGGCACTTCGCCGTGCCCGCGTCGGTGAACGTCGCTCCGGCGACGGGAATGAACCGCCAGTCGTAAGAGTCGGGATGGAGCGTGAGCTTCAGGACTCCGGCTGTTTCGGTATTTCGGATCACGCTGTTGGGCTGGATCTTCTGGAAGGAGTAGAAGCTCCGGCCGCCCGTCCCCACGACGAACGAGCGGATGCCCCGCTCGGGATCGGCGTTTCCGTCGGCGCCCTGCGGAGCGAAACGCTCGTAGTCGTGGTCGTGGCCGGCGAGGACGACATCGACCCCTTTGCCCTGGAGCGTTTTCCAGATATCGCGCATCGTCGGGTCGTTGCCGTGCTCCGCGGAGGAAAACCTCGGGTGGTGCCACATCGCGACGGTGCAGGGGACGGAATGGGCGGCGAGATCCGCGCGGAGCCAGTTCTCCTGGGGAGAGCCCTCGTGGCAGCCGCCGACCTGGCGGCAGTTGCTGTTGATCACGACGACGTGCCAGCGGCCGAGGTCGTAGCTGTAATAGCCCTTGTCCCGATCGCCGGCCGCGGCGCCGAAGTAGTCGAAGTAGCCGGAGGCGCCGCGAGTCCGGTAGTCGTGATTGCCGGCGACCGGCCTCGTGCGCGCCCTGTGCCGTCCCCAGGTCGGCTCGTAGCAGTTCGCAAACTCCGCGCGCGTGCCGTTGGGGTACGCGTGGTCGCCGAGCGTGAAGACCGTGCCGGGGATCGTGTCGAGCAGGGCCGCCGTCTTCTCGTCCCCATCCGAGTCGCACGAGCCGATGTCGCCCGCCCCCACCAGGACGGGGTCGTCGGGCGCGGCCGGTGTGGCGGTCGGCGCAGGCTGCTGGCCGAGGAGCGCGCCCGCGACGACGAACGCGAGACCGGAAAGCCCGAGGTCGCGAGTGCTTCTCATGCGTCATTATCTCCATGAGCCTTTGACCGCCGGTTTTTCCTTCCGATCGTTCGGACACCTTGTTAGATTACGCGGGCAATACCGGGAGGCTCGATGGTGCGATACGTGCTCCGCTACGCGTGCCTCTGTCTCGTCCTGATCGGACCTGCGGCAGCCCCCGCGCAGGACTACGCGCCGGACGTGCCCGAGGCCGGATCGGTCGAGGCGATCGCGAAGTTCACGACCGAGCCGCGGTTCGGCAACCCGTGGGTGGCGTACGTCCCGAGCTCCGCGACGGTGCCGTCGCCGACGAAGTCCCTGGGGCATGTCGCGGGAGCCGCCGGCGAGCTGTCGCGCACCAGCCAGATCTACGGTTACTTCCGCGAGCTCGCCAAGGCCTCGCCGCGCGTGAAAGTCGAGGTCATCGGCGAGTCCGAGGAGGGCCGCGAGATCCTGCTCGTGGCGATCGCCGACGAGGAGGGCATCCGCGACCTCGACCGGTTGAAGGCCGCGACCGCCGCCCTGGCCGATCCGCGCAAGACGCCGCCCGACGCGGTCGAGAAGATCGTCGAGACGGCCCGCCCGATCTACTACTTCAACGCGGGGCTGCATTCGACCGAGACCGGAAGCCCCGAGATGGTGATGGAGCTGGCCTATCGGCTCGCCGTCTCCGAGAAGCCGATGATCCGGGACATCCGCAAGAACATGGTCGTTCTCATCAACCCGGTGTCCGAGCCCGACGGCCGCGACAAGGTGGTCGACTGGTTCTACAAATACCTCAAGGGAAAGACCGACTACGAGAACCTGCCCGAGATGTCGCCCCCGTACTGGGGCCACTATGTCTTCCACGACAACAACCGGGACACCCACCAGAAGGCCCTCGCGCTGACGCAGGCCGTGCACCGGATGTTCTACGACTACCACCCCACGGTCGTGCACGATCTCCACGAGTCGATCCCCCTGCTCCACACCTGGAACGGCACCGGGCCCTACAACGCCAACCTCGACCCGATCGTGATCAACGAGTGGCTCGAGATGTCCTTCCACGAGGTCAGCCGGCTGACGGCGCTCGGCATGCCGGGCGTGTGGACGTGGGGCTTCGGCGAGTCCTGGGGGCTCCACTACCTCGACTCGGTCGCCAACAACCACAACTCGATCGGGCGCGGCTACGAGACCTTCGGCAACAGTACGGCGGAGACCGTGGAGCGGACGCTGCGCCCCAACTCGGAGAAGTACGTCGACCGTCCCGTGACGGAGCGCGAGTGGTACCGCGCCTGGCCCCCCGACAAGAAGTTCGCCTGGTCGCTGCGCGACAACACGAACTACATGGAGTCCGGGTGCCTCGCCATCCTCGACTGGACCTCGAAGAACGCGAAGGACACCCTCCGCAACTTCTACCGCAAGGGCTACAACTCCTGGCAGAAGGGGGTCCGGGGCAAGCCCTACGCATACGTGATTCCCGACGCGCAGGGCGACCGGCGGCGCGTGGCTCGGATGGTAAACGTGCTGCTCGGCCATCGCATCGAGGTCGGCCGGCTCGACTTGCCGGTCACGGTCGAGCAGGGGACCTTCGCGAAGGGAAGCTACGTCGTGCGCCTGGACCAGCCCTACCGCAACTACGCGGTGGACCTGCTCGAGCCGCAGAAGTTTCCCGAGACGCCATACGAACCGTACGACGACGTGTCCTGGGCGCTGCCGGTCCACTACGGCCTCGAGGCGAAGCGGATCGAGGACGTGAAGATCCGCGACGCGCGCGTCACGCCGATTGAGCGCGCGGTGCCCGCGCCGGGCCGCGTCTCCGGCGCCGGGCCCGTCTATCTGCTTCGCGACACGGGCCAGGAGGCGGTGCTCGCCGCGCGGTTCCGGCTCGCGCGCTTCAAGGTGTCGATCGCGGAGAAGGCGTTCACGGTGGGAACGGCGAGCTTTCCGGCCGGGTCCTGGATCCTGCCAGCGCAGGAGGGCCTTTCGGCGGCGCTGGCGGCCGTTTCCGCGGAGCTCGCGCTCGACTTCGAAAGCGCCCCTTCGGCTCCACAGGTCGCGGCGCACGATGCCCCGATCCCGCGCGTCGCGGTCTGGCACCTCTGGGTCGACACGGAGTCGGTCGGTTGGCTCCGGTTGGCGCTCGATCAGGAAAAGGTCCCGTACGACTACATCCGCGACGAAGAGATCCGGGCCGGGGGCCTTCGGAACCGCTGGGACATCATCGTCTTCGGCAACAACTCTTCGAACCTCAAGAGTCAGATCCACGGCATCGATCCGAAGTTCGGTCCGATGCCCTACAAGAAAACGCCCGAGACTCCGAGCCTCGGCGTGCCGGATTCCTCGGAAGACATCACCGGCGGAATCGGGTGGGGCGGCGTGGCCAAGCTGCAGGAGTTCCTGTACGCCGGAGGCCTGCTCTTGACGCTCGGGAACGGCTCCACCCTTCCGATCGACGGCGGTCTCGTCCGTGCGGCATGGCGCAGCTCGGGCGGGTCGGAGACGCCCGGGGTCGAGCTGCGCGCCAAGTTCACCCGAACCGACCATCCGCTGGCCTACGGGTATCCGGCGGAAACCTCGGTGTTCCGCACGAACCTGCCCGCCTACGACGTGGCGGTGGCGGACCGGCGGTTCATGGTAATGCAGTGGGGGACCCGTCTTCGGAAAGACGAGCGCGAGGACGAGCCCGGCAAAGACGCGAGCGCCCCGAAGGCCGCCAAGGACTGGAAGGATTCGAAGGACGCGAAAGATTCGATGGTCGTATCCGGCGGCGTCAAGAACGAGGGCGATCTGGAAGGACGTCCCGCCATCCTGGATCTGCCGGCCGGGAAGGGCCGCGTGATCGCCTTCAACTTCAACCCGATCCACCGCGACCTCAACCATTCCGATTACCGCCTGGTCTGGAACGGAATCCTGAACTGGAACTCGCTGCCGCCCGCGCAGCCTTAGTCGCCTGCGCAAGGAGAAGGTCATGAAGAACGCTCGGACGCTCGGAATTCTCGCCGCAGCCGCGATGCTCGGCGCCCTGCCGGCGCTTTCCCAGAGCATCAACCCCGGGCTTCCCGATCCCTTCCGCCTGACGGAGCCGAAGGATTTCGCGGCGTTCCGCGCCTCGTCGAACAACGCGGACTGGAACTCCAACGACGACAGCAAGCGTCCCATCCCCGGCGAGACCACGGTGCTCGCGGACCTCCAGGGGCCGGGCGTCGTCACGCACATGTGGATCACCATCGCGGACAACGAGTACGCCTGGCCCAAGCTCCTG
Source organism: Thermoanaerobaculia bacterium (assembly GCA_040879385.1). Classification (GTDB taxonomy): domain Bacteria; phylum Acidobacteriota; class Thermoanaerobaculia; order UBA5066; family Gp7-AA6; genus DAHUXD01. Next base: position 10,184 of record JBBDKM010000028.1, on the reverse strand, counting down.
CGGCTGCGCGTCTACTACGACGGCAGCCCGATCCCGAGCGTCGACGCTCCGATCGGCGACTTCTTCGCCGTGGGCCACGGTTTCGAGGCGAAGGTGAAGTCGCTCATGGTCGTCGACAGCTCCGACGGACGTGCGCGCAACAGCTATTGGCCGATGCCGTTTCGGAAGTCCTGCAGGATCACGGTGACCAATGAGGGCCGGCGCCGCGTGGCGAACCTCTACTACCACGTCGACTGGGAGAAGCTCCCGTCGCTCCCGGCGAACACGCCGTACTTCCACGCGTGGTATCGCCAGTCGCTCCCGGCGCCGGCCGACGGAAGCAACTACGAGTTCCTGAACGTCAAGGGCAAGGGTCATTACGTCGGAACCGTGCTCTCGGTCGTGCAGGCCGAGGCGGGCTGGTTCGGCGAGGGCGACGAGTTCTTCTGGGTGGACGGCGCGGCGAAGCCCTCGATCGAGGGAACCGGCAGCGAGGATTATTTCAACGACGCCTGGGGCTTGCACGTCAACGACTCGCCGTACTACGGCGTGACCGTCGCGGAAGGGACGGGCCTCGGTTCCCGCATGACCGCGTACCGGTGGCACCTCCTCGACCCGGTGCCCTTCCAGAAGTCTCTGAAGTTCGACATCGAGCACAAGGGCTGGACCTTCAATGCCGACGGCTCGGTCAAGTCGGGTTTCGGAGAGCGCGTGGACCTGATGTCGAGCGTGGCGTTCTGGTACCAGGACGGCATCGCCCAAGATCAGCCGCCGGTGCCGTACGGCTCGGCGCGGCTGCCGCAGGGCAACGCCGAGCAGATCGAGGTCGAGCGGGCGGTTGCCGAGATCCAATCCGAGAAGGGAAAGGTGACGGTTTTCCCGGATCTGTTCTGGTCGAAGGACGTCGTCGTGTTCACCGGGGAGGGCCCGGGCGCGAAAGTGACGATTCCGTTCGACGTGCCCGAGGACGGCGACTACGAGCTCTACGCGCAGCTCGCGAAAGGCTCCGACTACGGGGTCTACACCGTGCTCCTGGACGGAAAGCCGCCGGTGGCGCCGGTCTTGGAGCACGAGCCCGGGGCGGACGTGCGGCCCCAGACGCAGTTCGACGGCTACGCGCTGGAGACCTACGTGGGAGCGGACTACCAGGTCGGCTGGCCGCGATTGACGAAGGGCCGGCATACGCTGACGTTCGTCTGTGTCGGCAAGCGCGAGGACTCGCGCGGTTTCGTCGTCGGCGTCGACGACATCGTCCTGGCGAAGACGGGGCCGGCCGTATGGGCCGCCGCAGCGAAAGCCCAGGAGCCGCGCGTTCCCACGTGGTCCGTGGCCGACCTGGCGAAGGCGCTCGCGGATCCCAACCCGGTGACCCGCGGGCTTGCCGCGATGGCGCTCCGGGACCAGGGGACGGCCGCCCTGCCCGCGCTGCCGGTTCTGATCAAGGCGCTCGCGGATCCGGACCCCAACGTGCGGCTGATGACGGGCAACGCGATCGCGGCGATCGGCAAACATGCGGCCCCGGCGGTGCCGGCGCTGATGACGGCGTGCTCGGTCAAGAATGAGCAGATCCACGTCCTGCGCGCCTGCGCCTCGGCGCTCGGCGCGATCGGAAAGCCGGCGGCGACTCCGGCCCTGCCGCTGCTCAAGGAGCTGGCTAAGATGCCGCGCGTCAAGTGGGCCGCGGACCGCGCGATCCAGAACATCCAGTAGGGACCGTTCAGGCCTTTTCGCGCGACACGGCGAGCGAGTTAAGATCGGCTCGGAACGCATGGCAGCTCACTCGCGGCGCCGCTTCCTCCGCCACGCGGCCACGGCCGCCTCGGCCACGTGTGTGGCCCCCGGAATCCTGGCGCGGCCGGGCGCGCCGAAGGGAAACGGCATGAAGGCGTCGGAAGCGATGGAGGACGCGCTCGCGCTCCTGGCCCCGACCGGGCCGGAGTACGCCGGCCGGCTGGCCAATCACGGGCCGATGGCCGCCGAGGCGCTCGTGGCTCTCGATCGGCCCGACGCCGTGGTGCCCTGGGTCGAGCGGTACAAGAAACGCCTGCGCGAGCACCCTGCCGGCACGAGGCCCATCGACCCCGCGGCCTGGCGCGAGGCGTTGGGCGAAGGCGGCCGCGTCGGCGACTGGATCGTCTTCTTTCGCCGCGAGCTCGCGAAACGCCCCTGGAAGACGGTGCTCGCGGAATGGACCGCCCGCCTTTCCCCGGGTGTCGTCGCGGCCGCGTTCCACGGCGCGATCCGCACGGCGCACGCCGTGCGCAGCCTCGAGGCGTCGGAGACTCCGGCTCGGCGGCGCGAGCTCGCCGAAGGGCTCGGTTACTGGGCCGCCACCTACAACGCGCTGCCGGAAGCCGCGGCGCCGGCCAGGCCTCCCGCGGGCCGCCGGCCCTCGGGCGCGATCGCGGGGGTTCCGATCCTTCCTCCCGAGCGGCGCGTCTCGTACGGGAACATCACGGACCGTCTTTCGCCGCTCGACGGCTTTTCGCCGTTCGCCTCGGTCGCCGACGCCGTGGACCCGTCGGGCGACACGGATGCGTTTCTCGCTGATCTGACGGAGACCTTTGCAGCCGTTTACCTCGCGAGCGTTCCGCCGGGCAGCGTCATCACGTTCCTCCACGGCGTCACGGGCCCGGTCGCCGTGCGGACGCTCCTCCCGTACGTTTCGGCGGAGGAGCGGCGGCGTCTTCTGCGCTACACCTGGCAGGCCGCCGCCTCGTTCTACTCCTCCAGCGGAGGCAAGACCGCGCCGCCTCTTTCCGCCGACGCGCTGCCGTCGCGTGACGAGCTCGCGGATCGCGCGATCGCGACGGGCGACGAGCACGCGATCAAGTTCACGGAGGCGTGCTTCCGCGAATACGCGCGCAACCCGAAGCCGGTCTACATCCTGGCCGCGAGCGACGGCGTCGCGCGCCTGGGCTGACCTACTTCAGCCCGGTCGCGAGGTAGAAGTCCCCCAGGGTCCGCCGGTAGGAGTAGACCCAGGTCTTTTCGTCCGGAGCGATGACTGCCGGGCCGACCTGGTCGACCCCGGTGGAGTCGGCCGGCTGGAATTTCTTCCACGTCGTCCGCCGACCCGTCGCGATGTCCAGCACCTCGACGAGCCCCGGGGGCGCCGCCCGCCTCGCGACGAAGAGGGAGCGCCCGTCGGCCGTCCACCGGACCGGAAGCTCGTCCTGCGCCATGCCGGGCACGATGCGTGGCTCGCCGGGCTCCGTGGGATAGAGGGCGTGGCGGCCGTCCGGAGATCGCGCCACGATCCAGCGGCCGTCGGGCGACATGGCCTGCGAGAGAATCGTCACGCCTTCCGGGGTAATCGCTCGGGGCTTCCCGCCGGAGAGGTCCAGGACCCACAGCCGGGGGCCTCGGCCGGGCTCGCTTGCCGATACCACGATCCGGCGGCCGTCCGGGAACCAGTCTGCCCACTGGCAGGTCAGGTCGCCGATCGGAAGCGTCTTCGGCTCTCCCGCGCCCGTCGGGAGGAGGATCAGCGGCCGGCGCTCGGGCAGCTTCCCGGTCAGCGCCCACTGCCCATCCGGCGAGAAGGCGTACGCCTCGCCGTCGCCGATGCGCACGGCGGGCGAGCCGTCGAGCTTACGTATGTAGATGCCGATCGGCGCGCGTTGCTGCTCGCTGAAGAGGACGGTCTTACCGTCGGGTGAGATGTCCACGGGGAACGACCAGTTGAGCCCAGTCAGGTTGCGCTCCGCCGAATCTCCCCCAGCGACACCCACGATCTCGCGACGGGAAGATTCGCGCGAGAAGAGGACGCGCCCGTCGCGCCCGATGTCGTGGAGATTGATGCTCGGAGCCGTCCAAACGGTGCGGCTCTTGCCGGACAACGACGTGGCCTGGATGTTGCCGGACCAGATCTCCTCGCCTCCCGGGGACCAGGCCAGGCCGCCGGTCGCGAACGGTCCGGTGAAGCGGAGCTTGCCGCTCGTGTCCACGACCTTTACGTGGCCGTCGTTGTTCCCGCGCTGCTGATGGTCGAGGAAGGCGACCAGTCTCCCGTCCGGCGAGACGCGGACATCGCTGACCCATCCGGCGCCCTCGTAGAGGACCTTGCCGATGGGGTACTCGAGCCGGCTCCGGTTCCCGACCTGGCGGGACACGGCGAGGTTCTTTCCATCGGGCGACCAGTCGGCGTCCTGAACGCCCTCGAGGATCTCGCGCGGCGCTCCTCCGGCCAGCGGGACCCGCGCCAACGTCCCGGTCGCCTCGTAGCCGAAGAGAAAGTGACGGTTGAGGGAGACGGCGAGCTCTCCGGTCGAGGAGATCGAGAGGACCGCGGCTCCCGGCAGACCCAGAGAGCGGGACTCGGCGCTGTCGGCCCGCGTCGAGAAGATCTCGAGCGGCCCGCCGTCCCACGCCGCGCTGTACACGATCGTCTGACCGTCCGGAGCGAAACGCGCCGACTGAAGGAGGCCTCGTTGAAAGGTCAGCCGCTGGAACTGAACGGGGGAATCCGGCTTGCCGCGGAGGGCGTTCTGGAGAAGCAACGCGAGGCCGCCCCCCGCGAGCAGGGCGAGGAGTGCCGGCAGAGCCCAACCGCGCCGGCGCGTCCGGGCCGGCTCGGCGGCCTCGAGGCCTCCGGAGGCGGAGGTCTCCGAGAGATGGTCGCGGACGCTCTCGAGGTCTCGCGCGAGGTCCTTGGTCGAGGCGTAGCGCTCCTCCGGGTCCTTGGCGAGGCAGCGCTCGACGATCCAGCGCACGGGCGCCGGGGCCTTCGGCGCGAGTTGTGCGAGCGGCTCGGGCTCCTCGCGGATGATCGCGACGAGCGTCTCGGCGCCGGTCTTCCTCGAGAACGCGCGCTTGCCCGTCGCCATCTCGTAGAGGATCGAGCCGAACGAGAACTGGTCGGAGCGGAAGTCGACAGCCTGCCCGCTCGCCTGCTCGGGGGACATGTATCCCGCCGTGCCCATGACAGTGCCTGGCTGCGTGGGCGAAACGACGGCCGTCGGGAGTACGGAGGCGTCCTGCGACACCGGCTCGGTCAGTTTCGCGAGGCCGAAGTCGAGGATCTTGACGTAACCGTCCTTCGACACCATCAGGTTCTCGGGCTTCAGGTCCCGGTGGACGATGCCCGCGGAGTGCGCCTTGGCGAGGCCCTCGGCGGTCTGAACGGCGATGTCGAGGAGCCTCTTCGTCGGCAGCGCCTCGCCCGAAGCGACGAGCTCGCGCAGGGTTTTTCCCTCGACGAGCTCCATGGCGATGTAGGTTGTCCCGTCGACTTCACCGATGTCGTGGATCGTCAGGATGTTGGGGTGGTTCAGGGCGGAAGCCGAGCGGGCCTCCTGTTCGAAGCGCTGGCGGCGGTCCGGGTCGGACGCCATGGCGGAGGGGAGGACCTTCACCGCGATCTCCCGCCCGAGCTTTGCGTCCCGCGCCCGGTACACCTCGCCCATCCCGCCCGCGCCGATCGGCGCGAGGATTTCGTAGGGCCCGAGCCGAGCTCCCGCCGACAGAGTCATCCCGCTCCCAACTCCGGAATCCGAACTTCGAAATCCGAAATCACTTCATCCCCGTCGCCAGGTACAGGTCGTCGCGCGTGTGGCGATACGAATAGACGTAGGACTTCTCGTCGGGCGAGATCACGGCGGGGCCGACCTGTTCGATCCCCGTCAGGTCGGCCGGCTGGAACTGCCTCCACGGCGTCCGGCGGCCGGACTCTACGCCGACGACGTCGATGACGCCCGGCGGCTCGGAGAGGCGCGTCACGAAGAGCGAGCGCCCGTCGCTCGTCCAGCGGATCGGAATCTCGTCCGGCCCAAGGCCCGGCACCGGGCGAGGCTCCCCGGGCTCTGCGGGATAAACGGCGAACCGGCCGTCCGGGCCGCGGGCCGCAATCGACTTGCCGTCTGGAGAGACGGCCTGCTGGAACAGGATCTGCACACCCTCCGGCGTGATCGCACGGGGCTTGCCGCCCGCAAGGTCCTGGACGAACAGCGAAACCCCGCGTTCCGGCTCGCTCCCGGAGATGAGGATCCTCTTGCCGTCCGGAAAGAAGTTCGCCCATTGGACGGTGATCGCGCCGCCCGGAACGGCTCTCGGCTCCCCGGGGCCGGTCGGCAGCAGGACGAGCTGTTTGCGTGCGGGCGGACGCGTTGCGAGCGCCCACTTCCCGTCCGGGGAGAGCCCGTACGCCTCGCCCTCGCCGATGCGAACCGCGGGGGATCCGTCGAGGTTCCTCAGGTAGATGCCGAGCGGCAGACGGTCCTGTTCGTTGAAGAGGGCCGTTGAGCCGTCGGCCGAGAGATCGACCGGGAACGCCCAGTTGAGCCATGTCAGGTTGCGCTGCGTGCGGCCGTCAGGCGCAAATCCGACGGTCTCGCGGCGGGTGGTGTCCTGGAAAAAGAGCACACGGCCGTCGCGCGCGATGTCCTGGAGGCCGACGCCCGGAGAGCTCCAGACGATGCGGGTCTTGCCTGCCATCGACGTGGCGGCGATCGTCGACGTGGTCGTGAACGAGCCGTACCAGACCTCGTCTCCGCGCGGCGACCAGGCGACGCCCCGGACCCCGAGAGTACTGGTCAGGCCGCTGACGAGCAGCTTCCCGCTCGTGTCGATGACCTTCACGGCGCCGACGAGGTTTCCGCGCTGGGGATGCTCGACGAAAGCGATGAGACGCCCGTCGGGCGAGACCCGGACGTTGCTGACCCAGCCCGCGCTCGCGTAAAGGACCTTTCCGATGGGGTACTCGATCCGACTGCGGCCGCCCGCCTGGCGGGCCACGGCGAGGCTCGCCCCGTCCGGAGACCAGTCGGCGTCCTGAACGTTCTCGAGGATCTCGTGTGGAGCCCCGCCGGAGAGCGGCACGCGCGCCAGCGTGCCGGAGGATTCGTACCCGAGGTAGTAATGACGCTTGAGCGAGACCGCGAGCTCGCCCTGGTGAGAGATCGAGAGAAGGTCGGCGCCCGGCAAACCCAGCGAGCGGGACTCGGGGCTCTCGGGGCGCGTCGAGAAGAGCTCCAGCGGTTTTCCCTCCCAGGCGGCGCCGTAAACGATGGTCTGGCCGTCCGGCGCGAAGCGCGCCGTCTCGATGCGGCCGCGTTGGTAGGTGAGCCGCTGGAACTCGACGGGTGAGCTCGGCTTGCCTCGCACAGCGTCCCGGAGCAGGAACCCGAGGCCCGATCCGAGGAGAAGGGCGAGCGCGGCAGGGGCGAGCCATCGCCGTCGCGGCGCCTTCGCGGGTTGGGCGGCCTCGAGCCCTCCCGAGGCGGAGGTCTCCGAGAGATGATCGCGGACGCTCTCGAGCTCCCTCGCGAGGTCTCTGGTCGAGGCGTAGCGCTCCTCGGGGTCCTTGGCGAGACACCGCTCGACGATCCAGCGCACGGGCCCGGGAGCCTTCGGAGCCGCCTGCTGCAGGGGCTCTGGCTCCTCCCGGATGATCGCGACCAGCGTCTCGGCACCCGTCTTTCTCTGGAACGCGCGCTTGCCCGTCGCCATCTCATAAAGGATCGAGCCCAGGGAGAACTGGTCGGAGCGAAAGTCGACAGACTGGCCGCTCGCCTGCTCGGGGGACATGTAGCCCACCGTGCCCATCACGGTCCCCGGCTGCGTGGGCGGAGCAACGGCCGTCGGGAGCACCGAGGCGTCCTGCGACACCGGCTCGATCAACTTCGCCAGGCCGAAGTCGAGGATCTTGACGTAGCCGTCCTTCGACACCATCAGGTTCTCGGGCTTCAGGTCCCGGTGCACGATGCCGGCCGAATGCGCCTTGGCCAGGCCCTCGGCCGTCTGCACCGCGATGTCGAGAAGCCTCTTGGTCGGCAGCGCTTCGCCCGAGGCGACGAGCTCTCGCAGTGTCTTTCCCTCGATGAGCTCCATGGCGATGTAGACGATCCCGTCGACCTCGCCGATGTCGTAGACCGTCAGGATGTTTGGGTGGTTGAGGGCGGAGGCGGAGCGCGCCTCCTGCTCGAAGCGCTGGCGGCGATCGGGATCGGATGCCGTGGCGGACGGCAGCACCTTGATCGCCACGTCGCGCCCGAGCTTCGTGTCGGTGGCGCGGTACACCTCGCCCATGCCGCCCGCGCCGATCGCGGCGGTGATCCGGTAATGGGCGAGCGTGCGGCCAATCATGGCTTGTGCTTCCCGGCCGCCTTCGCGGACGAGTACGACTTCGGTCGGAACATCAGCATCGCCAACTACGACGTCACGCCCGACGGCCGCTTCATCATGCTGCGGCGCGGGGCCAACGGCGGCAACCTGCGCGCCGTCGTCAACTGGACCGAAGAGCTGAAGCAGATTCTCGCGTCAGGCGGCGTGCGTTGAGCTCCGCGCTGTGCGTGCTGTGAGCCGCCCGCCGCGAGATGGAGACTCCGGCTACTTCTTCGCGGCCCAGACGATGTCGAACTTTCCGTCGCCCTCCATGAAGAACACGCACTCCGACGCCTTGTCGCACACCGTGGTGTGCTTGTAGCCCGCAGGCTCGGAGAGATACGAGCCCGCAGAGAGTCTCACCTCCGGCTTCCCCTCCGGCCCGTGAATCACCGTGCCCGAGACGACGACCATCCGAAGGTTCGCCGAGTGCCAGTGCAGCGCGGACGTGAAGCCCGGCGGGAACTTTTGAAGGGTTCCGGAGGCGCCGGTCGCCGGATCGCCCCAGAGAACCGCCTGCTTGACGCCCGGAGGGGCGTTGGGAGCGTCCGTCCACTTTAGATCCCCGGCCGGCCACACGACTGCCTTGCCGGCCTCGGCGCCCCGCGCCGGCTCCGCCGAGGCAAGGATGACCGCGACCGCGATGCCCAGAGCTACAGCCCATTTCCTCAACATGGAATTTCCTTTCGGCCGAGATCGTATCGCAGGACTTGGTGATGGGTCCCGGAGGAGGTTGGATTCATTTGGAGCGGGAAACGGGGATCGAACGAGACCGGGGCGCGCCAAACGCCCTGTGAACACGGTCTATTCTCGCTACCCCCCTGCCTTTGTCCGAGCGACTGTCCGAGTCTCAGAACGCAAAGCCACCACTTTGGGCCTCGCGTCGCGCCCGGCAAGGTAGCTCCCCCGCATCTTGAAGGCGCTCTCGATGTCCTCTTGGGAGGTGATGTTGTACCGCTGGAACATGGAGGCGGTCTTGTGTCCCGAGATCGCCATCGCGACGTGCTGGTTGACCCCAGCCCTGACCATGTCGCGCACAGCGGTTCGCCGCAGGTCGTGGAAGAGCTTGCCCTCGTACCGACGCCCCCCGTAGACGGGGGCTTCGACGTACCGCCCGACGTTCGCTTCCACGCAGGCCGCGTTCCACTCCTTCGAGAAGTTCCCCAGCAGCTTCCCTCCCCGATGAAAAACGTAGGCCGAGAGCGCCTCTTCGCCTCGATTGTCGTAGGGCCTCTTGACCCACCGTTTCTCGATCAGCGCCCATGTCAATGGGTCAAGCTTGATCGCCCGCCCCTCGCCATTCTTCGAGGTGATCAACCGAACCTCACGGGCCGACCGATCGACGTTCTCCCACCCGAGGCTTGCAACCTCGCTGCGCCGCCAGCCCGTCAGGTACGCGAACCGTGCCATGTCGTTCAGTGGGTCCCGGAGCGCCTTCTCGACCGCCTCAAACTCGGCCTTCTCGAAAAACCCCTGTCGGGCATTGTCAACGTGGAGGGAGCGAATCCTCGGGGAGTAGGTCAGCCGCGCGTCATCGTTAGCCAGCCGGAAGCTCCGCCGAATGATCTCCAGTTCGCGGTTTACGGAGGCGTTCGCCAGACCAGCCTTCTGGCGCTCCACCACGTACGCCCGAACCCTCTCCGGCGTGACCTTGAGCGCCTTGACGTTCCCGAAGTAGGCCCGGACCGGCTTCATGTGACCCAGCGTCGCCTTAAGCGACTTGATCTCTCGTTGCCGGTAGTCGGCTTCCAGCTGGTCGAACAGCTGCTTCATGGTGACCCGCTCTTGGTTCGGCCCCATGAAGAGCTTCGTGCCGTCAAGATGGTTCGCCACCTCCCGCAGACGCTTGTCCAGCAGCTTGTGGGCCACCTCCTCGCTCCAACCCGCCGACTCCCTTTGCTCGCCCCTGTCACCGTTCGGCTTGAAGCCGTCCGAGCGGTAAGGTCGTGGGGAACGCGGCAACGTTGACTTCGGCATACATGCCGATCGGCCAGACCCTCACCTTCACGAACACGAGTGCTGTCGACATTGCATTACAGGGCTACTTCCAGCTCGATTCAGCCTCATCGGCTCAGAGCTCGGTATGGATCGGGTTCTCACTA
>JBBDKM010000027.1:0-36012 GCA_040879385.1 Thermoanaerobaculia bacterium | reverse complement strand
GGGGCCGTAGCTCAGGCGGATAGAGCAAGAGTTTCCTAAACTCTAGGTCGGCGGTTCGAGTCCGCCCGGCCCCACCAGGATCTTTCCGCTAGGGCCCGGACGGGACCTTCAGGCTGCGGCGCATGATCGCGTCGAACCAGCGGTCGGGGAGCACGCGCTTCAACGGGACGAGCGCTTTTGCGATCCTCCCGACCGGATAGCGGGGCCGCGGGCGGCGCGATTCGATCGCATCGACGACGATCCGGGCGACGGCCTCGGGAGGCAGTTTGCCCTTCTGAAAGTCGCTGTCCATGGCCCGCTCGGCTCCGGCATACAGCTCGCGATACGGCCCCGGGCGGGACAGAAACGGAGCGACCTGGGAGCGGGCCCGTTCGCCGAATCGCGTCTCGATCGGACCGGGCTCGACGAGCACCGTCCGCACGCCGAACGGCGCCACCTCGACGCGGAGCGCGTCGGCGACGGCCTCGAGGGCGTGCTTGGCGGCGCAGTAGGGACCGGCGAAGGGGATCGGGACCTTCCCCGCGACCGAGGAAACCATGACGACCGTGCCGCGGCGCGCCGCGCGCATGGCGGGAAGCACCGCCCGCGTCATCTCGATCGCCCCGAAGAAGTTGACCTCGAACTGTGCGCGCCACTCCTCGGCGGAGACTTCCTCGACGGCCCCGTACTGCCCGTAGCCCGCGTTGTTGACGAGGGCGTCGATCCGTCCCGCCTGAGAGAGCACCGCCTCGACGGCGGACCGGATCGAGGCGGCGTCGGTGACGTCGAGCGCGAGCCCCGTGACGTTCTCGCGGCGCTCGAGCTCCGCCAGGTCGTTGCGGTTGCGGGCCGAGGCGAAGACGCGGTGCCCGCGCAGCGCGGCCTCGAGCGCGGTCGACCTGCCAATGCCGGAGGAGCATCCCGTGACGAGGATCACCTGTCCAGCGGCCACGCCCGGATGTTACCCTTGGCGGCGGGAGGCAGGGACGACGAAAATCCGGGATCCCGATCGGCCAGGCGGCCCGCGCCCGGGGACTAGCGGCGCGGGGCGAGAGACCGGAGCCCGTAAACCCCGGCCGGTCTGGCTCGTCTATCTCCCGTGTCCGCTCTCGCGATGATTCCGCGCCACTTGCCCGACCCGGTGGACGAGGGACGCCTGATCCAGGAGATCCGGGGCGGGAAAACGGAGCTCTTCGAGCACTTCGTCCGGCAGTACCAGAAGAAGATCACCCGGATCGCCTACCGGTTTCTCCGGGACGCCGGGGAGGCCGACTGCGCGGCCCAGGAGAGCTTCCTGCGCGCGTACCAGAGCCTCGGGGACTTCCGCGAGGGATCGACCTTCGAGACCTGGTTGACGCGCATCTGCATCAACTGGTGCAAGGACCGGCTGAAGCGGCGCCGGCTGGTGCTCTACTTCCACCAGGCTCCGTCCCGAGAGGACGAGGAGGGGGAGGGCCCGCAGGACACCGCGGCGCACCCGGACCCCTCGCCGGAGCGCCGCGCCACCGGGCGCGAGATCCGGGAGCGTCTGGGCGTCGCCATCGAGGCCCTGTCGCCCCGGCAGCGGTCGATCTTCGTGATGAAACACTTCGAGGAAATGTCGATCCCCGAGATTGCGGACTGCACGGGTCTGGACTCGGGAACCGTCAAATCGCATCTGTTCCGGGCCGCTCACAAGATCCGCGAGCGGCTCGCCGACTTTCAGGGACCGAGGTAGCCATGGACGAACCGATTCTCGATCGCCACCTGACCGACGCCGACTTCTTCTCGCTCGCCGCGCCGGCGGCCGGCGAGCCCGAAGCGCTCCCGGGTCACCTCTCGAGGTGCCAGAGCTGCAGCCGCGCCCTCCAGGAATGGAAGGGGGCCATGCGCGCCCTGGCCGATGAGGACATCGCCGAGCTCGACCGCCGTTCCCCCGAGGAGTGGAGGGCGGCCGAGGAGGTCACGCTCGCCGCCGTGCGGCGCGCCGGCCGGCCCGCGGGAGCCCGGCATCCGCTGCGGTGGATCGTGGGCATCGCGGCGTCCCTCCTGATCGTCGCGCTCGCCATGCCTCGCCGGAACGAGGACGCGGCGGCCGCCTCGCCGCCGATCGGCCAGAGCGCGGAGCTTTCGCCGGCCGACCAGGCAGACGACGCCCTCCTGCGCGAAGCGGCGTACCTCGCCCGGGGAGGCGACGACGACTCCGACCTCGCCGCGGAGGAGAGCCTGTGAGGAAAGCCTCGGCGGCGCTCCTCGGTTTGCTGCTCGCCTCCGCCGCCCTGGCGCAGGGGATCGACGGGAAGTGGTGGAAGCGCCCGCGCATTGCCCAGGAGCTGCAGCTTTCGGCGGAGCAGACCGCGGAGCTCGAGAAGATCTTCGCGCGCTCGAAGCCGAAGCTGATCGACCTTCGGGCAGACCTCGAGAAGAAGCAGTTCGACTACGACCAGGCCATGCTCGAGGAGAAGGTCGACCGGAATGCGATCGAGACGAAGATCGAAGCGCGCGAGGGCGCCCGCGCGGCCCTGCAGAAGGAGCTCGCGCTCCTGGAGCTCGACATGAAGCAGGTCCTGAAGCCCGAGCAGCGGGAGCGGCTCATGCGCCTGCGCGAGAACGCGAGGATGCGGCAGCAGGAGCGGCGCAGGCGCATGCGCGATGAGGCGATGGACGAGGACGCCGCCCGGGAGGAGCCGCGTCGTCGCCGGGCGACGCCCTAGTCAAAATCGAGTCCGCGGCGGGTGCGTCGACTATTTAGAGCCCGAGGTCGCTCAGGCCGGGGTGATCGAGCGGACGGGGTCCGCTGTGATCCCAGAAGAACTTTCGTTCAGACTCGTCAATGGCGAGGTCGTTAATGCTCGCGTGGCGCCACCGCATGAGGCCATGCTTGTCGAACTGCCAGTTCTCATTTCCGTACGCGCGGAACCACTTGCTGGCCGGGTCCTGGTACTCGTAGGCGAAGCGCACGGCGATGCGGTTGTCACCGAACGCAAACATCTCCTTGATGAGCCTGTAGTCCAGCTCGTGCTCCCACTTGCCAATGAGGAACTTCACGATTGCATCCCGACCCTCCACGAAAGTCGATCGGTTCCGCCACCAGCTGTCTACGGTGTACGCAAGTGAGACCTTCTGGGGATCACGGCTGTTCCAGCCGTCCTCGCCCGCACGGACTTTCGCGATTGCCGTCTCTCGGGTGAACGGAGGAATTGGAGGCTTGTCGACGTCGGTCATGGGTCCAACTCTCTCTTAGAATATACTGGACGGTACACAATATCCGCCTCGAGACACTCAAGTCAACGTTTTGGCGATGAGCGCATCACGACGAACGGGGAAGGTAATCTCGAGGTTGCCAGATCCACCGCCGGAACCGAGCCGGCGTGGAGCACGGGCCACTCCCGGGTCACGAACTGGCCCGGCGGCACGCGCGAAGGGTCCGGGTTCGGGAAGCGGATGTTCGGATTCTTCCGGATGATCATGCGTTTAGTATCCCTTCATGGACGAGGCAGCGCGCCGGCAGATCGAGGGGTACGCGCGCCCCCTCGCCGTGGGCCTGGATGGCGTAACGAACTACGGCGACATCCAGCGGATGGTTTCCGCCTCCGAGAGAATCGCGGCCGACCAGACCGGCATCGACGCCGACCTGCTGTTCCTGCTCGCCGTGTTCTCCGGCCAGGAGAAGTGGGTGTCGCGGATGGGCCACCGGAGCCGCACCGAGCTCTTCCTCTCCTCCCTCGGGGTTCCCCCGAAGACGGTCCAGCGGCTCTTTCGAGGCCTCGCCCGCTTCGAGACCGCGCCCGCCACGCTCGAGGAAGAGATCGTGCACGACGCCGTGAAGCTCGATGCGATGGGCGCCTACGGGATCGCCCGGGGCCTCGCCGACGCCTATCGGGAGCGGATGGACGTCCTGGAGATGGCCGACGCGATCGAGGCCGCGGCGGGCGCCGGGCTGCTGACGGAAAAGGGGCGGGCGCTCGCCGAGGGGCGACGGGCCCTCATGCACGAGTTCGCGCGGCGGATGCGGGAGGAGCGGGCCGAGTTTTCCCGCGGCTAAAAACGAAGCGGCCCCGGTTGCCGGGGGCCGCGCGAGTCAGAATCGGGCCGAACCCGTCAGGGTCGATAGAGAAGCAGGTCGAACGTCAGCGTCAAGAAGGTGGCCATCTGGCCGCGCGTCACGGGATTCTCGGGGCAGTGTTCTGCGTGGCACTGACGGGACCGCAGTCGACTTCGGGGGACTGGGGTGTCGCGGCTGAAGGCGCGCCGCGTCGGGAGGTCGAAAGCGTCTGGGCGGGCAGGGCGACGGCGACGGTCAGAGCGAGCGCGGCCAGCGAGGCGAGCCGCTGCGAGGCATAGGGCATGGAATCCTCCTTCGGATTTGTGCAATCCTATTACCAGATCTCGCCCCTTGTGCCGGGCAATCCGCGCCGACTCGTGGAGGGGGTCGGGAGCGTTACGGCCCGTAGAGCTGCAGCCCAAAGGTCTTGGTCAGAAACACGGCCATCTGGGCGCGGGTGTTCGACGTGGTCGGGCAGAAGTTGCCGTTACCGCAACCGGCCGCGATGCTGCGGTTGTAGAGGTCCTCGATCCACGGTGCGAAGAGGCCGGACGCGGGGACGTCGCCGAAGATCCCGGCGGCCGGCGGCGGCGTATAGGCGGAGCCGAGGAGCATCTTCAAGAGGAAAACGGCCATCTGCTGGCGCGATACGCCGATCGCCGGACAGTAGCGGGGTCCCGGGCCGCAGCCCGCCGCGACTCCGCGGTGGTAGAGCTCTTCGATCCAGGGAGCGAAGGGGTCGCTGGGCGGCACGTCGTCGAAGATCCCGGTGGCCGGCGGGGGGACGTAATTCGCTCCATCCTTCGCCTTCAGCAGGAAAACGGCCATCTGTTTGCGCTGCGACGCGTACTGGGGACAGTAGCCGCCGCAGGATCCGCCTCCCGTGACGCCCGCGTGGAAGATCGTCTCGATGAACCGGTAGAACGGATTGCTGGTCGGCACGTCCGCGAAGCTCTCTCCGACATGGAGCGTCCACGTGCTGTAGTAGGGCTCGGGCGTCTGGAGGGCGATGGGCGCCGTGATCTCATCGAAACCGGCGTCCCAGTGCGCCGCCGGCCGCGCCCCGGTGATCTCGACTCGATAGCAGTCCCCGGTGGCGTCGTAGCAGTTGCTGGTCGAGAGCGGCGCGACCGTTCCGTAGGACGCGCCGGCATCCACGAAGCTGTAGGCCGGTCCGGCGGGGCCCCCGAAGTTGCTCGCGTACGTGACGAGGGTGAACGGCGTCCCCGCGGCGTTGGTCCAGGAGGGCTCGACTTGCGCCGATTCGCCGACCTCGAGAACGCCGTTGAGGTTGGAGAAAGGACCGCCCCCGCCATGCTCGTCGACCCGGAGCGGCGCCGCGGCGAAGGACTCCGCGCAGCTGCAGGTCGTCAGGTGGAGCGTCCAGCTGTTGAGCGTTCCCGTGCCGCCCGCGGCGTCGTCGCCGATCGCGAGCGTCCACGTGCCCGCGGGGCTCTCGCCCAGGAAGGCTCCGAGCGCCTCCTCGGGGACGAGCGGCGTGGCGGTGACGCCGTCGACGTACGCCTGGTCGGTCACGAGGCCGTTGTTGGTCACATAGGGGACCTGGCCGCCGGGATCGGCCCGGTCGTCGAAGCGCGTGCCGTTGAAGACGTTGGCGTTGGCGCCGCCGTTGTCGGTCGTGAGCGTGACGACGGTCCCGGCCGGAGACGTCAGCGTGATGTCGAGATCTCCGCTGGATGCGTGCGTGATCGCGGTGTCCAGCGTCAGCTCGCAGATCCGAGTGCCGATCCCGCTCGGGACGTCGATCGGCGAGGTGACGGTGGCGTTGTCGAGGATGGGCGCCGGAGTCGTATTCTCGAGGGTCAGCCGCGCCAGGACGCTCGGAGGGCGAGGTAGGGCCGCGATCGAGAGCGACCAGCCGTTCAGGACGCCGGTATTGCCCGCCGCGTCGTCGCTGATCCGGAGCGTCCACGTTCCGTTCGGGTCTTCGCCGGTGAAGGCGCCGAGCGCTTCTTCCGGGGCGAGCGGCGAGGCCGCCACGCCGTTGACGTATGTCTGGTCCGTCACGAGTCCCGCGTTGCTCGTGTACGGGATCTGGCCGCTCGGGTTGGCCTGGTCGTCCCAGACGGTGCCGTTGAAGACGTTGGCGTTCGAGCCGCCGTTCTTGCTCGTGAGCGTCACGATCGTCCCCGACGGAGAGGTCAGCGTCACGGTGAGCTGGGCGTTGAACGAGTGGACGAGGTTCGTGACCACGTCGACGTCCCAGAGGTAAGGACCCGCGCCGAAAACGCCGATCGTGGAGGTCGAGACGGTGTTGTCGACGACGGCGACAAGCGCGCCGTTGCTGAACGCAAGAGGCGCGGCCCCTCCGCACTCTGGCGGGCCCGCGGGCACGGCCGCGAACACCCCGTCGGATACGACGGCCCCGGCCAGCGCGATCACCGCAACGAGAAGGCAGGGCCTGGCCGGGCGGATCGTCATCCTCCTGTCGTGGTCGTCGAGAGACCTCCCTATTTTACGCCCGGTTCGCGCCGGCCCAGGTGACACAGAGCACATCGGTGGGAGGCCTGCCGACGCGCCTCGAACGAAACGGCTCCGGTTTCCAGGGGCCGCGGACCCGGTCTCAAACCAGGGATTTGCCGCCATCCACGCGAAGGATCTGTCCCGTCACGAAGGAAGGTCCGGCACAGAAGAAGAGGACCGCGGCGGCGACGTCGGAGGGATCGCCGTTTCGGCGGAGGGGAGCCTCCATCGCCCACCGCGCCGCCTGCTCGGGCGATGTGCCCTCGGGAACCAGGACGGTTCCGGGCGCGACGCCGTTCACGGACACTTCCGGGGCGAGCTCGACCGCGAGGGCGCGGACGAGGCCTTCGACCGCGGCCTTGGAGACCGAGTGGGCGAGGTAGCGCCTGACCGGCTGCATCGCGAGAAAGTCGGAGACGAGGACGACGCGGCCGGCTCTTGCGCGCAGGGTCGGCGCCGCCTCGCGGGCCAGCAGGAATCCCGCCCGGGCGTTGACGTCCATGGCCTCCGCCCAGACGACCTCGTCGGTGTCCTCGAGGGAGACGCGGTGAAAGTTGGCGGCTGAATGCACGAGGAGGTGGAGGCCGCCAAGCTCGCCGAGCGTCGCCCGCACGAGCCCCCGGCACGCTTCGGCATCGGAGAGGTCCGCGCGCAACGCGACCGCGCGCCGGCCCTCCGAGCGCATCGTCGAAACGACGTCCTCCGCGGGCCCGGCCGAGCCGCGGTAGTGGACCGCGACGTCGGCTCCCGCATCCGCCAGCGCCAGCGCGATCGCCCGCCCCACCCGCACGCCCGCGCCGGTGACGAGCGCGATCCGGCCGGAAAGGGGCGCTGCGCTCATGGGCGGGAGAGGTCCCGCACGTAGATTTTCGGATCCGCCATCAGCCGGCCGTTGTCGATGAAGGCGCGCCACTCGGAGAGAAGGGCCCACACGTGCGTGGCAACTGCGACGAGGGAGGCCGCGAGGTGCACCCACGAGGGGAGAAACCTCGTGTGCACGGCGCCGCCGAGGACGAAGACGGCGATGGCCGACAGCAGCGCAAAGGTCGCCGGCGGAGAGGTCTTCGCCTTGAAGCCGCGGAGGACCCCGAGGATCGCGCGACGGTCGGACTCCGGCAACCCGGCGACCTCGTCTTTGACCAGCCGCCCGGTGCCGATGAAGAAGAAAATCACCATGGACTGCGAGAAGAGCGAGAACAGCACGGTGGGTATGGCATAGGCGACGTGGCGGGTGACCAGCATCCGGGCTGCCGGATGCGCCGCCTCCAGATGCGCGGCGAGAGCGAAGCCCTGGACCGAGGTCAGAAGAAAGCCCGCCAGGGCGAGCAGGGTGCCCGCGAGAAGCGCGATCGCCATCGGCGCAGAGCCTAACGCACGCGGCGAGGCCCCGCGCGGCCGACGATCCTTGACCCGCCCGCGGGGGCGCGACACAATCGCGCGCAAGGGGGAGCCAACATGAGCAGCGAGCCTCGGACACTCTGCGACATCTTCGTCGCCGCCGCCTCCTGCGGGAAACCGAACCTCCTGATCTCCAAGGTCAACGGCGCCTGGAAACCGATCTCGGCCAGCGATTTCGGCTTCACCGTGCGGGCCCTCTCGCTCGGCTTGAACGGTCTCGGCGTCCAGCCGGGCGACCGGGTCGCCATCCTCTCCGAGAACCGCCCGGAGTGGGCGATGGCGGACTACGCGATCCTCTGCGCGGGAGCGTGGTCGGTGCCGATCTATCCGACGCTTCCGGCGGGGCAGATTGCGCCGCTTCTGAACGACTGCGGCGCGAAGGCGATCTTCGTCTCCACGCTCGAACAGCTCGGCAAGATCCTCACGATCAAGGCGCAGTGTCCGACGCTCGACCATGTGATCCTCGTCGACGGCAAACCCCCGGGCGAGGCGGGATACACGACGTTCCATGCCGTCGTGGATCGCGGACGTCCCACGCTCGAGATGAGCCCCGCCGTGTTCGACCAGCGCGCGAGCCGGGTCAAGCCGGAGGACACCGCGACCATCATCTACACCTCCGGGACCACGGGCGAGCCGAAGGGCGCGATGCTCCGGCACTCCAACCTCGTCTCGAACGCGGTGACCGGCTGCGAGGTCATCCCCTTCACCGCCGACTCGGTGGCACTGTCGTTTCTCCCGCTCTCGCACGTGTTCGAGCGGATGCTCGACTACGCGTACCTCCACAAGGGGGCGTCGATCGCCTACGCCGAGTCGATCGACAAGCTCGCGGCGAACTTCCTCGAGGTCAACCCGCACTGCTTCGGCGCGGTGCCCCGGGTCTACGAGAAGGTGTACGCGAAGATCATGGCGAAGGTGGACGCGGGAAGCCCGATCAAGAAGAAGCTGTTCCACTGGGCCGTCTCCGCGGGGCGGGCGCGGGTGCCGTACCTGGAGAGGGGAGAGGCCGTCCCGGGAGCGCTGGCGCGCAAGCTCAAGATCGCCGACGCGCTCGTGTTCAAGAAGATCCGCGCGGCGCTCGGAACGAACTTCCGGTTCGCGGTCTCCGGCGGGGCCCCGCTCTCGCGCGACCTCGCCGAGTTCTTCATAGGTGCCGGGGTCATGATCTACGAGGGTTACGGCTTGACGGAGACCTCGCCCGTCATCACGGTCAACGGGCCGGGGCGCTGGCGCCTGGGGACCGTGGGCAAGGCCCTGCGCGGCGTCGAGGTCAGGATCGCCGAGGACGGCGAGATCCTGACCCGCGGCCCCCACGTCATGAAGGGCTACTTCAACAAGCCGGAGGCGAGCGCCGAGACGATCGACAAGGAGGGCTGGTTCCACACGGGCGACATCGGCCACCTGACCGCGGACGGCTTCCTCGCGATCACCGACCGCAAGAAGGACCTCATCGTCCTCGCCGGCGGCAAGAAGGCCGCTCCGCAGCCGATCGAGGGCGAGCTGAAGAAGTCGCCGTTCGTGGGTGTCCCGATCGTCATCGGGGACCGGCAGAAGTTCCTCGCCGTGCTGATCGTGCCCAACTTCGACAAGCTCAAGGAGTGGGCGGCGGCCGGCAAGCACGACGTGCCCTGGGAGGCGCTCGACTCTCACCCCGAGATTCGCAAGCTCTTCCAGCGCGAGATCGACACCTACAACGCGGGCAAGCCGCACCACGAGCAGATCCGCGCCTTCGCCATCCTGCCCTCGGACCTGACGATCGAGGATGGATCCATCACGCCCACGCTGAAGGTCAAGCGCCGCCTCCTCGAGACCCGCTATCACGCGTTGATCGAAGGCATGTACGAGGCGGCCGGAAAGTCGCATGTCGCGTGAGGTCGTCGTTGTCGATGGGCTTCGCACTCCCTACTGCCGCGCCGGCACCGAGCTGAAGGACGTCACCGCGGCCGACCTCGGCCGCGTCGTCGTCCTGGAGCTCCTGGCCCGAACCGACTTCGACCCCGCCGATCTCGACCAGGTCATCTTCGGCAACATCGCACAGCCGCCCGACGCGGTGAACGTGGCCCGGGTCTCGGCGCTGCGGGCCGGCATCCCCGACCGGGTGCCGGGCTTCACGGTCAACCGCCTCTGCGGATCGGGACTGCAGGCGATCGTGGACGCCTACGACCGGATCGCCGCCGGCGACGCGGATGCCATCCTCGCGGCCGGCGTCGAGTCCATGTCGAACATCCCCTTCCTCTTTGGGCGCGAGAGCCAGGAGATCTTCACCGGGGTGTCCACGGCGCGCTCGCTGCCCGCGCGGCTGAAGGCGGCGTCGAGGTTTCGCCCGCGCCACTTCAAGCCGCTGATCGGCCTCCAGATGGGTCTCACGGACGCGGTCTGCGGCCTGAACATGGGCGAGACCGCCGAGGTCCTCGCCCGGGAGCACGGGATCTCGCGGGAGGAGCAGGACGCCTTCGCGCTGCGGTCGCACCAGCGCGTTGCGCTCGCGCGCAAGAAGTTCGCCGAGGAGATCGTTCCGGTGCCGATCCCGCCCCGCTACGAGAGCATGGCGACAGAGGACAACGGCGTGCGCGAGAACCAGACGATGGAGGCGCTGGCGAAGCTGAAGCCCTACTTCGACCGCAAGTTCGGAACGGTCACGGCGGGCAACTCGTCGCAGATCACCGACGGCGGCGCCGCGACCCTCGTCATGAGCGCTTCGGCGGCGAAGGCGCGCGGGTACGCGCCGCTCGGGAAAATCCTGGGCTTCGCGTTCTGCGCCCTGGAGCCGGAGCGCATGGGCCTGGGGCCGGCCGTCGCGACGCCGCTCGCCCTCGAGCAGGCCGGCCTGACCTTCCGCGACATCGGCCTCGTCGAGATCAACGAGGCCTTTGCGGCGCAGGTGCTGGCCTGCGCGAAGGTCTTCCCGTCGGCCGCCTGGCACGCGAAGTACCGCACGGGCGGCCCGATCGGCGAGATCGACTGGGAGAAGACCAACGTCAACGGAGGCGCCATCGCGCTCGGGCATCCCGTCGGCTCGTCGGCCAACCGCCTCGTGACGACATTGCTCAAGGAAATGAAGCGGCGCGGCACTCAGTTCGGCCTCGCGACCATGTGCATCGGGGGCGGCCAGGGCGGCGCGGTCGTGGTGGAGCTGCTGTGAGCGCCTTCGACCTCGAGGTCGAGGAAGACGGCCTCGCGATCCTGACCTTCGACCTGCCCGGCGAGAAGGTCAACAAGTTCTCGACGGCCGTCGTCGCGGAGCTCGCCGACGTCCTCGTGCGCCTGTCCCGCGAGGCGCGGATTCGCGGCCTCCTCATCCGCAGCGGGAAGCCGGACATCTTCATCGCGGGCGCGGACGTGAAGGAGTTCCTGACGGTCCTTCCCGAGCAGGTCCGGGAAGGGGTGACGCGCGTGCAGTCGCTCTTCGAGCAGCTCGCGAACCTGCCCTACTCGACCGTCGCGGCGATCAACGGGGCCTGCCTGGGGGGCGGCACGGAGCTCGCGCTCGCGTGCGACTACCGGCTCATGTCCGATTCGAAGAAGGCGCAGATCGGGCTGCCCGAGGTCCGTCTCGGCATCTTTCCGGCCTGGGGCGGATGCACCCGGTTGCCGCGGGTCGTGGGGCTGCCGGCGGCTCTCGATCTGATCCTCACGGGCAGATCTCTCGACGCCCGCCGCGCGAGAAAGATCGGGCTCGTGGACGAAGCCGTTCCCGCCGTCATCCTGGACGACTGGTCGAAGAGGTTCGCGCGCTCGAAGCTGGGGGGCCGAAAGCCGGCCCGCCGACGCCACCCGGGCTCGATCTTCGGCCGGATCCTCGAGGCGGCTCCTCCGGGGCGCCAGTTCATCTTCTCGAAGGCGCGCAAAACGGTCCTGGAACAGACCGGCGGCCACTACCCGGCCCCGCTCGAAGCGTTGGAGGTCATCGAGGAGGGGTACGGCAAGCCGGTCGCGGTGGGTCTCGAGGCGGAGGCGAGGCACATCGGTCTCGTCTTCGGAGGCGAGGTCCAGAAGAACCTGCTCGCGATCTTCTTCCTGACCGAAGAGGTCAAGAAGGAGACAGGCGTCGACGACCCGGCGGTGAAGCCGTCGGAGGTCGCGAGGATGGGCGTGCTGGGCGCGGGCGTGATGGGCGGAGGCATCGCGCAGCTCGCGGCCGACAAGGGGCTTCCCGCGCGGATGAAGGACATCGAGCCCAAAGCGCTGGCGCACGGCTACGCGGCGGCCGCCGCCGTGTGGAGGGAGGCCGTTCAGAAGCGGCGTCTCACGCCGCGCGAGATGACCCGCAAGATGGACCTGATTTCGGGAACGCTCGACTACTCAGGCTTCCGCCGGTGCGACGTCACGATCGAGGCCGTCGTCGAGAAGCTCGCGGTCAAGCGCGCGGTGCTGCAGGAGTGGGAGGCGGCCGTGCCCAGGTCGGCGATCTTCGCGTCGAACACCTCGACGCTGCCGATCACCGAGATCGCGGTCGGCGCGGTCGAGCCGGGCCGCGTGGCCGGGATGCACTTCTTCAACCCGGTGCACCGGATGCCGCTCGTCGAGGTGATCCGGGGGAGCCGGACGAGCGACGAGACGGTTGCGACGATTTTCGCCCTCGCGAAGACCCTGGGAAAGACGCCCGTCGTCGTCCAGGACGCGCCGGGGTTCCTCGTCAACCGCATCCTGGCGCCGTATCTCTCGGAGGCCGTGCGCCTCGTGATCGAGGGCTGCCGGATCGAGGACGTGGACGCGGCCATGACGCGCTTCGGGATGCCCGTGGGCCCGCTCGCTCTCCTCGACGACGTGGGCCTCGACGTCGCGGCGAAGGCCGGCGAGGTGCTCGAGAAGGCGTTTCCGGAACGGCTGAAGATGGGAGGCGAAGAAGCGCTCGCCGCCGCCGGGCGGCTGGGAAGAAAGAACGGAAAGGGATTCTACGAATACGAGGGCGGCAAGCGGCTCCGGCCGGCCCGCGAAGCCTACGCCGCCCTGCGCGTGAAGGCGAAGGAGCGCTCGCCTCTGCCTCCCGAGGTGATCGAGTCCCGGCTCGTCCTCCCGATGATCAACGAAGCCGCGTTCTGTCTCGAGGATGGCATCGTCCGGGAGCCAGGAAAGCTCGACCTGGCCATGATCTTCGGGACGGGCTTCCCGCCGTTCCGGGGCGGGCTCCTGCGCCACGCCGATTCCCTCGGCCTCGACCGTGTGTTCACGCGCCTCGACGACCTGTCCGAGCGCCTCGGCCCGCGATTCGCCCCGGCCGAGCGCATTCGCGATCTCGCCAACCGCCGCCGCGGCTTCTACGGCGAATCGCCGACCCCTTCTACGGAGATCACCGTATGACCGAACGTCTCACCGCCGGCGTGGCGCTCGACCCGCGCCTCGCGCCGGTCGTCAAGTCGCTGTTTGCGGGTCTGATTCCGGAGGACACCGTCTTTCCGTATCCGGAGATCGGAGAGTCCGAACGCGAAACGGTCTCGGCGTTCCTGGAGTCCTTCCGCGCCTTCGCGAAGGACCACATCGACCCCGCCCGAATCGAGCGCGAGCACCGGATCGCGCCGGAGGTCATCCGGGGGCTGGCGGAGCTCGGCGCCTTCGGCATGACGATTCCGGAGGAATACGGCGGCTACGGCTTTTCCGCGACGGCCTACTGCCGCGTTACCGAGGAGATCGGCACGATCGACGCATCGCTCGGGATCCTGATCGGGGGCCACCAGTCGATCGGACTGAAAGGGCTGATCCTGTACGGAAACGAGGAGCAGAAGAGGAAGTGGCTGCCCAAGCTCGCCGAAGGCTCGATGATCGCGGCCTTTGCGCTCACGGAGCCCGAGGCAGGTTCGGACGCCGCCTCGATCCGGACGACGGCGGTCTACGACAAGAAGACCGACGAGTTCGTCGTAAACGGCAGCAAGCACTGGATCTCCAACGGGGGCTTCGCGGACTTCTTGACGGTCTTCGCCAAGGACGTGACGCTCCCGGGCAAGGACGAGCACAAGCGGATCACTGCCTTCGTCGTGACGAAGGACCTCGGCGGCGTGATCCCGGGCCCCGAGGAAAAGAAGCTCGGTCTGAAGGGCTCCTCGACCGTCCCTATCGAGCTCGCCAACGTGCGGGTGCCGGCCTTCAACGTCCTCGGCGAGCGGGGCCAGGGCTTCCGGATCGCGGTCGAGGTGCTCAACACCGGCCGCACCTCGCTCGGGGCCGGATGCATCGGCGGCTCGAAAAGGATGATCCGCGAGGCCGCCCTCCACGCCACGCAGCGCAAGCAGTTCCAGACCCGGGTCGCCGACTTCGAGATGATCCGGGCCAAGTTCGCTCGGATGGTGGTCTCGACGTACGCGCTCGAGTCGATGGTGTACCTGACGGCCGGCCTGATCGACCGCGGCCTCGAGGACTACGCGCTCGAGGGCGCCTGCTGCAAGGTGTACGGCACCGAGGCCGTCTGGCTCACGATCAACGACGCGCTGCAGATCGCGGGCGGCAACGGCTTCATGGAGGAGTATCCGTACGAGAAGGCCCTGCGCGACTCGCGGATCAACATGATCTTCGAGGGCACCAACGAGATCCTCCGCGTCCTCATCGCCCTCTCCGGGATGCGCGACGTCGGGCAGGACCTCAAGGAGGTCGGGAAAGCCCTGAGGGCGCCGCTCTCCTCGCTCGGGATCCTCTCGGATTACGCGGCGCGCAAGATCAAGGGCGTCGTCCCGGGGCGTCTCACGAAGATCGCGCCGGAGCTCGCCGCCGAGGGCGAGGTCGTCTCGAAGTACGCGCGGGCCGCCGGCGGGGCCGTCGAAACGCTCCTCCGGAAGTACGGGAAGGGCGTCATCGAAAAGGAGTACCACCAGGAGCGGCTGGCCAACGTCGCCATCGATCTCTACGGTTGCCTCGCCGTGCTGTCTCGCGCCACGGCCGCCATAGGGCGTCAGGGCGCCGTCAAGGCGGCCGAGGAGGTGCGCCTGGCGAAGGCGTTCGTGGAGGGGGCGAAGTACCGGATGGTGGGGCACCTGAAGGAGATGGACAAGAACCGGGACGCCGCGCAGACCGCGATCTCCGAAACCGCGTACGCATCGCTCGGATACGCGTTTTCGCTCTGGGAGTAGCGGGGCGGATGGCGGACGACGTCAGCGAGCAGCCGACGGCTCGGCCCAGGGCCGCGGCGGAAAGTGGTCCGGGGTCCCGAAGCCCCGCCCCGGGAAGAGCCCGTGTCGCAGCCCGGCCCGCAGATACTGGATCGCGCGGAGAATCGCCTCTTCCATCGGCCGGCCGAGGGCGAGGTTGGCCGTGATGGCCGAAGCGAGCGTGCACCCCGTGCCGTGCGTGGCGCGCGTCCGGATCCGCGGCGCGACGAACTCGATGAAGAACTGCCCATCGAAGAAGAGGTCGCGCACCTCTGCGCCGCGGGAGTGGCCTCCCTTGATCAAAACGGTCCGCGCTCCGAGATCCGCGAGGATGCCCGCGGCGAGCCGCCGGTCCCCGGCTCCGCGGATCTTGATCCCCGACAGGGCCTCCGCCTCCGGCAGATTGGGCGTGACGAGGTCGCAGAGGGGGAGCAGATCGGCCTTGAGGCTGCGCACCGCGGAGGCCGCGAGAAGGCGCGCGCCGGTCTTGGCGACCATGACGGGATCGAGGACCACGTTGCGGGCGCCGTGCCGCTCGAGCCCGGCGGCGACGGCCCGGATCCGCGGCGCGTCGAAGAGCATGCCGATCTTGACGGCGCGCGGCCGCAAGTCGGAGAAGACCGCGTCGATCTGTTTCTCGAGGAAGCGCGAGGAAAAGGTCTCGATGCCCGTGACTCCCCGGGTGTTCTGAGCCGTCCCGGCCGCGAGGACGGTCGCGCCGTAGACGCGGTGGGCGGCGAACGTGAGCAGGTCCGCCTGGATCCCCGCCCCGCCCCCGGAGTCCGAGGTCGCGATGGAGACGGCCACCGGCGGCCGGAGCCGCGTCTTCGTCCTCGCCCTCCTCATAGAATGGGCATCTTATGACCGGCGGACCCGGGCCTCTCACGATTACTCCGGAGGCGGCCGCGCGCCTGAAAGCCGAGGCGGATTTTTCGCGGGCGGTTCTCTGCGTGCGGCATCTGCTCGGCTGCGGCGGAACGGGCTTCCGCATCTCGGTCGAGGAGAACGCCCCGGACGAGGGCCATCGGTTCGAGGCCTCGGGGATTCCCGTGGTGATGGACGATCACGCGTTTCGCCGCCTTGAAGGCGCGGTCCTCGAGGTCGACCCCGACCCGGCGGGGGAGGGCTATCGGCTCGACCACCCCGACGCGGTGATGACGACGTTCTGCTGATCCCGGGCCGCCGATTCTGTTCTGTCCCTCGAGTCCGACGCGCCGGGGCCAGATGGCGGTCTTCCAGACGAAGAAGTTCGGCCTGAATCACTACGGACCCTGAGCGCCGGCCCCTCCGTTCCGGTCTCACTCGATCCGGACGAGCAGCCGGCGGGGACGATCGCCCGGACGGAAGCGCAACTCCCGGAGCGGGTCGAGATCCGGCGTTTCTTCGTCGGCGGCGGCCGCCGGCTCGTTCTTGCGCAGCCTGTCCTCGCGCGCGGGTGACGGCTCGACCGAGCGGACACGCCCCTGGCTCTCGACGAGCAGGATGAACTCGCGCCCGCGCAGGAGCGCGAGTCGATCGTCCGGGACTCCGGCCTCGAGCGGAGGCGCCGCGCCCTGGCTGTCCAGAGCGCTGACGACGAGGCGAAGCGCGTCGGCACGGTCGGGCGTGGCGGAGGCGCCCGCTTCGCCCCCGGGGGGCTCGGCATTGGCGATCTGGCCGCGGACACCTACGGCCGGAGCCTTCGCCTCGGTCTTCTGCAAGGAAAGGGTCGAGCGCGTCGCGGCCTGCTCGGACGGCGGGGGCGCCGCCGCCGGCGGGGAAGCCGCGCCGGCTTCCTGCGACGCGGCCAGCGTCGGGGAGTCCTTCTCCGCCACAAGAGCGTCAGCCGGCGGCGCGAACGGGTCGATCTCCTTGTCCTTCGCCGCGGCTCTCTGCGGGGGGGAAACGGGCCTGGCGAGTCCCTCCGCTTCCCCATCCACCAGGTGGACCGGCAGGGGGCCCGCCGGTTTCGGCGGGGCGGCTGGCTGGAGGCCCGGGCGCTCCTGAACGATCGAGGCGGCGATGATGACGACGATGAGCGCCGTGGCGAACACGCCGGCCCATCGGATGTCGATTCCGAACATCACGCCGAAGGGGCGGCGCGAAGGGGACTGCGCGCGTACCTTGCGCAGGATGCGGGCCGCGAGATCCGAGGCCGGCGCCGCCGTCGGCGCCGCGCGAAACGCCGACAGCGTCCGCTCGTACGCGTCGACCGCCTGCCGGCAGGCGTCGCACGAGCGGCGGTGGGCCTGGAACGCATCCGCCTCCGCGGGCGGGAGATCGCCGTCGTGGAGGCGGGAGAGGAACTCGTGCGACTGCGCGGGATGCTGGGAGTCGGTCATGGCAACCTTCCGGTCAGGAGAGGGGTCAGGATTTCCTTGAGCTGGCCGCGTCCGCGGGCGATGCGCGACTTCACCGTCCCGACGGGCAGGGCCAGGGAGACGGCGATCTCGTCGTAGCTCCACTCTTCGATGTCGCGAAGCACGACGGGCATGCGGAACTCCGGCGGCAGAAGCTTGAGCGCCTCGGTGACAAGGCGACGCGATTCGCCGGCGCGCGCATTCTCTTCGGGCCCGTCGCCCCGGGCGGGCGGATCGAAGTCCGGGTTGGCGTCGGAGCTGCCCGCGAACACGCGCCGGAAACGGCTGCGCGAGCGATAGCGGTTCTTGACGGCGTTGTCGGCGATCGAGGCGAGCCAGGCGCGCGGCGGCGCTTCGCCGCGGAACCCGGAAAGCCCCCGGTACGCCTTCAGGAACACGTCCTGGGTCATGTCGTCCGCGTCTTCTCCGCCCACCGCCCGGACCATCCACCGGTGGACCGTGGCCGTGTGGCGCCGGACGAAGGCGCCGAAAGCGTCCTCGTCGCCTTGCCGGGCGGAGGCCAGCAGCTCTTCGTCGGTTCTCTCCGGTTCTGCCAAAGGCGAATCGCGCCGCAGCTGCGGCGACGGCGCGATTCTATGGCGGATCCGGTCCGGCCTACCGCTGCCGGCCGTAAGGGTCGGGTGCATACTCGTGCTCGAAGCCGCGGGCGCCGTCTCGCGCGTAGAGATCTCTTACGCGGGGCAGCAAGCCGAGGCGGACCAGCTCCGGCCGAAACTCGTAGCGCAGGGCGATGCGCGCGGCGGGCGCCGGGTCCTCTTCGAAGGCGACCCATTCCACGGGGAAGGCCGTCTGGTCGCCGATGCCGGTCGCGGCGAAGCGGTCGGCCTCCCGGGCCCTGGTGGAAGCGGCGGAGTCCTGCAACGCTTCCGCTTCGCCCGCCGCAGAAGGCGCCGGCGACTCGGCCTTCTTGCGCTGGGCAGGCTCGTCCTTCCACGCGTGGATCGGCGTGCGGCGCTTCTCCCGGTAGAAGACCGCCTCGATGGTTCCGACGTTGGACGTGTCCCCCAGCCATTTGGCATAGGACTTCGACGTCTCGGTGAAGAAGAACTTGCGGGCCGTCGATCCCGAGACCTGCCAGCCCGGAACGTCCGCGGTCTGGCCCGGGCCGAGCACCCACTTGGCGGCGTCGAGCGCCGTCGTGCGTTTGGCGTCGACGACGTTGCGGCCGTCGACCGAGAGCGCCACGGCCACGCGCTCGGAGGACGGGTTGCAGATCCGGATGACGAACTCCTTGCCCTCGAGGGCCTCGATGTAGACGCGCCCGCGCCCGCCGTACTCGGGGGCCGGAACGCCGTCGACGAGGACCGAGATCGAGAACCCTTCGAGAGCGTTCGCCCGAAGAGCCGGGGGGGCGAGAACGGCTGCGGCGGCGAGGAGCAAAGCGAGGCGGCCGATTCGTGTCATGGCAGTCCCTCCGGCAGAGAGGGACACCGCGAACCGCGCCCGGTTCCCGTCCTAGGCCGGCAACCCCTTTTGCAGGATCTGCTCCATCCGGCCGCAGAAGGTGTCGAGCTCCTCCGGCGAGGTGTACACGCTGGGAGTGATCCGCAGGCCGTTGAACTCCGCGTGGAGGATCGGCGTTGTCATGATCCGGTGCTTCTCCCACAGGTGGGCCTGGAGCTTCTCGGTGTCGATGCCCTCCACGTGGACGAGCCCGATCCCGCAAGACTCCGTGTCGTTTAAGGGGGTCAGGATCTTCACGCGCGGGTCGGCGGCCCGCAAACGCTTGGCCCAGCGGTCGCGCAGGTACCGCAGGCGGGCGGCCTTCCGGTCCGCTCCGATTCCGCGGTGAAACGCGACCGCCACGGCGATGGCGTTGTGGTTGGCCGCGGGGTGGGTGCCGATCTCCTCGTACTTGCGGATGTTCTCGTCCATGGCGGGCGGCGCCGCCATGAGCGGCCAGATCGTCTTCTGCTTTTCCCTGCGCACGTAGAGAAAGCCGGTGCCGATCGGGGCGAAAAGCCACTTGTGGAGGCTCGTGGCGTAGTAGTCGCACTCGAGGTCGTCGCGCCGGAAGGGGAAGTGCGCGAAAGCGTGCGCGCCGTCCACGAAGACCTCGATGCCCCGCTCGCGGCCCAGGCGCACGATCTCGCGCACCGGCAGGATCTGGCCCGTCAGGTTGGTGATGTGCGTGACCTCGATGACGCGCGTCCGCGGTGTGATCGCCCGGCGGAAACGCTCGACGATGTCGGCCGCCGAGGGCGGCGGCACCGGGAAGGAGATCTGGCGCACGACGATCCCCTCGCGCCGCGCGCGTTGCTCCCAGGAGGCGATCATGCGCGGGTAGTTCTGGTTGGAGAGGAGGACCTCGTCGCCCCGCGCCAGGTCGATGCCGAAGATGAGCGTCTCGAGCGACTCCGAGGCGTTGCGCGTGATCGCCATTTCCTCTGGATCGCAGCCGAACTCGGCCGCGAGGTCGCGGCGGCACGACTCGATGCGCGGCTCCAGCACGTTCCACATGTGGTGAACCGGGATCTCGTTGGAGAACCGCAGGTCGCGCACCATCGCGTCGAGCACGTGGGCCGGCGCCGGGCTGCAGCCGCCGTTGTTCAGGTTGATGAGCGTGCGGTCCGTGTCGAACGCCCGCGCGATCTCGGACCAGTACGTCTCATCGGAGGCGAGCGCGCCGGCGGGGGTCGTCGAGGCTCCGCGCGAGGCGTCGCGGATCCGCCCGAAGGCGTCCGCGCGAAAGACCGCCGCGGAGAGGCCGGCCGCGAAACCCGAGAGGAGCCTGCGACGGCTGACGCCCATCGTCCACCTCCATTGGAGTCGTACGAGATCTGGACCGGATCCTATCCCGTCCGCGGCGCCTCGAGGTCCCCGGTGATCAGCCGCGCGCTGCGCTCGTAGCTCAGGTAGGCCCAGGCCCACTCGACTAAGACCACGAGGCGGCTGCGAAAGCCGACGAGGTAGAGGATGTGGATGAAGCACCACATCAGCCACGCCGGCAAGCCCGAGACCGCGAGGCCGGCGATCTCGGCGACCGCGGCGGAGCGGCCGATGACGGCCATGTTGCCCTTGTCGACATAGTGAAACGGCCGGCGCGGCTCCTTCCGGAGGTCGCGGAGGATGTTGCGCGCGGCGTTGCGTCCCTGCTGGATCGCGACCTGGGCGACGCCCGGCAGAGGCTGGCCCGTCTGGTGGAGAAAGAGAGCGAGATCCCCCGCGACGAACACGTGAGGATGCCCGGGGACCGAAAGGTCCGGCTCGACGACGACCCGGCCGGCGCGATCGAGCGGCACGCCGAACGACCGGGCCAGCGGGGAGGCGGCGACGCCCGCGCACCAGAGAACCGTGGCGGCGTCGATGCGATCCGAGCCCAGCTGCACGCCGCCCGGATCGATGCCGGTGACGGGCGAGCCGGCCCGGACCTCCACGCCGCGGCGCTCGAGAGTCTTCACGGCCCGGCGGGAGCTGGCGGCGGAGTACGCGGGAAGGATCCGCGGTCCCGCCTCGATCAGGAGGATTCGCGCCTCGCGCGGGTCGATCGACCGGAAGTCGCTGACGAGCACGTGGCG
This sequence comes from Thermoanaerobaculia bacterium, assembly GCA_040879385.1. Classification (GTDB taxonomy): domain Bacteria; phylum Acidobacteriota; class Thermoanaerobaculia; order UBA5066; family Gp7-AA6; genus DAHUXD01. The sequence continues at coordinate 15,176 of JBBDKM010000027.1, read as the reverse complement.
GGAGATCTCGGCAATCGCGCCCGCGAGCTCGACACCGGTTGGCCCTCCGCCCACCAGGACGAACGTCAGGAGCGCCTTCCGGCGATCCGCGCGCGTTTCGCGCTCGGCCTTCTCGAACGCGATCAGAATCCGGCGGCGAATCTCCAGCGCATCCTCCAGGGTCTTGAGCCCCGGCGCGTCTTTTTCCCAATCGTCATGGCCGAGGTAGGCGTGACGCGATCCCGCCGCGAGGATCAGGTAGTCGAAGGGCAGGCTCCCATCGGCGAGGGTCACCTCGCGCCGCTCGAGGTCGATCCCGGTCGCATCGGCGAGGAGGACGCGGGTGTTCGTCTGCCGCGAGAGGATCGACCGGATCGGGTAGGCGATGTCGCCAGGCGAGAGGGCCGCGGTCGCCACCTGGTAGAGGAGGGGGGCGAAGAGATGGTGGTTCCGGCGGTCGATGACCGTGACCTGGACGGGAGCGCGGGCGAGGGCACGCGCGGCCGTCAGGCCGCCGAAGCCGGCCCCGACGATGACCACCCGGGGCAGGCTGGCCGGATCGGGCATGTCAGGACACTCTATCTGGCTGAGGGGAAGGGAGAACGGGGAGGCGCAGAATGACCGATACCCTCGGCCTCGGACTGTGGTCAAATAGCGCCGATTCTCTTCGCTCGGACCGCCGAGCTCTTGTCGCGAAAGGAGATGATGAACATCATGACCACCTCCAATGTTCCCGTCCGAGTTCCCGAACGTCAATCCGAGGCCGCCGAAATCACTCCGTCACGGCCGGCCGTCTGGCGTCGTGAGAAGAAGCCGACGCGGTTCATCATCAAGGTCGGCGGCGTCATCCCCTGCTAAGCCGTTTTTCCTGAATCTCTTCGCGGGAAACCGGAGCTGGACGCTGGTCTGCCAGACGGCGGTGGTGTACCCTCTTCAGTGCCCGTGGAGATGTCTTCATCCCGACCGCCCGATGATGTCCAGGCCGTTTTCAACCGGGCGCTGGACGTCATCCATTCCGCGCTCGTCTCGAACTATCGCTTGACCGAGGAAGAAGCGCGGGGCGCCGAAGAAGATCTGTTGATCTGGTTTCAGCGGCTCTCGCGGCGCGGCGGCGGCGGACCGATGTCGGCCAAGCTGCTCCGCATCTCGCTCCTGTCGGCGGCCTGCCAGTACGGGCGCTCCTTTCAGCTCTGGAAGCTCGGCGGAGACCCGTCGCCAGACTCGGATCTCAACGCCATCCTCTCGCGGGAACCGGACGATGTCGCGAGCGATGTCGAGCGCTGCTTCGAGGAGGACCGCTCGTGACCGGCCGCGTCATTCACTTTCCGCGGCAGCCCCTTTCCTCCGAGTCCGGGGTCGCAGCGGCCGAGCGGGTGCTCGCCACGCCTCTGATCGAACGGCGCGTGCGATCCGAGGAGCTCGCGCTCGAGGACCCGGAGACGCTCCTCTCCCTCTGCAGCCTTCTGCGCCAGAGGCTGGAGTCGGAGCCGGCGGCCGTCCGGGACGAGACGGAGTTCCTCTACCGCTTCGTCGAAACCCCTCGGCGAGAGATCGGTCTGTTCGACGAGCGGGAGTATTTCCTGGGAGAGACCGCGCTCCTGGCAGGCACAGCCTGTCGACAGCTTTCGCGCCGCGACGAGGCCCACCTCTGGTTCGACCGCGCGGAAGCAGGCTTCCGCCACACCGTCAACGCCGTGGGCGATCTTTCGCGCCTGGGGTACCAGCGCCTCGCGGAGCGCTTCGAGGAACGTCAGATCGACGTCGTGCTGGAGCTGCTGCCGTCGCTCCTCGAAAGCTTCCGGAGTCTCGACATGGCGGAGGATGCCCTGAAGTGCCGCTTTCTCGAGGGCCTGGCGCTCATGGAGACGGACGAACTGGCGCGGGCGGTTCACGTGTTTCAGGAGATCGCCGCCAACGCGAGCGCGCTGGGCAGTCCGCGGCTGGTTGCCTCGGCCTACGCCAACCTGACGCACATCTACGGAATGATGGGAGACGCCGAGGGGGCGATGAACGCGTCGGCGAAGGCGCTTCCCATCCTCCGGCGTCTGGATGACCGCGTCGCCCTCGCGAAGGTGCAGTGGGGCCTGGCGACGCTGCTTCGCGAAACGGGCCAGATCGGTGCCTCGATCGAGGCCTACCGGCAGGCGCAGCGGGACTTCGAATCGATCGGGATGCGCGCCGACATCGCCGCCCTGAACCTCGTGGTCGCGGACCTTCTCCTCGAGCAGGGCCGGGACCGCGAGGCGCTGCTCGAAATAGCCGCGGCGCTCCCCGTCATCTCCGAGCTCAAGATGGCTCCGGAAGGAATGGCAGCGCTCACGCTTCTGCGCGAGTCGACCCGCCACCAGGAAGTCAACCGCCAGGCCCTGCGGGAGCTCCACGGATACTTCGAGGAGCTCCAGCCCTAGTCGGGCGCGGCCTCAGCCCTCTTTCGAGTGGCGCATGATCGGCTTGCGCCGCGCCGACGCCTTGCGGCCTGTCCTTTTTTTCTTCCCGCCCGGAGCCGGTTTCTTCTTGACGACTTTCTTCATGCCGCCATGCTAACGCCGACTGCCTCGCCCGCGAGAGGCTAGGATCGGCGTGTGGCGAGGGTCCTCCTCCTGATTCCGACGACGAGCTATCGCACGGCCGACTTTCTCGATGCGGCGGGCGCGCTCGGCGTGGAGGTGACCGTGGGATCCGAGGAGCCCAGCACGCTGGAGCCGTGGAACCCGGCAGGGCTCCTCACCCTGGACTTCCGGGACCCCGGCGACTGCGCGAGGCGGGCGCTCGCCTTCTCCGAGCTCCATCCGATCGACGCCGTCGTCGGTGTGGATGACGACGCGACGGTGGCCGCCGCGGCGGTCGCCGAGGCGCTCGGATTGCGGCACAATCCCCCTGCCGCCGCCGGAGCAGCCCGCCACAAGGGACGGATGCGGGAGGCGTTCGCGGCGGCCGGAGTCCCGTCGCCGCGGCACCGCGTGTTCCGGCTCGAGGACGGCCCCGCGGCGGCCGCCCGGAACGCGCGCTTCCCCTGCGTGCTCAAGCCCACGTTCCTCGCGGCGAGCCGCGGCGTGATCCGCGCGGATGACGAGGCCGAGCTGTCCGCCGCGTGGCGGCGCATCGCCGCGATCCTGTCCGAGCCGGACGTCGCGCGGCGCGGCGCAGTGGCGGCCGGGGAAATTCTGGTCGAGGATTTCGTTGCCGGACGGGAGGTCGCGCTCGAGGGCCTGCTGACGGCAGGAAGCCTTCGCGTCCTGGCCCTCTTCGACAAACCGGATCCGCTCGACGGGCCCTTTTTCGAAGAGACGATCTACGTGACGCCCTCGCGGCTCCCGGCGCAGGTGCAGGCGCGTGTGGCCGATGTGGCCGGGCGGGCCGCCGCAGCCCTCGGGCTGACGGAGGGTCCGATCCACGCGGAGCTGCGTCTAAACGCCCACGGCGTCTGGCCGATCGAGGTCGCCGCGCGTTCGATCGGCGGCCTCTGCTCCCGGACTCTGCGCTTCGGGACCGGAATGTCGCTCGAGGAGCTGCTCCTTCGCCATGCGCTCGGGCGCAACGTGGAGGAAGTCGAGCGCGGCGCCGGGGCGGCGGGCGTGATGATGATTCCGATCCCGAAGGCCGGAGTGCTCGAGTCGGTCGGCGGGCTCGAGGCGGCCCGCGCCGTCGCAGGCATCGACCAGATCACCATCTCGGCCCATCTCGGACAACGCCTCGTGCCCCTGCCCGAGGGATCCCGTTACCTCGGATTCCTCTTCTCGCGGGCGGACACGCCCGAGCGAGCAGAGGCGGCGCTACGCGAAGCGCACGGCCGTCTCGATTTCCAGATCGCGGGTCAGCGAGAGGGCCCCGCTCCGCGATAACCCAATCGCGGACGGGAGCGCCGCAGGCGGCGATTCACTTAGCCGGGGCGTAGTAGGGGTTGCGCCCCGCGGCGTGGTCGGTCGTGTCGAGGATCTCGCCGACGGCGGGGGCGAGGCTCCGAATCGCCTTTTCGATGCCCTGCTTGAGCGTCACGTCGGCGGACCCGCAGCCCTGGCAACCGCCGCCGAGCCGCAGGTACACGTTGTTCCGCTTGACGTCGATCAGTTCGACGAACCCGCCGTGCTGCGCGACGGCCGGGTTGATCTCCCGATCGAGCAGGTCGGAGATCGCCCACTTCAGGTCGCCCTCGGACGGGAGGCTATCGAAGAACGCCCGGTCGACGATCGGGGCGCCCGAGCGGACGTGCCGGCGAATCACGTGGCCGATGCCGAGGGCGGGCCAGTCGATGCCGTAGGCCGCGGCGACGGTGACCGAGTTGTCCGCGATGAGGACCGACTCGATGCCCGTCACGGCGAGCAGCTCCGCGGCGAGCGGCGAGCTCCGCGCGGCCTCCGCGCTCCCGAAATGCGCCGTTTCCCCGGGGAAAAGCGGACGGTCAACGGCGAAAGCGCAGCGTAGGCCGTCGCTCGAGGGTTCCCCCGTGATTTTGATCTCGGCGTCCATCGCGCCCCCGAGTATAGCGCCGGGTTTGACCGGTCGGCCGCGCTCGGAGATAATGCCCCGTTTTTGGAGAGCCGCGGACGCATGGCACAGAAGATCAGCCGTCGGGACATGAAGCGCAACGAGCTGGCCGAGACCGTCGGCAAGACGATGGGCTTCGTCTCCGAGCACAGGAAGGGGGTCGCCGAGGGCGTGGCGATTGCCGTCGGTCTCGCGGTCCTCGTCGGAGGCTTCCTTCTCTACCGCGCGTGGACCGAGCGTTCGGCCGGAAGGTCGCTCTCGCAGGCGCTGGCGATCCTGGCGACTCCGCTCGCTTCGGATCAGGCGGCCGGGGCCGCGCAGACCTACCCGACGGCGGGGCAGCGGCGCGCCGACGCCGACAAGCTCCTCCGGGAAGCCGCCCGCCACGGCTCGACCGCGTCCGGCCGCGCCGCCCGGGTCGTCCTCGCGGCCGGGGCAGAGAAACCCGCCGAGGCGGTGGAGGTCTTCGAGAAGGCCGCCCGCCAGGGGGGGTCCGAGACGGCGGCCGTCGCGGAGATCGACGCCGCCCGGATGCTGGCCGCCTCAGGCAAGACCGCCGAAGCGATCGACCGCCTGAAGCGCGCGATCGACTCTCCGTCGGCCGCGGCCCCGAAAGACGCCCTGCTGTTCACGCTCGGCCAGATCTATGAGCAGAGCGGCGCCGCGGCCGACGCGCGCGCCGTCTACCAGCGCCTCATCAACGACTTCCCGAACTCGCCGTATCGCGCCGACGCGCGGCAGAAGGTCCCGCTGTCGTAGCGTTCCTGCACGCCACTCTCGTCGGCGCCGCCGGCCTCGCGATCATCAACCTGGTGTGTCTCGCCCTGAACGTCGCGACGATGCGGCGCCTGTCCCGGGTCCGGCGCGGATCCGGAGACTCCGTCCTCCCGAGCGTGTCGGTCGTGGTGCCCGCGCGCGACGAGGCGCTCGGCATCGAGGATGCCGTCCGCTCGCATCTGGCGCAGGACTACCCGGATTTCGAGGTCATCGTGGTGGACGATCGCTCCACGGACACGACGCCCTCGATCCTCGCGGGCCTGGCCGCCGGGGACCCGCGCCTGCGCGTCGTTGCCGGCGTCGAGCCGCCCGACGGCTGGCTCGGCAAGCCCCATGCGCTCCAGCAGGGCGCCGAGCGGGCCGCCGGCGCGCTCCTCCTTTTCGCGGATGCCGACGTGCGCTACGACCGGTCGGCGCTGCGGGAGGCCGTGGAGATGCTCCAGGAGCGGCGCCTCGACCTGCTGGCGTTGTTCCCGCTTCTCGAGACGGAGGGATTCTGGGAGAACGTCCTGATGCCGTACATCCCGGTCTCCTACTTCCTTGGCCCCGGGTTCCTGATCAACTCGGACCTCCAACGCCGGTTCGCGGTCGGGGTCGGAGCCGGAATGCTGGTCCGCCGCGAAGCCTACCTCGCGGCGGGCGGGCACGAGGCCCTGCGGGCGTCGGTCATCGACGACCTCCACCTCGCGATCCGCGTGCGCCGGACGGGCGGGCGCTGCCGCATGACGCTCGCCGACGACCGGGTGCGGCTGCGCATGTACCGGGGCTTTCGCCAGGTCTTCGACGGTTTCACCAAGAACATGGCCTTCACGTTTGGGGGATGGAGCGCGGCGCCCAACGCGCTGTCCCTGGTCTTCGTCCTCGCCGCGTGGACGCTCCCCGCGGCGGTGCTCGCGGCGGCCGCTCTCGGGGCGCCAGTGTCGCCGATTGACGTGCGTCTGGCGGCGGCCGCCTTCGGGCTGACGGCGCTCGCGCGAGGGGTCCTGGCCGTATTTCTCCGCTTCCCGCTCTGGACGTGCGTCACGCAACCGCTGATGGCCGCCGTCTGGGCCGCGATCATGCTGCGTTCGCTCTCCTGGCGGTTCCTGCGGCGCCGGCTTCTCTGGCGCGGCCGCCGCTACGATGCCCGCGCCGCGAGGTTCTAGCAAGGCCGCGGGCGCCGGGTAGAATCGCGTCGTGCTGTATCGATTCGACGGCGTCCGCAAGAGCTACGGCCCGAAAGAGGTGTTGCGGGACGTGACCTGGCAGCACAATCCGGGCCAGAAGGTCGGCCTCGTGGGCCGCAACGGGGCAGGAAAGACCACGCTGCTGCGGATCGCCCTGGGCCGCGAGGAGCCGGACGCGGGCGCGTTCATCAAGGCCAATACGGTGCGCATCGCGACCGTCGACCAGGCGCTGGCCTCTGATCTTTCAGAGAAGCTCCACGATTTCGTGGCCGGGGCGTTTGCGCACCTCCATGGCATCGAGTCGGAGCTGCGCCGGCTGGAGCACGCCATGGCGGAGGGAGACACCTCGGCGTCCGTGCACGACCGCTACGACGCGCTCTCGCACCGCTTCGAGAACGAGGGCGGGTACGACATGGTGGCCGAGGTCGAGAAGGCCCTGTCGGGCCTGGGCTTCGACAAGGCGGATTTCGAGCGGCCCCTCGACGAGCTCTCGGGCGGCCAGAAGAACCGGGCGATGCTCGCCCGTGCGATCCTGGCGTCTCCCGACGCGCTCCTGCTCGACGAGCCGACCAACCACCTGGACTTCCAGGCCGTCGAGTTTCTCGAGGAATACCTGGCCCGGTCCCGCCGGGCGTACCTCGTCGTGACGCACGACCGGCGTTTCCTGGACCGCGTCGCCGAGGAGATCGTGGACCTCGAGAACGGGCGCCTTTGCGCATACTCCGGCGGATACACCTCCTACCGCCGCCAGAAGGCCGAGCGGATCCTGTCGGCGACGCGCGCCTTCGAGAAGCAGCAGGACTTCATCGACAAGGAGCAGGAGTACATCCGCCGCAACATCGCCGGGGTCAACTCGCGCCAGGCCAAGGGCCGGCGGACCAAGCTCGCCCGCGTCGACCGCCTCGAGAGGCCGACGGGCGACGCCACCTCGGTGTCGTTCCAGTTCGACGCGGCGCGCATCGGCGGGCGGATCTTCCTCCGCGCGAAAGACCTCGACGTGGGCTACGAAGCCGGCTCTCCGATCGTCCGCGGCGTCAGCTTCGAGCTGCTGCGCGGGGAGCGGATGGCGCTTCTCGGTGAGAACGGGACCGGCAAGACGACGCTGTTGAAGACGCTCGCGGGCCGGCTCCCTGCGCTCGGGGGAGCCGCGACGACGGGGCACGACGTCTCCATCGGCTACTACGACCAGGAGCTGCGCGACCTCGATTCGAAACGCCGGGCGATCGACGCGGTGTGGGACCAGCACCCGGAGGAAACCGAGGAGACGATGCGCGCGTACCTGGCCCGCTTCGCATTCCGCGGCGACGACGTCTTCGTGTCGATCGAGGGCCTGTCAGGAGGGGAGAAGGGGCGGCTGACGCTCGCGGTCGTCATGCGGCAGCGCCACAACCTGCTCCTCCTCGACGAGCCCACCAACCACCTGGATCTCGACTCTCGCGAAGCCCTGGAAGAGTCGCTCGACGATTTTCCGGGCTCGATCGTCTTCGTCTCGCACGATCGGGCGTTCATCGACCGGCTCGCCACGCGGGTGCTCGACCTGCGCGACGGGCGGCCGATGCTCCTGCCCGGCGACTACACGGAGACCGCGCCGGCGCGTTCGGAACGGCGCAAGAGAGCCGAGCCCCCGGACCGCGCCGCGCCCGAAGCGCCCGCGAAAGCGGAGGCCGCGAAGCCGGCGCCCCGTCCCGCCCGCCGCAAGAGCTCGGCCGGGGATAAGGAATCGGTACGGCGCCGGAGACGCATCAAGGCCCTGGAGGAGAAAATCGCCTCGCTCGAAACGGAGATCGAGGGGATCGAAACGCGGCTCTGGGAGGAAGCCCTGACGCTCGGTCCGGTGGCGGCGCACGAGCTCTCCCGGCGCAAGGCCGCCCGGAAAGAGGAGCTCGACGCGCTCGTCGAAGAGTGGGCGCGGCTCTCGGAAGAAGCCGAGCAGCCGGCGCCGCACACCTCATGAGCCCGCCCGCGCCCGCCGGGGCGACCGCCTCGATCGTCGCGATCGGGAGCGAGATGCTCGGTCCCCTCCGGCAGGACACGAACTCGCTCTGGCTTTCCGCGCGCCTGGAGGAGCTGGGGATCTCGGTGCTCCGGAAGTCGATCGTCGGGGACGACCCGGCGCAGCTGCGCGAGGAGCTGGACAACGCGGCGCGCGCGGCGCGCTACGTCTTCACGACCGGCGGCCTCGGCCCGACCGCCGACGACGTGACGGTGGCCGCGGTTGCCGAGTGGATCGGGGCGCCGCTCCGGCGCGACGAGGCGTTTCTGGCCCAGATGCGCGAGCGGTTCGCCCGGCGTGGCTTCGAGATGCCGGCGTGCAACGAGAAGCAGGCCGACTTCATCGTGGGCGCCCGGATGCTGGCCAACCCCCGCGGCACGGCTCCCGGTTTCTGGGCTTCGCGCGGCGGAAACGAGATCGTGATCCTTCCGGGCGTCCCGTCGGAGATGAAGGAGATCATGGAGAACCGTGTGCTGCCGGTGCTGCGCGAGCGCGCCGGCGGTGTCGTCGGCCGGCGCCGTGTCCTCCGGATCGCGGGGATGGGCGAGTCGGCGGTCGAGCAGCTCGTGGCCCCGGTCTACGCGAAGTGGAAGGACGATCCCGTCACGATCCTCGCCGCTCCGGGCGAGGTGCAGCTCCACCTGGCCGCCCGCGGCGAACCGGCCGAGGCCGACGCGCGACTGGCGGCGATGGAGGCCGATTTCCGGCAGATTCTCGGGGACCGCATCTACGGCGGCGACACCGAGGATCTCGCGGCGGTCGTGGGCCGGCTCCTGCGCGAATCGGGCCGGACGCTCGCGCTGGCCGAGTCGTGTACGGGCGGGCTGGCGGCCTCGATGCTGACCGAGGCGCCGGGCGCCAGCAGCTATTTCCTCGGCTCCGTGGTCTCGTATGCGAACTCGGCGAAGGAAGACCTTCTGGGTGTCTCGCCGGAAACGCTGCACGCGCACGGCGCCGTTTCCGCGGAAGCCGCCGCCGAAATGGCGCGCGGGGCCCGGACCCGATTTGACGCGGACCTGGCCGTCTCCGTGACCGGGATCGCGGGGCCCGACGGCGGCACGCCGGAGAAGCCCGTCGGCACGGTGTATTTCGCGCTCGCCCAACGGCAGGGCGGCGGCCTGGGCAAGAAGCGGCTCTTCGTCGGGGATCGCTCCGTGATTCGCCGGGCGGCCGCGCTGCAAGCCCTCGAGCTCCTGCGCCGTCATTTGACCGGAGCCGGGGAGGCCGCATGAGGGCGTTTTTCGCCGTGCCTCCCGATCCGGCGTGGGTCGACAGCGCGCGCGATCTTCTCGCTCGGCTTCGGCCGGGCCTCCCGCGGGCCTCCTGGACCCGGCCCGACGCCTGGCACCTGACGCTGAAGTTCCTGGGTGAGATCCCCGAGGGCGCGGCCGGCGAGTTCGCGGACGCCGTCGAGGCCGAGATCGGCCGGACCCCATCGGGACGGCTCCCATCGGCCGGCCCCGTCCTGCTTCCGCCCCGCGGCCGCCCCCGGGTGCTCGGAGTCGGGTTCTCGCGGTCTCCGGGGCTCGAGGCGCTGGCGAATCTCGCCCGCGCCGCCGACGCGGCGGGCCGCCGGATCGGCGTTCGACCGGAGCGGCGGGAATTCCGCCCACATCTGACCCTGGCGCGCTTGCGCGAGGGCTGGCCGTCGGACGCCATCGAGACGTTTCTCCGAGAGACGGGGTCGTGGCCGTTTCCGGACTGGAGCGCCGGCCGATGTGTCCTCTACCGGAGCGAGCTCCATCCCGCGGGCGCGGTGCATACGCCCCTGCGGGAATGGGAGCTCGAGGCGCGCGGGGCGGAGGTCCAAGCATGAATCCGACGGCAACCGCTCTGGTTGGCGTGGCCTATCTTTTGGGCTCGCTCTCGTTCGCGGTGCTCCTGGTTCGCCTCTTCACGGGCAAGGACATCCGGGCCCAAGGCTCGGGCAACGCGGGAGCGACCAACGTTCTGCGGGCGCACGGCAAGAAGCTCGGCCTCGCAGTCGCGGCGCTCGACATCGGCAAGGGCGCCGTGGCCGTGTTTCTCGTGCGGCAGGTGACGGCGAATCCGCGGTACGCGGCGGCGGCCGCGTTCGCGGCGATCCTGGGGCACGTCTTCCCGCTCTTCTACAGCTTCCGGGGCGGCAAGGGAGTGGCCACCGCCGTCGGGGCCTTCCTGGCGCTCGCGCCGCTCCCAACGCTCGTCTGCATCGGGATCTTCGTCGCCGTCGTCGCGGCGACGCGTTACGTGTCGCTCGGATCGGTCGTGGCGATGGTCCTGCTGCCGCCCGTGGCCGGCGTCCTCTTCCGTGTCCCGCGGCCGGTCGTGCTGGCGGCGGCGGCGACGGCCGCGCTCATCGTCCTGAAGCACCGAGAAAACCTCCGGCGGCTGGCACAGGGCAAGGAGCGAAAGCTGGGAAGCAAGTGAGGGTCGCGATTCTCGGCGCGGGTTCCTGGGGGACGGCGCTCTCGATCGAGCTCGCCCGCTCGGGGCACGAGGTGCTGCTCTGGGGCCGGGACCCCGAGGTCGCCGCGCGGATCGAAGCGGACGGCCGCCATCCGCGCCGGCTGAAGGACTACGCGATCCCTCCCTCGGTGCGGAGCTCGGCGGACCTCGCGGAGGCCTTCGCCTTTGCCGAAACGACGCTCGTCGCGGTGCCGTGCGCCTCGTTGCGGCCGCTGCTGGAGCTGTCGCCCCGATCGGGCGGAGCCGGAATGCGGCTCGTGTCCACGTGCAAGGGGATCGAGCCCGAGACCCTGAAACGCATGACGGAAATCCTGGCCGAGTCCTATCCGGCCGCCGCCGTCGCGGCGCTCTCGGGGCCGACCTTCGCCGAGGGCGTGGCCCGGGGAGATCCCACGGCCGCGGTCGTGGCTTCCCGGGACGCGGCGTTCGCGCACGACCTCCAGTCGGCGCTGTCGAGCCCGGTGTTCCGGCTGTACCGCTCGGACGACCTCGTCGGCGTGGAGCTGGCGGGCGCTCTCAAGAACGTCGTCGCGATCGCCGCGGGCATCGTCTCGGGACTCGGCTTTGGGCCCAACACGCTGGCCGCCCTCGTGACCCGGGGCCTGGCCGAGATCGGCCGCATCATCCGGGCCCGCGGAGGCCAGGACCGCACGGTGCACGGGCTCGCGGGCATCGGCGACCTGATGCTCACCTGCACGGGCCAGCAGTCGCGGAACCGTTTCGTCGGCGAGCAGATCGGCCGCGGCCGCCGGCTGGCGGAGGTGCTCGCGGAGATGCCGGAAGTCGCCGAAGGGGCGCGGACCTGCCTGGCGGTTCCGCGGATGTCGGGGGAGGCCGGTGTCGAAGCCCCGATCGCCGACGCCGTGGTCCAGGTGCTCTACGAGAACGTCCCGCCGCGCGAGGCGGTGGACCGTCTCATGACGCGGGCGCTCCGGCCGGAATAGGCTGGCGGGGCCGCCCGGGCGGGCCCTTCTTCTTCGCGTCCAGAACCCGGATGGGCAGGACGATCGCCTGCAGGCCGGCAAACTGCAGCCGGCGCTGGATGGCGAAGGCCGTCTCGTTGTGCAGGAAGCGATGGTAGAACTTGTCGTTCTCGAACACGAGCTGCCCGAGGAAGAAGATCGAGCGCGGGTGCTCCTTCTGAATCTCCTCGCAGAGCGCCACGGCCGACTCGACGGCTTCGGTGCCGATCTCGTAGCGGTACTCCGCGCGGAAGCCGAGCCGCCGCGCGAAGTCCACGTACTTCTGCAGGTCCTCCTCGGTCTTCCGCTTCAACGCCTCGACCTCGGCGATGCCCTTGAAGTTCTCGGAATCGATGACGCCCACCGACACGAAGAGGTAATTCTTGAACTGGCGCGGGAACAGGTTCTGGATCGAGAGGGACGTGTGGATTCCCATTCCCGTGAAGCCGTTGACCAGCACGACCGCGAGAGGCTCGTCGGTCGAGACCTTTTCCTCGACCGGCGCGTGCGCCCGCACCGGCACCTGGAGCAGGGTGTCGTCGATGCGGCGCATGGCGTCGCGAACGCGGGCGTAGTGGCGGCGGATCAGAAAAGCCACCGCCACGAACGAGGACGTCACCGCCACCGTCAGCCATCCGCCCTCGTCGAACTTCTCGAAGACGGTGATGACCAGGATCACGAGGCACAGGACGAGGCCGATCAGGTGGAGGGCGAGGTTGGCCTTCCATCCCTCGGCGCCGCGATGGAGGATCCAGTGCCGCACCATGCCGGAGAGCGTCAGGCTGAACGTCAGAAAGACGTTGATCGAGTACATGACGACGAGCCGCGAGACGGATCCGTGGGTGTAGAAGACCGTCGCGAGGGCCGCCAGACCCATGAGCCAGACTCCGTTGTTGGCCACGAGCCGGTCCGAGAGCTGCGCGAAGCGGCGGGGGATCCAGGAGTCGACGGCCATGTTGGCGAGCACCCGCGGCCCCGCGAGAAACCCGGTCTGCGCCGCCACGAAGAGCAGGGCGCCGGCGGAGACGAGCGTGAGCGCGACCAGCACGGGACCGACCCGGAGGCCCGCGAGCGTCCAATCGTCGAAGACCGTGTGAGCGAACACCGCGTTCATCGTGCGCGAGGGGTGCGGCCGGGCGCCCACGAGGAGGTAGCCGAGAATGATGCCTCCGGCCGTGAAGGAGAGAGAGAGCGCCATGTAGAGCATCGTTCTCTTGGCGTTGCCGACTCGGGGCTCCCGGAGCACCTGGACGCTGTTCGAAACCGCCTCGATCCCGGTGTAGGTGCCGCCGCCCAGCGAGTAGGCGCGCATGATGATCATGAGCAGGCCGAACCACCCGAGCTGCGACGCCGTGGCGCTGGTTTCGCGGGAGGCCTCCGAGAAGATCGTGGGCAGCTGGACGAGGTGGCCGAAGAGGGTCGAGAGGATCAGGAGGGCGTGCGTGCCGATGAAGAGGAGGAAGATCGGCACGAGGACCTGGATGCTCTCCTTGACGCCCCGAAGATTCAGGACGATCAGCACGAACATCATCACGACTTCCGCGTGGAACTTCCATGACTGCATCGAGGGAGGAAGAAGGCTGAAGATCTGGTCGCACCCGGAAGCGACGGAGATCGCGATCGTCAACACGTAGTCCACGACGAGCGCGCAGCCGGACACGAGGCCGAGCCGCCCGCCCAGGAGCTTGGTGGCGACGACGTACCCGCCGCCCCCGGCCGGGAAGAGCTCGATCACCTTGCTGTATGCGAGGGAGATGATGCAGACGGTCACCGCGGTCATCAGCGCCAGCCAGACCGCGAGGTAGGCGTGCTCGCCCAGCGCCTTGAAGGCCTCCTCCGGCCCGTACGAGGAGGAGGACAGCCCGTCGGCCCCCAGCCCGACCCAGGCCAGGAAGGCCGCCAGCGTGATGCTGTGAAAGACCCGGGGGTCCCGGGGGTCACGGGCCTTGCCGACCAGAATGGTTTTGATTGTTGTGGGCAAGGTGTGGCCCCCCGGAAGGGGCGGGCCGGATTATCTTTTTCGGAGTCCCGGCAAGTCAATGGAAGGCCGGACGGTGATATCGTTTTTTTGAGGCGGGGCTTTTCGCCACCGCGCATGCCGCGCGGTGATGTGAGGTTCAGCCGCCATGGATGGTCCGCGCCCTCCCGAAGTCGTGCGCGAGCGAGTCTCGCGGGTCGCCGGCGACCGTCTCTCCTGCGCCTTGATCTTCGAGCGCGAGTTCACTCCGGAGGAGATCGCCCGCTTTCGAGCCCTTCCTGCTCAGGAGACGCCGGCTCCCGCGGATTTCGAGATCGGCGGCCGCGTCCTCCGCTACGAGTGCCTCGAGGCGGACGAAGCGAGGTGGCGTCTGGCCGCCCAGATCTTTCTCGTCAAGTCGTTTCGGGCGGCAACGCCGCGTCTCCACACGTCGTCCGACGTCCGTCGAAGGATGGGCCTCGCGCCGATCCCCCGGTAGGAGATTCCCGGGGCTCCTGCGGCCTCATGTTATTTTGGCGGCTCTCGACGGCCCCATCGTCTAGAGGTTAGGACACGGCTCTTTCAAGGCCGCGGCACGGGTTCGAGTCCCGTTGGGGCCGCCATTCACTCGGAAGGGGCCTCGGTGCCGCCGCCGTGGGATACTGGCCGCGTGAAGACGAAGCCGGTAACCGCCCTTCTCGGGCTGCTTTTGGCGGCGGGACTCGCGGCCGGCTGCGCGCAGGTGACCGAGGCGCAGAAGGGGCGGCAGCAGGCCAAAACGACCGGCAAGTACAAAGTCCGTTTGACCGAGGACTCCGAGTCCGTCGTCGGAACCTGCAAGTTCGTGACCGCGATCAACGCCGATTTCAACTTCAAGGGTCCGCAGACCCAGGCGGGCCTCTATGACTACTTCCGTGAGGAAGCGGTCTACGCCAGCGCGGATACCGTGCTCGTGCGCGGGAGGGTCGGCGAGGCGTACATCTGCGGCCCCGGGCCCCTGAATCCGGACGGGACGCTCCGGATACTTCCCCAGCCGACCCAGTAGCCCGCGGCGGTCGAGGGCCTACGGCTTCGGTGTCACCGGCCTGTACACCACGCCCAGGTAGCCGAACAGGAAGGCGTACACGTCCGCGTGTTTTGCGGTGCGCTCGTCGAGCGAGCTGCCGATCCCGTGGCCGGAGCCGGAGCTCGTGCGCAGGAGGATCGGCTGCTTCGAAGAGGTCGCGGCCTGGAGCCGCGCGGTCATCTTGCGCGACTGCATCGGATCGACGCGGGGGTCGTTGTCGCCGGTCAGGAACAGGACCGGCGGATACGGGGTGCGGTCGACGACCCGGTGGTACGGAGAGTAGGCGTGGAGGGCGCGGTACTGGGCGGGGTCCCGGACGGTGCCGAACTCGGTGATGTTGAAG
>JBBDKM010000026.1:118804-151591 GCA_040879385.1 Thermoanaerobaculia bacterium | reverse complement strand
ATCGCACTCAGGAGGTCGCCAGTTCGATCCTGGTCAGCTCCACCAGTTAGACCGCAACCGCTGATCCACGTACACCGATCCGGCACTCAGAGATTACCTCCCTGCTGGTCCTGCGGCCAGAACGAGGGGAACCCTGTTTCCTTCGAGGCGTCGATGCGTCCGAGGGCTTTTGGGCGCGAAACCTGTGGCTGTAACCGTAGACGAGCGAGCAGTGATTCACATTACTCGCCGATCGCGCTCACGCTAGCTGTCTCGAGGTCACAGAACCAGAAAGGATCGCGGAACACGCTCTCACCCTTAACGACCGGGACGGGGTGGCGAAAACCAGGGCCATTGAAGACGAACGTATGGAATTCTCCTCTCTCACCGCACGGATCGACGCCCTCGGGAAGATCCCGCAGGAAGCGTTCATCGAGCAGGCGGCCCACCCAGGATTCTCCGAGCTTCTTCGAATCGACACAAACGATGATCGCCTGGAACCCGAGGTCGAGCGCCTCGTTTAGGAGTTCCTTCGTCTCGCGGCCCCAGAGCGGAAAGACCCCCTTGAGCCCGACCTGGGCGAGGAGGCGCTCGCGGTACCGTCTCAAGTCTTCCAGAAAGATATCGCCGAAGACGATTCCCTCAATTCCTTGGTCTCGGGCCTTCGTGAGAGCTTCAAGCATCTTCTCCTCATACGAGTCGTTCGTCGCGAAGACGGTGAACCCGTGCGTCGGGCGCGGAATCGACACCGGACAGGGCGCGTCGGGAGGAGGCGTCGGCAAGAGCACCTTCTCGACGGGAAGCCCGAGCGCTGCGGCTTGTGCCTCGAGAAGCTCGCGTCGCACGCCGTGCATGCTGATCCGATCGAATTCGGCGCTCAGCGTGGTCAGGAGGCCGACGACATCGACGCCGCCCCGGCGGCGGGTTTCGTGAAGCGCGAGGGCGCTATCCTTCCCGCCGCTCCAGCAGACGAGCGATTTCATTCTCGAGCCTGTCGCAAACGTTCCCAGCCGCTTCCTTCGTGGCCGAAGCGGAAGATCTCCGGATGGAGGATCTCGGCCATGATCTCGAGTGACTCCACCAGCCGTGGCCCGGGTCGGTTGAAGTACTGATTCCCGTCACAGAGGAAGACGCGTCCCTCTCGGACGGCACGGAGCTTTCTCCAGCGGGGATCGGCGGCGAGCAGCGGAATTTCTTCCCTGATCCGCGGAAGGGAGAATCCGCAGGGAAAGAGGAAAATCAAGTCCGGATCTCCGGCGAGAAGCGCGTCCCAGTCGAGCCATGGTGAGTGCTGGCCCGGCTCGCCGAAAAGGCTCTCGCCGCCTGCCATCTCGACAAGCTGTGGAATCCAGTTGCCGGCCGCCATGAGCGGCGAGAGCCACTCGATCGAGGTGACACGGGGTCTCACCAGAACTGAGCGAGTTCTCTTCGAGATGGCGCTCATTCGCTGCCGAAGCGCGCCGACAAGAGAGGCGCCGCGGGACGGGGTCCCCAGAGCGCTGGCGGCTCGCTCGATGTCCGAGAAGCAGTCCTCGAGCGAGCGCGGATTCAGAGCGACGATCCGTGGGCGCGAGTCGGCCCAGTCCGCCAGCGCGGCCTCGACGTCGCCGAGGCTCACCGCGCAAACCTCGCACTGCACCTGCGTGACGATGTGCGTCGGTTGCAGATCGCGAAGCTTCGCTGCGTCGACGCGATAGACGCTCAGGCTGGCCCCGAGGAGCTTTTCAATCTGCTGGTGGATCTCGTGGCTCGAGCCATGGACGTCGATCTTCGGCTCCGTGCAGAACGGTAGCTCCTCGACGCCCGGCGGATAGTCACATTCGTGGGATCTGCCGACTAAGGCGTCGCGGAGACCAAGGGCACAAACGACCTCCGTTGCGCTCGGGAGAAGCGACAGAATGCGCAACGGCGTTGGCACTCAGAACCTTGCTTCCAGGCCCACCGTAAAGCGGCGGCCGGGCGCCGGAAACCCGTCCGCCTCTTCATACGTCCGGTCCATCACGTTCTCGACCCGCGCGTAGGGAGCCAGATACGCGAGCTCATAGCGCGCGAAGAGATCGTAACGGACAAACGAGGGGTCCTCGACCGTAAGGAACGAGAGAGCATCCACGTCAGCTCGCCGGCCGACGAACGTGGCGCGGGGAGAGACGGTCAGCTTCTCGACAGGGCTCAAGGTGGCTCCCAGATACGCGCGGTGGCGAGGGCGTCGCAGCAGAGCACTGCCCGTGACGCGGTTCTCCGCATGGAGGTAGGTGTAGCCCGCATCCACCCCGATCCGCCGAGAGATCTCGAGCCGAAAGCCCAGCTCCACCCCCCGCGAGCGGGCGCTTCCGATGTTGAAGTTCTGGAAACGGGCGAAGTCGAACACGATCAAGTCGCGGAACTCGTTCCAGAAGAGAGACACCTCCGCGCGCCCTTTGGCGAAGTACCGCTCCGCACCCAGCTCGTAAGCCGTCGAGCGCTCCGGCTCCAGGTCCTGATTGCCGGAGAAGGGAAAGTAGAGCTCCCCGATCGAGGGCACCCGGAAGGCGGTCCCGGCCGAGGCACGCACCTTCCAAAGAGAGTCCTTCGCGAGCCAGGAGAGCGTGGCCCGCGGGCTCCAGGCGCTGCCGAACTGCGAATGGTGGTCGTAGCGCACGCCAACGGTCGCGGTCCAACCACCCCCACCCACACGCAGGATGTCCTGGACCCCGGCGCCCCAAAGGGTTGAGCGGTCCTTGTCGAGGTTGACGCCGAAGTTCGACTTGTCATCGACCTGCCACCTCTCCCACGACGCGAAAGCCGTCAGCGTGTTGCGCCGCGTTTTCCACGTGTCGGAGGCGCGGGCCTGGAGCGTCCGGGCGTCTGTCTCAGCCGAAAATCCTGGACTGGAGAACGTGGGCTTGGAAGCCACGTGGGCGATAAAGAGGCTCGCCTGATGGTTCTCCGCCGGGTGGAAGAACACTGGAAGAGCGATCCTCTCTTCGCGGTAGGTGCTGCGTGACTGCGGGGTCTCCGCGCCCACCGGGCCGGGAACACCGACCTCCCCATCCAGGATCGCGCCTTCGAGCGCAAAGGCGAGGGAGTCGCCGAAGCGTCCCTCCAGGCGCAGGGATGCGTTTTCCTCCTCCCAGTCGGAGTTCTCGCGGTCCCCCTTCACGCGCGCGTTACGGTAGCTCGCCGCGACGCCAAAGGGCCCCGAGCCGACGGAAGCGAAGACCGAGCCGTTTCTCTGCCCTGAGTCTCCACCCTCGAGCGTGATTGTCGCCGCCGGCTTCGACTCGACTGGACGGGTGAAGATCTGGATGACACCGCCCAAGGCATCCGACCCGTAGAGCGCGGAGAAGGGGCCCCGAACGATCTCGATTCTCTGGATGTTCTCCGTAGTCAAGGCCGAGAAGTCATAGCCGGAGAAAAACGGAGAGTTCACCCGGACGCCATCCACGAGGACGAGCGTTTGCGTAGAACTCGAACCGCGCAGAAAGATGGAGGTCACGGAGCCGTCGCTGCCCGACCGAACCACATCGAGCCCCGGCACCGACCGAAGCACCTCGAGCACGGTCCGGAAGCCTCCCTGCTCGATGCGCTCCCGCGTGATGACCGTCGTTGCCGCCCCCACCTCTGTCTCCTCCTCGGGAGAGGCGGTCGCGGTCACGACCACGCTCTCGGAGACAGGTGGCGGAATCTGGGCCTCGGCGTTCCCGGACAGAAGAGAGGAGAGAAGCACGGCGGCTCCGGCGACTCCCGCTCGAGCGAGCATTCGCCCTCTGGACCGGCGCGACAGGGCGTCGAGACCAAAAAAGAGGGCCGTGCCGGCGAGATCGGCTAAGAGCGTGTTCCAGAAGAACGGGATCGCGGCGACGTAGCAGAGCGCGAGGCCGGAAGCCGTCGGCGGATAGAGCCCCGCCGCCCAGACGGCGAAGTTGCTCGTCACGAAAAACAGAGTGCTCGACGCGACCGAAAGCGCGCCGAGACGCGCCGGCCTTGCCCCTTCGCGTGCCAGGCGGCCGAAGAGCACGATGGCCGCAAACGTCGCGTAAACCGTCAGGCGTATGAGCGAGACGCCGCGCCCGGTCCCCCAGTCGATAAAGAGATCGGAGAGTGCCATCGCCGCAAGCGGAACGGCCAGCGCCCACCGTCGCGGCAGCCTCGCCCCGGCGTAGAGGGCAAGGGCGCCCATGGCCACGGCGTTCTGGGGATGGGGCAAGAGACGGGAAAGAGCGCCAAAGAGGATGAGCAGGACCGCGGTCGTCATTCGAACCTCCCGTTCGACGAGACGAACATCTCGGGGGGCTCGAAGAGATACCCGCGCCCGCGGGAATTCGAAGGCGCGCTCTGTCCGGTTCCCCGACCGAGAAGCGTTTCATCCGGCAGGTCTCCTGGCTTCCGGATCCTCCGCCGCCGGGCTCCTTCCCAAACGCGCGACCGATCTCTCGATCCGACGCGTTCAGTGGTTTCTTGCCCGGGGCGTCCCCGGTGACAGTGGCGGGGGCCGCGCGGGATTCTCACCCGCTTCCCTTAGCCGAACGAACTCAAAGATCGCGAACGAGTGCTGAGCATAGCACCGCCGTCAACAGTCCCCTAAAGAACCGGCTCTCGGAACCTCTCTTCTAAGGGGTGCGGCCGAACTCTACGAGTGGACGCCGGCGCCTCTGCGCCCTACTCCTCACTTTCCGTGGCAAACAGACTCGTCGTCACGTAGCGCTCGCCCGTATCGGCCAAGAGGACCACGATCATTTTTCCCGAGGCGTCCGGCCGGGAGGCTACCGTGAGCGCTGCATGGAGCGCCGCACCGGATGAAACGCCAGCCAAGATACCTTCTTTTCGCGCAAGCCGGCGTGTGCACTCAACGGCTTCCTCGTCGGTCACGGCAATGACCTCATCGAGGATCGTGCGGTTCAAGACCGCCGGAATGAATCCGACGCCGATACCCGGGATACGGTGGTTCCCCACGGGTCCACCCGAGAGCACAGCCGCCCCGGCGGGCTCAACGGCGACGACTCGAACGCTGGGCTTGCGCTGCTTGAGCACCTCACCTACCCCAGTGATGGTTCCGCCCGTCCCAACCGCAGAGACAAAGACGTCGACGGCGCCCTGCGTGTCCTCCCATACTTCCACGGCCGTCGTTCTCCGATGAACCTCGGGGTTCGCAGGGTTTTTGAACTGGTCGAGCATGATCGCGTTGGGGGTTTCCCCGACGATCTGCATCGCTCGTGCGACTGCCTCACCCATGAGGATGCCGGGAGTGAGCACCACTTCCGCGCCGAGGTGCCGAAGCAGCGCGACCCGTTCCGTCGACATCGTCTCCGGCATCGTCAAGATGAGCCGGTAGCCACGGATCGCCGCAGCGAATGCCAACCCAATGCCCGTGTTGCCTCCCGTGGCCTCGACGAGCGTCATCCCGGGTCGCAGAACGCCCCGGCGCTCGGCGTCCTCGATGAGGAATACGCCGACCCGATCTTTCACGCTGGCGCAGGGATTCCGCATTTCCAGCTTGGCGACCACACGACTCGGCAAACCTCTCGCCATGCGTCCAAGTTCCACGATGGGTGTTCTGCCAACTGTGGCCGTAGCGTCGGGAAAGATCATTTGCCCATCACCTCCGAACGGACTCAGGAAGCCGTTTCTTCTTCGACGAGCTGGACTTCTTCACGACGGTTTCTATCTTCAGCGGACATCGTACCGCCGCCTGAAAGCGACATCGGGAGACCTCGGCGATATCCGCGGTCATGGTCCTGATGGCACGTAGGCAATTAAATGCTATCATGCCTACATGGCGAAGCAGATGACCGTAAGAGGTGTCCCGGACGAAGTCGCGCGGCGACTCCAAAGCTTGAGCCGCACCCGGAAAAAGAGCGTCAATGCGACCGTTCTGGACATCCTGAAAGACGCGGTGGGCGTCCAGGAACGAAAGAGACGCCTCGTGCGCTACGCCACTTGGAATGCAGAAGATCTCGCCGAGTTCGAGAGAGCCCTTGCCGACCAAAGGCGAATCGACGAGGAACTCTGGCGGTGAACAGGGTGGGCCGCCTCGTCCTGGACACCTCGGCATACTCACAGATGCGGGCAGGACACGACGAGGTCCTCGAACGAATCGCCTCGGCCGAGGCGGTGCTGGTCCCAGCCACAGTGTTGGGAGAGCTCGAAGCCGCCTTTGAGCTCGGACGTCGGCAGAAGGAGAACCGCGCAGCGCTTGCGAGCTTCCTGACGGAGCCGTTCGTCACAATCTTGCCCACGACATCCGAGGTTGCCCACCGATACGGCCAGGTCTTCGCCCGCCTGCGGCGGCGTGGAACACCAATTCCTGTCAACGACATCTGGATCGCGGCGGCAACGGTTGACTGCGGCGGACGACTGTTGACCTTCGACGGGGACTTTCAGCGTGTCGAGTCGCTCGACTACGTCCTGCTCAAGGTCTAGTCCACATCGGCTCGAGGCGCCCGGAGGAACTGCGAGAAGGACTTGGAGATCAGCCCAGCCGGCCGCTCTGGAAATCCTCGAAGGCCTGGACGATCTCGGCGCGCGTGTTCATGACGAAGGGGCCGGCGCGCGCGACGGGCTCGCCGAGCGGGCGGCCCGCGATGATCAGCGATCGCAGCGGCGAGTCCCCGGCCGCTTCGATCCGGAGCTTCGAGCCGTCGTTGCCGAAGAGCACGATCTGGTGCGGGCCGGCTGGAACGCGCTCAGCGCCGAACGCGCCCTCCCCCTCGACGATGTAGGCGAACGCGTTGAAGTCCTCCGCCAACGGCTGCTCGAAGACGGCGTCGGGCTCGAGCGTCGCGTCGAGGTAGACGATGGGCGTCCGCGTGTCGATGACGGCCTTTTCTCCGAGCGCCTCGCCGGCGAGGACCCGAACGGTGACGCGCCCGTCCGCGGAAGTCCCGACGGGGATCTTCCCGCCCGGCACCTCCTGGTATCGCGGCGCCATCATCTTGTCGCGCCGCGGCAGGTTGACCCAGAGCTGGAAGCCGTGCAGCCGCCCGCCCTCTTCCATCAACGCCTTCGAGGGCATCTCGGAGTGCACGACGCCGGACCCCGCCGTCATCCACTGGACGTCGCCTGGCCCGATGCACCCCTTGTTACCCCGGGAGTCGCCGTGCTCCATCGCGCCCGAGAGCAGGTACGTCACGGTTTCGAAGCCGCGGTGCGGATGATCCGGCGCGCCCTTCGCCTCCCCCGGTGCGAGCTCCATCGGCCCCATCTCGTCGAGGAGCAGGAAGGGATCGAAATGATCGAGCGCGGAGGTCGGAAACGGGCGATGGACGAGGAACCCAGCGCCCTCGAGGCCTTCGACGCTCGGCAAAACGCGCCGGACGGAGCGTGCGTTTTCCATTGCGCCAGTATTACGCTTGCCTGCGGGAATCGGGTTCGGAGCGCCCCTGTTGAGAGGCGCGAGGAGACCGACATGGCGAAAGCGACGTTTGGCGCAGGGTGCTTCTGGGGAGTCGAGGAGGAGTTCCGCAAGGTCGAGGGGGTTCGCGACACGGCCGTGGGCTACGCCGGCGGCAGCCTCGAGAACCCCACATACAAGGATGTCTGCACGGACCGGACCGGGCACGCCGAGGTGGTCGAGGTGGACTACGATCCCGCCGAGGCCTCGTACGAGACACTCCTCGACGTGTTCTGGAACGGCCACGACCCGACGCAGCTCAATCGCCAGGGACCCGACGTCGGGACCCAGTACCGCTCGGTGATCTTCTTCCATTCGCCCGAGCAGGAAGCGGCCGCCCGGGCCTCGAAGGCCCGGCAGGACGAGAGCGGCCGATTCCGCCGTCCGATCGCCACGGTGATCGAGCCGGCGCCCAACTTCTGGCGCGCCGAGGAGTACCACCAGCGCTACCTCGACAAGCGCGGGCTCGGCTCCTGCCACGTCTGAAGGCGCTCGACCGCCGCAGGATCAGCCTGCGGGTCGGCTTGCGAGGCGGTCCCGAATGACGGCGAGCGCCTCGGCCCGTTCGGCACCCGCGAGCACGAGCCGGGGCGGCCGCACCCGCTCGGAGCCCAGGCCGGTCTCCTGCTGCGCGAGCTTGATGAGCTGGACGAACTTCGGCACCACGTCCAGCCGCAGGAGCGGCAGAAACCACTCGTAGAGCGCACGCGCCTCGCCGGACTTCCCCGCGGCGGCGAGATCGAAGAGCCGCACCGACTCCTCGGGCAGCGCGTTGACGAGGCCTGCGATCCAGCCGACCGCTCCCGCCGCGATGCCCTCGACGATCAGGTCGTCGAGGCCGACGAAGATCGCCAGGCGCTCCCCGAGGGCGGCGCGGATCGCGGTGATGCGCCGCACGTCGCCGCTCGACTCCTTGACGGCCGCCAGATTCGGATGCCGCGCGGCGAGCGCCGCGAGCTCCTCCGCCGAGACGTCCGTGCCGTAGGCGATCGGGTTGTTGTAGAGCATGCACGGCAGGGGTGTAGACCCGATGACGGCGGAAAAGTGGGCCTCCGTCTCGCGCCGGTCGGGCCGGTAGACGTAGGGCGGCAGCACCATCAGCCCGTCGCAGCCGCACTCCTGCGCCAGTCGCGCGGTGGCCACGGCGTCCGCCGTGGAGAGCGCCGCGACCCCGGCAACGAGGGCCACGCGCCCCGCCAGCGCCCGGCGGCAGGCCTGGAGGATCGCGCCCTTCTCGGCGAAGGTGAGTGTGGCCGCTTCCCCGAGCGAGCCGAGCGGCACGAAGCCCCTGCAGCCCGCGCGCACCATCGCCTCGAGGTGCCCGGGCAGGAAATCCAGGTCGAGCGACAGGTCCTCCTGGAACGGGGTCGTGATCGCCGGAAACACTCCCTGCCAGTTCATGCGGATTCCTCCACTCCCGCCAGGATCCCGAGCGCCGCCGGCTTGACGGGCGGGCGTACGGTATCGGAATCCCATCCGAACAGGAACCCGAGCGCGGGCCCGCAGACGCGCCCCTGGCAGGCGCCCATTCCGGCGCGGGCCGAGAGCTTCGCCTCGCGGGCGCCCCCGCAGGCGGCCAGGTCCCCGAAGCGCGCGTCCTCGCAGCGGCAGACGATCGTGTCGGGCCGCGCGAGCGCCCGAAGCTCGCTCCGCGGCGCGAACGTCCGCGCGAGGACCGAAGCGAACCCCCGCAAGCGCGCCCGCGCCCCGCGGAGCCGGCGCCCCTCGGCGCTCGTCGTCTCGAAGCGGCCGGCTGCCGCGAGGCCCGCGATCTCGCCCTCCGCGATCGCCGCATCGACCCCGGCGATCCCGCAGGGCTCGCCCGCGCAGAACAGGCCGGCGACGGAGGATTCCTGCGTCTCCTTGACCACGACCGCGCCCGCGCGCATTTCGCAGCCGAGCAGGCGCGCGAGCTCGGTGTTTGGCACGAGCCCGTACGCGACGGCCGCCAGGTCGCACGCGACGGTGATGCGCTCCTCGCCGCCCGTCAGGGCGACCGCCTCGACGCGCGCTCCGCCGAGCGCCTCCGCCACCCAGGTTCCGAAGCGATACGGCGTCCCGCGAAACGCGGCGCGGTAGCGCGCGGCCTCGGCGAGCTTGCCCGGGGAACGCAGAAGGCTGGCCCCGAACCTCAGGACAGCGCCGGGAGCCGCCTGCTCCGCGACGAGCACCACGTCGGCGCCGGCTTTCGCGAGCGATGCGGCCACGGGCAGGAGCAGCGGGCCGGATCCCGCCACGACCGCCCTGCGGCCCGAAAGCGACGCGCCCGATTTCCAGAGCGCCTGCGCCCCGGCGGCGCCCATCACGCCCGGCAGCGTCCAGCCGGGAAACGGAAGGAACAGCTCGCGCGCGCCGGTCGCGAGGAGCACGCGCTTCGCGAAGACCTCCAGCGTCCCCGCGCGCGTCTCGGCGAAGAGGCGGAAGCCGCCCTCTTCGCGGACGGCATCGAAGACGGCGGTCTCGTAACGCGCGCTGGCCCCGGACCGCGTGAGGCGCTCGATCCACGGCCGCGCGGCCTCGGGCGCCTCTCGGCCGGGCAGGTGCCGGTGGATCTGGCCGCCCCCCGCCAGGCCCTCGTCGAGGAGCACGGTCCGTGCCGCCGCTTCCGCCGCGCGGCACGCCGCCGCGACGCCGGCCGGCCCCGCGCCGACGACGGCGACGTCGCATTCGAGCGCTTCGCGCGGAGCCGTGAACCGTGAGCCCTGAGCCGTGAGCCGCGGCGCCTGAGTCGAAACCTCCATCCCGTCCATGACGAGCTCCATGCACGCGCGCTGGTGCGGCGCTCCGTCGATCGTCACGCGGCACTCGAAGCAGATGCCCATCGCGCAGAGGACGCCCCGGCTTTCTCCCGAGACGGACCGGCGGCACACGCTCTGCCCGGCGTTCTCGAGAGCGGCCGCCACCGTGATACCGCTCTCGCAGGTTGCGGCCCGCCCGTCGATGGAGAGCGCGACCGTCTCAGCCATGCCCGGCTTCCGGGAAGGCGCGCATCGGCGAGTAGGGGGCCGGGTCGATCGGGCTCGCGCGCCCGAGGATGCCGTCCACGACGAGGCGCGCGGTCCCGAGCGCGGTCGTGACGCCGAGGCCTTCGTGCCCCGCGGCGATGAAGAGGCCCGGCACGGGATCGAAGCGGCCCACCAGCGGGAGGTTGTCGGGTGTCGCCGGCCGGAAGCCCACCCATGTGCGGATCGCCGAAAGGCGCGCGAGCCCCGGCAT
Source organism: Thermoanaerobaculia bacterium (assembly GCA_040879385.1). Classification (GTDB taxonomy): domain Bacteria; phylum Acidobacteriota; class Thermoanaerobaculia; order UBA5066; family Gp7-AA6; genus DAHUXD01. Next base: position 141,027 of record JBBDKM010000026.1, on the reverse strand, counting down.
GAACTCGAACGCGCGGCGGATCATCCTGCCCCGAATCCGCCGGTTGATCGAGGCGTCGAAGCCCGCGAACTCCCGCGAGGAGCCGAGCAGCATCTGTCCGGTCGCGCGCGGCTGCAGGTTGAACGCGACGGACTCCCGCGACTGCGTGTGCGCGCTCTTCAGATACCCGAGCTCCACGAGCTGGTGCCGGCAGAAGCCGGGATAGCGGTCCGTGATGACGAGGTGCCCCTTGCGCGGCTGGATCGGGAGGCCGGGTGTCAACGCGGGCGCGGCCGCTCCCGCGGCGTTCACGACGGCGCCGGCGCCGATCGCGCCGTCGCGCGTCCGGACCCCGCCCGGCCCGAGCGACACGACCTCGACGCCCTCACGCCGCGAGGCGCCCCGCGCCGCCGCCCGCTCGAGCAGCCACCGCGCCGCGTTGACCGGATACAGGACGCGGTCGCCCGGGACGCGCAGCGCCCCCGCCAGGCCGGGTCGCAGGTTGGGCTCCGCGGCAGCCAGGCCGCCCGCGTCGAGCTCCTCGACTGCGACGCCCCGCTGCCGGTAGAAGGCGGCCTTCTTCGCCACGTGCGCCAGCTCTTCGGCATCCGCCGCCACCCAGAGCGTGCCGGTCTGCTCGTCCTCGCAAGAGGCCGGCAAGTCGCGGGCACGTTCCGTCCACAGCCGGCGCGAAAGCTCCGTGAGCGCGAACTGCGCGGCCGAGTCGTCCATGACGACGATGTGGCCCATCGCGGCCGCGGTCGCCCCGCTCCCCGCGAAGCGGGACTCCAGGACGGCGACCGAGAGCCCCGCCGCCGCCGCCTCTTCCGCGCACGCGGCGCCGACGATCCCGGCACCGACGACGAGAACGTCAGGCGCCGGCATCGCCCCCGACATGAAGCCCGTCGCGGAAGGGATCGAGCGGGTCGAAGAAGAGCGTTCCCCGGCCGGTGATGAAGGCGCGCCCCTGGATGCGCGGAACCAGCCCGCCCTCGCGCTCTTCGAGCCACCCCGTGAAGAGGCTGCCCGTGACGGACTCCTGCCGGTAACGCTGTCCGGGCGCGAGCTCCCCGCGGGCGTGGAGAGCCGCCATCGTCGCCGAGGTGCCCGTTCCGCACGGAGACCGGTCGTAGGCGCCGCCGGGGCACATCACGTAGTTGCGGCTGTCCGCGTCGGGCCGCCGCGGGGGCCCATACAGAATGACGTGGTCCACCGACGCGCCGGCCTCCCCCGTGATCCTCTGCTCCCCGAGCGCCAGCTGGATCGCGAGCGTGACCGTCCGCAGGCGCTCGAGGTTGCGGGGCTCGACGCGCTCGAGCTCGCCGCGCGCCAGAAAGAACCAGTTGCCGCCGTAGGCCACGTCGCCGATCACGCGCCCGACGCCCGGGACCTCCACGGCGACGTCCTTCGCGTGGCAACGGGCCGGCACGTTCTCGATCGTCACGGCGCCGTCGAGCGACAGCTCCGCGCCCACGGTCCCGACCGGCGTGTCGAGGCGCACGGCCCCCGGCGCGATGCGCCCCAGGTGCTCGAGCGTGCGGACCACGCCGATCGTGCCGTGGCCGCACATCCACAGGGGCCCGACGTTGTCGAAGAACACGACCCCCGCGACCGCGCCGCGGGAGACCGGAGGCGTCAGCAGCGCGCCGACCATGGCGTCGTGGCCGCGCGGCTCGAGGATCGCCCCGCGCCACAGCGGGCCGAAGCGGCGGTCGAGCTCCGTGCGGCGTTCGTCCATCGTCGGCGACCGGAGCTCCGGCCATCCGCCGACGACGACCCGCGTGGGCTCCCCTTCCGTGTGCGAGTCGACCACCTCGATCGACTCGGGGAAGTCCCTCACACGGCGCCCTTCGTGAACGCGCCGTCGACGAGCCGCCAGATCCCGCGCGGGTTTCCGTCCCGCAGCTCCTCGGGCAGGGCCGCCTGCGGAAAGTCCTGGTAGCAGACGGGGCGCGCGAAGCGGTGGATCGCCGCCGTGCCCACGGAGGTCTCGCGCGCGTCGGTCGTCGCGGGATAGGGACCGCCGTGGTGCATCGCGTGGCAGACCTCGACGCCCGTCGGAAACCCGTTGAAGACGAGGCGCCCGGCCTTCTGCCGCAGGATCGCGACGAGCTCGGAGAACTCGGCGAGGTCCTTCTCCGTGCCGTGGATCGTGGCCGTGAGGTGGCCGTGGAGGCCGCGGGCGAGCCGCAGCATCTCCTCCGGCGCGCGGCAGCGCACCGCGAGAGTCGCCGGGCCGAAGATCTCGGCGGAGAGCCTCGGGCTTTGCGCAAACGCCGCCGCGTCGGTCATCAGAAGGGCCGCCTGCGCCGCGGTCTCGGGATGGGCGCCGGCGTCCTGCGCGCGCGCGGCGACGGCGACGCCGGCGACGCGGGTGACTTCCACCACGTCCCGGTCGTAGGCCTCCTTGATCCCGGCGTGTGCCATCGTGCCCGCGGGCGCCGCGGCGAGCAGCTCCCCCGCCGCCTTCAGAAACGCGTTCGACGCCGGGGAGTCGAGCAGGATCGCGAGCCCCGGGTTCGTGCAGAACTGCCCGGAGCCCAGCGTGACCGAGGCCGCGAAGCCCTTCGCGATCGCCTCGCCCCGCTCGGCCAGCGCTCCGGGCAGCAGGAAAACGGGATTGGACGAGCCCATCTCCGCGTAGACCGGGATCGGCTCGGGCCGCATGGCCGCCGCGTCGAAGAGCGTGCGCCCGGCGCGCAGGGACCCAGTGAACCCGGCCGCCCGGATGGCAGGATGCGTCACGAGCGTGATGCCGACCTCGGGCGAGGCGCCCTGGACCATCGCGAAGACGCCTTCGGGCATCCGCGCGTCGCGGGCCGCGGTGCGGATCGCCTTCGCGGCCAGCTCCGAGGTCCCCGGGTGGGCCGGATGGGCCTTGACCACGACCGGGCAGCCGGCAGCGAGAGCCGAAACCGTGTCGCCGCCCGCGACCGAGAAGGCGAGCGGAAAATTCGACGCGCCGAAGACCGCGGTCGGGCCCAGGGCCACGAGCATGCGCCGCAGGTCCGGCCGCGGCCGCGGCTTTCGGTCCGGGAGCGCGCGGTCGATGCGGGCGCCGACCCAGGAGCCTTCCTCGATCAGCTCGGCGAACAGCAGGATCTGGCTGACCGTCCGCGCTCGCTCGCTCTCGAGGCGGCCTGCGGGGAACGCCGTCTCCGCGCCCGCCCGCTCGAGAAGCCGGTCTCCCAGGCCCACGATCTGCTGCGCGATCGCGCGCAGGAACCTCGCGCGCCGCGCGGCCGGCAGCGCGGAATAGGCCTCGAAGGCTCGCTCCGCCGCTCGCGCCGCCGCGTCGATCTCGTCGGCCGTCGCCTCGAAGAACTCGCCGTCCAGCCACTGCCCCGTCGCGGGATTCTTCGCCTGGAAGGAGGTCCGCGCGGCGACCGCGGTCATGGCGTCTCCGACGCCGCGAGCGAGGCCCGCACCCGTTCCTCGAGGACCAAGAGCGGCACCGCGCCGCTCCCGAGGACGGTGTCGTGGAAGGCGCGGATGTCGAACCGCTCCTCGAGCGCGCGCTCCGCCTCTTCGCGCAGCGCGCGGATCTTCAACTCTCCCATCTTGTAGCAGAGCGCCTGTCCGGGCCACGAGATGTAGCGGTCGATCTCGGTCTTGACCTCGTGGAGAGAAAGCGCCGTGTTCGACTCGAGATATTCCAGCGCCTCGGCCCGGGTCCAGCTCTTCGCGTGGATTCCCGTGTCGACCACCAGCCGGCAGGCGCGCCACATCTCGTAGGTCAGCCGGCCGAAGTCGCTGTACGGGTCCTGGTAGAAGCCGGCCTCGAGGCCCAGCCGCTCCGCGTAGAGCGCCCACCCCTCGACGAACGCGCCGACGCCCGAGAAACGGCGAAACGGCGGCAGCCCCGTCAGCTCCTGCTGGAGCGCGATCTGGAGATGGTGCCCGGGCACGGCCTCGTGCAGCGTGAGCGCCTCGAGCGTGTAGAGCGGCCGCTTGTCGAGCGCATAGGTGTTGACCCAGTACGTGCCGGCCCGCGTTCCGCCGACCGGCGCCTCCACGTAGCGACCGCTCGTGTACTTCGGCGCCAGGTGCGCCGGCACGGACTCGACACCGTAGGGAAGCCGCGGCAACCTGCCGAAGAGCGACGGCAGCTTGCCGTCCATCCGCTTGGCGATGGAGGACGCCTCCTTCAAAAGCTCCTCGGGCGTCTTGGCGTAGAAGCGGGGGTCCGTCCGCAGCGTGTTCAGGAACGCGGCGAAGTTGCCCTGGAAGCCGGTCTTGCGGATCACCTGTTCCATCTCGCCGCGGATCCGCGCCACTTCTCTCTGCCCGATCGCGTGCACCTCGTCGGGCGTCACGTCGAGCGTCGTGAAGTGCTTCACGAGGTGCGCGTAGTACTCGCGCCCCCGCGGGAGGCTCGAGGCGGCGATCGAGCCGCGCGCTCCCGGGACGTACTCGCGCGCCATGAAATCCGCCAGCGTCCGGTAGCCCGCTACGGCGCCGTCCAGGACCGCCTTGCGCCCGGCCGCGGCCAGCCGCGCGCGGTCGGAGTCCGGCACGCTCGCCGGAAACTTGCGGAAGGGCTCGTAGAAGACGCTCTTCTCCGGCGTGGCGACGACGTGGGTCGTCATCGTGACGTCGATGCCCTCGAGCACGACCTTCGGCAGCGTGAACCCGGCCTTCAGGCCCTCCCGCATGAGCGCGAGCTCCTCCCCGACCCACGCGGGAAAGGCGTTCAGGCGCGCGATGTAGTTCTCATAGTCGGCGACTGACCGAAGCGGCGCGCGCTGCGGGAGATCCGCGAAGTCGGTGTGAAAGCCGCTGTCGGCGTTCAGGGGAATGCGCCACGCACCGAACTCGTGCTCCGCGAGGCCGTCGGAGAGCTCGCGGGCGAACATGTCGTAGCTCACGCGATCTTCGGGAGACAGGCTCGCGCGGTCGATCTCCTTCAAGCGGGCGAGCATGTCCCGGGCGAAAGCCGCGCGGCGCGAAAGGTCCTCGCGCGTCATCGACGGAAGCCGGGCGTCGTAGCGGTGGTCTCCGGCCGTCGTCGCGAAGAGAGGATCCTCCGCGAGGCGAAACTCCCACGCTTCCTCGAAGAGAGCGCGCAGCTTCGGGTCCGGCTCCTCGGCGCGGGAGGGCGCCGTCACGAGCAGAAGGACGGCCAGAACCTGGATGCGCACACTTGCCCTCCGGAGAGCGCGCATCGTAGCAGACGGCTACGGCGCGGGGGCCTCGAGGCGCTTCTGCAGCGACGCGATCTGGCTGTCCGAGCGCTGACCTTCCGGCAAGGCCCGGGCGAAGGAGAGCGCATCCTCGAGCGTCTTCTTCGCCGCCGCCGCATCTGCCTTCGCGGCGTAGATGTCGGAGCGGACGAGCAGGACGCGAATCCGCCGCGGACCGTAGACCTTCGCCAGCGCGCGGTCGTTGGCGGCCAGGGCGTCGTCAAAGCGCTTCAACTGCAGGAATACGTATGCCAGGCGCGCCGGCGGGTTGTAGTCCTGCGGGAAGTCGCGCTCCGAGGCTTCGAGCATCGGGACGGCTTTCGCGATGTCGCCCGCGGCTTCGTCGGCGGAGAGCCGGTTGGGGTCGAGGGCCGTCCGCTGCTCCGCGGTCTTGACGCGGGCGGCCTCGGCGTCGAGGTTCGCGACCCATTCGCGGGCCAGCGCCTTCGCCCCGGCTTCGTCCTTCGCGTCTTCCCGCGCCGACACGAGCACGCTGTACACGGCCGAGCGGTCGTCGGCCAGCAGACGGAGCTTCGGGTCGTCGAGGGCAGCGCGCGCTGCCTTTTCGAGCGCGGCGACGTCCGGGGCGCGACCGGCGTTCTCCTTGGGAAGGGCCAGAGCGCAGTCGAGGCCGGACGCGGCCAGGTTCGCCTCGGAGGCCGTCCCGCGCAGGCGCGGAAGCGTTTCGCGCGCCAGGTCTACGCACTCGGCGTGCCGGCCGAGCATCGAGAGCGCGTAGAGGAGCGACTCGGTCACGCGCCCGTAGCTCGCCGACTTGGCCGCCAGGAGCGGGAGCGCCTCGCGAAAGGCCTTCGCGGCCTCCTCGTACTTGCCCTGGCCGTAGAGCGCGTCGGCCCGGGCGACGCTGGCGTCCGCGCCGGGGCCGCCTCCCCCGGCCGCGCGCCGTCCCTCGGCAAAGAGCTTCCGGAGCTGGTCCACGGTCGCGCCGCCGACCCACCGCAGGACGACGGTCTCCTTGTGCGGGTCGATGACGTAGAGCGACGGCCACGCCCGAATCGGGTATTTCAGGACGAACGGCACATTCTGCGCCTTCTCCGTGTCGATCGAGAGCCAGACGAACTGCCCGGCGTGCTTCGCGAGGGCCTTATCCGTGAAGACGAAAGCCCTCATCGAGCGGCACGTGTGGCACCAGGGCGCCCAGTTCTCGACGAAGATCGGCAGGTCTTTCGCGCGCGCCTGCGACAGCGCCTTCGCGTAATCGTCCTCGATCCACGGAAGGGCCCGGGGACCGGCCGGCGCCGAGGCCGCGAGCGAGGCCGCCAGCAGGAGATGCCCGACGGCGATCATGACTTCGCGGGAGCCGGCGTGAGTGTTTTCATGGGCGTCACTTCCTTCGACCCGGAAACGATACCCCACCGGCGATAGAATCCGCGCCAGATGAGGAGGACGATGATGAGAAACGAGTTCCGCGATGTCTCGATCCTGGTCGCCGCGCTGGGTCTTGCCGGGGTTCTCTCCGCGCAGGAGCCGGCCAAGAAGTCTGCCGCGAAGCCCGCCCCGCCCGACGAGAAGGCCATGATGGAAGCCTGGGCCAGGGCGTCGACCCCGGGCGAGGCCCACAAGAGGCTCGACGCCATCGTGGGCACCTTCGACACCAAGGTCCGCATGTGGATGGACCCCTCGAAGCCGCCCGAGGACTCGACCGGCACGTCGGTGGCCAACTGGGTTCTGGGCAACCGGTACGTCGAGCAAAAGTACGAGGGCACGTTCATGGGGGAGCCCTTCAACGGGATCGGCTACACGGGTTACGACAACGTCCAGAAGAAGTACGTCTCGGTCTGGATGGACAACGCCGGCACCGGCATGATGTCTATGACGAGCACGATGGACGCGGCCGGCAAGACGATGAACAGCAAATCCACCGTGTGGGACCCGATGACCGGCAAGCCCTCGCAGATCGAGGACAAGCTGACGATCGTCGACAACGACCACCACACCTTCGAGATGTGGGGGAAGGGACCGGACGGGAAGATGCTCAAGATGATGCAGATCGACTACACGCGTAAACAATAGTCGGGAGTCAGGAGTCGGGAGAGGGGCTCCTCCCGACTCCTCCCGGCCCCCCCTGACTCATATAAGCCTCCACTTATATGATCCCGCGATGAGCGACATCTTCCGGGCTCTCGCCGACCCCACGCGCCGCCGGATCCTCGACCTCGTCCGCGACCGGGAGCGCCCGGTCAACGAGCTCCTCGAGCCCTTCCGCGTGACGCAGTCCGCCGTCTCCCAGCACCTGCGCGTCCTGCGCGAGGCCGGGCTCGTGCGCTTGCGCCGCGTCGGCCGCCAACGCCTCTACCGCGCCGAAGCCGGCCCGATGCGCCGGCTGGCCGAATGGGCCGGACGCTTCAAGGAGGGGAAGACGCGCTGAGGGCACGCGCCGTCCGCCTCAGGTCCCTTCGATGGAGCGCACCTCGATCGTTCCGCCGTGCTTCACGTGCGGGCACGAGCGCGCGATCGCGAGCGCGGCGTCGTAGTCCCGCCCTCGGCGGCGGCTGGAATCTCGAGGACCCGCGGTGGTCGCCGCCGATGCCGTCGGGAACGACCGACCCCGCGTCGTAGCCGGAGCTCCGCCCTCTCGGATCAGCGCAAGTTCTGACGGAGCGAGAGACGCGCATCCGCTCACGCGCAGTTTCAAGGCTTCCTCTGCCAGCGATAGGATGGCGCCGCGGTCGGAACGTCAGGAGGGAAGGCGATGCAGCTGGGAATGATCGGCCTCGGCCGGATGGGCGCCAACATGGTCCGGCGGCTCATGAAGGCCGGCCACGAGTGCGTCGTCTACGCCCGCGGCCCCGATAGCGTAAAGCAGCTCGCCGGCGAGGGAGCCGTCGGTTCCTCGTCGCTCGATGACTTCGTCGCGAAGCTCGAGCCCCCGCGCGCGGCGTGGCTGATGATCCCGGCGGCCGCCGTGGACACCACGCTCGCGGCCCTCGCCGCGAAACTCCAGAAAGACGACGTCGTCATCGACGGAGGCAACTCCTACTACGTCGACGACCTTCGCCGGCAGACGGAGCTTCGCCCGAAGGGCATCCACTACGTGGACGTCGGGACGAGCGGCGGCGTCTGGGGCCTCGAGCGGGGCTACTGCATGATGATCGGCGGCGACCAGGAGGCGGTCCAGCGGCTCGACCCGATTTTCCGGGCGCTCGCTCCCGGCCCCGGAAACATCCCGCGCACGCCGGGCCGCGAGAAGACCGGCGGCACCTCCGAGGAGGGCTATCTGCACTGCGGCCCCCCGGGCGCCGGCCACTTCGTCAAGATGGTCCACAACGGGATCGAGTACGGGCTCATGGCCGCCTATGCCGAAGGCCTCAACATCCTCAAGCACGCCAACGTCGGAAAGAGCGGGCGGGCCGTCGACGCCGAGACGACCCCGCTGCGCAACCCCGAGCACTACCAGTACGACCTGAACCTGCCCGACATCGCCGAGGTGTGGCGACGCGGAAGCGTGATCGCCTCGTGGCTCCTCGATTTGACGGCCCTGGCTCTGCTGAAGTCGCCGGAGCTCGCAAACTTCTCGGGCCGCGTGTCGGACTCGGGCGAGGGGCGGTGGACGATCCTGGCGGCGATCGACGAGAGCACGCCGGCCAGCGTCCTCACGGCGGCCCTCTACGAGCGCTTCGAGTCGCGGGGCGAGGCCGACTTCGCCGACAAGCTCATGTCGGCCCTGCGGTACGAGTTCGGCGGCCACGTCGAGAAGAAGGCCGGCGAGTGACGCGGGGGGCGGCCCCGCGGACGTCGTGCGCCGGGAAGGAAAACGGCCATGGCAGCGGCTGAGAAACCGTTCGTCTCGGACGCCCTCGTGTTCTTCGGCGCGAGCGGCGACCTCGCCTACAAGAAGATCTTTCCTGCGCTCCAGAGCATGGTCCGGCGGGGAACCCTCTCGGTCCCGGTCGTCGGGGTCGCCAGGTCGTCGTGGACCCTGGACCAGTTCCGCGAGCGGGCGCGCGCGAGCGTCCAGGAGCACGGGGGCGGCGTGGACGAGGCCGCGTTTGCGAAGCTCACGGGCCTGCTCCAGTACATCGACGGCGACTATGCGGACCTGGCCACCTTCGCGGCGCTCCGCAAGACGCTCGGAGCCGCGAAGCACCCGACCCACTACCTCGCGATTCCGCCGAGCCTCTTCGGAGCCGTCATCGAGGCTCTTGGCAAGTCGGGCTGCGCCGACGGCGCGCGCGTCGTCATCGAGAAGCCGTTCGGGCACAGCCTCGCGACCGCGCGGGCCCTGAACGTCACGCTGCACTCGGTCTTCCCGGAGTCTTCGGTCTTCCGCATCGACCACTACCTCGGCAAAGAAGCGGTCGAGAACCTTCTCTTCTTCCGCTTCGCCAACACGTTCCTGGAGCCGATCTGGAACCGCAACTACGTCGCCTGCGTGCAGATCACGATGGCGGAGGAGTTCGGGGTCCAGGGGCGCGGGAAGTTCTACGACGAGACCGGCGCCATTCGCGACGTGGTGCAGAATCACCTGCTCCAGGTCGTGGCATTCCTCGCGATGGAGCCTCCCACGTCCCTGTACGTCGACGCTGTGCGGGACGAGCGGGTCAAGATCTTCCGCTCGATCCCCCCGCTGAAGCCAGCGGACGTGGTGCGCGGCCAGTTCACCGGCTACACGAAGGAGCCCGGAGTTGCCGCCGGCTCGAAGGTCGAGACCTTTGCCGCCGTGCGCCTCGTGGTCGATTCCTGGCGCTGGGCGGGAGTGCCGTTCTTGATCCGCGCCGGAAAGTGCCTCCCGGTCACGGCGACGGAGGTCCTGGTGGACTTGAAGCCGCCGCCCCTCTCGAAGCTCTCGCCGCTCGAGAGCAACACGTTCCGCTTCCGCCTGGGGCCGCAGATCGCGATCTCGCTCGGCGCGCGCATCAAGAAGCCTGGCCCCGAGATGGTCTCGATGCCGACCGAGCTCGTCGCCGTCCGCAGCGACAAGAGCGACGAGGTCGAGGCCTACGAGAGACTGCTGACCGATGCGATGCAGGGCGACCAGACGCTCTTCGTGCGCGAGGACGCCGTCGAGGCCGCATGGGCGATCGTGGACGGGATCCTCGACGACGCGACGCCCGTCTCCTCGTACGTTCCGGGCACGTGGGGTCCCGCGCAGGCGGCGGCGCTTGCGGCCAATCTCGAGGGCTGGCACGACCCGGGCAAAGACCCTTGAAACCCGCCGAGACGGCCGAGGGGCGGCGGCCCGGCGAGAACGACCGGCGCGCCGCGCACTGGAACCGCTGGGGGCCGTTTCTCTCGGCCCGCGCCTGGGGCACGGTCCGCGAGGATTACAGTCGGGACGGCGCGGCCTGAGACTACTTCCCGCACGACTACGCCCGATCGCGCGCCTACCGCTGGAGCGAGGACGGCAACCGCGAGACCGACCGGATGCCGTGAGGAGACAGAAACCGGGACGACCCCCACTGGAAGGGCCTCGTCCTCTTCCACGAGTACTTCCACGGCGAGACGGGCCGGGGCCTCGGCGCCTCGCACCAGACCGGGTGGACGGGCCTCGTCGCGAAGCTCCTGGACGAAATCGGCTAGCCGCCTTCCGCGTGGATGGCGGCCGACGCGTTGCGGACCACGCCGCTGAAGAGCTGGAGCGGCAGGTGAAGACGCACCCCCCAGTTCACCTCGTCGTGCTCGGCGAGGGGGAACGCGAAGTGCAGGACGTCGGGTAGGTCACGCGCACCGTGCGCTGAAAGAGCGTTTCGGGAGACGTCATCGCCTTCGTCTCCTCGAGGCGTCAGCCCCGGGGAAACTGTCGCCGGTGTCGGGGCCGTACCACTTCTTGCCGTTGAGGTCGTAGCGGAAGCCCCAGGCCGTGTAGGGGATGCGGACGATGTCGAACAGCGTGTAGAGGACGACCCCCCACCACTTGTGCCGCGGAACACCCGCGGCCTTCAGGACCTCCTCGAAGTTGACGCCCAGCTCGATGCCCACCTGGCGCTGACGGATCTCGGGCGGCGAGTAGGGATACCCCTTGACCCCGTAGGTCGCGGAGAGAAGCAGGAACCGCGCGGGGCCCGGGTGGAAGCCTGCCCGGCGGGAAAGCCCGGCGATCTTCAGGTCGCCCGTGTAGATCTCGGCGGAGTAGTTCTTCCCGAGCCCGAAGGCCTCCGCCTCCGGCGCCGGGACGAGCCCGTAATGGAAGCCGATCAGGTCGTCCACCCGGAAGTGGAGGACGGCGAGCCCGGCTGCGGCGCCCAGGGCGTCCATCCCCAGGTCCCCCCACGAGAAGCCGTATCGGTTCGTGCCGTCGCCGATCTCGCCCACAAGACCCGCCAGAAGCGAGACGCCGGAGGCGAGGAGAGCCGCCTGATCGCGCGACGCGCCGAAGGCCAGGTTGAACTCGTTCATGATGCGGGTCACGGCGTAGTAGGAGGCGAAGTGGGACGTCTTGTCGGCGCCTCCCGCGTAGCTGTCGCGGCCGAACCAGCCCTCGTTGGTGACGTGAAAAGGGAACTCCGTTTCTTCCGAGAAGGCGTTGTATGCCGAGCCGACGATCGCGCCGGCGGCGCCGGCGCCGATCCAGATCCACCGGGGCGTGCGGGCCGGGTCGGCGATTTCCGGCATCGCTCCGGCGGCGCCCTGAAACCGCATCGGCGGCCGCGGGGCGAGCGCCGCCTCGAGGTGGAGCCGCGCCGGCCCCGCGTTGCCCTCGAGAACCGCGTCGACCGACCGCTCGAAACCCGAGCCCGCCGGGGCGCGCGCCTCGAGCGCGTCCGCCCGGGCGCCCGCACCCGCCGCCGCGGCGGCGAGCACTCCCGCCATCCAGCTCCGGGCGCACAGCCTCACGCGCGCGGCGCCCCGGGAAGCCGTGCGCTCTCGCTGCCGGCGAGGTAGGCCGTGTGCGACGGAAACGCCAGGGCCGTGCCCGCCGCCTCGACGATGCGGAGGATCCGGAGCAGCAGCTCCTCCTGCACGACGTGGAAGTGAGCCTGGGAGGCGCGGGCGGCGGGGCGCGGCCCGTTGGCTGCCGTCTCGGTCATCGGGGAGCTAATCTTAGTGCGGAAAGCGAACCCTGTGTCCTACGGGCCCGCCGGAGCCGAGACGAGGACCGCCCTCACGATGTACCGCTCGGGTGCGGAGCCAACGAAATAGAAGGGATAGCACGTGACGAGAGTGAGGGACGGTTCGGGCGTCGGGTCGAGCACCTCGATCGCCGAGGGTCGGACGATGCGAATGTCCTCCACCCGGTAGCAGAGGCGCCGGCCGTCCGGGGTCTCGAGCTCGAGGGGGCTGTCGCGGGCCAGGTCTTTGAGCCCGCGAAAGAATCCGTCCCGGTGACCGGCGATGCCGAGGTTGCCCGGCTCGCCGGGGCGCGCCGTGCCCGCGATCCGCCCGACCGCCCGGTTGAGAGTGAGCTCGTCGGTTCCGTCGAGGACCGGCACCTCCAGACCGATCGACTGGATCCGCAGCATGGCCACCGCGGCGGCGCCGCCGCTCGCGCGAAGGCTCGCCTGGTAGGCCTCGATGCGCACGGGCGACCAGAGGGTGAAATCGACGATGCCGGGGGTCGGTTCGCCCGGAGTTGCCGCTACGGGGGTTTCCGGGCTCGACGGGCTCGCTTCGCCCGGGCTGGTTCGGACCGAACGCGCCGCCTCAAAGCGCATCAACTCCTTCCGGGTTCCCACGACGGAGTGGAGACGCGCCGCTCCCCAGACGAGGAGGAGAAGCGCTCCCGCGCCCCAGGCCAGCCGTTCCAGCCACCGCACGGTCCCCGTCCGCGTCATCCCTGCCTCATGGGCGGTTTGCCAGCGCAGTTTTCAGGTCCGCCACGAACTCCCCCATGATCCCGGCAAGACCGAGGTTCCAGGCGTCGACCACGGCCGCGGCCGTCCGCCGCGACAGCGGGACGCGCTTCGAGTACGTGCGGAGCAGAATCTCCTCGGAGCCGCCGGCTCATGGTGGAATCCTATCCTCGCGCCTCCGGCTGCCGGGGAAACCGTCGCCCGGGCTCCGCGCGGCGCCGGGATCCTCCGTGAGGGTTGCACGCGGCGGACAGTCTATGGCCCCTTCCGGCGCGAGCAGCCTTCCCGTCTCCGATCGGGTTGACGCCCGCCCCGGCAGTCCATATATTCTCTCGCTCCCCCCGCACCCCTCGCGGGCCCTTGCACACTCGAGAAGGAGAATCGTCATGACGCGTACACGCAGATCCCTGACCTTCCTGGCGACGGCCCTTCTGGCGGCGCTGCCCGTAGCGGCGGCGGACGTCCAGCTCGCGGCCGTCCAATTCCCGGAGAGATCGACCGTCAAGCTCCAGCTCGTCTCGACCAGCCGCGTCGCCCCCGCGCAGGCCCAAGCCGCCGTCAGGTTCAAGGACGGCCAGGCCTCGATCGAGATCGACTACAAGAACCTCCCGCCCGCGGTCCTCTTCTCGGGCGACGTCACGTCGTACGTCGTGTGGGCGGTCGCCCGCGACGGAGCGGCCGAGAACCTGGGCGAGCTGATCGTCCACGACCCGAGCGGTGACGCCGAGTACCGCACCGGACAGAAGGAGTTCGCCTTGCTCGTCACGGCGGAGCCTTTCCCGCTCGTGTTGAAGCCCTCGGATCTGGCCGTGTTCTCCTCGGTCGCGCCGCCCGCCAAGAAGGCCAAGAGCACCATGGTGACGCTGTCGAGCCTCGCCCCCGGCGCCCGGCGCGGCAACGAGCAGGTCGGCGGCATGCGGTATGCGAGCTCGGAGCCCATCGATCTCGTGCAGGCGCAGTCGGTCCTGGCGCAGGCCCAGCAGATGGGCGCCGACAAGTACAACGCGGACGCCGTGCGCGACGCCGGCATCACGCTCGCCCAGGCCACCAACTCCTACAAGGCCGGGCGCACCAAGGTCGGCACCGATTACGCGCGCCGCAGCCTGTCCCTGTCCTCGACGGCGATCCGCGACACGCAGAGGCGGCTGGCCGAGCAGGCCGCCGCCGCGGCCGCCGCCCGGCGCGCCGCCGAGATGGCGTCCCTCGAGGAGCAGCGGACCACCGCACAGCGGCAGGCCGCCGCCTCCGAGCGGCAGGCTCTCTCAGCGCGTGAGCAGGCCATTACGGCCCGCGAGCAGACGGCCGCCGCCCAGGCGCAGCTCGCGCAGTCCCAGCAGCAGCTCGCCGACGCGCAGCGGCAGGCCGCCGACGCGCAGCAGCAGATGTCCTCGCTCGAGCGGCAGGCGGAGCAGGCAGAGGCCGACGCCGCCGCGGCGCAGCAGCGGGCGGCGGCGGCGGGACTCTCCGCCGAGGCCGCGGATGCGGCGCGGCGCGAAGCCGACGAGTCGCGGCGCCGCGCCGAGGCCCTCGCGGCGCAGGCCGAGAGCGCCCGCAGCGAGGCCGAGCGCACGACGGCGGACGTGGCCGCCGTGGCGGCCACCCTCGAGTCCCAGAAGCAAGAGCTTCAGTCCAGGACTCAAGCGCTCCAATCGCAGACCCAAGACCTCCAGGAGCAGAAGCAGCAGCTCGAGACGCGTGTGGGTGAGAGCGAAGCCGAGCTCGCACGCCTCCGCAAGCAGCGCGACGATCTGGCCGGGCAGCTCGACAATGCGCTCTCCTCGGTCGCGCAGATCACGAAGACGGCTCGCGGCGTCGTCGTCAGCCTTCCCGACATCCTGTTCGACACCAACAAGGCGACCCTGAAGCAGAACGCGCAGGTCGCCATGGGCAAGCTGGCGGGCATCGTTTCGGTCTTCCCGAACATCAACCTCCGCGTCGAGGGTCACACAGACTCGACCGGCACCGACGCGATCAACGACCGCTTGTCGAGGGAGCGGGCGAACGCGGTCATGACGTTCCTCCGCGGCCAGGGAGTGGCCGAGCAGCGGATGACCTCGGAGGGCTACGGGTCGAAGATTCCGGTGGCCGACAACGGCACGCCGGACGGCCGCGCGAAGAACCGCCGCGTGGAGATCATTCTCGCCGAAGGCGTGATCCAGGGGGCGGACTGACCGGTGGGGTCAGGTCTTGATTCTTCGGAATTTCAGCCGCGCTGCGACAATGAGGATCCCTATCTCTGAAATTCCGAAGAATCAAGACCTGACCCCCTACTTCTCGTTCTCGATCTCCCCGGTCATCGGCACGAACCGGACGGGGATGATGTCTTTTTCCGTGATGCGTCCGTCCGGCCCCTTGGTGAAGACCTTGAGCTCCTGGAAGAAGCCGCCCACTGGAATGACCATGCGCCCGCCCGGCGAGAGCTGATCGAGGAGCGGCTGGGGGATGCGCTCGGGCGCGGCGGTCACGATGATGCCGTCGAACGGCGCGTGCTCGGGCCAGCCGCGATAGCCGTCGCCCTCGCGCACGACGACGTTGGTGTAGCCGAGCTGCCGGAGCTTCTCGCCCGCGGCGCTCGCCAGCTCCGGAAGGATCTCGATCGAGTAGACCTCGGAGGCGAGCTCTCCGAGCACGGCGCTCTGGTATCCGGACCCCGTGCCGATCTCCAACACGCGCGCCTTCGCCGGAAGCTCCAGAAGCTCCGTCATCAAGGCGACGATGTAGGGCTGCGAGATGGTCTGGCTTCCGGCGATCGGAAGCGGATGGTCCTCGTAGGCGCCGGCGCGCTGCCCGGGGTCGACGAACAGGTGCCGCGGCACTTTCCGCATGGCGGCGAGGACGCGAGGATCGCGCACGCCCCGCGCGAGGATTTGGGCGTCCACCATGCGGGCCCGACGCGCGGCGTCGGGGTCGTTCTGCGCGGACGGCACGTTCGGCTGGCCTCCCCGCCGCGAGTCGCAGCCGGCGGCCGCGAACCCGAGGCAGAGCAACAATAGCGCCGCGGGAGGAGCGATGCCGCGCCGGCTCATGGGACGGCCGGTCTGTGGGCGATGCGGCCTCCGACGACGGTCATCGCGACGGGAATCCCGGGGATCTCGTCGACTTTGACCGTCATGGGATCGCGCCCGAGAATCGTGAGGTCGGCGGCGTACCCCGGCTCGATCCGGCCGCGCCACGTCTCTTCGAACGCCGCGAAGGCCGCGTCCGACGTGAAGAGCGCCAGGGCTTCCCGGCGCGAGAGCGCCTCGCCCGGCCGCCACCCCCCCGGGGGCTTTCCCGACGGTTCCCTTCGAGTCACCGCGGCGTAAAACCCGAGAAGCGGGGCCTCGGATTCCACCGGCGCATCGCTTCCCCCGGCGAGCCTCGTGCCGCCGGTCTTCAGCTTGCGCCAGGCGTACGCCCCGGCGATCCGCGACGGCCCCACGCGGGCCTCGGCCCACCCCATGTCGGAGGTGGCGTGCGTCGGCTGAACGGACGCGATCACGCCGAGGCGCGGGAATCTCGGGAAGTCCTCGGGCGCGACGACCTGCGCGTGCTCGATGCGCGGACGGCCGGCCCCCGCGGGAGCCTCCGGAAACGTCTCGGCCGCCTTCTCGAACGCATCGAGGGCGATCCGGTTGCCCCGGTCGCCGATCGCATGGATCCAGAGCTGCCATCCGGCCCGGCGGGCCTGGCGCGCGATCTCGGCCAGACGCTCGGGCGAGGTGACGAGCAAGCCGCGCTTGCCCGGCTCGTCGGCGTAATCCGCCAGCAGGGCCGCGCCGCGGCTGCCCAGGGCACCGTCGGCGTAGGCCTTGATCGCGCGCACCGTCAGGAAGTCCGCCGCCCCGTTGACCCGCGCACCGCGGGCGAGAAACGCGGACAACGCCTCGGGTTCGGGCGAGACGGTCGCGTAGACCCGGAGCGGGAGCGTGCCGCGCGCGGCCAGGCGCTCGAGCGCGGCGATCGACTCCGCGTCGTACCCGGAGGCGTCCTGGATCTCGGTCAAGCCCGCGCGCGCGCAGGCGGCCGCCCCCGCGAGGAGCCATCGTTCCCGGTCCGCGGCGGAGGCCGCCGGCATGGCGCGCTCGACCAGCTCCATCGCGTTGTCCACCAGCACGCCCGACGGCGACCCGTCGGGCCGGCGCACGATGCGGCCGCCTTCGGGATCGCGCGCGACCCCTCCGATGCCCGCCGCCTCGAGCGCCGCCTGGTTGACCCAGAGCGCGTGGCCGTCCACGCGGCGCAGGGCGACCGGGCGATCCCGGACGACCCGATCGAGCGCGCGGGCATCCGGAAACTCCTTGCCAGACCAGAGGTTCTGGTCCCATCCGCGGCCCTCCAACCAGGCGCCCGGCGCAAGGGCGGCGGCGGCCTTCGACAGGCGCTGCGCGGCCTCTTCGGGGTTCGCCGCGCCGCGCAGGTCCGCGGTCTCTCCCGCCTTTCCGAGTCCCATCAGGTGAAGGTGGGCGTCGGTCCAGCCGGGGAAGACGAAGGCCCCCTCGAGATCCACGCGCCGCGCGTCGGCGGCGCGCTTGCGCGCTTTCGCCGCATCGCCCACGAAGAGAATCTTCCCGTCCCCGACGACGATCGACGCCGGGCGCGGCTTCGCGTCCGCCGCGACGTACACCACGCCGTTCTCGAGCAGGAGGTCCGCCGCGGGCTCGGTCGCCGCGGCGAGGAGCGTCAGGAGGAGAAACACCCGGGGATCTTAACGCGGAGCGAGGGCTAGACCGTCCGTCGGATCAGCAGCAGGGTCTGATCGTCGTACTGGGGCACGTCGGCGGCAAACGCGTTCACCGCGTCGAAGACGGAGGGGCAGATCTCGGAAGGCGCCGCCGGTGCCTCGAGCAGCCTCGCCAGCCGGTCCATGCCGAACTCCTCGTCGGCGGCGTTCAAGGCCTCCGTCACTCCGTCCGTGTAGACGCAGAGCAGGTCGCCCGGCTCGAGGACGACGGTCTCTTCCTTCCAGCTCGCGTTCGGGAACATGCCGAGCGGCACTCCGGTCGCCTTGACCTGCTCCACCCCGCCTCCAGCGGCGCGGCGCAGGAGCGCCGGGTTGTGCCCGGCGGAGACGTAGCGCAGCAGCCCCGAATCCGGCTCGATCACGCCGAAGAAGCACGTCAGGAACTTGCGGGTCGCCGCGTACTTCTGCAGGTGCCGGTCGATGCGGCCCATGAGATCGGCGATCGTCGGGGCTTCGTCGATCTGGAGATGCACGGCGGCGTGGACCGTCGACACGAGGAGCGCGGCCGGGATCCCCTTGCCGGACACGTCGGCGACGAGAAATCCCAGCCGCCCCAGCGAGAGCGGGAACAGATCGAAGTAGTCGCCTCCCACCTGGCGCGTGGGCACGTTCCGGGCCGCGATCTCGAGGCCGGGGACCCGCGGCAGGTCGCGCGGCAGGATCTGGCGCTGGATCGCGGCGGCGAGCTCGAGCTCCCGCTCCATGCGCTCCTTCTCGATCGCGTCCTTGTGCTGCCGCGCCGTCTCGATGGCCGCCGCGGCCTGGTTGGCGAAGAGCGAGAGGAGCCGCGCGTCCGTGGCCGTGAAGTCGAGGACCCGCCCGTCCCGGGATTCCTTGTCGGCGACGGCGAGCACCCCGAGGCGCCGGCCCGGGACCGAGATCGCGACCGCCAGGCACTTCTCGCAGGACGCGAGCTTCATGCCCGCCGTCGGCACCGAGGCCGCGGCATTGTTGATGACGCCGCCTTCCGGCACCGTCCAGCCCGCGACGTCGCGCGCCGCGAGGACCTCGCCGCCGACGCTCCTCTCGAGCAGCACCGCCCCCGAGTCTTCGAGCAGAACGAGCGCGCCCTTGCCGGCGTCCGTCAGCGAGATCGAGCGGAAGAGCACTTCATCGGCCAGCGCGGGGAGATCGAGCTGCCCGCCGAGCGAGAGGCCGAGGTCGTAGAGCGACTCCAGCTCCAGGAGACGCGCCTTCAGCTCGAACTCGGCCTCGCGCACCTGGCGCGCCAGACAGTCGGCCCCGACGAGCGACCCGAAGAGAAATCCGAGCAGTTGAGCGTGCTCGAGGGACTCGGCGCCCGGAACCGCGACCAGCCGGAGGGCGCCGTGGGTCTCGCCCTCCAGCGCGAGGGGGAGCCACCAGTCGCCTTCCCGCTGCAGGGCGCCCTCGCTCATCGGCTCCGGGACCTCGCCGGGGGCCACGGTCTCGCCGGCCAGGATCCAGGCGCCCCGTTCGCGCAGATACAGCCGGGCATCGCGGGCGCCGGTGGCCGCAACCGCGGCCTCCGCGATTCGCGCGGATAGGGGGCCCTCGCCCTCGAGGATCGTCCCGATCCGCTTCCAGAGCTCTTCGGGGCGGGCGGCGGAGAGGGGAACCGGAGCGGTCATGGCGACTGCGTGAACAAGGGTCAGGCCGTCGGCGACGCGACGCTGCGGAGCGCTTCCTCCTGCGTCGGGAAGATCTCGGCGTACTGGGCCAGCCCCATGATGCGGAACGTCTTGTCGATGGTCGGCGTAAGGCCGCAAAACGCGAGCGCGCCCTTCCCGTCCATGACCTTCTCGAGCACCTCGATGAGGATCGAGATGCCGATCGAGTTGACGATCCGCGTCTTCTCGAGGTTCAGAACGAGCGCCCGGACCCCCTGGTCCAGGTGCGCGTAGGCCTCGCGCGCGATCTCCTCGCCCCCCTGGTTGTTGATGTAGCCGTCGGTCCAGAGAATCGCGACGTCGCCCCGCCGCTCCGAGGACACCTTGCAAGTCTCGCTCACTTGTATTTCCTCATCAGGATCCGCGTCCCCCACTGCCCCGAGGTGATCTCCACCTCGTCCATCAGGCTCTTGATGATCTGGAGCCCCCAGCCGCGCTTGCGGTGGCTCGCGACGCTCTTCTCCAGGCTCGGAGGCTCGACGGTTCCGTGATCGAACCCCTTGCCCTTGTCCAGGACCTCCACCTCCAGCCACTCGCGTCCCTTCGGTTCCTGGCCGAGACGGAACGTCAGGTGCAGCTGCTCGTCCCGGCAGTCGGCGTGCTCGAACGCGTTGATGCACGCTTCGACGAGGGCGAGTTTGACCTCGTCGATCTTATCGCGCGGCATCGCGATGTACTCGCCGAGCGCCGCGGCCTGCGCCGTGGCGACGATCTCCATCTCCGGCGCCACGGGAATGGTCATGGAGACTTCCCGTGAGCCGGTGGGGCTCAACCCCGGGGGGGCCGTTCCTCCCTGCGACATGGGACGCGCTCGGGCCCTTCCTAGAACCGAAGGAAGAGTTGCAGTGAACGGATCAAGACAGCGGGCAGTCTATCGGACGCCAAAAGGAGCAGGGCGAGAGAGAACTCCCCTGCAAGCAACCCCCAGAGCAGGGTGGGCGCCTCGATGGCCTCGAGCCCGATCGCGAGAGCTTTTCTCATCACTGCGGCGCTTCAGAAGGGCAAGACTCCTGCCACGTGCCGCGCGATGCGCGGGAGTCTCGTAAGCGCCTTCATCCAGGGGCCTTAGCTCGATGAACGCGGGGTGTGGCCACGACGCACATACCGTATCATATTGACACAGTATGGGGCAATCACCGCTCTCGTATATCAGCTAAGCAACTGATTCAAAATATCTTGTATTAGGATTTGGGACTTATTGACACAGGGACTCAATGTCCCGCTACGCGCTTCCGGTACAGCGTCCGGCGGCTGATGCCGAGCAAGCGCGCCGCGCGGCTCTTGTTCCCTCCCGCCAGCCGCAGAACGCGCTGGATGTGCCGCTCTTCGAGAGCCCGGAGGTCCGGGATCTCTTCGTCGGGCGCGGATGGGGACGCGCTCCCCTCCGGGTGCAGGACCGCGCGGGGCAGCCACTGGAGGTCTTCGCGCCGGATCGTGCTCCCCTGGGACAGCGCCGCGGCGCCTTCGAGCAGGTTCTCGAGCTCACGGATGTTGCCCGGAAAGTCGTGCGTCAGCAGAGCCGCGTAGGCGTCTCGATCGAGGGACGGCACGTCGCGCCCCTCGCGCGCCGCGCACCGCTCCAGGAAATAGCGCACCAGCTTCGGGATGTCCTCCCGGCGCTCGCGCAGCGGCGGCAGGGCGATCTCCACGACGCGGAGCCGGTAATAGAGGTCCTCGCGAAACTCGCCCCGGGCAATCCGGTCGGAGAGCCGCGCGTGCGTAGCGGCGAGCACCCGGACGTCGATCGGAACGCGGCGACGCCCGCCGACGCGCTCGATCTCGCGCTCCTGGAGGACCCGGAGGAGCTTGGACTGGAGAGCGACCGGCATGTCGCCGATCTCGTCGAGAAAGAGCGTGCCGCTCTGCGCGGTCTCGAACTTCCCGGCGCGCGCCTCGACCCCCGTCGCGACGCCGCGCTCGATGCCGAAGAGCTCGGACTCGAGGAGCGTCTCGGGGAGCGCCGCGCAGTTGATCGCGACGAACGGCTTGTCCGCCCGGTCGCTGCGGGCGTGGATCATGCGCGCCACGAGCTCCTTGCCGGTTCCGCTCTCTCCCGTCACGAGGATGGAGATCTTCGAAGCCGCCACGCGCGAAACCAGGTCGAGCACCCGGCGCGCCGCGGGAGATTCCCCGACGAAGAGCCTTCCTGCGGCCGCGCGCCCGGTTTCGTCGAGCAGGCGCCGATTCTCCTCTTCCAGGCGCTCGCGCTCCCGCGTCAGCCGCTCCAGGTGCCGCCGGTTCTCGATCGCCATGCCGCAGAGGCCCGCGAGCGAGACCAAGAAGCGGCGGTCTTCCTCGTCGAAGGCGGCCTGGCCGCCCCGCCGGACTTCCTTGTCCGCGAGCACGAGCACGCCGATCGGGCGGCCGCCGCCGAAGATCCGCGCGCCCACGGCGGTCAGGACCGGCCGGCCGAGCAGCTTGAACTTCTCGCGCGTGATCGCCGACTCGGAGTCGACGACCGCGCGCAGGAACTCGTCCTGGGCCACCACCGCCTCGGCCGGGCGCTTGGGGAAGCCGACGCGCGCCTCGGCGCGCCGCGCGCCCCCGTCTCCGAAAGTGGCCACGTATCCGCGGGACGCGTCGAGCACGCCGACGACCCGCGACAGCACGTCCTCGACCAGCGTCTCCTCGTCCGGCATGGCGCCGAGCGAAAGACCTGCGTCGTAGAGCGTCTCGAGGAGGAGAAGCTTGTGCTGGGTTTCGAAGTGCCGGGACCGTTCCATTACTTGGAGGCGGCCAGCACCTTCGCGCGCCGCAGCTCGGCCACGGCGACTTCCGCCTCCCGGGTCGGCGCCCAGTTCGCATTCCACTTGCGGTTCTCGGCGATCAGCTTCTCGGCCCCGTCGAGGTCTCCGCGGCGGGCCAGGATCTCGGCGACGCACGCCCGCGCCTCGTAGACCGCGCGGCGTTGCTCGAAGCTCGCGAAGCCGTTGGGCGG
>JBBDKM010000026.1:95603-118704 GCA_040879385.1 Thermoanaerobaculia bacterium | reverse complement strand
ACGGCGAGGTGGCCGATCGAGGCGATGAAGTCGGGCTTGATCGCGAGGGCGTGGTTCAGATTCTCGATGGCTTCGTTGTAGCGGCCGGAGTAAGCTTGGACCTCTCCCAGCGAGTCGAAGGGGTTGGCGTTGTCCTGCGCGATGAACTTGTACTTCGTCAGGTACTCCATCGCCTTCTCGTAGTCGCCCCGGTAGCCGTGGTAGTAGCCGATCTGGTTGTACGCCTCGGCGTTGTTCGGGTCGACGGCGAGCAGCTCCTCGAAGATCTGGATGGCCTTGTCGTTCTTGCCCTTCGCGAGCTCGAAATGCGCCAGCGTCATGGCCGAGCGCACGTCTGTCGGATATTTCCGGTGGAGCTCGGAGGCGATCTCGAGGGCGTTGTCCGAGCGCTTCTCGGCGAACGCGGTCTGCATCTGGACGTGAAGGCGTTCGCGCTCCGACAGCCGTCCCGTGTCCTTGGCGGCCCGCCGGATGAGGGTCTCGCGCTGGTCGTCGTCCTTGGCCTGACGCGCCAGCCCCAGCATGGCCATGGCGAACTGGGGGTCGAGCTCGAGGGCTTTGGCGAACCCGAGCCGGGCTTCCTTGAAGTAGAACCGGCCCTCGTTGGCGACCGCCTCGCGGTAGGCCTCGTAGGCCGCCGTGGAGGAGGTGGTCACGTCCCGCCGCTGCGCCAGGAAAAGGGCGGCTGCAACGCCGGTTCCCAGCAGGAGAACGGCGCCCAGGACCCAGAGGAGTCGGCGGGACCTCATATCTAACCCTTTCATACGGATCGGCGATCCGGGGGTTTCGACCCGAAAAAAACCCCAGAATTCGCCTATTCCACCCTCAGAAACAGGAAGGTCATGTCGTCGTACTGCTCGGCGCCCCCCACGAAAGTCCGAATGTCGCCCAATAGGCCCTGGGCGACCTCGTCCAGGGTGCCTTCCTTCCGAGCCTCCAGGGAGGCCATGAGCCTCTCCTCGCCGAAGGCGTTCATGCCGGTGTCCATGGCCTCCGTGAAGCCATCCGTGTAGAAAAAGAGCAGGTCCCCCCTGCGCAGGTACATTTCCCGAGTGTCGTAGGGGACCTCCCGAAATGCGCCCAGGGGCAGGCGCTGCTCGGGGGGCTCGATCAGGCAGGGGCCGCCGTTGCCCGACCGCAGCAGGATCGGCAGCGGCTGCCCGCCGATCGCGTACCGGAGGCTCATGGCCTCGGGATCGAGCAGGAAGAAGCCGAGCGACACGAACATCCGCCGCTTGATCGAGTAGATCCGGCGGTTCGACTCCTGGAAGAGCTGCCCCGGATCGCTCGTCGTCAGGGCCCGCGAGTAGACGATCTCTTTGGAGGCCACCATGAGCAGCGAGGCCGGGACGGACTTGCCGGACACGTCGCCGATCACGATGCCCAGCCGCCGGTCGTCGAAGGGAATGAAGTCGTAGAAGTCGCCGCCCACGACGCGCGCCGGGATCGAGCCGCCGAGGAAGGCGAAGCCGGAAATCTCGGGCATCGAGCGCGGAAGCAGGCTGGTCTGGATGTCCCGCGCGATCTCGAGGTCGCGCTTCAACTCGGCCTGGCGCGTCATCTCGTCGTGGAGGAGCGCGGTCTCGATCGCCAGCGCCGACTGGTTGGCAAGAGTCGAGAGCAGCGAGTGGTCGTCCCGGTCGAACCGCTCGCCGGAGAGCTTTTCCTTGAGCGCGAGGATCCCCATCAGCCGCTCGCGGTAGACCAGCGGCACGAGCAGCCGGTATCCGTCCTCGAGCAGGCGCCGGCGGAACTCCTCGCTCTCGTCGTCGGCGAAATGGAGCGAAAGCTCCTGGAGGTCCGACGGCTTGCCCTCCTGCCGCAGCACGCGCCGGACGGCCGCGCCGGGCGACAGCCGGTCCTCCCGCCTGCCCCGCCGCTCGATCCACCCCTCGCGGTCGCGCAGCCAGATCGAGGCCTTCTCGAGGCGCATCGTGGCCGCGACGCTCGCCGTCAGGTAGTCGGCGATGCGCCCCAGGTCGAGCTCTCCCGTGATCGCCTCGCTCATCTCGAGGAGGGCCGTCTGGTAGTCGAACTTCTCGCGGAAGAAGAGCTTGTCGAGCGGCGCCTGGAGGCGCCGGCGCAGGACCTCGAAGAGAGAGATGCCGACGAGGAAGAAGCCGAAGTTGAAGAGCGGCGAGGCGGAGAGCTTCGAGCTCGTGAAGACCAGGTTCGCCAGCGCGATCACGAGCGCATAGAGGCCGAGGAGAACCGCCGTCGTCGCGGCGTAGAGGAACGTGCGCCGCACGATCACGCGGACGTTGAGCATCTGGAAGCGGACGATCGCGTACGCGAAGGTCAGCGGGATCAGGATCATCGGGATGATCCCGTAGAAGGCGTGCTCGTCGATCCCGAAGGCCGACGGCAGGACGATGAAGAAGATCACGAAGGGGATCGTGCCGAGAATCGTCCCGACGAACACGTGGAACGCCTGGCGCCGCTCGCGCGGGTCCTCCAGCGTGAAGGCCGAGTGCGCGAGCGCGACGAGGCCGAGCACGAGGTAGTCGCCGAGCAGGATCCAGGAGGAGAGCGGCGCCCCCGAAAGGACGGTCACCTTTTCGCCCCGCACCTGGCGCAGCACGTCGTAGAGGAAGACGAACGGCGGCACGGCGTAGAGCAGGTAGAGAAGCGCCGGGCTGGCCGAGAGAAACTCCTGCAGCCCGACCTTCCAGCGGCCCGGCGGCTCTCCCGTCCACTCGTCGGGCTTCGCGAAGTGCAGCCGCTTGGGGCGGGGGAAGACGAGAAAGAAGTGGAGGAAGACGGCGGGCAGCAGGAAGAGGCTCACGGTGCCCGTGTTCTGCACGAAGACGTCGATCCACCAGTACGAGGCGGGCCGCAGCCGGCACACGAAAAACAGCAGGAACAGGACGCAGAGCAGGAAGAAGATTCGGGCGGAGCGCTCCTGCGGAACCCGGACGAAGACGAACAGCCCGATCAGGAAGAACAGGAAACCGACGACGACAGCGTACAGATAGGTCCGCCCGCCGAGCCTCTCGGAGGAGAGCTGGACGCGCACCGTGCGCATCTCCGGCCCCGCCGCCGCCCCCGCCGCCCGGGGCGCGGCCGGGCAGGGCCCCTCGAGGACGAGGTAGTCGACCCTCTCGCCGACCGAGTGCCGGCGCAGCTCCGCCGAGGCGTCCGAGCTCGATTTGACGATCCGCTTCCCGATCCCCTGGATGCACTCGCCGGACTTGATCCCGGCCTTCTCGGCCGGGCTGCCCGGCACGACCATCCGGACCTCGATACCTTCCCGGCTGTAGGGAACCGGGACGATGCCGTCGTAGGGGCGGGTGGAGAACATGTCCGCGATCGAGGCGATCGCGATTGCCAGTCCGACGAAGCCGACGGCCAGGATCCAGCCCGGCCGCGACAGCGTCGCCGCCGCGCGGTTGTCCTGCGGTGTCTTCCTCAATCCCCCAACCTCGAAAGAAGCTTCAAAGCTCTCCATGTTAATGGCAATCGCGAGGAGAAAATGCCGCCGGGGTCGGGCTATTCTTCCCGCCGTGCCCTTCATCACCTTCGAGGGAGTCGAGGGCTGCGGCAAGTCGACGCAGCTTCGCCTCCTGGCC
Organism: Thermoanaerobaculia bacterium; assembly: GCA_040879385.1. GTDB lineage: Bacteria > Acidobacteriota > Thermoanaerobaculia > UBA5066 > Gp7-AA6 > DAHUXD01. The sequence goes on along the minus strand of JBBDKM010000026.1, from coordinate 115,135 downwards.
GAGCGCCTCCGGGCGGCCGGCCGGCCGCTCGCCGTCACGCGAGAGCCGGGCGGCACTCCCATCGGCGAAAAGATCCGGGCGATCCTCCTCGATTCGGCCCACACGGGGCTCGACCCCATGGCCGAGTGGCTCCTGATCGAGGCGGCGCGGCGGCAACACGTGCGCGAGCTCGTCGCGCCAGCCCTCTCCCGGCAGGGGTTTCTTCTCTGCGACCGTTTCGCGGATTCGACCGAGGCCTATCAGGTCGCCGGGCGCGGGCTCGACGGCCGGCTCGTGGCCGACCTCGACGCCCGCGTCCGCGACGGCGTCGTCCCGGACCTGACCCTTCTCTACGACCTCGATCCGGCCGAGGGCCTCACCCGCGCGCGCCGGCGCGACGCCGGCGCCTCCGGACGCTTCGAGGCCGAGGAGCTCGCGCTCCACGAGCGCGTGCGCGAGGCCTTCCTCGCGATCGCGCGCCGCGAGCCCTCACGCGTGGCCGTCGTGCCCGCATCCCCGGACGCGGACGCGGTTTTCTCCGAGACCTGGCGCATCGTCGCCGCGAGGTTCGGGTTTTGAGGATGCCGAATACCGACGCGATGCGGCGTCACGCGAGGGACCAGATGGACGCGCGAACCACTCTTGCCTCCCGTGGGCGCGTCGAGCGCCCCTCCAAGTGACCGTCGCCACGGAGGAGCTCCTGGAACGGCTGGCCGAACGCCCCGAGCGGTTCCCGGGCGCGCTGCTCCTGACCGGGACCTCGGAGGCGAGGCTGGAAGCCGAGTCGCGGCGCCTGGCGGCCGCGCTGCTCTGCCCGGGCGAGGACCCGGACAAGACGTGCGCGAGCTGCCGGCGCGTCGAGAGCGGCGCTCATCCGGATTTTCTCTCCATCGAGCCCGAGGGAGTGCAGATCAAGGTGGAACGCGTCCGGGAGGCCCTTCTGTTCGGCGCCGGCCGGCCCTACGAAAGCGCGCGGCGTGTCGCGCGCATCTCTCGCGCGGATCTGCTCGGCGTGGAAGGGGCCAACACGCTGCTGAAGTCTCTCGAAGAGCCCGGCGAGCGGTTTCGATGGATCCTGACGACCGTTCGCCCCGAGTCGCTCCTGTCGACGATCCGCTCGCGCTGCACTCCGGCCTCGCTGCCGGCGCCGGCGTTGCCCGAGAGGCTCCGCCAGTGGCGCGCCCGCGGCTTCTCGGAGGAGGATGCGCGGGACCTGGTCGTCCTCGCCGCCGAGGACGAGGCCAACCCCGCAGAACGGCTGGCGGAGGCCCGCGCCCTGCGGCAGACGATCCTCGCGGCCCTCGAGGAGGGGCTCGGGGCGGGCCGCCTGCCGCCGCTGCTGATGCTCGCCGAATCCCTGGCCACGCTGGAGAAGGGCGACGCGCGCTTGCTCGCCGAGCTCCTCGGCGACGCCGCGCTGGCCGCGCACGCGCCCTCCTCCGAGGCTCTGCGGCACCGGCCGGTCGCCGGGAGGCTCGCGCAGTTTTCCCGCCGCGTCGGCAGCGCCGCCCTCCGCGACGCCTCCGTGGCCGCCGCCGATCCTCCGGCCGACAACCGGAAGGGGAACAGGCGGCTGCATTACGAGAAGCTGCTGCTGGAGCTCTACGCGAGTCGGGAGCCGGCAGCCGTGAACCGTTAGCCGGAACGAAAGCGGCTCACGGCTCACGAGGAAACCTCGAAGGAACCGCGGGAGAGCCTCCGAGCCGGCGGGCTCGGAAGGATCGAGAAGAGTGCGGACCTGGGAGCTACCAGAGTGACGGAAGGTGTGGCAAACTAGGAATGGCAGACGCCGTCGGCCCTTCGCCCCCCCAATCGATTCCTTCGAGTCCGCTCAGTATATGACTAACTGAGGAGTCAAGCACCCACCGTCTTCACTTCACGTCGTTCTGGCCTTCACGTTGTCCCAGAACGAGCTCCACGGTTTCGGACTCGCCCGCTTCGACCTGCACCTGGAGCGACTCGCTGCCGTACCCCGGCCGCGAGACCACCACCCGATGGGGTCCGGCGGGGACCTGCAGCCCTCGGGACAGGCTCGAAAGCTCCTCCGCCGTTCCCGCGAAGCGATCGTCCACGTAGACCGCGGCGTCGTCCGGCTCGATCCGGAAGACGATTCGTCCGCGAGCGGACGTCGACGGGCCGGGCGCGGGCGCCGCGGCACGGGGTGGCACCCGGTCGTCGCTGTCGGGCCTGGAGGGAGCGGCCGGCGGCGCTTCGGGCGCGTCGGCGGAAGGCGCCTCTTCGGGGTTGCCGTCGCGGTCGCGCCAGTCGCGGTAGCCGCTCTCGTCGGTGTCGATGTCAACGGCAGCCGGACCGTCCTTCTCCTTGCCCCAGAACCGCCGCACTCCACCCTCCGGCTGTGGCGGATTGTACGAGCCGTACTGCCTGGCGCCCGGTATCTTCTTCAGCTTGTTCCCGACGTCGATCTTGACTCCCGCGCGGACGTCCACGTCGATCGACTGCGTCTCGAAGCCCTCGAGACGAAATTCCAGGGTGTACTTGCCCGGCTTCAGGTAGAGGTAGTCGGGGAAACCGTCGAAATCGTCCGCCGTGCCGACGAAGCGGCCGTCCAGGAAGACCTGTGCCTCGTCCGGAGAAACGTCCGTGTCGACGACGGCCCACTCTCCCGGTGCGTAGGTGACGTAGCCGTAGGGCGCATAGGGCGCGCCGTAGCCGTAGCCGCCGTACCAGGCGGGCGAGTATCCCCAGTAGCCGCCCCAGCCCCAACCCCATCCTCCCCATCCGCCCCAGCCCCAACCCCAGGGGCGATACCGATAGCCCGGGTAGTAGTAACGCCCGCCGCCTCGGTGATAGCCACCTCCGTGGCCGCGTCCGCCGTGAGAGGGTCGCGCGACGCTGGGCCGCGGCTGCGACGGCCGGGAAGGGGCGATCGACCGAGGCTGCGACTGCCTGGACACGGTGGATGGACTTCGCGAGGGCGCCGCGCTCTGAGCCTGGGGTCCGCTGCGCGGCCCGGGCGCCGCAAAGAGCGCTGCGGAAAAGGCGAAAGCTCCGAGAGCGAGCCCGACTCTGTCGACTGTCTTCATGGACCTGCGCCCTCCAGCGTTTTCATCAGAGCAAAACGGAGGCCACCCGGATCGCCTCCGCGCAAGTGCCTGCGAAAGCGCTCGTTGCGGGGCCGCCTCCGTCCCGCCCACCGGGCCCTTTGACCTCGCCAAAGGTCACCCCGTCATCCCGAAGGGATTGCCGACGCCGCAGCGAGGCCGCGCTTCAGGCCGCGGAGGTAGTCCTCGCGGAGGACCCGGTCCACCGCCCGCCGCCCGCCTGGCACCTCGCGCCGCTCCGCCAGCGCCGCCCAGTGCGGGAGGAAGCGCTGCGCGAGCGTTCGCCCCTCCGGCATCTGGAGCGCCAAGGGAACGGCCAGGAAGTCGCCGAGCTCGGGGTGTTTGCGGTAGAAGATCGCCGCGGCCTCCCCCGCCTTCTCCTGCCGGCGGCGAAAGGAGGCGAACGTGATGTCGTGGTGGTGCCGCGCCACGGCCGCGGCGCGGTAGAGCATCCGCATGCCGCGCCGCATGAGCCGATAGGCGACCTCGATGTCCTCCCACGCCGCGTGCGGAAAGCTCGTGTCGAAGAGCCCCGCGTCCAGGAGCAGCTCCCGCGGCAGCGAGACGTTCGAGGTGTAGAAGAAGTTGAAGGGCACCGACTCCGGGTCGCGGATCAGGCCGTAGCCGAACTGAAGGCCGTACTCGTTGATGTGGTTGAGGAACGGCGAGACCTTGAGGTCGAGCGGCCATGTCGTGTACCCGAGCACCGCCACCGGGTACGGGCGGGGCTCGGCCTGCGCCTTTCCGTGGACCGCGAGGAGCGCCGGCTCCGGCACCGTGTCATCGCCGAGGAAGAGCACGATGCGCCCCTTTGCTTCGCGCACGCCGCGGTTGCGCGCGGAAGCCGGGCCCCCGTTCTCCTGCGAGAAGAACCGGAAGGGATAGGCCGGACGGTACGCCGCCAGACGCTTCGGGGTGTCGCCGCCGGAGCCGTCGTCCACGACGACGACCTCGAACTCGGGCGGATCCGCCTGGCGTCCGAGCGCGTCGAGCACCGGAAAGAGCGTCTCGGGGCGCCGGTAGGTCGGAATGACGACCGAGAAGCTCACGCGCCTCCCTCGAAGATCTGCTCGAGCGTCGTCTTGACGAGGGCGGGCGCCCCTTCCAGGAACGGGGCGAAGAACTCGGACGCCAGTCGCTCGTCGCCCGGATACGTCGGGACGATCCGCAGGGGGAACCTGGCGAAGATCTCCGCGTCCGGGCGCAGGCGCGCAGCCTGCACGACCCGCCGCTTCTCGGCCAGAGCCGCATGGTGGCTGTGGATCCAGGAGAGCGCGCGCAAGTGGGCGATCGTGAGCGGGTCGTCGACCTGCACGCGCGGGGCGGGCTCTACGGCGACGCCGAAGAAGGCCCGCACGAACGAAGCGGCGGAGGGCTCCTCGCGCGCGTAGGGATCGCGCTTCAGCTCCTCCGCGCCGGGGTTGCGCGTCGCGAGCATCTGCGCGACCCGGGTCACGAAAGCCATCAGGACACCCGGCATCAGCGCGCGGAAGTGCTCGCGGTCGAAGTTCTTGTAGGCCGTCGCGAAGGCGTTCTTCTCGAAGAGGAAGCCGCGGGCGAAAACGCCCAGGGCCTCGCCGGTCGCCCCGCCGCGGTGGCGCGCCACCGCACGCGGCTCGGCCACGACGCGCCTCCCCAGGATCCACTGCCGCCAGCCGAAGTCCACGTCCTCGAGATACGCGAAGTAGTCCTCGTCGAAGCCCGAGGCCAGGAACTCGTCGCGCCGCACGGCCATGAGGCCCCCGCACGCGAAGAGGCGCTCCTGGCCGGGAACGGCTTCGGAAAGCGCGCCGACCGGACGCCCGACCTGCGAGGCGAACGCGTGTCCGTCGAACGTCAGGAACCCGTCGGAGAAGTCGTTCAGGCGCCCCGTCCGGTCCGTGAGGCGCCCCCCGACGGCAGCGATGTCCGGGTCGGCGGCGGACAGGGCCGCGACGAGCAACCGCGGAGCGTCGGGAAGAACCGCCGCGTCGTCGTTGACGAAGAGGACCGCCGGCGCGCGCGCCGCCTCGGCGCCGAGGCGGCAGCCGCCGGCGAAGCCGACGTTCTTCGCGGAGACGATCCGGCGGACGGTCGGATGCCGGCGCAGCACCTCGTCCTGCGGCGTGTCGGAGGCGTTGTCCACGAGCACGATCTCGGCCGTCAACCCCTCGCGCAGCGCGGCCTCGAGCGCCGCCAGCGACTCGAGCAGGTGCTCGAGCCCCCGATGGTGCACGACGACGAGAGAGGCCTCGGGGCGCAACACGGCTGCGAAGATTACTGGAAGAGACGCCGCAGGCGGGAGCCCATTCCCACCGGCGCCGGCGCGGGAAGCCGCCCGGGGTCCACCCGCGCCTCGCGGCACCACGCCGAGAGCGGCGCCGTGACGGAGGGCCAGCTTCGCTCGCCCGCAAACCGCCGCGCGGCCGCGGAGGCCCGCGCGAGCGCTGCCCTGTCGGAAAGCAACGCCGCGACCTGCGCGGCGAGCGCCGGGGCCTCGCGGGCGCACTCGAAGGCCGCCCCGACGGCGGCGAGCTCGCGCGCCAGCGACCCGCCCTTGACGGTCACGGCAGGCACTCCGCCCCAGGCCGCGTCGAGCAGGCGCGTGCGGTACGACAGCTCCGTCTCGAGGCCGTCCGACGCGATGGACACCGCCAGGTCGGCCCCGGCGTAGAGGTCGGCGCGCGCCGCGTAGGGCAGCCACGGCGAGAAGCGGATCGACGCGCCCGAAGGGTCGATCGTCCCTGCCCGCTGCCGGGTCTTTTCGAAGACGCGCTGCGGGGTCGTCTCGAGGTTGGGATTCTCGAAGAAAAGCAGGCGCGCCGCGGGCTGCCGCCGCAGGACGTCGGGCCATGCGTCGAGCAGCAGACCCGGGTCGTACCAGTCGTAGACGCCGCCGAAGAGCACGAGCGGACCGGACTCCGGAAGTCCGACGGCGCGTCGGCCGGCCGCGCGGTCGCCTCGCGCCGGCTCCTCGGGCACGCCGAATGGCACGATCGCGAGGAGCTTCGCGAGGGAAGGGTCGCCGGGGAAGTTGCCAGCGCCGATCCGCCCGTGCGCGAGCAACGCGCCCGCGTAAAACAGGCGCTGCTCGGCCGAGGCGCAGAGGAAGAAATCCGCCCGCGCCAGCGAGAGCTCCAGAGTCGCCCGGTCATGGCGCGCCGTGTCTTCCCCGAGGTCCTCGGCATAGTGCAGGTTCTCGATCGGAAACGGATCGTAGAGGTCCGCCGCGACCGGGATCTCCGGGACCTCGTGAAACCACGAGTTGGCCGCGTGGCCCGACACGACCGCGGCGCCGGCGCCCCGCGCCGCCTCGCTAAGCCGGCCGGGCGGCGCCGCGACGATTTCGAGCCCGCCCGCCACCTCGCGCGCCTCTCCCGGGTCGTTCGGCACCAGGAGCCGCGAGTCGAACTCCGCCGAGAGCGCCCGCGCCAGCTCCAGCGCGCGGATGCCCATTCCGGCCATCCGGGGACGGATGGGCTCGGGAGCGAGGATGGCGATGAGAGAGCGGTGGGCCACTAGGGTTCGGTCCGGGGACGCCCCCTCACCGACGCCCCCGCAGCTGATCCAGCCACAGATGAAGCTTCCACGTCCGGGACTCGTAGATCTGCTGCAGAAGACTGTTCAGGCGCTCGATCTCGACGTGCGCGCCGGAGAGCAGGTGGTCGTACTCCTCGTTCTTGGCGAAGACCTCCGCCAGGCGCCCGTGGACGAGCTCGTTCTCGGCGGTCAGACGCACCTTCTCGCTCTGGCGCTGGCTCTCCGAGCGCGCCAGCGCCTCGGTCGCGCGCCGGTGGCTCTCGCGCAGAAACTTCAGCTCCCCCTGCGAGATCCCGTCTCGGTCGTACCAGAAGGCGACTTGGGCGCGCATCCGGTCGAGCACGCGCGCCAAGCCCGCGTCCGTGCGCCGCGCGGCATAGCGCTCGAAGATCTTCCGCCGCGCGTCCTGGAAGGCCGCGGCTCCCGCCGCGACGTGCGTGGGGTCGTTGGACTGCGGCTCGAAGACGCGGTACTCGCAGGTGACCGCGCGCAGGTGCCGGAAGGGCGTCTCGGCCGCCAGGCGGATGAGGAAGTCCCAGTCCTCCGAGTACTCCAGCCCCTCGTCGAATCCCCCGACCTTGAGGAAGAGCTCGCGCGGCGCGAGCAGCGTGTGGATCGGGATGTAGTTGGCGTAGAGGAGGTAATCCGGGTCGAAGTCGAGCGAGTACTGGAGCGTGCGGACCCGCGGCTCCCATCCCGACTCTCCCTGACCGTACACGACGGTGACGGCGTCGGAGTAGACGACGGGCTCAGGGCCCTGGCGGAACCTGTCGGCGAGGCGCTCGAGGTGGTCGGGAAAGCAGCGGTCGTCGTCGTCGAGGAACGCGACGAGCTCCTCTTTGGCGACCGCAACGCCCCGGTTGGCGGCCGACGAGCGGCCCCGCCGCTGCTTGGGGTCCTCGAGCGCGATGTCGAAGGCGTCCCGGAAAGCGTCCGTGACCTCGCGCGGCGACGCGCCGCCGTCGTTGACGACGACGACCTGGCTGGGCCGCGCCGTCTGCGCCCGGAGACTCTCCAGCGCCTCGCGCAGGAGCGCGGGGCGGTTGCGCGTCCGGATCACGACCGCGACCGGCGCGGGGCCGTGCGCGCCCTCGGCGACGACGGCGGAAGGGCCGATCGCGCGCCGCAGCTCTTCGAACGAGCAGGCGGACGCCTCGGCGTACGTCAGCACGCGGAAGGCCTCGACCGGTCCCCGGCCGGGTAGCGTCAGGCGGCGGTAGGTGTTCAGGCCCCTCATCGCGCCGGCGTAGTCCCGCACCGCCTGCTGCGAGGCGTAGGCGGACAGCGCCTCGTCCTTCTTCTCCGCGACGGAGGCGATGTCCACGAGCGTGTTGGGCAGGATCGGGTGCGACAGCTCGTAGAAGGCGATGCGGAGGAAGCGAAAGCGGTCGTGGTCGGGGTCGCCGGCGCGCGACGAGGCGACTTGCTCGAAAAGCGCGCGCGCGAGCGCGCGGTGGTCCGGGTGGAGCTCGGCGGGAGACGGACACAGGACGAGGTCGGGCTGAAAGTCTTCCAGCTCGGCCCGGACCGCAGCCTCCAGGATTCCCCGCTCGCCCGAGAGGCTCCGGTCGGTCAGGCCCCCGAACCGCGGCGCCTCGAGGTTGAGCGCCGCGGCCGCTCGCGTCGCCTCCTCCCGCCGCATCGCCCCGTACGCCCGGGCGCCCTCGGGAGCGACGCCCTCCTGCTCCGTCCCGTCCGTCGCGATCCAGATTCGGATCGCCTCGGCCTTTCCGGCGTTCCACGCCAGAGCCCCGCCGGCGCCGAGCGTCTCGTCGTCCGGGTGCGCGGCGAGAACCAGAATTCGCGCGCCGGTCAGCTCCGTCGGCTGGAACGGGATCAGGGAATCTTCACGCTGCATGCGGTTCCCCGCAGTTTAGCCGTTTCCGCGGCCGCGGTCAGGTCAGGTCAGGTCGTAGAGCGAGGGCACGAGGTGCACGCCGCCAGCGAACCGGCGCACGGCGTCTTCGTCGAAGACGCGCACGATCATCGGGAACCCCGCGTCCAGGCGCTCGCCCGGGAGGGCGTCGATCGCGTCGCGCCCCGGACCGCCGGGCGTCGACCAGAACACGAGCCTGCGGGCGCCGAGACGCCGCGCCTCGGCAGCGGCGGCGGCGAAGAGCGGCGGAAGATCCGAGCCGTTCGCTTCGCGGCCGAGATAGTCGGCCACGGTGCCCGTCTCGCCGGCGACGGACAGCGCGGCCCAGCCGAGCATCTCGCCGCCCGACTTTCTCCAGATCATCCGGTAGTACCGGTTCGGCCGCGCGTGGAAGCGCCAGTTCACGCGCGACCGGTCGCGCACCGCCGCTTGCGAGAGGCCCGCACGAGCCGTCTCCCACAGCCGATCGAAGGACTCGTCCACGAAGTCCCCGGTCTCCGCGTCGGCCGGGGGCGAAGCGAAGGTTGCGACCGGCGCCAACACCAGTCGCACAGGAAAGAGCGTGCGCGAGCCGACGATCTTCTCGCTGACGTGGAGCGCCCGCGGGTTGGGAAACCCGAAGCAGAACGGGACGCCCTCGCGGCCAACCCGGTCGTAGAAGGCCGCGGCCATCTCTCTGTAGATGCCGCGGCGCCCACCGAGTCGCCGGACCGTCGGATCGGTCGCCACGTCCCCGACGGAGTAGAGCAGGCGCGTCTGCCCGTCGAGCAGAAACCGCGCCCCCCACCCCGCGTAGTTCCCGACGATCTCCCCGTCCACGATGCCCACGACGCCGTACCAGCCGTCCGGATCCCGCTCGAACTTCCAGCTCCACTCCTCCTCTGACAGCGCCGTCCCGAAGACCCTCTCGAAGAGCCGCCGCACTCCGGGCGCGTCGGCCGCCGTCGACTCGCGGATCTCGAAGCCGCTCACGGCTTCTCCCAGGCGACAGTTTCGAGCGGCTGCCCGTCCGCGGCCCGGAAGACCCGCAGGTACACCGGACCGGGGGGCAGAGAGTCCAGCACCTCGGCCGGCATCCGGAAGTCCTCCGACAGCGGCGTCCCCGCGAACGGGATCAACGACGGGTTCGTGGAGACGGCGAGCCACGCGCCCTCGCGGGCGCGGACGAACGGCTCGGCGACCCTCGCCGAAGGCTCGAGCCCGCGGGGCCTCGCGCCCGCCCGCTCCAGGATCGCCCGGCCGAGCGCGCCGTAGCGGCGCTCGCGGTAGAGCCGGCGCGAGACCGCGCGGCGCCGCTCGGTCTCCGGGTTGCGGACGGCGCTCCGCGCAAAGAGGTGCCGTGCCCGCGCCCGCGGCGCAAAGCGCAGCCGAAAACCCGCGCGGCGGACACGCTCCTCCCACTCGGTCTCCTCGTACTCGAAGAGAAACCGCTCGTCGAAGCGGCCGACCCGGTCGAAGACGTCGCGCCGCGCCGCGAGGACCGCGCCGACGAGATGCTTCGCGTCGCCGCCCCGCTCCCAGAGGTCGAGCGTCCGGCGCGCGAAGGGCGCGAAGCGCCGGGCCCCGAGCTCGCCCCAGAAACCCGTCGCCGCGTCTGCCGGAAGGAGGAGCCGGCCCGCCGCGTCCCAGACGCACAGGGGCGCCGCCGCGCCGACCCGGGGATCTTCGATCTCGGAGAGCAGCGCCGTCACCGCTCCCGGCAGGAAGACGACGTCGGCGTTGGAAAGGAGGAGCCGCGCCGACCGCGCCCGTGCGAGCCCCGCGTTCACTCCCCCGGAATAGCCGCGGTTCTCTGGGAGAAAGACGTTCGTGTCCACGTCCAGCGTCTCGAGCGCGCGGACCTCGTCGGGCCCCGAGGCGCAGTCCACGAGCACGATCTCCCCCACGATCCCCTCGCGGGCGAAAGTCTCGCGCAGCGACGCGACGCAGGCGCGCGCCTCTTCGGCGCTCCGATGGTTGACGACGATGGCGGAGACGTCAGGGGCCGGTGTCACGCGGCCTCGCCCAGCGCCTCGCGGAACGCCGCCTCCAGCCGCTCGGCAACCTGCGCCGTGTCGAACCGCGCGGCGGCGGCGGGGCCCGCGATCCGCGCCCGCGCGCGCGCCTCCTCCGTCAGGAGGTCCGGCAGCGCGGCGGCGAGGCTCTCCGGGTCGCCGTCGCGAAAGTACCGGGCCGCGTCTCTGCCGATGTAGCGCTGCGCCGGGACGTCCGAGAGGAGCACGGGAATCCCGCACGCGAGAGCCTCCAGCGAAGGCAGCCCGAAGCCCTCCTCCAGCCGCGAGGCGCCGATGAAGACGTCGGAAGCGCGATAGGCGAACGGCATCCGCTCCGGCGCCAGCCGATGGTGATACTCGTCGGCGAGCGCGTAGCCTCGCTCGGCCTCACCGGGAGGAAAGTACGAAACGCGGCGCAGCCGGAACCGCCCCCCGTTCGAGCGGAACGCCTGGAGTCCCCGAAGCGCGACGTCGATGCCCTTGGAGTCGATCTCAAGGGGCCCGACCACCAGCACGACGGGCGGGTCGGCGGCCGGGCGCGGCGGTCCCGGGAAGAAGTCCGTCGCGTCGAACGCCTGGCCGACGTCCACGACCGGGCCGAACCCTTCGCGCGTCAGGCGGTCGGCCAGCACCCCGGAGATCGCGAGCTTGCGCGTCGGGAGACGGTAGATGTCGGCGATCTCGCTCCAGATCTCCCGATAGAACGTGAGCCCCCCCTCGTAGCCCTGGCAGAGGTGAAACACGGGTCCGCGGGCGTCGGCCAGGGCCGCGTGCACCGTGCGGAAAAAGGTCGCGACGCGGACGTCGGCCGCCGCCAGCGCGCGCGAATCGCGGAACGACGAGCGCTCGAAGTGAGCCCGCATCAGCGGGAACCAGTCCGGAGCCGGCTCCGGCGAGACGACGGTCACGTGGTGGCCGCGCCGTGCGAGGGCTTCCGCCTGCATCAGGATGACCTTGTTTCCGCCGAAGAGCTCCCCCGACGCGAGCAGATAGGCGATCTTCATAGGACGCAAGCCGTAAGCCGTGAGCGGTGAGCCGTAAGCCGTGAGTCGGGGGACGGGAGACGGGAGACGTAGGCGAGGAGTCGGGCGGTCAGGCGTGCGCGGTGGCGATCCATTGATAGGTGAGGAGGCTATCGCGATCGGCGTCGGGCCAGTGTGCGGACAGCACGAGGAAGGGCTCGGGCTCCGGCGGCGGCGCTCCGGGCTCGCCCTCGATCCGCACTCCCGTCCAGCCCGACTCCGCCAGGACGTCCGCCAGGAAGGCGCGAGTGAACCAGCGCAGGTGGCCCGCATCGCAGAGCCCCGCGGGAACCGGATCGAAGCGCCCGGCCAGCAGATCGCGGGCGACCGAGAGGTGGCCGGCATTGGGAACGCTAACGAGAAGCGTCGCCTGCGGCGCGGCCAGGCGCCGGGCGGCCGCGAGCGCAGTCACGGGGTCGTCCAAGTGCTCAAGCACGTCGGCGAAGACCAGGGCGTCGAAACGCTCGGCGCCGGCCTCGAGCCGCGGCAGGATATCGGCCAGATCGCCTTCCAGGACGCGGTCGCATAGCCGCCGCGCGCGGGAGGCCAGGAGGGGGTCCCTTTCGATTCCCGTGACCGTCCAGCGGAGGTTCCGAGCCTTCGCCAGAGCGATCCCCCCCCCCGCCCCGCACCCCGCGTCGAGGACCCGCAGGGCGCCTCTCGGCAGGCGGCCCGTCAGCTCGGGCCGCTCGCGCTCGGACGAGTCCTCGAAGGGAGCTGCCACGAAACCCTCTCCGGGCGCGGCGATCCGCGTCAACCGTTCAAACAGCTCTTCGGCGGTTTCCTGCGGCCGCGCGGGGTGATCGGCCGTCCGAAACGCGATCGCCGCCGGGACCGAAAGGTCGGTGTCCGGCGCCAGACCGGTCTGCTCGAGCTCCCGGAGCGTGTGGACGGGGGGAAGCGCCGCCCGCGAAGAGCGCAGCACGCCGCCGGGCGCGGGGTCCGGCACGCGTCCGCCCGGCAGCGCCTCCGCATCCCGTACGAGCACCCAGAAGTCCGCCCCGGCGAGCCCGGGCGCGGCGGGGGTATACGGGGCCCACTCCACCACGCGGCCGGCTCCGGCGGCCCGCCTCCACCGCAGGCGCGCGATCCGCGACCCGTAGTCGAGGGGGCGCGGTCCCGAGAGGAACGCGATTCCGCGGATCAAGAGGACGCGGCGACCCGATCCGCCGGCGAGGAGACCGATCCCCGCTCGGGGAACATCCAGAGATGCCGCGGCTTGAGCAACCCGACCGTGTACTCCGAAGCGACCACGGAGAACCCGGGCTTGACGATCCGCACGTCGTGAACGTGGAGCGCCTTTTCGTCGCCGAGGTAGACGTAGACGCGGAAGTCTCCCTGCGCCACGGGCAGCTCGGGAAAGACGAGGCGCAGGCGGTACGCGCGGCGACCAGTCAGCGGAGCCCAGGGCTCCCGCCGCGTGTCCGCGGCGAAGGCCTGCACGCCGTCCTCGCGGTCCACCCCGACGCGTACGTGGAAGTGCAGCGCGGGGTCCTCGGTCTCGAACGCCAGGTCGACGGCGACCGTCTCGCCCGCGGCGAACTCCGTGCGCGCATAACCCGAGCCGTCGTGGAGCACGACCTCGGTCAGCCGAGCGGGCTTGCGCCCGTCGGCGGGTGCGAGCGAGGACGAGGGCTCGCCGTCGGCGTTGGCCCGCTCCTTCTCCTGCAGGAACGCCTCGTAGCTCCGCACCACGTCGAGGGCGGCGCCCTGCCCGGCGACTTCGCCGTTCTTCAGCCAGATCGCCTCGTCGCACACCAGCGCGACGTAGTAGAGCGCGTGCGAGCAGAAGAGGAGCGTGCCCCCGCGGCGATGAAACTCGGTGATCCGGTCGATGGATTTCTTCTGGAAGTACCCGTCTCCCACGGCCAGCGCCTCGTCGATGATGAGCACGTCGGCGTCGGCGTGCGTGGCGACGGAGAAGGCGAGGCGCAGCACCATGCCCGAGGAATAGGTCCGTACCGGCCGGTCGAAAAATTCGCCGAGCTCGGCGAAGTCCTGGATCTGCGGCAGCCGCTGCCGGATCGCGGGACCGTTCAAGCCCAGGAGCGCCGCGTTCATCCGCGCGTTCTCGCGCCCGGTGAACTCCGGGTGAAACCCCATGCCGAGCTCCAGGATCGAGGCCACGACGCCCTGGCGCTCGACCGAGCCGGAGCTCGGCTGCGTCGTGCCGGCCACGATCTTGAGCAGGGTCGACTTGCCCGCGCCGTTCTCGCCGATCAGCCCCAACGCCGCGCCCCGAGGCAGCGCGAAGGAGACATCGCGAAGGGCGTGGAACTCCCGGTGCCTCGGCCGGCGGAAAAGGAGCTCGCGCAGCCGCTCGCCGGCGGAGTCGTAGACCTTGTAGATCTTCGAAACTTCGCGGGCGGCGACGGCCGATTCGCTCCCCGGCCGGGCTCCCGCGGGGCCTTCACTCATCATCGTTCCCCGTCATTCTAGCCCGCCGGACGGCCCGAGGGCGCCGAACTATGATGGCCCGGGTGCCTGCGGTGCGAAAGAGCGACGGTTTCCGCATCGGCGCTTCTCCGATAGAGACTTCGCCGAGCCTGGACCCGCCGATCATGGCCGAGTCCGGCCAGCTCATGTCTTGACTCTGCGCGCCTCTCGCTCAGAAGCCGGACGCACCAGGACTTTGCACGCCTGACTTCGCGCCGGGATACCCCTAGAGCCACTCGGCATCTCCAGAAAGCTCGAAGCCGTGACCGTGAATGTGACCATACGCACCGTCGAGCGGCTCTGCCGAGCGTACGCTGTCGATGTCGGCCGCCTTTTCAATTATAGTAGGTCGGCGGCTGTTCTTGCTCGGTTGCATCGGCTGAGGGCCGCTGGAGGTCTCTGGGCGGCCATCCCAAGATGTCGGCTGGCGAGGGAATAGCGATGCCACCTCCGGCTCGGGATTCGGCAGACCTCGGGAATCGACCCTGGCCCATTGCTCGTTCGGATCAGAAGAGCAGCGCACGGACCCCGGCCCCTTACTCGGGACACGGGCCAGGATTCACCCACCAGTCAAAGGATCCCGCCAAGATCCCGGTACTGGGCGATAGGGACGCGTCTCCCAGCCTGCGAGCACTAGCCCCCCACGGAGGCGGTATCACCGGAAAGAGGAGATACTCGGTTTGCCCAAATGTCCCCACGCCAGTGACGTCCACGAAGAGCCGTCGCTCCCTGTTGGCGCGCGAAAGCGACTCAGGAATTGCAAAAGCGACAACAGGTTCGCGCGCCGCCGTCAAGCCGCCCTGACACGGGACCAAAGCGCGCCCGTCAGGATCCATAACTCGGGCTGCAACCGGCGCGGGAACCAGCGGCGCGGCAATTCGAATGTGGAATGTAGAAGCGCCATATGGAAGTGCCCCCCGAGGGAGCTCCTGCCTTAGGGTAACGCCAGCCTTCTCAACCAGGCCCCACTCCCAATCAAGCACATGTCGATTGGCTCTGAGCAGCATGAGCCCGCCAGACGCCAACAGCAGAATTACTAGCTTATGCTTTCGCCGTTGAGCCCGGATACACACGAGCGCGACGAGCCACAAGCTGGGAAGAAGTGGCAATACTAGGCGTGGCAGAGAGCCGAATACGAGACTTTGAAGGACGGCGGCCAGCAAGAGAATCATGCCGATGGCACCCGCACGCCGGTCGCCAAAAGCGCACGCCGTCAGCAGCGCGGCAATAGAGACAACCGTCAGGAACGGTGTCGCGACCTTGGACCAGAAGTCTGCGTTTTTGTAGGCTCCCGACCACCGGGCATCATAGTACTCGGTCCCAAAGAGGCCATGGAAGGCTCGCCAGACGAGTTGTCGGCTTGTATCCCGATCGCGGTCATCGAGGAATCGGCGCCAGCGGGCGGCAGCCAGCCGCACCTCCGCCCCGGCTAGCGCGCGGCCCGAGCCGTCCTGCGGCCAATCGCCGAGCGAAGGAGACCAATAGTAGTTTGCACTGCCGAACAGGAGTGGGCCACCCAAACCTCGGATTGGGTCGTCCTCCGGCGAGGATCGAGTGACTAGCCAAACCGTACCCACCACCGCGAGCGCAGTTGCGGCCATCAGCGCCGTCCGCGAAGTGGCGGCTCCAAACATTACCCATCCAACCACAACGACCATCAATGCGATCGCTCCCAGATTCGGCCGCGCGAGCGCGAGCCAGCCAACCAAAACGCCCACGACCAACGGGCTGGCTCGATGCCGTGGAGGGAATAGTGCCAGCGCTACGAGTGGCACGAAACAAGTTACGGCAATGGCCTCGGACATCACGGCGCTCGTTGCGTCCCGTAGCCTCAGGCACGACAGCAGTGTTCCGTACAGCACTAGTCCAAGCGGCCAGCGACTCCGCTTGGCGATGTACCAAGATGTTGCAAGCAAGGACGAGAGAAGAAGTATCGATTGCACAATGACAACCGATCGCCCCTCCTCGCCCGAGACTATTCGGCTGGCGAGAGCCAAGAACGCAATGAAGCCGGGTTTGATTGGATGCACTCCCGCAAAACGCAGGTCTTGTTCTGAAGGCGGCGTGAGTATTCCTACGCCTCGCCGGGCGAGCTCAAGGTCAATCGTGCTATCCGACCAGGTCACAACGGGAGCACGAAGGGCTGGCCAGAGATACGCGGCAAAGCTTGCCGACACGAGTGTCGCCAGGGCTGCGATGACAGGGATTGAAAACAGTACCGGCGAGCGATGAGTTGCACCCTTCGCTCGACCGAGTGGCACTCCTTCGTCGCCGGCAGCCTGACTCAAGGGGCTATGCTACTAACCCGGCGCCCTTCCAGCATGAGCGCCCTCTGTGCCAACATGAGTGAGACAGCGTACCCCCGGGAAATTAGTGAGTAGGGCGGGGAAGGGATTTGGGGCAATCATGGAAGAGGTAGAGGTTTTCGGGTCTGCCCCGGCAGTGGTCGAGGGGCCGCGCAGCGAGCGTAGCGAGCGGAGCGGCTCCTCGGGCCGCCCGGCTTTCGGGGCTGGCGACCCGGAGGTGGTGGCGGTGGCCAGGCGGCGCAGCTTCACGGGCGAGTACAAGATGCGGATCGTGGAGGAAGCCGACGGGTGCAAGCAGCCGGGCGAGGGGGTGGCTAATCGCCGACGGCGAACTCGCATCTCCGGCACAGGAAGTCTTCCGGGGCCTCTTCCACGCCGTAGGTCCACTTGCGCAGGCGCGCCATGGCCTCCCCGCCGAGAAGCTCCGCGACGGTCTGCGTCTTCAGGTCGCCGATCGTGAGCTTTTCGTAGTAGTCCTGGCAGCAGAGCACGGCCTTGGCCGTCGCCGTCACGTGCAGGTGCTCGAACGGGCGCGAGCCCATCAGGTCGCAGCCGCGGAGCTTCTTCTTGGGGGGCGGCTCCGGGACGTAGGTCCCGCTCGCCGGGCGGCTGCGGATCTTGAAGGGCTTGATCTGCCAGCCCTTCGGCGCGAAGCGCGCCGTGATCGCCGCGGTGTCTTTCCGGTGCGCGTCGTCCTCGTCTCCGAGCACGACGATGGCGGTCTCCTCGGCGAGCGAGCGCGCCCGCATCGCGTCGATGTTGGCGAGCACGCGCGCGAGGTCCTTCGTGCCGTGGAGCTGCAGGTACCGCTCCGGCTCGAGCGTCGGCAGGTTGATGCCGATGTACCGGAACCGGCCCATCGCCTCGAGGCGCTCGGCGCGGTCGGGCGTGAAGTGCGAGGCGTTCGTCAGGATCGTGACCGGAAGGCCCCGCTCGAAGAGCACGCGGCAGCGGTCCTCGAAGAGCGGGTCGACCGTGGGCTCGTTGTAGTTCGACAGGAAGACGACCACGTCCTTGCCGCCCACGTCGACGATCTGGTCCACGAGCGACTCGAAGAGCTCCTGGCTCATGACCACCTTCTCGCGCGGATCGACCGAGACCGGGCAGAAGGGGCACCGGTGGTTGCAGCTCGTGCAGGTCTCGAGCGAGACGTAGAGGAGGTGTGTGCGCCGCGCCTCGGCTTCGACGTTGTCGATCAGAAAACGCGCGGCGCGCAGGTGCTCGAGGACCGCCGGGTCGGTCGCGGCGACCTCCCCCGCCTGGATCCGGGAGAGCGCCCGATACGCCTCCCCGTCCTTGGGGAGCGAGACGCCGGACAGCGGGTTGTAGATCACCGCTCCCCGGTCGTGCAGGAACGGCGAACGCGTCTCGGGATCGAGGAGGGCGGCCGCTCGGGGGGCGCCTTCCCGCTGGCTTTCACTCATGCTGTCGCGTCCATTCTAAGCCCCGCTCGACCCCTCTCCTGCAATACGGAGGCCCGCGCCGCCGCGTCGTCTCCGCCGAAAATGAAAAGGGCCCCGCCGGGCGGGGCCCTGGAATCGAGCCGAGGCAACCCTAGGAAATCGGCTTGCCCTGGATGAATACCGTGTCCGAGCTGATCTGGTCGACCGTCACGATGTAGGCGCCCACGGGGCTGCCCGACACCGACTGGACCTTGATCGTCATCGGGTTGCCGTCGATCGAGGGCAGCGCCGTCATGGGGATCTGGGCGAAGGCCCCCGTTTGGCCGGGGTTGTTGAGCTGGTAGTCGTACGTGCTCATGACCGTGCCGTCCTGCCTGACCGCGGAGATCCGGGCGGTCGTCGGCAGGTCGCCCAGCGTGAAGAGCCCGATGTTGGTCCGGAAGCGCAGGTTCGACTGCGCGCCCGGCATGATCAGGACCGCGCTGCCCGGCGACACGCTCTGACTCTGCGTGTAGACGGCGAGCTGCATGCCCGCGGTGCCGGTCGGGAGATCGGCATAGATGCGCCCGCCGATGATGAGGGGCGCGGTGACGATGTCGGTCGGCGCGAAGTAGTAGACCTTCAGCAGGCCCAGGATCGTGCCCGTCTTCAGGTCCGCCGGCGAAAAGTCGTCGAGGTAGTTGCCCACGATGTCGTCGAGCGAGATCCCCTGGCCGGCGTCGACCGCGAGCGGAGCGAGGACGATCTGCTCGGCCGTGCTGCCGACCGGCGTGTAGTGGTACTCGAGGAAGATTGTGCGCTGGAGAGTGCTCGGGTTGAAGAACCGCACGTCGGTGCGCCAGTGCGCGCTCCCCTCCTCGATGCGTCCCACGCCGGACATGTAGTAGTTGACCAGGGTGCCTGGCGGCACGTTCTGGCGCGGCGTGTCGTCGGCGACCTGTACGAGATCGTTGTTGCGCCGGTCGAGCTGCGAGGCGTAGGCCTGAAGCGCGCCGGTCGTGCCGGTCGCCTTCAGAACGTAGCGCTTGGACGGATCGAGCCCGGCGATCAGATCGGTGTCGTTCACACCCGCCTGGCTGTACGGCGGCACCCCGAAGTCGTGGCTCCCGACCTGCGCCCCGTCCTCGCTGAAGGCGTCCACGTGGAAGAGGCCGCCCTCCGAGGAGGCGTTGAAGAGCGAAACGTTGAACCGGTAGAGCGAGTCGTTGCGCAGCCCCGTCAGGGTCTGGCCGGTCGTGGCCTCGATGCCCTGCGCCTGGGTCTGTCCGTACGGGCCCACCACGAAGGATGGGAGGGCCGTTCCGTAGGAGGAGCCCTGTGCGGTGAAGTAGACGCGGGCGGTGATGATCGGCGTCGCATTGCCGCCGTCGTACTTGAGGAACAGGATCCCCTTGCCGTCGCCGCCCCGTCCGAGGGGGTTGCGAACGATATCGATGCCGGACCACGACTGGCCGCCCGAGAGCGGAATGCTGTTGAGCGAGTTGAAGGGAAGGGTCGACAGGTCGCTCGGAATCGCGTCCGAGAACGCGGCGAAGTAGAGGGTAACCGTCGTCGTTCCCGTGCCGGGGTTGGTCACGCTCAAATCCGTGGCCCAGGTTCCGGAGTCCGAGTCGATCGAGCCGGCTCCCGGGATCATGATGGCCTGGAAGTCCGGCACGGCGACCTTGAAGGAGAACGTGGCCGTTGAGGTCCCGACCCGGTTCGTCCCGTCGCCGGTCACGGTGAGCGTCGCGCTCTCGCTGCCCGGCCTCGCAAAGGCGTAGGTCACGGTCCGGCCCGTGGCCGTCCCCCCGTCGCTGAAGGTCCAGGCGAACGAAATGGCGTTCGCGTCCACTTCTGTCGCGGAAAGAGTCACGGGGGTGCCCGCGTCGACGTCGTAGGCCCCGTTGAAGGGGTTGATCGTGGCCCCCGTCACCGTGGCCGCCGCCGACGGCG
>JBBDKM010000026.1:68341-95503 GCA_040879385.1 Thermoanaerobaculia bacterium | reverse complement strand
GGAGGCGGCGGCGGGGGAGGAGCGCCGTCGTCGCCGAAATCCCATGAGAACGAGGTCGGGGTGTAGTTCGAGGCAACCGCCGTGAAGTTCACCGGCGAGCCGGTCACGCCGCTGCTCGGTCCGGTCAGCGACAGTGTCGGCGTGGTCGGAGGAGGGGGAGGAGGGGGGGTGCCCCCTTCGACGATGTAACTGGCGACGCCGACGAAGCCCGACACGCTCACCTTGATGTAGCAGCTCGAGCTGCAGGCCGGCTGCGCCACGAAGCTCACGGGACCCGCGCCCGAAGAGGAGCCGATCGGGGTGTCACCGGTGGTCGAGGGCGAGCCGTTGGTGCTCTTGTAGAAAGCGGCGCCCGGGTGGGTCACGCCTCCGGGAAGCGCCTCGCTATCCGAGAGGTGGTAGGTCGTTCCCAGCGTCAGGTTGAAGGTTCCGAAGAACGGGGCGGGCAAGTTGCAAGGGACACTGTTGTTCCTGCAGATCATCACGCCCGGGGCGGGCTGGAAATCGGTGACGGTAAAGGGCCTTGCCACCGTCGCCACCTGGGCGCTGCCGAGGTGGTCCGTGTAGCTGTACGTCAGGGTCATCGTGTAGTCGCCGATCGACGACGGCGCAGTCACCTGGGCAGGTACCAGCGGGGTACCGAGCCAGAACGTGCTCGGGAGGATGCCCGAGGAGGACTGCGGGCCGGTGATCGCATAGGAGACCGTCACCACCACGGCCGCCGACGCCTTCTGCATGAGATTCTGGAGAGTCAGCGGGCTGCTCTTCAAGACCGGATTCGGAGCCGCGGAGAAGTTCGGCACGAGATCCACCTGCTGCACCGCTCCGAACTCGGTGGCGGCGTAGCCGCCCTTGTAGGTCACGGTCAGGGCGAAGGCCGTGGCCGTCACCGGCACCGTGACGATCTTCCCGCTCGCGCTGCCGCTCGGAGTGAAAGTCCACGCGAAGGTGGCATCCGTCGTGTTGCCCTGCGAAGCGCTGGCGTCCCCGTTGTTGGGATTGCCGGCGAGGACCTGCAGCACGCTGCCGGTGAATCCGAGGATGTTCACCTGAGGCGCGAGCACCGGGATCGCCGGGGAGATGTACGGCGCGGGGTCGGGCAGGTTCCCGTTCTTGGACCCAAGGGCGAGCTGGTAGTTCGCCGCCGGCGCGCCCAGGCTCTGGTAGCAGCCGTTTCCGGTCTTGATGTCGCCGCCGGTCAGCTCGTCGCAGGGCCACCAGGCCGGGTTGATGTCCGACCAGGAGCCCGGCGGGTTGGCGATCACCTCCGCGGCGAAGGCGCCCGTGTAATGAAAGTCCCAGTCGAGCTCGGTGATCGGCAGGTAGGAGACCGAGGAGTCCTCGATCTGCCACTTGTCGCCGTAATAGTTCTTCGTGTTCTCGGGGCTCGGCCGGCCGGCGGCCGACAGATTCGTCATCGTGGCCAGAGGGATCGGTGGCGCGTCGGGGTCCGCCGCGATGCAGGAGATGTCCACCTTGTCGGTGTGGATCGACATCTGGGGCGACGTGGTCACCTCGCGGTAGACATAGGCCCTCAGAGTGGCGCCTTCCTGCTCGACGAGGGCCTCGAAGCCCTGACCGCGATAGATCGCGTCGGAGGCCCCGAAATGCCGCAGCGACCCGGCGAGAAGGGGCGAGCCACCCTGCGTCAGCCACTTCGTGTCGTAGATGTCGATGTAGGATTCCGAGCCGCCGACGGAACGGTGAAAGAAGATGGCCGGAAACGGCGCCGGGCCCCGCACCGCCACCCGCTTGGCGATGCCGGGGATCGAGCCGGTGCTCACGAGGAGGCCGGGGGTCGGCAGATACTCGTAGACTTGGAGGCCGGAGCCGCCTTCGGCCGAAAAAATGAAGATTCGGTTGTCCACGACGGCCACGTCGAGCTGAGTCGGGAATCCGACGTACGGGCCCGAAGCGACCTCGGTCGGCTGCCCGGTCGAAGTGTTGATTTCGGCCACGTGGATGGCGTCGCCGCCGTCCGTGGCTCCGACCAGAATGTACTCGTCGTAGGTCGTCGTCTGGACGTGCAACGCGCGCGGTCGTACGGGAGTGGAGCTTCCCCCGCTCGGCGTGCTCCACGCGATGGCGAACGTCGGCTCGATCGCACTCCCCGCTCCGGGGTTTCCCGTCGGGTCCGAAATATCGGCCTTGTAGACGTCACCGCCCTGGACCGGAAAATAGGCGAAGTACTTCCCGTTAGAGGTGATGTAGACCGCGGCGACCCGCCCACCGGTGGGCACCGAGTCCGCGAGGTCGATCTGCTGGCCGAAGCTCGTCGCGCCCGTCCCCGAGGTCTCGACGACATGTCCGGGCAAGCCCGAGAAATTCGGGTTGCCCGGTCCGCCGGCCTGACTGTAGGGCGGCCAGTCCGTGATCATTCGCGAAGTTCCGCCCGGCGCCTGCGCCACGTCGAAGGTGCTCGCGCCCGAGAAGCAATCGCACCGGATCGGGATGACCCCCGGCGACCCTGCATAGGCGCCGATGTTGAGGACGGTGGAGTAGGGGCCGGGGTTGGCGGGATTCGTCAACGAGGCGCGCGTCACGCCCCACTGGGTGAGGACGTAGAGATATTCCGTCCCGCCCGCCGTCGTCATGTCCCCCGAGCCCGGGAGCGTGTTGGTGAGGCTCGGAAGTTGCGTGGTCGAGCTACCCTGGAGCACGGCGCAGTTCGGGGACTGCGCCGTGGCGGCGGCCGACGCGCCGAGCAGAAGCACCAGGGCCGCGAAGACACGGAGCTTGGACGAGTTCATGAGCACGAGAATCCTCCCGATTGAGGCCGGCGCGTGCCGGTTTGAAGAAGGTAACGTTTGAGATCCGATTTCATCTTCCCCCTATCAACCTCAACGCTCGAAGGAGAAACTGAAATCAGACCTTCCGCAGCACGCCGGGACAGCACCACCCACCCAGAAAAAAGTGGGCGGGACTTTCGCCCCGCCCACGTCCGAAAAAACGATTAGCTACCCGTGCCGGTCGGCTTGTCCGAGATCACCGGAAACACATTCTGAAGCGGAGCCACGCCGAGCGGGTTGCAGGTCGACGGATCGAGCTGCGTGCCGGGGACCAGGATCGTCTCGAGCGCGAGGTCGCTCTCGAACGAGTAGTCCACCCACGCCTGATCCAGGACTGTGCCATCCGAAAGGTTAACGAAGTTCATGCTGACCCAGCCCGCCACACCCGTGGGGTGCTGGAAGTCCGAGATGTTGCGCTGCTGCGTCTCGAGCGGGAAGTTGAACTGAGGCTGCTCACAGGGCGAGGGGCAGGTTCCCGAGGTGACCGTGTTCTCGTCCTCGTCGTAGAACGTCAGCGAGACCACGGGCTCTTCGAACCCGTCGTCGCAGAAGTCCCCGAAGCCCTCATCCAACGAACCGCGCCACACGCGGAAATTGGACGTGATCGTGGTGCCGAGGTCGAACCAGCGGGCGGCGTACTTGAGGCCGAGCGGCTCACGCGTGTCGCCGAAGCCGTGGTTCCAGGGGGAGGTGTCGTTGAGGTTGTTTTCGTCGCCGTCGGGGCCGTCGGTGCAGTTGTTGCAATCGGTCTCGGCCGAGATGTCGACATAGCGCGCGTAGAACGTCCGCACCGGGTCGGCGCCGTTGATCCAGTTGAAGGTCAGGTCGCTGAACTGGCTGTCGCTCTCGAGGTTGACCGTGGACATCGCGTACGTCGGAATACCGGTGCCCGACGTGAAGATGATCTCGCCCCAGAGGTTGTTCTCGTTCCCGATGGCGTCGTTGATGTAGTACCCAGCGAACACCGGGTTGGAGAGGTTGCAGTAGTTCGCGTGATCGATGGTGATGTAGCCGAACGCCAGAGGACCCTGGTCGCCATCGCAGTCCTCGCTCAGGCCGGAGATGACGCCGAAGCCCGGACCAAAGGCCGGGACCTGATACTGCGTCGTGGCCAGAGTGTTGTCCTGCGTCGTCGCCGGGGATACCGGACGGACACGGAGGAACCCATCGGGGTCCGGAAAGACGCTCGCGGCGGAGTTGCGCTGGCAGGTGTCGTCCCCGTCGGAGTTCACCGTCACCGGCAGCAGGCCCGAGATGACGTCCGACATGCGCATGGCCTGCACGTCGAAGCCCGTCAGCGCGATGTTGAAGTCGAGGATCAGCTCGGAATAGCGGTTGTACACGTTGACGTGGGCGATCATCGGCGCCGAGGAGGCGTTGGCGATCGTCACGATCGTGTCGCGCGCATCTGGACCGGTGCCGATGATGTCGGTACCGCTGACGCTGACCTGGAAGTACGGGACGAGCAGCGTGGCGCCTGGCCGCTGATCGACCGTGCACGTGATGGCGCTTGCCGTGCCCGCGAGAGCGAGCAGCATGGCAATCGCCAGGCACGTCATGAGAGTTTTCTTCATTGAGATCTCCTCGTTACGATTAGCTGTTCGAAAACACACGATAGAGAATTCCTTCCCTCTAACGATCCCATCACCTCCCACACTTCGATTTTGTACACCCCTAAAACCTGATAACTGTTCCAGTTGGGACCGTACAGGCCCCAAGACTGTTTCGGATGATGGCCCCGGCTCCCTGTACTGTCAAGGGGAAAAAGCGGTTTTTATGCTTTGCGGTCATAAAACCCGACGCAACGTATTGCAGACAGGCTATTTAGACCTATTCAGGTACACGTTCCAGCCGCCCTTCTCGTTCGGGTTCGTCGAGGCCACGGTTTTCGAAACCACGAGATCCAGCCGGCCGTCTTTGTCGAGGTCGGCCAGCCTGACGCACTGGCCCGGCGAGTCGAGGGCCGGCTCGTCGCTCTCCGCCGCCTCGACGAAAGACGCGTCGGCCTGCTGGAAAAGCACGCGCACGCGCCTGCGCTCGCTGTCGGCGAAGACCACGTCGTCCATCCCGTCCCCGTCCAGGTCGCCCATTGCGAGCCCGTACACCGTGCTCGTCGGGTCCTTCTTGCGCCAGAGACGGTGCCGCGTCCAGGCGCCGTCGCGGAAGGCATACAGCGAGATCCCGAAGGCTCGCGCATTCGTCGGCACGTTCGTTTGCATCAGGAAGGAATCGGCAAAAGCCGGCGCGCGGTCCTTTCCGAGTGTGCCCGGCGCGCTGGCGAAATGGTAGGAGTAGACCTCGATCGTGGGGAACATGGCCGGCGCGAACGTTCCGTCGCCCTGGTTCTTCCAGAGGAGCGTCAGAGCTCCCGCGTAGTGGCTCCCCGTCAGAACGTCCTTGCGTCCATCGCCGTCGTAGTCCCAGGCCAGAAGGCTGTTCGAATAGAAACCGCCCACGAGGCCCTCGGTTTTTCGCTCCCAGCCCGCGGATCCCTTGAAGAGGTAAACGCGAATTTGGAACTTGTCGACCGGCTGATTCGGCTCCGGGTCGACCACGTCGCGCGAGGCGACGATGTCGAGCTTACCGTCCTCGTCCACATCGACGAGAGCAATCGCCTGCGCCGAAAAATCGCGGCGCGGCAGCCCTTGACGCACGACGTCGAAGCCGCCCTTCCCGTCGCCGAAAAGCGAGACGAGGCCAGCGCTGTGAGACGCGACGACGATGTCCTTCTTGCCGTCGCCGTCGATGTCGCCGACGGCGACGCCGCCGTAGTCGACCGAGAACTTCTCGAGAGGCTTGCCGCCCTCCGTGAAGGTCAGGGGCCACTCGGAGAAGGCTCCCCTGCCGTCTCCGATCCAGACACGCAGTTTCCCGTTCCCCAGCCGGTTGGGAGGCGCCACGATGTCGGGAATCTCGTCGCCGTTGACGTCGGCCACGGTAAAGGACGCACGCCACATCCCGCTTTGCGGGAGCCCTGCGGCCTTGACCTCCTCCAGCCGGAGGCGGCCCCCGACGCGGGGTGGATCCAGGTCCTCGAAGTCGGACAGTGGCACGAGCGACTTCGCGTTCGACGGCACCGGACTGGAGCCCGGAGCGCGATTCTGAGTGTCTTTATCTCGCGCGATGCGCTGCGCATCGCGCTCCTCCGGAAGAGTCTTGGGAACTTGGATGTAGTAGTAGCTCTCGTCTTCCTTGAAAAACTCGATCGGCTTGCCCAGCATCGGATGCCGGATGCGCCGGTCATCGACGCGGACATACTCGGACTTCGGCAGCCGCTCGATGTAGTAAGTCTCGGTCTCCTCCACGACGTTCGGGTTCACACGCGACATCCGAGCCCCCGCCGCCCCGGCGCCGGGCGCGGCGGGGGGAGCGCTCGCGGGAGGAGCGGCCGGCTTGTTCGGAGCGGACGTGCAGGCGGCGGCGGCCAGAACGAAAAACAACGGTATCCGTTTCACGAGACCTCCATCAAAACAATTTGGAAATCGGCGTTTGACAGACGGGCCGACGGGGAAACCGCACGGACAGGGCTTTTATTCACGCGACGGCTCAGATCAAGTCCGCGAAGTGCGGGCGCGCGCGCGAGAAGAGCGCCGCCCCCGCCACCGCCGCGAGGACACAGAACGCCGCGAGATACAGGATCGAGCCGGGCTCGGGCGCGGCGTGCAGCGTGAAGGCCCGCCGGTACAGCTCGACCAGGGGGGTCACGGGGTTCGCCTCGATGAACGGCCGCAGGCGCGCGGGAACCATGGAGGCAGGATAGACGATCGGCGTCGCGTAGAAGACGACCGTCAACACGATCCCGACGGCGTGAACCGTGTCGCGGACGAAGGCGGTCAGCGTCGCGGCGATGCAGCCGAGGCCGAAGGTCAGCAGGATCTGCAGCAGCAGCGCCGGCAAGACGAGCAGGAGCCACGCCGCCTGCAGGTGGCCGATCAGGGCCACGTAGATCGCGAAGACCGCGAACGCGATCAGCTCGTTGACGACCGCGGCCAGCACGACCGAGAGCACGAGCAGCTCGACCGGGAAGACCGTCTTCTTGACCATCGCCGCGTTGTCGACGAGGACGGAGGCCGAGCGCGCGATTCCTTCCTGAATCGCCATCCACGGCAAGAGGCCCGCCATCAGGAATTCCGGGAAGCTCGCAAACCCCGCCTCGACGGGCACGCGCAGCACGAGCGCGAAGACCGCCGTGTAAAGGAGCATCCAGAGGATGGGGTGGGCGAACGCCCAGATCAGCCCGAGCCCCGAACCGGCGTACCGGGCTCGGACGTCGCGGATGACCATCTCCTTGAGCAGGAATGCTTTAGACGCGAAAGCGCGGTTCTGGCTGGACATACTTCGAAGACGACGCATTATATGGGGGTGACCTATGTTTTAATAGCATTTCCGGAACAACCTATGTCGTCTCATCCGCCCCGAAAAGTCGCTCTCGTGGGCTCGCGAATCCGCGAGCTCCGCAAAGGACGGCATCTCACGCAGACCGAGCTCTCCGAGAAAATCGGCGTCGCGCAGTCCGACCTCTCGCGCATGGAACAGGGCGAGTACAAGGTCGGCCTCGACACGCTCTTCAAGATCCTCCAGGTCTTCGACCTGAAGGTGGGCGAGTTCTTCGAGGAGATCGAAACCCCCGCCGAGCGCGACGCCCGCAACATCCTGACGGAGATCCGCGGCCTCTCCGAAGAGGCGCGCCAGGAGATCCGCGACTTCGTCCTTTTCAAGAAGCTGCAGGAAGAGACGGCCGACGGGGCGCCGGTCGAAACGGAAGAAAAGCCTTGAGTCGGCCCCCGCCTGACTTAGAATCATGCCGAAACGGACCGACCTCGACCCCATGAGCGACCGACGCAAGCACCTCGAGTTTCTCCGCAAGACCGCGAAAGACGCGATCTGGAGCGGAGACTACGAGCGCGCGCTGACGCTCTACGAGGACGGCCTCGCCCTCGCCCGCTCCTGGAAGGACCGGGAGATCGAGGACCTCTTCACCTGCAACCGCGCCACGACGCTCCTCGAGATGAACCGCCAGGACTTCGACCTGTCGCGCCTGAAGGAGATCGTGCTCCGCAGCCCGGGAAGCCCGAACGCGGTGCTGGCGGCGTACGCCTCGGCCCACGCGCACGAGGTCCGGGGCGAGTACGCCAAGGCGACCTTCTACGCGCAGAGCGCGCTCCAGAAGAGCCGCGACCTGCGGCTCGACGACTGGACGGCAGCTTCGCTGAACCTGCTCGCGAACCTGGAGCTCCACGAGAGCCGGTTCGTGGAAGCCCGCTCGCTCTTCCAGGAAGCGCTCGAGGGCTACGACGCAAAAGGTCAGTCGCAGTCCCGCGAGGCGGCCGTCGTCTCGGACAACCTCGGCTACTGCCACATCGCGCTCGACGCGGTGACGGTCGGCCTGCCGCTCGTGCACCGTTCGCTGTCGCTCCTCGAGAGCCTCGGGTCGCGCCAGGCGATGGACTACCCCTGCCTCGACCTCTGCTTCGCCTCGCTGAAGATGAACCGCGCCGAGGAGGCCGAGAACTGGGGCGTGCGCGCCCTCGGTCTCGGCAAGGAGTTCGGCCGCAACGACGTCGTCAAGAACGCGCACTACCTGCTGGCCGAGACCTACAGCGAGCTCGGGCGCGACGACGCGGCCGAGGAGCAATATGAGGCCCTGGCGAACTACTACCCGAATTTCCCGGCGTTGAAGAACTACCTCCATCAGATCAGCCTGATGGGGATGATCAACCTGAGGGCATGATGCGGCGGCACGGTTTCTGGCGGCTTTTCGTTCTGACGGCGGCGCTCCTCGCCCTGCCGAGGCTCGCGCTCGCCCTCGCCCTCGAAGAGCAGTCGCTCCTGACCGCCGACGGCACGCTGCACGTCGTGCGGGCGGGCCGCGTCGTGGACCTCGGGATCCAGGACGCCGGCCTCTCCCCCGAGAACGTCGTCATCGAGTGGGCCTCCCGCGCTCAGGACGGAACCGTGTCGGTCTCGGTCATCCCCGGCACGGAATCGAGCGGGGACAAGCGCGGGCTCCACGCCGCCTTCGACGAGCAGACGCAGACGCTCCTGTTGCTGTGGACCGAGGATATTTCGGCGTTCTCGCACATCCGCGTGGGCGTCCTGCGCGACGGCGTCTGGACGAACTCGGGCCTGCTGCCGAACCAGGGCATCTCGCGCGCTTTCAATCCGCAGATGCGGGTGACGCACCAGTCGGTGACCTATCTCGACGAGCAGGACGCGCCGGTCGTCAAGGCGAGCTCGATCCTCTCCATCATCTGGTGGGAGGAAGCCCAGTACGGCCAGGCCCGCCTGGCGACTCTCTTCCTGGACGAGAACGCCTTCGATCCGGCCAGCCTGGCGATCTACGACCTGCCCGTGTTGACCGGCGGCGGCGGCGATGTGTCGTACGACGGCATCCCCTCGGGGGCTTATCTCTACCCGAGCCTGCAGGCCGACGGCCTGTCGGGCGCGTTCCTGATCAGCTACGCGGACCTTCACGAGCAGCGGCATCGTGTCGTGCGCGTTCAGTTCCCGGACGACCAGGGCAAGCCCTCCGAAGCCGGAAACCTCAAGTGGCAGCGCCGCCACATCCCGATCGTCGGGATCACGAGCTCCGGGCCGGTCGCGCGCATGACGCCGAGCGTGGCCCAGAACGCCGCGGCGGAGGCTTCGGTCAGCACGTCCATCGGGGCCGGCTACGTGCCCACGCTGTACTGGCGCGACGGCACGATCCTCAAGTACTCGCGGCTGGAAGGCGCCGACTGGGCGCCCGTGCGCTCCATCGCTATCGACGAGTGGATGACCTACGAGAGGGCTCTCGCGCTCGTCACCGGGATGGGCGAGCGCCACTGACAGACATCCGCCCAGTCCCGTCTCCTCGTCCCCTCTCCCTTTCCCGCTAGAATCCGGCCTTCGCGAAGGAGGCTCTCCATGTCACTGCTCGCGGTGGGCGACAAGGCGCCGGCGTTCCGGACGGTCGACCAGGACGGCAAGCCCGTCACCCTCTCCGATTTCAAGGGGCAGAAGGTCGTCCTGTACTTCTATCCGAAGGACGACACGCCCGGCTGTACGAAGGAGGCCTGCGCGTTCCGCGACGGGTGGGCGAAGTTTCGCAGGCGGAAGCTCGCGGTCCTCGGCGTTTCCGTCGACGACGCGAAGTCGCACCGGAAGTTTGCCGACAAGTACTCCTTGCCCTTCCCGCTCCTGGCCGACACGGACAAGAAGATCGTCAAGGACTACGGCGTGTGGGGCGAGAAGAGCATGTACGGGCGCAATTACATGGGCACGAAGCGCGTGACGTACCTGATCGACGAGAAGGGGAAGATCGCGGCGGTCTGGCCGAAGGTCAAGCCCGACGCGCATGCCGAAGAGGTCCTCGCGGCCGCCGCAGCGTAGCGGAGGGGCGGTGAGCTTGCCGGGCGACGGATTTCCCTGGTCGCTACAACCCCTTCGGCAGCTCCGCCCGGACGTCTCCGTCATAAAGAGAGTCGAGCAGGGTCGCCGCGTCCATCCCCGCCGGCGTCGGCTTCTTCGGGACCATCACGCGAACGGTGTAGAGATGGTCGCCCGCCGCTCCGGTGCGCGGGTCCTTGACGCCCTTGCCGCGCAGGCGGAATTTCTGGCGGCCCTGCGTGCCGGGAGGGATCCTCGCCCGCACCAGGCCGTGGATGGTGGGCACGTCGATCTCGGCGCCGGCGTACGCTTCCTTGATCGTGATGGGAACGACGCCGTGGACGTCGTTGCCGCGGCGCTCGAAGTACGGGTGCGGCTGCACGCGTACGGTGACGAAGAGGTCGCCGACCGGAGCCCCGCGGGACCCCGGAGCGCCTTTGGCCGGGATGCGGATCGTTCCCCCGTCCTCCGTGCCTTCGGGAATCTTGATCCGCACGCGCTCGGACAGGACGGCGCGGCCCTCGCCGTGGCAGGTCGCGCAGACGCTCTTACCGACCCGCCCGGTGCCGCCGCAGGTCGGGCACTCTTTCTCCCGCCGCAGGGACAGCGAGGCCGTGCCGCCGAGAACGGCGTCGCGGAACGGGATGTCGATCTGGCCGCGCAGGTCCTCTCCAGGCTGGGGGCCCGCGGATCTGCGGGCACCCCCCCCGAAAAGGTTGCCGAAGACGTCGCCGAGGTCGCCGCTCTCGAAGTGGATTCCCTCGAAAGGGGAGCCCGCCGGCCCCCCGCCGAAGCCTCCGAAACCGGGTCCGGGGCTTCCGGGCTGGCCCCGCGGGTCGAATCCGGGACCGGCCCCCGCGTGGCCGAACCGGCCGTAGGCACGGCGCTTTTCCTTGTCCTTGAGGACTTCGTAGGCCTCCTGGACCTCCTGAAAGCGCTTCTGGGCCGCCTTGTCGTTGGGGTTGACGTCGGGGTGGAGCTTCCGGGCCAAACGGCGGTAGGCCTTCTTGATCTCCGCGTCCGAGGCCCCCTTGGACACACCGAGGACCTCGTAGTAGTCGCGCTTGGCCATCCTTGCGCGGGCATTATAGCCACGCCGAAATTAAGCCATTGACACGCGTCCACAGGCTAATATTATTAGCCATAATCATCGAAGCTTCTAATCTTATAAGGCAGGCTTTGAGCTGATCACAGCGATTCGCCCATGAGCATCGACGAAATCGACCTTCGAATTCTCGACATGCTCCAGCGCAATGGGAAGCTGTCCCAGGCGCGGATCGCCGGCGCCGTGGGCCTGACGACCCCCTCGGTCAACGAGCGCATCAAGAAGATGGAGCGCCACGGGATGATCAAGGGGTTCGTGGCGCTCCTCGACCACGAGAAGATGGGCCTGCCCCTGACCGCGTACGTGGACGTCTCTCTCGAGCATCCGCGCTTCGAGAAGGGCTTCGTCGACGACCTGGAGAGGCTCCTCGGCGTGCAGGAGTGCCACTACCTGGCGGGAGAGTTCTCCTACCGCCTGAAGGTCAAGGCGGCCGACCCGGCCTCGCTCGCCGACTTCCTCCAACGGCGCATCCTGACGATCAAGGGCGTCACCCGCATCCAGGCCCAGATCTCGCTCGTCGCCAAGAAGGAATCGACGCTCCTGCTGCTGGTGCCGGACAAAGAGAAATAGCCTGGGGTCAGGTCTTCATTCTTCGGAATTTCAGATCCAGGGATCCTCAGTCGCAGGGCGGCTGAAATTCCGAAGAATGAAGACCTGACCCCTCAGAAACGCGCCACGAACCCCGCGTCCGCATTGATGAACTGACGGTGCGGGTGCGCCGAAATGTTGTGGTACGTGAAGCGCAGGACGAGCGAGAGGCGCCGGAGGAGGCGGAACTCCCCGTCGAGCCCCCCGTGCCAGCCGAAGACCGTCTCGCGCCGGTCCGCGTACGCCGCGATCTCCGGGGCGACGGCGTCGGGCCGGATGCCGTAGGCGCCGATCCCGGCGAAGATGCCCGACGTGTAGAAGCCTTCCCAGAACAGGTACGACACGCCCACGGTCCCGTACTCGATGCGCTCCTTGAACTCGGGGAGCGCGAAGGGCCCGGTGGAAGTCTCGATGACGCTCTGCGAATGGGCCTGCCGTGTGCGCATGTTGCCGTACGTCAGCCGCAGAATGGCGCCCGGCTCGAGCCGGTAGTCGAACCAGCCGGTGACCTCGCTGTGGTCGAAGTTGTCGAGCTTGACCTCGTTCGCGACGTCGTTGGGAAGGCCGACGGAGATCCCGAGGCCGAAGGACTGGGCGCGCGCGGTTGCGGCCGCCGCGGCGCACGCCAGGACGAGAAGAATGCGTTTACAGATCTGCACGGCGCCTCCACAAGCACAAGCAGGTTTCGGGGCAATTCATGCTAACCGGATTCCAGCCGGGAAAAGCTACAATCCCGCCGCTTTCGGGTTTACGGAAGCGAGAGCGGAAACGCTGAGACGCAAAGAGTGATCGAGCTCGCACGGGCCGCGGCACGATTCGTCCTGCCGTCGGTGTGCCTGGCCTGCCGCTGCCGCGCCGCGGAGGAGTTCTTCCGCGGGGGCGTATGCGCCGCGTGCTGGGAATCCCTTCCGCTTCCCCACTCCACGCGCTGCGAGCGCTGCGACGAGGCCCTTTCCGGCGCGCCGGCCGCCGCGGTCTGCGGGCGCTGCCTGATCGACCCGCCCGACTTCGAGCGGCTCCGGGCGGCCGCGCCCTACGTCGGATCGGCGCGCACGATCCTCCTGGCGTTCAAGTTCCAGGGCGCGGACTACCTCGCGGCGCGCCTGGCCGAGATCCTGGCGGCGCGCCTCCCGGAACCGCACGCCGACGAAGTCACGGCCGTGCCCTCCACCCGCCGCGCGCGCCGGCAGCGCGGCTATCACCCCGCCGAGGCGCTCGGCGCCGCGGTGGCGCGGCGATTCGGACTGCGATGGGCGCGAGGGCGTCTCGTCAAGACCCGCGAGACGCAGGTTCAGAGCCGTCTGCCCGCGTCGCAACGGCCGGCCAACGTGCGGCGCGCGTTCCGAGTCGCCGGGAAGCCTCCGGCCCATGTCCTCCTCGTCGACGACGTCGCCACCTCGGGCGCCACGGCCCGCGAATGCGCGGCGCGCCTCGCCGCCGCGGGTGCCCGGACCGTCACCGTGTGGTGCTTCGCCCGGGCCTCGCGCGCCGACACCTCGCCGGAGGTCGATTGAACCCGTTCAACAGCCTCGTCGTCCGGACCCTGCCGCTCGTCCCGAAGTCGATCGTGCGCCGCATCGCCTCGCGCTACGTGGCCGGCGAGACGATCGAGCAGGCGCTCGACCTGGTGCGCAGCCTGAACGCCGAGGGCTCCATGGCGACGCTCGACGTCCTGGGCGAGGACGTGACGCGGCGCGAGGAGACCGAGCAGACGGTGCTCGAGTACCAGCGCGCGCTCGAGGAGATCGCGGCGCGGCGCGTGGACTCCAACATCTCCGTCAAGCTCACGGCCCTCGGCTTGAAGCTCGATCCCGCCTTCTGCCGGCGGCAGTTCGCGCGGATCGTCGACGCGGCGAAGACGCACGGCAACTTCGTGCGCATCGACATGGAAGATTCCTCGGTCACGGAGGAAACGATGCGGGTCTTCTTCGAGTTCCGGGAGCGCTACGAGAGAGTCGGGATCGTCCTGCAGGCGTACCTGCGCCGCAGCCTCGAGGACGCGCGGCGCGTCGCCGCCGTCCGCGGGAACGTGCGCGTCTGCAAGGGCATCTACGTCGAGCCTCCCGAGATCGCGTTCCAGGACCGCGAGGAAATCCGCCGCGGCTACATGGCCCTCGTCGACACGCTGCTCGACGCCGGCTGCTTCGTCGGCGTCGCGACCCACGACCCCGTGGTCGTCGAGCGCGCGCTGGCGGCGGTCCGGAGGCGAGGCCTTCCCCAGGAGGCGTACGAGTTCCAGATGCTTCTGGGGGTGGCGGGGACGCTCCGGCGACACCTCGTCGCGGACGGGCACCGGCTCCGCGTCTACGTCCCCTACGGCGAGGCCTGGTACGCCTACTCGATCCGGCGGCTGAAGGAGAACCCGTCGATCGCCGGGCACGTCCTGAGGGGCCTATTCCGGCCCGAGGGCCGGGCCGGCCGCCCCTGACCGGGCCCCGGTTTCCGGAATGAACTCGTCCCCCGGCAAGTTCCCCAGATTCAGGAGTTGCCAACCATGTGGCAATTGATATCGCGGAAACCTATACTCCGGAGTTGGACCCTAGGGCCCGGCACATGAGACGGCGCCGAATCGCCATTCCGATCTTCTCCCTCTTGCTCGTCGCAGCAGGCGGGACAGGCCTCGCGATCTCGCCGCCTCCCCCGATCTCCGGTGTCGTGCGTCACCACGAGGTGCCCGTCCCGGGCGTGCTCGTCATTTTTTACAATCTCGGCGACAGCTCGCTCACGCGCCTGCGGACGGCCGCGGACGGGACCTTCGTCCTCACCTCGGCGCCGGCCGGCGTCTACGACCTGATCGCGTACAAGCGGGGATTCGAGCCGGCGCTCCAGCGCCTCTGGCACCAGGCCGCGGCCGCACAGATCTCCGCCGTCTCGATCGCTCTGCTGCGCAAGGACGGCAAGGCTCCCGCGGCCCCGGCCCCGGCGACGATCTGGGACCTGCGCGGCCGCCTGCCGACCGACGTCCTGCGCGAGCTCGGCATCGAGGACGATGGTTCCGGCCCCGCGGAACCCGCCGCCGTGGCCGCCGTGGCTGCCGATCGTGTGCCGCTTTCGCGGCTGTTGAACGGCGAGGTCCGCACGATGACCGACGTCGCGGCGCAGTCCACGACGGGCTCCCTGTCGCGGGCGCAAGTCGGACTGCACGGCGGGCTTCCCAACGGCTGGCAGTACGGAATCGCGGGCGACTACGCGACGCTCGGCAACGCGGGGGAGCCCGGGGAATCGACGACGGGCAACGCCGCGGGGCTCGCCGTCAACGTGGCTCCCTCGGCTGCCGAGACGCTGAGCGTTTCGACGCGGCGCAATACCCTGTCCTTCGGCGACAACCCCGCGAGGCTGCAGGCCCATGCGGTGAGCTGGACCCGCGGCGCGGAGAGCGGCCGCGTCGAATCGGTCGCGGCGCGATACACCGAGGAAGCCAACCTCTACCGGGCGACCGCGCTCGGCACGACGCTGTTTCCCCTGGCCTCGCGCACGTGGGAGATCAACGGACGCTACGGACGGCCGGCGTCGGACACGCCGGGAGTGGCCCTGGGCATGACGTACCGCCACCGCGAAGCGAGCGTGGGTCCGTCGGGCGTCGGCGCGCAGGGCGCGTTCTTCCAGTCGGCTCCCGACGCGGACCTCTCGGCGGCGACCTCGGTGAAGCTCTCGGATTCCATCGAGCTCGAAGGCGGTGTGGTCGCGCGCTACATGGGCAGCGCCGCCGCGGCGTACGGCATCGCGCCGACGGCGACGGCCCGCTACACCGTGGGACCGGCGACCGTTTACGTGCGCGGCCTGTATCGCGTGGCCGGCTCGACGCAGGGGGCGTCGACCGTCATGCCGCGCGTCGCGTCGATCGAAGAGAGCCAGGAGCCGGCCGCCACACAGTCCTACCTCGTGGGCTTCGAGCACCGCGCGGGCCGCGACGGCCTGGTGCGGCTCGAGGCCTCGGAGCAGCGCATGGGCGAGCTCGTCCGCGCGTTCTTCGCGGGCGATTTCCTGACCGACTTCGACAGCGTCTACCTGCTCGACGGGAACGCGGTGCGCCAGTACACGGCGTCCGTGCAGCAGCGCCTGACCGATCGGCTTTCGGGAAGCCTGTCGGTCCGCTACGGCTCGATCGACGGCGCCGTCTCCGCCCAAAGCGCCGCGAGCTACGGCATCAGCGGAAACAGGGGCCACTTCTGGTCCGCCCGGGCCTCCGTCGAGATCCTTGCGACGCAGACGGGTTTCGCGGTGCTCGTGCGCAGGATCCGGCAGGATTTGGAGACTCCGGCGATCCTGCTCGCCAACGACTCGGACAAGCTCGCGCTGTCGATCGCCCAGGACCTCTCGGTCGTCGGCCTGACTCCCTTCGGGGCCGACTGGAAGCTGCTGCTCGCCTTCGAGCAGGCCCGCGGAGCCTCGGTCGCCGAGCGCAAGGACGACACCGCGACCGCCAACCGTCTCCTCGGCGGCGTCGCCGTGGCGTTTTAAGTCCGTCCCGGAGTAGGACCGGGCACGCCCCCGCCCGCTTGAACCGGCGACCGCAAGGGCCGCCCTAGAACCGTTCCCAGGCATCCAAAAGAATTTTGGACTATATTCAAATCCTTGATTCCATCTCCGGATACCGCCCGAGCCGGTCCTTTGAAATGCGACAGGTCAATCACTTAGGGACCCTCGTGGCCGCCGAGCGATGGCATTCGGATTGCTGAATCACTTGGCGTGACTCGCGTGGCAAAACGACTGTTTCTCGGTGCTCTGGCCGTGGTCACGCTGGCCACGGTGGGCGTCGCCTTCGTCTCCTTCGCGCGGAAGGTCGATAGCTTCTCGACGGCCGGCTTTGCGTACGACCGGGACGGCGGCGCGCTCGTCCTGCGATCGGTCGAGCCCGAAGGCGCCGCGGCGCGGGCCGGCCTGAAGGCGGGAGATCGGATCATCCTGGCCGACGGCCAGACCGCCGCCTCTCTCGCGCACCCCGAGAAGACCCTGGCGCGCAAGCCTCTGCCTCACCGTCTGGTCGTCATGACCGAAGGCGAGGTGCGCGGCATGACCCTCGGCGAGCCGTCCGTCCGCTTCGACGCGACCTACCTCTTCCTCGCGTTCGTTGGTTTCCTGTACCTGATCATCGGACTCTTCACGGTCGCGCGCGAACGCACGGCAGCCGCCGCCGTGTTCTGGGCCCTCTGCCTCTGCTCCTTCGCGGTCTACGTCGTGACGCCGGCCGGGCCGCGCGACGCGGTCTGGAAAGCCGCGTGGCTGACCGAGGACTTCTACCGCGCCTTCCTGCCGGCGCTGCTGCTCCATTTCTTCCTGGTCTTCCCGCGGCCGGTGCGCGTGCGCCGGTTGATCCCGCTCCTCTACGTTCCCGCTCTCGCCTACGCGGCGGTGCAGCTCGCCCTGCTCGGCTCGGAGCCTTCGCCGGCGGTCGCGGCCATGCTGGAAGGGGCCACGCGCTTCTGGTTCCTCTACCTCGCCGTGTACGTGGCCGCCGTCCTGGCGCGCCTGCTGGAGCTCGTGCGGCGGCATCGCGAGGACGCGGAGGCCGAAAAGCAGGTCCGGTGGATCGGTCTCGGCGTGATCGTGGGTCTGGCCCCGTTCCTGATCCTCTCGGCTCTCCCCCGCGCCTTCGGCCTGGAGTCTCCGCTGCTCTCGAGCGTGGCCGTCGTGCCTCTCGTCCTCATCCCGCTGGCATTCGCGTACGCGATCCTCAAGTGGCGGCTCTGGGACGTGGAGATCTTCGTGCGCGAAGCGATCGGGACCACGGCCGCGGTCCTCATCGGCGGAATGACCTTCGTCCTGCTGAACTCGTTGCTCGACCGGACGCTCGAAGGCATGGCCGCGGCGGGCAAGAACGTCATCGCGTTCGGCTCGGGGCTCGTGCTCGCCTCGCTGCTGGTTCCCGTCAAGAAGCGCATCACCGACGTGCTCGAGCGCATCCAGTACCACGACACGTACCGCGCCCGCCGCGCCCTGCTCGACCTCGCGCGCGACTTCGCCACGCCCCGGCCGCGCGAGGAGGTCGTGCAGGCGATCGTCCAGCGCGTCGAGGGGGCGCTGCGCACCGTGCCCTGCTCGCTCTTCCTGTTCGAGGGGCCGGGCCGCGATCCGGACGCCGCGGCGCTGGCGGAAGCGCTCGCGGCCGAGGATCGGCTGCGCCTGCGCGGGACGGCGTTCGGCGCCGCGCCTCCGGCCGCGCTCCTGCGGTTCCACGCGCTCGGCTACCGCGCCTTCTTCGCGATGCGGTGCGGCGGCGAGCTCGTCGGCGCCCTCGGCGTGGGATACAAGGACGGCCGCGTGCCGCTGTCCTCGGAGGACGAGGCGCTGCTGACGGCGGTGCTCGCGCAGGCGAGCCTGGCCTACGAGAACGCCCGTCTCTACGGGGCGCTCGCCGAGCGCCTGCAGGAGATCCGCACGCTGCAGGAGTACCAGGAAAGCGTCATCCGCTCCTCCTCCTCGGGCATCGTCGTCCTCGACGCCGGGGAGCGCATCCACTCGGTCAACCCGGCCTTCGCCCTGCTCGTCGGGAAGCGCGAGGACGAGCTGCCGGGACAGATGCTGTCGGCCGTGCTCCCGGGCGTCCAGCTCGGCGCGCCGGCGGAGAACGGCGACGAGCGGCGCTTCGAGACGTCCTTCGCGACGGCCGGCGGCGAGGAGCGCGATCTCCAGCTTTCCATCTCGGCTTTCCGGGGCTCCCCCGACCGGCGCGTCGTCGTCGTCGAGGACATGACCGATCGCATCCGCGCCGAGCGGGCGCTGGCCGAGCGCGAGCGCCTGGCCTCGCTCGGCGTGCTCGCGGCCGGGGTCGCCCACGAGGTCAACACGCCGATCGCGGGTCTGTCCTCGTACGCGCAGCTGCTCCTTTCGGAAACCTCCCCGAGCGATCCGCGCTACTCGATCCTGAAGAAGATGGAGCGCCAGACCTTCCGCGCGGCGCACCTGGTGAACAACCTCCTCGAGTTCGCCCGTCCGCGAGCGCGCACGCCGGAGAAAACCGACCTGCGGGTCGTGCTCGTCAACGCCGCCGAGTCCGTCGAGACGGCCTTCGCGGGCCGCCGGCTCGAGCTCGACGCGGACGCCGGCGGCGACCCGGCCTGGGTGGTCGGGGACCCGCGGGAGCTCGAGCAGGTCTTCGTCAACCTGCTGACCAACGCCCGCGACGCCTCTCCCGACGGCGGGACCGTCACCTGCCGTCTCGAGCGCAACGGCGAGTCCGTGCGTGTCGTCGTCGGCGACCGCGGGCCCGGGATCGCGGGGGCCGCGGCCGCCCGGATCTTCCAGCCCTTCTACACGACCAAGAAATCCGGCGGCACCGGGCTGGGTCTCGCGATCTCGCGCGAGATCGTCCACCGCCACGGGGGCGAGATCGCCCTCGAGACCCGCAGCGGCGGCGGCGCCGAGGCGCGGGTCGAGCTGCCCCTCGTGCTCCCCGGGACGCCTTCATGAAGGTCCTCGTCGTCGACGACGAGGAGGTCATCCGCGACGTTCTCGGAACACTCCTGACCCGCGAGGGCTACGAAGTGGCCGCGGCGGCCACCGCCGCCGAGGCGATCGCGCTCTTCGAGGCGGAGACCTACGACGTCGTCCTCCTCGACCTCATGCTCCCGGACCGGCCGGGCCTGGACGTGCTGCGCGACATCCGGCGCCGCGACCCCGACGCCGTCGTCGTCATCGTCACCGCGTACTCCTCGATCGAGGGCGCCATCGAAGCCGTGCGCCAGGGCGCCTTCCACTACATCCCCAAGCCGTTCCAGAACGAGGAAGTGCTGCTGACGCTGCGCAAGGGCTCCGAGTCGCGGCACCTGACGGAGGAGAACCGGAGGCTGCGCGAAGAGCTGTCGCTGCGCTACGGCCTCGGCCGCATCGTCGGCAAGTCCGGCGGCATGCGCAAGGTCTTCGAGCTCGTCCGGCTGGCGGGACCCTCGCGCTCGACGATCCTCGTCGAAGGCGAGAGCGGGACGGGCAAGGAGCTGGTCGCCCGCGCGATCCACACGCACTCTCCCCGCTCCGGGGAGCCGTTCGTGACGGTCAACTCGGGCTCCATGCCGGCGGACCTGCTCGAGTCGAACCTGTTCGGCCACGTGAAGGGCGCGTTCACGGGCGCGATCGCCAACAAGAAGGGCCTCTTCGAGGTCGCCGACGGCGGCTCGATCTTCTTCGACGAGATCGGCACGATCTCCCCGGAGACGCAGGCCAAGCTTCTGCGCGTGATCCAGGAGAAGGAGTTCATGCGCGTCGGGAGCGTCGAGACGCAGAAGGTCGACACGCGCATCATCGCCGCCACCAACGTGGACCTGAAGAAGATGGTGCTGGAAGGCCGCTTCCGGGACGACCTCTACTACCGCCTCTGCGTCATCACGATCTCGATCCCGCCGCTGCGCGAGCGTCGCGAGGACATCCCGATGCTGGCCGAGCACTTCATGCGGCTCTACGCCACCGAGAACTCGAAGCCCATCGGCGGGATCGACCCGGAGGCCTACCGGGCGCTCCTCGACCACGACTGGCCCGGCAACGTGCGCGAGCTCGAAAACGCCATCGAGCGCGCCGTCGTGCTGTGTCCGCCAGGGGGAAAGATCGGCCTCGACCTGCTGCCGGAGACCGTTCTGTCGCCCGACCGCGGCGAGCTGCCGATCCGGCTGCCCGAGAACGGCGCCACCTACAAGCAGCTCGTCGAGGACTACGAGAAGCGCCTGATCCGCACGGCCCTGCGCCGCACCGGGGGCGTCCAGAAACGCGCCGCGGAGCTCCTGAAGATCAAGCCCACGACGCTGCACGAGATCATCAAGAGACTGGAAATCAGAGATTAATCGGGGTCAGGTGTTCGAATCTTCCGGAACTAAGGGGGTCAGGTCTTCATTCTTCGGATTTCTCGAACTGGGCGGCTGCAGGAAGCGACTTGCTGAAATCCGAAGAATGAAGACCTGACCCCAACCGCCGCACCATCACCAGCGTCCGGTCGTCCGCGAAGGGCTCTCCCTGCGCGTGGGCGTCGAGGGCCTGGCCGAGCTCGGCCTCGATGTCGCCCGCCGGCTTGCGGCCCTGCCTGGCGAGAAACTCCTTCAGCTTGGGCATGCCGAACTCGTCGCCCGCGGGGTTGTTGGCCTCGGTCACGCCGTCGGTGTACAAGCACAGAAGGTCGTGCGGCTTCAGCACGAACTTCGAGGAGCCGTACGGCTTCCCGGGAAAGAGGGCCAGGGGCAGTCCGTGCGAGCCGAGCTCCTCGATGGTGCCGTCGTCGTGGAGGAGGAGCCCCGGATTGTGGCCGGCGTTGGTGTATTCGATCTCGCCGCTGGCGGGGTCGAGAATCAGGAGAAAGAACGTGATGAAGCGGTCGGGCCCGGTGCGCCGCGAGATCGCCTCGGAGAGTCGGCCCGTCATCTCCGGCACTCCCACGCTCTCGTCCGCCCACGCGTGGAAGGAAGCCTGGAGCGAGGCCATCAGCAGCGCCGGCCCGACACCCTTGCCGCAGACGTCGGCAATCGTGGCGTAGATCCTTCCGTCGGGGCGCGGCCGGAAGTCGAAGTAGTCGCCCGAGACCTGCCGCGAGGCGATGTTGGAGCCGTGCAGCTCGTACCCGGGCAGCGGCGGCGGGTCCTCGGGGAGAAGGCGCTGCTGGATCTCGCGGGCCAGCGCGAACTCGCGGTCCATCTGCCGCTTCTCGGCGTTCTCCTGCATGAGCCGCGCGTTCTGGATCTTGGCGGCGGCCACGTTGGCGAGCGAGGTCAGGAGGCGCAGGTCCGCCTCCTCGAACGAGCGGTGCCCGACGCGGCAGTCGACGTAGATCAGGCCGACGACCTCGCCCTCGTTCTCCAGCGGCGCCGCGAGCACGGACTTGATGCCCGAGAGACGGATCGAGTCGGCCAGCGAGACCCCGGCGTCCATCGAGGTGTCCATGAGAAGCAGGCCGTTGCGCTTCTCGACGACGGCAGCCACGAGCGTCTTCGAGAGGCGGATGTCCTCGGCGGAGATGCCCTCGGCCACCCGCACGACGGCGGGGACGAGCTCGCCGCTGGCGCGGGAGCGCAGGAGCACGAGGCCGCGGTCGGGCTTCAACGTCTCGAAGACCTTGTCCATGAGGAAGCCGAGGAGCTCGTCGACCGAGATGTCGCGCAGCAGCTCCACGGTCAGCTCGTTGACAACGCGGAGCGACTCGATCAGCTTGGCGAGCTGCTCGGCCGGCAGGCGCGGGTCCGTCTCGGCCGTGTGCGAGCGCAGCAGCTCGGCGGAGGCCTTGAGGATCGTGTTGTCGAGGGGGTCTTCGCCGCCGCCCTCGATCCGCACGCGCGTCGTGGACTCGGATTCGACCTTGAGCGTCACGCCGCCGACGGTGATCCGGTCGCCGGGCTTCAGCGGCTGGAGTGTCGTGAGGCGATCGCCGTTCAGGAACGTGCCGTTGCGGGAGCCCAGGTCCTCGACGGTCATTGCCCCGTCGTTGTCCCGCACGATCCGCGAGTGCTGCCGGGAGAGCATCTTGTCGGAGATCGGCAGGTCGTTCATCGACGAGCGTCCGATGGTCGTGACGGGCCGGTCGAGCGAAACCTTTCGCGCGGCCATGCCGGGGGCGGTGACGTAGAGGTAAAACACAGGTTGCCTTAGAGTTCGGGATTCTAACCCGCCCCGCGGGAGCGGCGGACAGAGCGGGAAAAGCCCCGTTTCGGGCCCGGACTTGCGCCGGGAGGCCCGTATCCGTAGAATGCCGCGTCCCATGAAACCCAAACTGCACCCCGAGCTTCACGACGTCCTGGTCCACTGCGCCTGCGGCGTGACCTGGAACACCCGCTCGACGAAGAAAGAGCTGCGCCTCGAGATCTGCAGCAGCTGCCATCCCTTCTTCACCGGGAAGCAGAAGCTCGTCGACTCGGCCGGCCGGGTCGAGCGCTTCCGCAAACGCTACGAGAAGAAGGCCTCCGGCGCCCCGGCCTAGCGGACCGGCCCGCGGGATGCGCCCCACCGCTTCTCGACCCTTTCCCTCCGCCGCGCTCTAGCGGCCTTGCGCAACGTCCGTCTGGCTGACAGCGGAAAGCTGACAGCCGAGAGTTTCTTATGTTCGAAAAACTCGAAGAGATCCGCCGCAAGTACGACGAGGTCAAGGCGCGCCTGGCCGACCCCGCGTTCGTCCAGGACCACCGCGCCGTGCGCGACGCCCAGAAGACGCTGACCGAGTTCGAGCCCATCATCGCGCTCATGGAGGAGCATCGCCAGGTCCAGAAGGAGCTCGAGGGCGCGCGGGAGCTCGTGGAGTCGCTCTCCCCGGGAGAGGAGCTCTACCAGATGGCCGCCGCCGAGCGCACGGCGCTCGCGGAGCGCCTCCCGGCGGTCGAGCAGGAGCTCAAGCTGCTGCTCCTGCCGAAGGACCCCAACGACTCGCGCAACGTCTTCCTCGAGATCCGGGCCGGCACGGGCGGCGACGAGGCCGCGCTCTTCGCCGGCCAGCTTTTCCGCATGTACCAGCGCTACGCCGAGCGCCGGCGCTGGAAGGTCGAGGTCGTGGATCGCGACGACACGGGCATCGGAGGCATC
Organism: Thermoanaerobaculia bacterium; assembly: GCA_040879385.1. Taxonomy (GTDB): domain Bacteria; phylum Acidobacteriota; class Thermoanaerobaculia; order UBA5066; family Gp7-AA6; genus DAHUXD01. Next base: position 72,169 of record JBBDKM010000026.1, on the reverse strand, counting down.
AAGACGATCACGGCCCTGATCGAAGGCGAAGGCGCCTACTCGCGCCTCAAGTACGAGGGCGGCGCCCATCGGGTGCAGCGCGTCCCCGCGACGGAATCCTCCGGGCGGATCCACACGTCGGCGGCGACCGTCGCGGTCCTGCCCGAGGCGGAGGACGTCGATGTGAGAGTGGAGGACAAGGACATCCGCGTCGACCGCTTCTGCGCTTCGGGCCCGGGCGGCCAGGGCGTCAACACCACCTACTCGGCCGTGCGGCTGACCCACCTCCCCACCGGCCTCGTCGTGCAGTGCCAGGACGAGCGCAGCCAGATCAAGAACAAGGCCAAGGCGATGCGGGTGCTCAAATCGCGCCTCCTCGAGATCGAGCAGGCCAGGCAGGAGGGCGCGATCGCGGCCGAGCGCAAGAAGATGGTGGGCTCGGGCGACCGCTCCGAGAAGATCCGCACCTACAACTTTCCGCAGTCGCGCATCACCGACCACCGGATCGGCTTCACCACGCACCGCCTGCAGGACGTCCTCGACGGCAACCTCGACGAGCTGATCGAGCCGATTTCCTCCCACTTCCAGGCCGAACGCCTGAAGGACGAGCTGGCGAAGGCATGACGGGTCGGGAACTCCCATGACGATCCGGGAGCTCCTCGAAAGCGCGGCGGACAGAGCCGTCAAGGCGACCTCGGACGCCAACCTCTGGGACGCGCGGCTGCTGCTCGCGCACGCGCTCGGAGGCCTGTCGCCCCTGGCGCTCGACCCGCGGCAGACGCTCGATCCGGGTGTCGCCGCGCGCTTCACGCTCCTCTGGGAGAAGCGGCTCATGGGCGTTCCCGTGCAGCACCTGATCGGCGAGTGGGACTTCTACGGCCGCCCGTTTCGCGTGGACAGCCGAGCGCTCGTGCCGCGGCCGGAGACCGAGATCCTCGTCGAGCAGGCCTTGAAGGAGGCCCCGGAGGCCCGGCACGTGCTCGACGCCGGGACGGGAAGCGGCATCATCGCGATTTCGTACCTGCTCGAGCGCCCGGCGGCCCGCGCGGTCGCCCTGGACATCTCCATCGACGCGCTCGCGCTGGCCCGGCAGAACGCGCGCGCTCACGACGTTTTGCCGCGCTTGTCGCTCCTCGCCTCCGACTGGCTCACGGCTCTGGGTCAGACCGAGTTCGACCTGGTGCTCTCCAACCCGCCGTATCTGGCCATCGGGGAGTCTCCGCATCTGCCGCCGACCGTGCGCGACCACGATCCACGCCGGGCGCTCTTCGCCGGCGACGACGGCCTGGCGGCGATCCGGCAGCTTCTCGCCGCCGTGCCCGCCTACCTCCGCTCCGGAGGGCTGCTCGTCTTCGAGATCGGCTTCGGCCAGGCCGAGGCCGTACGCTCCGAGATCCTGGCCCGGCCGGTCTGGAGGTTCGTGCGGATCGAGCCGGACCTGGAGGGGATCCCGCGCATCTGCGTCGCCCGCCTCGAGTCCCCGACGGAAAGAGTCAATAGAATCCGCAAGCCGTGGACAAGTTCGTAATCGAGGGCCCCGCCCGCCTTTTGGGCGAAGTCACGATCTCGGGAGCCAAGAACGCGGCGCTGCCGTGCATCGCGGCCGCGCTCCTGACCGCGGAGCCGGTGCGCCTGACGAATCTGCCGAACGTCGCCGACATCCGGACGCTCGGGAAGCTCCTGCAGCACATCGGCGCGAAGGTCGAGGCCGGCGCGACCGACGCGACGATCGAGGTTCGCGAGATCGGCTCGGCCGACGCCCCCTACGACCTCGTCAAGACGATGCGCGCCTCGGTTCTCGTGCTGGGACCGCTGCTCGCCCGTGCGGGCTCCGTGCGCGTATCTCTGCCCGGCGGCTGCGCCATCGGCGTGCGGCCGATCAACCTGCACCTCCAGGCCTTCGAGAAGCTCGGCGCGGAGGTGCGGCTCGACCACGGGTACGTCGAGGCGAGAGCCTCGCGCTTGACGGGCGCCGAGATCGTGTTCGACACGGTTACGGTCACGGGCACGGAGAACGTGATGCTCGCGGCGACCCTCGCGCGCGGGACCACGCGGCTGGTCAACGCGGCCCTCGAGCCGGAGGTCACGGACTTGGCCCGGATGCTCTCGGCGATGGGCGCGAAGATCTCGGGCGCCGGCACCGAGACGATCGTGATCGAGGGCGTCGAGCGGCTTCACGGCACAGAGCACGCCGTCATTCCGGACCGGATCGAAGCCGGCACCTATGCCCTCGCCGCCGCCGCCACACGGGGCGACGTCACAGTGCGCCGCTGCGCCCCCGGGCACCTGGCGGCGCTGACGTCCCACCTCGCCGTGACCGGCGCGCGCATCGACATGATCGGAGACACCCTGCGCGTCCGGGCCGATGGGCCCCTGCAGTCCCACGACGTCGCGACGGCGCCCTACCCGGGCTTCCCCACCGACCTGCAGGCGCAGTGGATGGCGCTCGCCGCCGGCATGAACGGGATCGCCACGATCACGGAGACGATCTTCGAGAACCGCTTCCAGCACGTCGCCGAGCTCGTGCGGATGGGGGCCCGGATCCGCCTCGAAGGCCGCTGGGCCGTCGTGGAGGGCCCGGCGAGTCTGACCGGCGCCCGCGTCATGGCGAGCGACCTGCGGGCGTCGGCAGCTCTCGCCATCGCCGCCTTGACCGCCGAAGGCGAATCCACGATCGACCGCGTCTATCACCTGGATCGGGGCTACGAGAAGATGGAGGAGAAGCTCGTTGGGCTGGGAGCCAGGGTGAGGAGAGTCAAATGAAGGATTGCCTTTTCTGCAAGATCGCGGCGGGCGAGATTCCCTCGAAGCCGGCCTACTCCGACGACCAGGTCTACGCCTTTCACGACATTGCCCCGAAGGCGCCGACGCACGTCCTCGTCATTCCCCGCAAGCACATCGGCAGGCTCGCCGACGTCGGCCCCGACGACCAGGCGATCCTGGGCGAGGTCGTCGCCCGCGCCGCCGCGATCGCCCGGGACTTGAAGCTCGACCACTACCGCCTCGTCGCCAACAACGGCGAGGGCGCCGGCCAGACGGTCTTCCACCTCCACTTCCATCTCCTCGGCGGACGTCCACTCGCCTGGCCGCCGGGATAGCGCCTCCTCCGGGCCCGTCCTAGTCGGGCACGGTCACCGGCGCGAAGTTGGCGTGGACGAGCATCCACTGGCCGCCCTGCTTGACGTACACGCGCGTCGATTTCGCCAGGGTCGGCGTGATTTTTCCGTCCTTGCTCTTCGACGCGCCGATGTAGTTGTAGCTGAGGATGGCGACGTCGCCGTAGACCTGGACCTTTTCGTTGGCCATCTCGGCGGTCACGAGCGTGTCGCTGCTGCCCGCGTTGCCCTCCTCGATGCGCTGCGTGAGGCTCTTTCCGTCCAGGCGCGTCGGGTAGGCGCCGTCGAACACCGTGTAGTCGTCGGCGACGTTCTTGCCCGAGCCCGCGACGTCCTTCTTCATCTCGGCGGCCCACTGCGCCTTCGTGACCGCGATGACCTCATCGGCGACCTGTTTGGCGCCGGGCGCCGCTTTGGAAGCGGCCTGGGCGAGAACCGGCAGACTCGACACGGCGAGGATCCCGACAGACAACAGGATGCGGTGCTTCATGGTGCCTCCTTCTTGGGACGCAGCGATACCACCGTTCCCGGGCCCTGTCAAAGTGGGACCCCTAATGGAAGTCGCGGGGGATCGTCTCCTGCCAGGTCTTCTCGCGGATCGGGACGCCGTCTTTCCGGAGCTCGCGCTTCAGACGGTAGTAGAAGTTCTGCGCGTCGCTCGAGACCTCCAGCTGCGCGTGCCAGGAGAGGACGCGATCCTTCAGCGTGATCGTGGTCACCGCATCGCCGGCGA
>JBBDKM010000026.1:62713-68241 GCA_040879385.1 Thermoanaerobaculia bacterium | reverse complement strand
TGCCAGGAGAGGACGCGATCCTTCAGCGTGATCGTGGTCACCGCATCGCCGGCGATCTTCGCGGTCTCGGGCCGCGCGTCGGCGACGTCGTAAGTCATGTGCTCGACGTCTTCCACGCGGCCCCAGGGAAAGTCGCCGACCGAGCTACCCCGCCAGTCCCCGTGCGCCGTTTCCGCGACCTCGTCGCGACAGATGGTCCATTGGCCCGGCCACGCGCCGCCCGACGAGCGCACGCCGGGCGGCCCCTTCGAAGACCCGGGTCGTCCGAAGCTCGGGCGGCGGGCTGCAGGATCGGGCGGGATCACCGGAAGCACGAGTCGCGAGCCCTCGGCGCCGAGCGCCAGGCGGGTCGTCATGGCGTGCGGCGTGGGCCAGATCATCGGCCACAGGGCGTTGGAGACGGCCAGCCGCACGCGGTGTCCCTTCGGAAACACCCAGGAGGTGAAATGCATCTCGATGTCGAGGGGGTAGAGCTTCCCGGGCTCGAGCGGCTTCGGGCTGGAAGCGGACTCGTGTTGCGCGCCCGAGAGCCCGGCTCCCGTCACGAGCGTGACCTGGCCGTCGGGCGCCACGTCCGAGAGCCGCACGAACCAGTTCGCGAGCGGCGCGTCGGCGGAGGCGTGCAGCTGCGCCCTCGGCAGACCGAGAATCTCGGTGTCTTGCGCCAGCGGCTCGGAGTCGTAGACGAGGCTCCAAGCGTCGGCCGGCCGCTGATCGGGCAGGAGCTCGCCCCACCAGAATCCGGCCGCGGCGCCCGCCGACGGCACGTAGGCGAGGGCATGCTCGCCAGCGCCGCCGGAGGCCGCCGCGAGCGCGTGGTCCGGCGTGAGGTGGAGGATCGTCTCGCGCGTCCGGGCAATCGGCCAGCCCTCTTCGTACCGCCACTCTCCTGGGATCGTCTTGAGGTTCACGTCGGGCGGATGGTAGGCGCGCACGAAGACGGCCAGCCGCGGCTCTTTCTCGACCCCGTTCTCGATGCCCTTCAGATACCGGTCGAAGAACCGCGCGGCCTCCCGGAGCCAGTCGATCGGGGGCCCCGGCGAGCCCGAATCGGGGCCCGAGTGGTTCCACGGACCGACGATCGCGCGGACCGGAGCCTTCATCCTCTCGAGCATGCGAGGGATCGAGTCCCGGTAGCCGTCGTACCAGCCCCCGAGGAGAAGCGTCGGCACCTCGATCGCGTCGTAGCGGCCGGGCGCGAGTGACGCCCGCCGCCAGAACGGGCCGTCGCGCTGTTGCTTCTTGAAGAGGAGCGACCACGGCGCGTTGTCGAACCGCGCCGCGAGGCTCGCCTCGTCGAGCGGGTAATCCGGCCAGCGCGTGATGGCCGGTTGGACCTCCATGGACAGCTCGTACTCGTCGACGTGGAAGAGGCCGTCGATGTAGTGGATGTCGTCCTGGAAGAGGTCCTCGGCGGCCTCCATCGGGATGATGGCCTTGAGCCCCGGCGGGCGCCGCGCCGCGATCTGGATCGCGTTGAAGCCGCCCCAGGAGAACCCCCACATCCCTACGGCGCCGTTCGACCAGGGCTGCCGCGCGAGCCACGCGATGACCGCGACTCCGTCCTCCTGCTCCAGGTCCGAGTACTCCCGGTCGGGCGGCTTGCCCTCGCTGCGGCCCGTGCCGCGGATGTCCACGCGGGCGCCGATGTAGCCCCGAGCGGTCAGGTAGGCGTACTGCGGATAGTCGCCGGCGAAAGTGCCGTCGTCCTTGCGGTAGGGCAGGTACTCCAGGACGACCGGAAGCCGCTCGCCGGGCTTCTCGCGGTCGGGCCGGTAGAGCGTGGCCGCCAGACGCACGCCGTCCTTCATGGGAATCCAGACTTCCTCGGCCCGCATCGCGAGGAGGGCCGGGGCGGGCAGCAGGAACGCCAGGGCAACTGCGTAGCGCCGAATCATCGGGCCTCCTCGTCGGGAACGACGGGCAGGACGATCCGCGCCGGATGCGCGGCGTCGTAGTGGATGCGGATCCTCGCCGGGCGGGTCCCCGCTGAGCGCGCCTCGGACTCCCCCGTTTGGAGGTTCCGCGAGAAGTGCGGGAGGAAGCTGCCGCAGAGGACGACGCGCACGCGGTGGCCCTTCGGAAAGAAGTTGCCAGTCCGCAGGTTCGGCAGACGGAGCGTCACGATCTCTTCGGGCCCGAGGAGCTTGCGCGCTTCGCCCTCGCGCTCGCTCGCGCGGAGCACGTCGGTGCCGGGACTCGAGAGGTTCCAGGCGGTCCCGTCGGGCGCGACGTCCTCGAGCTTGACCCACAGGTCGAAGTCCGGCGCGTCGGCCGACGCGAAGATCTCGGTCTCGATCGCGCCGACCACGCGGAGGCCCTCTCTGAGCGGCTCGGTCTCGAAGACGAGCGCGTCGCCGCTCCGGGCGAGCTTGCGGTAGTCGTGAGCGCCGGCGGCCGTGCCGTAAGGGTCGATGACGGGCTTTGCGGGGTCGGAGACGAAGGTGCTGGAAGCCGGCCGGGACTCGGGAGTCGGGGGTCGAAAGTCGAGCCTTCCGCCCGGCGAAAGATAGAGCGCGAGCGGCCGCGTCCCCTCGAGCGGCACCGTCTGGCCGGTGCGCCAGGCATTCTCGCCCATCACGAAGGCGCGCACGCGAGGGTCGCGGTCCAGGCCGTTGTCAATCCCTCGGACGTAGCGGTCCATGAAGCGCAGGACGACTCCCGCGTAGTCGATCTTCGACTTCGGTCCGAACACGCGGTCTCCCGCGCGATCGGACTCCTCGCCGCCGTGCGTCCAGGGCCCGAGGAGGAGCTGCGCGCGCGGATCCCGGTCGGCCGAGCGGGCTGCGAGCAGCCCCTGGAAGTTCGTGATCGCGCCTTCGGGCCCGTAGGCCTCGTCGTGCCAGCCCGAGAGGTTCAGGACGGCGGCGCCGACCCGCCCGTACTTGCCCCGGATCTCACACCAGTCCCAGTACGCGTCTCCGGGGCGGTGCGCCAGCCACTCGAAGTAGTAGGGCGCGGGGTCCTCGAGCTCGGGAAGGTCCGTCAGCGGCAGGCGGTACGGCAGCGGCGGCCGGAACCCGTCCCGGGCGGCGCGGGCTTCTCTGCCCGTCCGCGGCCCCGGGAGGTTGCGCCGCACGCGTGTGTCCGGCGCGATGTTGTCCCAGATCCAGGCGATCCAGGAGAGGTCCCAGGCGCCGCCCGCGTAGAAGAAGTTGCGCGGCGTCGAGAACGTCATCGCCGGCACCATCGCCTTCAGGTGCGGCGGCGACTCCACGGCGGCGAGCCACTGCACGGCGCCCGGATACGACAGACCGAACGTCCCGATCTCCCCGGTCGACCATGGCTGCGCCGCCGCTCACTCGATCGTGTCGTATCCGTCGCGGCCCTCGTTGGCATACGGAACGAACTGGCCCTCCGAGCCGTAGCGGCCGCGCACGTCCTGCAGCACGACCGCGTAGCCGCTGGCGACGGCCCGCCGCACGACCTCGCTTCCCTCGGCGTGCTTCCGGTCGTACGGTGTCCGGTAAACGAGCGTCGGGAACCGGCCCGTCTCCGCGGGGCGCAGGACGTCGGCCTGGAGCCGGACCCCGTCGCGCATCGGGACGGCCACGTCGCGCGAGACCGGAGCGGGGGCCCCGGCGAGGAATGAGGCGGCGAGCAGGACGCCACAGAGGATCCCCATGGGGTCAGGTCTTCATTTTTCGGATTTCAGGGCAGCGCTACGACCGCACGCTCGCGGCGGAGATCCGAAAAGTCAAGACCTGACCCCGAAATTCGGTAGATGGAGATGCGCGACTTCTGCCGGAGCTCTTTCAACCACTTCGCGACTTCCTCCTCGAAGGCGCGCTCCGAGGAGCGCTTGCGCATCTCCTCGGCGACCGATTCGAAGGGCGCCGCCGGCTGGCCAGCGGCTGTCTGCCCGGGAACGTAGTGTTTCTCGTGCTCCTCGCGCGCCTGTGCCTCGTCGGCGAAGGCGATCGGGGCAAACCGCTCGCGCAGGTACCTTGCGACGATGAGCTGGCGCTCCAGGGTGGCGCGCACGTCGTCGGGGGTCATGCCGGCGCTCGCGAATTCGGCGTCCGGGTCCTTGCCCTCCGCCTTCAGACGCTCGCGGAGCTTCTCGAGCGCGGCGTCGATCTCCGCCGCGTCCGGAGGCGCCGGCCCGAAGCGGACCGCGTCCTCGTATTCGAGGTGCTGGTCGATGAGCGCGTCGAGCACCCGCGCCCGGAAAGCCTCGGGATCCTCGCCGGGCTCCGGCTGGAGAGCCGAGACGAGCATCGCTTCCCGGACCTCGCTCTCGGGAATCGCCGTGTCGTTGACGGTGGCCGCGATGCGGTCCACGATCTCCCCCGCCGCGGCCAGGGCGGGCAAGAGCGACAGAGCGGAGCAGAGCGCGAGCCGGCGCATGCGCGATGATAACCACAGGCTCCGTGCTATTTTTCCAATCCCGGTGATTCAAACGGAAAAAAGCGGGCGTCTCCTCGTCGTGGGAACGCCCATCGGCAACCTCGAGGACCTCTCGCCGCGCGCCCGCCGGGCGCTCTCCGAATCGGACGCGATCTTCTGCGAGGACACGCGTGTGACCGCCAAGCTCGCCTCGCGCTTCGGGCTCGCGGCGCGGCGCGTCTCCTGCCCCGGCCCGCGCGAAGAGTCCCGCGTGGCCGAGCTTCTGGACCGGCTCGGCCGGGGCGAGACGGTGGCGCTCGTTTCCGACGCCGGGATGCCGGCGCTCTCGGACCCCGGGGCGCGGCTCGTCGCGGCCGCCGCAGAGGGTGGCTACCCGGTGCTCGTCGTGCCGGGTCCTTCGGCGCCCGCCGCCGCCCTGGCGGTCTCGGGCCTGCCCGCCGTGCCCCACCTCTTCCTGGGTTTCCTGCCCGCCCGCCAGGGGGAGCGCCGGCGCTTCCTGGAGGCCTTGGGAGGCCGCGCGGAGACCCTCGTGTGGTTCGAGGCCCCGCACCGGCTCCGCGAGTCGCTCGAGGAAGCCGCGCGCGTCCTCGGGCCCCGCCGCGCCTGCGTGGCGCGCGAGCTCACGAAGCTGCACGAAGAGACCCTCCGGGGCACCCTGCCGGAGCTCGCATCGACGCTCGCCGATCGCGGCCCGGCGCGCGGAGAGATCACCGTCGTCGTCGAGGGTAGTCGCGGCGAGGCCGCGCGGCTGTCCGCCGACGAGGTGGACGCGCGGATCCGCGAGGCGCTGGCCGCCGGAGCGGCGCTGAAGACGCTCTCTCGGGAGATCGCGAGGCGGTCGCAGCGCCCCGCCCGCGAGATCTACGCACGGGCCCTGGAGTTGTCGAAACCGTGAGCGAGCCGGTCGTCCGCGTTGCGCGCCTCACGAAGGTCTTCCGGTCGTACCGGCGCCAGGAGGGGCTCAAGGCCGCCCTGAAGTCGCTCGTGCGGCGCACGGCCACGGAGACGGCCGCCGTCGCGGACGTCACCTTCTCGGTGGAGCCGGGCGAAATGGTCGGCTACATCGGGGCCAACGGGGCCGGCAAGTCGACCACGATCAAGATGCTGACCGGCATCCTGACGCCGACCTCGGGCGAGGTCGTGTGCAACGGCTTCGTGCCTGCCCGGGACCGCACCCG